>JAFXNC010000018.1 GCA_017529875.1 Ruminococcus sp. | reverse complement strand
TCACCTGTCGATAATGTAGAGAGCCGCCGCAACTTCACCTCTCTCCGTCGCCTACGGCTCCTCCAAGAGGTGAAGTTGCCAATATGTGCTTAACATCTTATTTTTTGAGGGCGAGTGTCCAAGATCATTGACAACTGCACACAGACAGAGCTGAAAAGCTTTCACTTCATCTTGACAACATGCCACTTTCTGATGTATAATTAAAGAGTGTATTTTTGCAGAAATTTATACTTTTTTCTGCCTTTACAGATCATTACGGACAGGGAGTGCTGCTATGGATCTTTCATTTATATATGAGCTGAAAACCGCAAGCAAAGAACTGAAAATGAATCTCAAAAAGGCCCTTGCCACAGTGTACAATATCTGTACCCCAAAGGCTAACGACGATCTGAATGAGTTTTACAGGAATTTTGATGAGAGCACCTGCATCAGGAATCTGCAAGGCGTTGCAGAAACTCTGCTCCGGCACGGATATGAGTACTATCTCACCTATAACGAACAGCAGCTCGGGGGCCTGGATCCCAATCACCCCAGGTCGATCACTTACAGAGATTATCTGAAACACAGCACACTGCTCAACAGACTCGGCATAGGTTCGGATAAGATAAAAAGGATACTCAAAGATATCAACAGTAACGGAAACCTATTCAAGCACGACGGCAACGAAAGCATCGAGCAGGCGTATGTGGAGTTATCCTTCAATGAAATAGTCGTGATATTCAGGAACATGATCAGAAGGATGAACTCACTGCAAGTGGTCAACGAAAAGATGCTGCTTCATCTTTCTGCTGTACGCAAGACTAACATGACCGGCAAAGCCTATACCGCTATTGAGATCAGAAAAGGCCTCCTTGAAGAGAACTTCGCTCCTGACATAAACCCTTTGTGGGAATTCAACCGTTTCAGCGAATCGGACTATGAAATCAACCGGAGACAGAACATCCAAGACAGAAGCTTTGCGATAACCGGCAGGGACTATCTTTTAGATCAGTACATCCATGCTGAGTACACCGCGAATGACGGACAGATCACGCGCCTTGTCTACGGCCCGATCAAGCACAGCGACTTTGAGCTGCCGCTCGAAGGCACAGTCGGATCGGAATATCAGATCATCGACGGCCGGAAATATCTCTGTGTATCGCTTCAGTACAACAGCGACGGATCTGAACTGTGCTATGAATGGTACAAGAGTACAGGCAATGAGGATATAGGCTATTTCCCCTCGGTGATGCCCGAAGAAACAGGCAGCAGCCTGCTGATAACGGAGGCTCTGGCAGGTTCAAAGGTGTGGTGCCGGATCACCTGTACGGTTCGTCCCGGATGTGTAACAAATGAAACGGAGATCCCCGGGAACATCCTTGACGGTATCCCTAAAGATAAGCCTGTTCGGGCGATACCCTCCGCAGCTTTGGACAAGCTCCCCAAACAGCATCCCGACCCTGCCCCGGCGGAGGAACTTGTTAAGGCGGTGCCCGCCGCAGCTCAGGCCAAGCTCCCGGAAAAGCATCCAAAGCCTGCTCCCAACGAGCGGCCCAAGCCAAGACCCCTGCGGGCAGATCAGGTGTCGGCATACGCCGATGCACCGGAGAAGCTGCATTTCTTCATGGCTGACCCGGAGGAGATCTATGCCGCCGACACCTTCGAGATACTAAGCCTGTGGGAATACCTGAGACGGTATTACAAGTCACAGGGCTTTGAGCGGGTATTCACTCTCGATACCAAAAACAGCGACGACCTGCCGGACAGGCTCGGAAGGCTCTGCTCGCTGGTCTCGGATAAAAACAAGAAGACTGCCGCGCTGCTGCCGCTGGTACTGCTGACTGACAGCAGCCTTCCCGACAGCAGCATAGAGCTGTTTATACGCACTCTCAGACAGCTGCCGGCTCAGAACTCTGTCATTGCCGTCACCGACGATCCGGAGCTCTGCTTTGCCTCGGCGGACAGAGCTGCCGTATCACGGCTGGCAAGGCTGGAGAAGGACTTCGGCACCGGTGACTACGGGGAGTACTTAACACGTCTAAAAAAGGCCGGACGTTTCCTCCGGGCAAACTCCGTTCCTCACCCTGACGAGATATTCCGGCTGCTGACGAGGATGAGACTGTCGGGCGGAGCGATCGCTTCCCTGCCCTTCGGTACCCTTTCCGGGCTGGCAGTGTATATCTTCAAAGAAAGACGCAGCGGCAGCGGTGAATGGCAGTTCAACTCCCTCAAAGAGCTGAAAGAGCTGCTCTCGGGGCTGACCGGGGAACAGCTCGCATCACTGGCGGAGCTTTCCAAAGACTGCGCTGAAGCCTTCATCACTGACAACTCATTCTCGCGTATAAGCACCAAGAAATCCGATGTTCTCAGGAAGCTCAGAAAAGAGATCTTCTTCGGCAGAGAGCAGTGCAGCTTTACCGACAAAGGCGATATGGGCAGCAAGTGCATATTCAAGACCACGGTCATGATAAACGGCAAACCAAACTACGGCACGGCCTTCGTGATCTCGCCGGAGGGTTACGCCCTGACCTGCTGCCACAGTGTGGCGGACAAAAAGCGTCTCACGAGCCATGTGATGCGCGGCACTGCCTCCTCAGACAACGGCAAGGAGACATACAGCTTCTCGGTGGTGAACGTCAAATCAGGCGTTGACCTTGCGCTGATAAAGATACACAAGCCCTCACCCATGCCCTTTATGCAGATAGCAGACCTTGACCGGGTGATCGATCTGCATGAGCAAGTCACCCTCGCGGGTTATCCCGTGCTCAAGAAAACACTTGTGTATCCGCTTTCTCACGTAGTGTCCAGGAAGCACCCTTTGAATACTGACGATCCCAACGAGGTATACGACCTCGGCCCGATCCTCAACAAAGAAGACGGCATTTCGGGAGCGCCGGTCATCTCAAACGACATGACCGTCATCGGGATATTCAGAGGCATCGACCGGAATGACAATGCTGAAATGAACTTTTTCCAGCCCATGACCTCATTCATCAGGGAGTTTTTCAAAACCAACATATAATACAGGGGGAATAAACAGTGGGAGAACGTATCGGACTTGATTTCGGCACGACCTATACTATCGTATCGAGACTTGCGGGGGACAAGCCGGAGGCTGTTAATTTCAGCCAAGACTATACCGCCAACAATGCAGTTGAATCCATAGTTGTGCTGCTGCCGAAGGATGACGAGACGCCTGTCGAAACCATGGACGACGCAGGCGAGGTGCTGATCGGCAGTGATGCAGTGAACCATCTCTGCGTCAGCGGCGCGAGAGTATTCAAGGGCTTCAAGCTGCTGCTGGGCAGCGAGCCTCTCCGCGAAGAAGACAGCTCCAAATGGCAGGAACCGGAGGAGTGGAAAAAGCGGGGCTATGACAGCACATTCACCCCGGACTTCATCACCGGGCTGTTTATCGAGGAGCTGTTCAAAAAGGTCAAGGAATCGGTGCCCGGATTCGGCGACATCGAGAAGATAACTGTGGGCATACCCAACGTCTGGACCAAGGATCTCAACGACCACAGGATACAGGCTCTTCACGAGATCATAGTCAGGGTATGCCAAAAGCTTGGCTACGAGACGGAAGTAGACTTCTGTGCGGAGCCCAAGCTGGCGGCAGGAGCCGTGGTGGAGACGATAAACCGCAGCCGCCGCGCAGAGAACGAATCCCCCTTCGACGGACATATACTGGTCATCGACTACGGCGGAGGCACTCTTGATCTGGCACTGTGCCGGGTCGAGAACAAGGACGGAAAGAGCGTTATCAGCGTCGTCGGTGACGGCTGGGGTGCCGGAGAGAATACCGACGGCAAGGTAGGCAAGGCCGGTCTTGCCTACATGGAGACCCTTGCCGACATAATACTTGAAGACAACGGCATCCAGAACGTTGACAAGGGCTCCCAGGATTATCAGTTCTTCGTCAAGAGCGTAGAGGAAGCAGTCAAGAAATCCGCGACCGAACTGAGAAACTACTGCGAGGCCTTTGATGCCTACTTCAAGGAAGGCGGTACCAAGTACGACAGGGAATTTACGCTGACACCAATGAAACAACTGTTTTACGGCGACAAAAGATTAACTGTCAAGCACAGCGCCCTGATACGCGCCTACGGCACAGACGGATCCGGTGAAGGTGCGATCAGCAAAGTACTTACCTCTGTTCTGGATGATGCCGCCAAATACATGGATGAAAACAATATCGATAGCACGTCTGCCAGCAGCGGAGCCTTCAAGGTCGTTCTGGTGGGAGGATTCTGCAACTTTGCCCTCACCGAGAGGCATATCACCAAGTCCTGCAAGGCCTTCCGCCTGGTCAGCCAAACAAGGGACCCCCGGTACACGGAATACGACTTCCGAAACGCAGAGACCCGGATACTCTCTGTTGCCAACGGTGCGGCTCTCGAGGTAAACGAGAAGATCAAGATATCCGACCAGTTCCAGTACACCTTCGTAGGCTACAACAAACAGCAGACAAAACCCTTCGTGTTCTTCCGCATGAACGAGGTATACACGCCCGGCAAGCCGGTGTTCTACTGCAATAACCGTGAGGGCATACCCACCCCCGTATACGGGGAGAGGATACACTATATCCAGCGGTGCAAGAACCGCCTGAGATCGGATATAGTCGAACCCGCCTTTGAAATGGATCTGCCCGTAAATGACATATATCTTGCCATAGCTATGGAACGCGACCACAGCCTTACTCTTTACTATTACGATTACGAAACATATAACAGACTCAGCAGCGCAGAAAAAGATGACCCTGACAATCCTGCATTGATCTATAAAAAACGTCTGCCTAACATCGAGGCGCTGCTGGGAGGCATTACAAGCATGACTGAATTCGGAGATGATAACATTGTTTGAAGACCTTAAAATGAATCTTGATCTAATGGATAAGGCAAGGCAAAAAGGCGAGGAGCTGTCTGCCGATGAATTGCTTGAGGCAGCCGTTATGCTGCTTGACGCCGGCATGGACAGCCGGGTGCCCCGGGTGGAGGATCTTCGCTCCTACGCCAGCGCCCTTGTAAATCTCAGAGAAAAGCTGCTGCCTGTATACAAGGAGAACTGCGATGCCGTTGTGAAGCTTGACCCGGAAATGTTCTCCGAGACGGTGAGCGACCTTAACAAGGCCGAAGCGGAGCTCGCTGCAAAGAAGGATACTATCCGCACTCTTACCGAGCAGCGCGACAGGCTCGCCGAGTTGACCAGGCAGAATGCCTACGCAGTCGAGATCAAAGCCGAGCTGACCAAAAGCGTCGAGATATACGAAGCAAACAAAAAGGCCGCCGACGAAGCCGGCGCTGTACTCAAAGAGATCGGCACAGCCTGGGACAAGCTGCGTCAGGACGATGCCATGTCAAAAGCCCTGACCCCGGAGGAATGTGCGAAGTTCCCGGGAGAGCTAAGCTCTTTCTCAGATATCGCGGACTGGTTCGACGGGCTCGGCAGTGTGATCAGATCTGCGCTTGCTCAGTACGAGAGCGCCTATAATATGCTCCTGACACTGCGTGAGAAACAGGCGGGGGAGGAAAGCATATGAGCTGCTGCAAACTATGCGGAACAGATATCGAGAACACATACAAGTGTTACTACTGCGGATATCTTAACTCCGAAGTCTTTGATGAAGAACTGGAGCAAAATAAGATCAATGACCGCCGTAAACTGCTGATCGAGAAGATAGAGGATGTTTCGGTAACTTATTATACCTACATCTGGAGCGGCGGCACATTTAAGCTCCATGAGCAGAAGAAAACAGGATTCGGCAGCGGCGAAAAGCTGTACGAAAAATACTCCCAGCCGAAGAATGCCGTATTCTCGCACTCCAGCGACATGGATGCGCCTGTCCCTGTCAGCGTCAGGATCGGAGGAAAGCTAAAAAAGCTCTCCGTCACTCTGCCGGGAAACAAAAGCGGCAGCTTCAAGCTCGGCATCAAACTGGGCAGCGATATGCGCCTGAGGATCCGATTCGGCAGCAGCGAGGGTGCTCCCGTCGATCTGCCCGGGCTGGCAACACTCTGACCGGTCTTCTGCGGTCCACGTAAGACATTTCGGTGTCTGAAACGTTATATAGAATAGAGGGATATAAATGACCTTTGGTGATGCATCGACCTTTGAACTGATCGTAAGGTTTATTGAACATGAGGACAGGAACGCCCGCGAGCAGCTCGGCAGGATACTTCAAGAAGACTGCAGAAGCGTCGCTTCCCGCTTTACGGATATTTCATATGAAGACCGGGAGGATGTGGCTCAGGAAACTTTCGTGAATCTTTGGCTGAAGCTTATTATCTTTTATGACGATCCTGATATGAATAGGAACGGCTATCTTACAAGGGCTGTTCAAAACGCCTGCCGCGACCTTTTGAACAAACGCCGTGAGACAGTGTCGATCGACGAGCTGCCGGAGCTGGATACGGAAGACAGTCCCGAGAGGATAATCGAAAAACGGGAAACGGCCTTCGATGCGCTGGAAATGATCTTCAGGCAAAACACCTCACCGGAAAAGATGCTGGCATTCGTTTTGAGCCAGCTGGAGAAAAACGCGAAGACAGGCGGCGGCAGCGGCTCCCCTACCGCGATCTGCGAGAAGTACTGCGGCAATTTCACCCTCATGGATATGTACCGGATGATGCTCTATTATTTCAAGCTGATCGGTATACCCGTTCCCCCGAGAGTCACAGAACCCCTCTTAAATCGGATCGGCAGTGATGCTGACAAAGTATTCTACCTGGACCCTGACATCGTCAGAAAGACCAACAGCCGATTCACCAAGATGATAAAGGAGAATATCAAACGATGAACACCGAAAACAACAACAAGCTCCCTGCCGGGGAGCACGTCTCCTTTGATGACATAGCTGAGCTGATGCTTTCCGACCGACTGACGCCGGAGATCATGGAGCTGTCCGGAAAAGTGTTCCGCCACATCAGCAAATGCTCCGAATGCAAGGATCTTTACATGAGCATGCTGAAAGTCAGGGAGAGCCTCGAAAGTCTCGACTATTCCGCGCTCCGTGCAGCAGAGCCTTCGCTCAGCGAACGCCTCGTTTCCGGCGCGAAGAAGGTCATCAAAAGGATCAGCTTCCGCATAAGCGAGATGTCAGAGATACTGGGCTTTGACAACACCGGGTTTGCTCACCCTGAGCTGAGCCTTGCCATGAAGTCCGCCTCTGCCGAGCCGGAGAGCGAACCGGGCAAATCGGTCATCAACTCGAGCATCGCAGGCGAGGGCATCAGGATCGGCGCCGAGCCCGACGGCACCGTCACGGTATACGCCGACCCCGCATCATACCCTGTCGGCAGCCGCGCCGTACTCCTCAACGGGGACGAGACCTTCACCGCGCTATTTGAACACTACAACGATACCACCAACTTTGCGGTATTCGATGACGTGGGCGAGGGCGACTGCACTCTCGAACTGGAAGGCAAGGCCGGGGAATGACTTCCCTGCCGATCACTGAAAAGGAGCAAAAGCCTATGAAATGCTTGAAATGCGGTGCGGCTCTGACCGGGACGCGCTGCGGCAGCTGCGGTTTCGATCTGCGCCGCGACAGTTTCACGACACTTCTTCCGCCGGACAGTCCTGCCGTCAGAAAGCTTGAAGACTACGTCCTGGGTATTATAAAACAGGAGGAAGACGAGAAGCGCGAAAAAGAGCGCCGTGAAACGGACGAGCTGAAACGTAAACTGGAGAGGCTGCGCAGCGAAACTGATGATCTGCGTGCAAAGAATGAAAACCTTGAAGTGAGGAACAGTCAGCTGCGGGATGAGAATGACAAATTGTTTAAAGACCTCATTTATACTGAGAAGCAGGACGAGACCATCAAAGACCTTGAGGATAAAAACCGCCGGCTCAATGAAAAGCTGAAAACAGCTCAGCAGGAGAAACAAGACGCAAATGTCCGTGCCGACCGGGAGAGATCGGCACGTCAGGATCTGGAAAGGGAAAACAGAAAGCTCAAAAACAGCACCCCCGCTCCCGCACCGGTGAGCAGGCCGTCTGCGCCCATAAGAAAAAGCTCCGCATCGGCAAGCAAGCCTGCCGGTGCGAAGACAGCCGCAGCGACTAAAAAGATAAGCAGCACCAGGCTGTTGCTGCTGATGTTGCTGATGCATTTACCGGTGGTTGTGTCGTATGTTGCGACATTTCTTCTGAGACCCTTCGTACACCGGGAATACCTGCTCTTTGATGTATATATCCTTGGACCCGCGTTTATCCTGTTTTTTGCTTTACTCCCAAAGAAGAAAGATTTAATAAGCCTCGACGCAGTCTTTTCGCTCGGTTTCTTATTCGCCGTCGTTGCAAAAGTAAGCGTTGTAATGAAATACATATCAGATCTGAACAGCACCGAATTGTCCATGGTTGACAATATCTCGCCTTTCTATTGTATTATTGGTCTTTCATTAGTTCCTTTGTTATTTTGTTTAGTTACTTATATCCTAATGTATAACACGAGTCTTATCAGCAGTGTTTCGCGCATTCTTGATGCTCTGAATATACTTGTGTTAATTGTTTGCGTCGTCGGCTCTGGGGTTTATTATTTCTGTGAATTAGACAAGTTTGAGACCTTCAAGCAAAGGTATCCTACAGAATTCGTATCAGAGGTCAGCGCGGACATCGGTATCGGTCCAGACAGCAGCACTGCCGAGGTACAAGAGGTCTCCGAAAAAGTCAAGCGCAAATACTACGACGAGTGCGAAAAAACGCTAATCACAGGCATGGCTAACGGCTCATACAAGCAGGTGGTGATAACTGATCATCTTGTTTACTGCCTGAACAAGGACGGCACAGTTTCGGTCTTCGGAGACAAGTACGATTCTCAACTCTATGATTATTCCAACTGGCACGATGTAGTAAGTCTTTCAACCACCGATTATTCCCCAAACGTTACAGGACTTACCTCTGACGGCAGGGTGCTGAGCTTCATTAAGGAAACTGAAAGCTGGTCGAACGTCAAGGTACTCAGAGGCTATCTGTCGGATATCGCCGCAGTCACCGAAGACGGCAAGGTATACTCCACCATAGAACAGAAGGACTTCATCAACAAGATCCGCAACTGCGTGACCGCGATACCGATATCCAGCAAGGACGGAGACTCAACCGTCATTGGAGTATCGAGTGCCGGAAAGCTTATCTATGAACCCGGCAATCTCCATATAGGCAAAGAGATAGAAGCCGCCGCCAAAGAGTGGACAGACCTCAAGGACATCTGCTTTTCCAATACCGGAGCGCTGTTCGGGCTCACCAACAGCGGCAAGCTGCTTTACTGCATCAGGGTAAGCGAAGGCAGCGAGCACTACGATATCTCCATGCAATGGAAAGAGTACTGCGGATCGCTGACAAACGTTACGGCGGTCGGTTCAGGCTGGGACTACAACGCGATACTGATAGACGGCAGGATCTACGGCGGCGGCGTCTCGGAGGCCGAAGACTGGACGGATATCAAGAACATCGACTGCTGGGAGCATAATCTCATCGGCTACAAGAAAAACGGCGCTATCCTCATGACCGGAGATTTCCCCTGGAATAAAGACTGACCCTCACAGCCACTCCCCCACCCTCTCCATGACCCGGGCGAGGGCGGAGATGTCGGCGGTGACGTCGCCGGTCTCGAGGCTGTGGTTCGCTCCCTCGAACAGGTTCAGCGGGACGGCGTTTTCCTCGCAGAGGCTGGTGATGCGCCCGGTGTCCGCCCAGGGGTCGGCGGTGCCGTGGAAGGCGATACAGCCCTGAGCGGGGTGCTCAAAGGTCATTTCAAGGGGCGTGAACAGGACGCAGTCGGCGCTGACGCTGTGCTGCTCTCTGTAGGCAAGACAAGCCGCCGTGCCGATGCTCTTGCCCGCGAATACCACCCTGTCATACTTAGTAAAATCAACATCTGCGAGCTGCTGTGCGGCCTGAGCGAAAGCGTGGTCGGCGGCAGCCCGCATTTTTTCTGCGTTGCCCTTGGCGCCCTGAGGGAAGTCGGTGAACCTCAGCGGGATGACCTCGTACCCCTTGGCGCGGGCGGCCCTGGCGGTGTAGTACAGCAGGGGCTTGTCGCAGTGATAGCCGATGCCGGGGAAAAGTATACAAAGCTTCATGAGAATGCCTCCCTGTTTACAAGTCTTTAACTCTATTATAACCCTCTGTCAAAGACCTGTCAACAGCGTGGTTAAACTGTATAAAAACCCCATTTTCCGGCCAATGATATTATATGCAAATACTATTGACTTATATGGTGAGATGTGTTATTATAATATTTGGATAAATATATGGTGCCTCTGTGCACTGACAAATACAATATATTGTGCCAAGACTGAAAGGAATGATCGTTATGTTCGGGGACTTCATGCCGGAATGGGAGGGCTTCACCGAGGGCAGGTGGAGCAATACCGCTGTCAATGTCAGAGATTTCATATTGAAAAACTACTCACCTTACTACGGCGACGAGGACTTCCTTACCCCCGCCACCCCTGCCACCAAGAAGCTCTGGCAGGAGGTCGCCGAGCTGGCTAAGAAGGAGCGGGAGGCCGGCGGCGTACTGGATATGGACACCAAGGTGGTCTCCACTATCACCTCCCACCCTGCCGGATACATCGACAAGGATCTGGAGAAGATCGTCGGTCTCCAGACGGACAAGCCCTTCAAGCGTTCGCTGCAGCCCTTCGGCGGCATCAGGATGGCTCAGAACGCCTGCTCTCAGAACGGCTACGAAGTGGATCCCGAGGTGGTGAAGATCTTCACCGAGTACCGCAAGACCCACAATCAGGGCGTGTTCGACGCATACACCCCTGAAATGAGACTGGCGAGAAGATCCGCCATAATCACCGGTCTGCCCGACGCCTACGGCAGAGGCCGCATCATCGGCGATTACCGCCGTGTAGCCCTCTACGGCATCGACCTGCTCATCGAGGACAAGAAGAACCAGCTCGCCACCGCCCTGGTGAGGATGACCTCCCCGAACATCAGGCTCCGCGAGGAGCTGGCCGAGCAGGTGAGGGCTCTTGAACAGCTCAAGGAGCTGGGGCACATCTACGGCTTCGACATCTCCCGCCCTGCAAAGAACGCTCAGGAGGCTGTGCAGTGGCTCTACTTCGGCTATCTTGCCGCAGTCAAGGAGCAGAACGGCGCGGCAATGTCCCTGGGGCGCACCTCCACCTTCCTCGACATCTATATCGAGCGTGACCTGCAGCGGGGCATCATCACCGAGCAGGAGGCTCAGGAGCTCATCGACCACTTCATCATGAAGCTGCGGCTTGTGAGATTTGCCCGCACTCCCGAGTACAATCAGCTTTTCTCCGGCGACCCCACCTGGATAACCGAGTCCATCGGCGGCGTGACTATCGACGGCACGCCCATGGTCACCAAGAATTCTTTCAGATACCTGCACACCCTGGACAATCTGGGCACCGCACCGGAGCCTAACATGACCGTACTGTGGAGCACCAAGCTCCCTCAGAGCTTCAAGCGCTACTGCGCGAAAATGTCCATCAAGACCTCGTCGATACAGTACGAGAACGACGACCTGATGCGTGAGACCCACGGCGACGATTACGCTGTTGCCTGCTGCGTATCTTCGATGCGGGTGGGCAAGGAGATGCAGTTCTTCGGCGCCAGGGCGAACCTCGCCAAGTGCCTGCTCTACGCTATTAACGGCGGCGTTGACGAGCGGCTCAAGGTACAGGTCGGCCCCAAGTACAGGCCGGTCAAGGGCGAGTACCTGGACTTCGACGACGTAATGGAAAAGTACGACGATATGATGGAATGGCTGGCTGGACTGTACGTCAACACCCTGAACATCATCCACTATATGCACGACAAGTACTGCTACGAAAAGATACAGATGGCGCTCCATGACAGGGACGTCAAGAGATATTTTGCCACCGGCATCGCAGGACTTTCGGTGGTGGCGGATTCACTCTCGGCGATCAAGTACGCCAAGGTAAGATGCGTCCGGGACGAGGACGGCATCGTGGTGGACTACGAGATCGAGGGAGACTTCCCCAAGTACGGCAACAACGATGACCGGGTGGACAGCATCGCGGTAGACCTGGTCACACGCTTCATGAACAAGATCCGTAAGCACCACACCTACCGCAGCAGCATCCCCACCATGTCGATACTGACCATAACCTCCAACGTGGTCTACGGCAAGAAGACCGGCAACACCCCCGACGGCAGAAAAATGGGCGTGCCCCTTGCACCCGGTGCCAACCCCATGCACGGGCGGGACAGTCACGGCGCGGCGGCTTCACTTTCATCGGTGGCCAAGCTGCCCTGGCGCCACGCTCAGGACGGGATATCCAACACCTTCTCCATTATCCCCGATGCCCTGGGCAAGGATCAGCAGGTGTTCATGGGAGATATCGACCTCGACAGTCTTGCAAAGGAGTTTGATGAGTAATGGGTATGCTGGTAACACGCGACGACGAGAACGGCGAGCTGGATGAGCTCGTTGCTATGATAGACAAGCTCATTGAGAACGGCGACGGTCATCTCACCATTGACGTGGACGAGACCGCTGACGGCATCAGAGTGAACAGGTACAGCACCTCCGACTGCGGCAAGACAGGCGCCTGCTGCCAGCCGACGGAGGAGATAGATACGGACGAGGAGTGAAGTCTGGTCGGTCAGTGACCGACCAAACGCGAAAGGAGCGAGATCAATGGCAAACAATATCCCCAACGACAGACAGGTAGATAACCTGGTGGAGCTGCTGGACGGCTACGTTGAAAAGGGCGGACATCACCTGAACGTGAACGTCTTCACCCGCGAGACTTTGCTGGACGCACAGGCTCACCCCGAGAAGTACCCCCAGCTCACAGTCCGCGTGTCGGGCTACGCTGTGAACTTCGTCAAGCTCACCAAGGAGCAGCAGGACGACGTCATCTCAAGGACGTTCCACGACAAGATCTAATTGTAAACATAATGTAAATACTGGCCTTAGCTATTGACATCTCCAAACGGATAGTGTATAATAAAATACTACCCGAAAGGAGGTGTCGATTTGGCTATAAACAAAAACGGCACAAAACAGATCGCCGATAACCGTAAGGCGAGACATGATTATTTCATACTGGAGCAGATCGAGTGCGGCATAGAGCTGGTCGGCACCGAGGTAAAGTCCCTCAGAAGGGGCGGCGTAAACCTTAAGGACGCCTGGTGCTCGGTGGATAACGGAGAGATGTGGGTCAAGGGTATGCATATCTCACCCTATGAGCAGGGCAATATCTTCAACCGCGACCCTATGCGCGTCAGAAGGCTGCTGCTCCATAAGAAGGAGATCAACAGGCTCTACGGCAAGGTCAAGCAGGAGGGGCTCACGCTGATCCCGCTGACGCTGTACTTCAAGGGCAGCAGGGTAAAGGTCGCCCTCGGCCTCTGTAAAGGCAAAAAGCTCTATGACAAGCGCGACGACATGGCACAGAAAGCCGCCGCCCGCGACATTGACCGCGCCATGAAGGA
Organism: Ruminococcus sp.; assembly: GCA_017529875.1. Taxonomy (GTDB): domain Bacteria; phylum Bacillota; class Clostridia; order Oscillospirales; family Ruminococcaceae; genus FB2012. The sequence goes on along the minus strand of JAFXNC010000018.1, from coordinate 31,723 downwards.
GCGCAACCATTAAAAGCAAAGCCCCAACCAAGCCCTGACAATGAAGAACCACTCCGCGCGAACAAAATGAGCTGAATGCTCGTTGCAAAAGTGAGAAGCGACGCGAAAAGGACAGGCGAGCGCAGCCGAGCCGTCCCGGAGCTAAAAAAGGGGATGTAAAGGTTTCGACGGGGATCTCGAAGGATGATAAGCGAGCAGAGGCGCGCAGAACTCTTTAAAAGGCGCACGTTTTAAAATTAGACGACAAAGATAATTTTGCACTGGCTGCTGCCTAAGCGCAGCGCCCGTCTTGCCTGAGAGTACCACGGCTCGGGACAAGGCGTCGATCAGTGGTGAACGTCCCGCGATGACGGCTGTAGCCGCGTGATGTATAACAGCCTACTGAACGGAGCCGCGTGCTTGCTTGCAGCTCCGCAAGGGAAAGGGCGAAAGCCGGAATAACAAGCTGCGCTCGGAGAAATTCATCGGGACAGGTTTTCGGACACGGGTTCAATTCCCGTCATCTCCACCAAACATCAAACCGCGTAAATGCGCAAAGTGCGCAAATACGCGGTTTTCTTTTATCTTTATAATTGATAAAATATCTGTATATCAATAAAACATCGGGTATTCTGATAAATGTATGACACGAAATATGACACGAAAAGCCCGCAGACTATTGCCTGCGGGTACTCTTGTTATTTCTCAAATATCTCAATCATTTGCTTGATAATCGCGGCTCTGCTTATCTGCTTATTATGCTCATAGTTGTAGATCGCCAGCATCTCCTTCGGAGGTTCTCCGTTCTTCGAGCGGTACGCCGCTTATCATAGCGTAGGTAATACCGCTCTCCTTGGCACCGAACTCCATCTGCTTCTTGCTTATCCTGATCTGTACCACAGAGCTGAATCCGTACACGAAGCCGATCCCGGTTGAAAGCGTCATCGCAAGTGATAAATACAGATGCACACAAAGAAAGTGTATTTGCAAGCAACAGCTTTTTCTAAAAATCCCAATTTGGCTGCTCAAATCTCAAGGCCTGACCTGGGACTGTGTTCCCATCCCTAAACTGAAGATCGAGGATCTGAGCCGAGATGAGATCAAGCATTTCAGAAGAGCTTGGTATTGAGATCAGTTATGTCACACCGCGATCGAAATGAAGCTGAGGTCCATTGTTGTTTTGCTGAAATACTATAATGATGAATACACAGAAACAGAGCCTCGCGGACGGTGCCGCGGGGCTCTGCTTCTAAATGCAGAATATAAGGAGGAACAGGATCAGCGTGAATAAATGAGGTCGCCGAGCATCAGGTCGCGCTCGAGCTTTTCAGGGGTGGACTCGCTGTTGATCTCTACCAGCTCGATACCGAAGATCTTGGCGAACGCCCTGACGGTCTCTGCCGGAATGTCGTAGGAGAGCACGGTGTGATGTGCGCCGCCTGCGATGAGCCAACATTCAAGGCCTTTGAGGAAGGAAGGCTCCGGTCTCCACATTGCACGGGCAACAGGGAGATTGGGCATATCCTGGAAGGGCTTTACGCACTCAACGCTCTGAGCGATGAGCCTCAGCCTGCCGCCGGCGTCGATCATCGAAAGCGCGGTGGCCTTGCCCTCTGCGCCCTCGAAGACCAGCCTTGCAGGGTCTTCCTTGCCGCCGATACCCAGATGATGTACTTCGATCCTGGGGCGGTCGGCTGCTATTGACGGGCATACCTCCAGCATATGTGCGCCGAGGATAAGCTCGTGCTTGTAATCATAGGTATAATCCTCCATGAAGGAGGCTCTGCCCTCGGGGTACATGGCCTTGATTATGGCGGTAAGACCGGCTGTCTTCCAGTCGCCCTCCGCGCCGAAGCCGTAACCCTTTGACATAAGATGCTGGGAGGCCAGACCGGGAAGCTGCTTCATGCCGTGGAGGTCTTCAAAGGTATTGGTGTATGCCTTTGCGCCCACGCGCACAAGTATCTTCTCGATGGCGATCTCCTCCCGAGCCTGGTATCGGATGGAGTCCATGTCCTTCTCGTCAAGGTCGTACAGGCTCCTGTACTCCGAAACGAGAGCGTCGATCTCGGCATCGGTGACGGCGTCCATGACCTTTACAAGATCACCCACTGCCCAAGTGTTCACCTGCCAGCCGAGTTTGAGCTGTGCTTCAACCTTGTCGCCTTCGGTAACGGCTACCTCGCGCATATTGTCGCCGAAACGTACTATTTTAAGGCTCCTGCTGAATGCAGCGCCGACAGCGGCTCTCTGCCAGTTGCCGATGCGCTCGATAACTGCGGGATCCTTCCAGTAGCCTGCAACGACCGTCCTCGGAGCACGCAGACGGGCACCGATAAAGCCGTGCTCACGGTCGCCGTGAGCGGACTGGTGAAGGTTCATGTAATCCATGTCTATCTCCTCGTTGGGGATAGACTCGTTGAACTGTGTATGCAGATGCAGCCAGGGCTTTTGCAGAAGTGCAAGGCCGTTGATCCACATTTTTGAGGGGGAGAAGGTGTGGCAGAAAGTGATTATGCCGGCGCAGTCGTCGTCGTAATTCGCTTCCTTGACGATCTTCTCGATCTCAGCCTCGGTCTTGGCTGTCAGCTTGTACTTTATGGGGAAGGGCGCTTTTTTGAGGCCTTTGACTATCACCTTCGAGTTAGCCTCGACCTGTTTGAGCGTTTCCTCGCCGTAAAGAAACTGGGAGCCGGTGATGAACCAGAATTTCATATATCTTCTACTCCTTCTGTCAGGCCTCTGCCGCAGCCTTTTCGGCGGCAAGACCTGCCTTGTAGTCCTTCATATACGCATTGATGCCCTCAACGCAGGATGCCTCGGGAGAAACGGTGCTGCCGTCCATGTCCTTAAATACGCAGTCCGCAAGGAAGCCTTCAAGGGTCTGGGCTTTGTCCTCACGCAGCATATATGCCGCCAGCAGTGCTATGCCCCATGCGCCGCCCTCGCCTGCCGACTTCATCAGAGTGACGTCGGTGCCCAGTGCAGCCGCCAGTATGCCCTGTGAGGGCACCGGGGTCTTGAACAGTCCGCCGTGTGCATAGATGCGGTCAAGGGAGACTTTTTCTTCCTCGGTGAGGATATCCATGCCCAGTTTAAGTGTCGCAACAGTCGAATAAACGAGGCTGCGAAACAGGTTGGCAGGGGTAAAGGGAGAGTCGGGTCTCCTGAAAAGCAGAGGCTTGCCGCTTTGGAGCTCTGTTACCTGTTCGCCTGCGTAGTAGTTGTAGGAAATGATGCCGCCGCAGTCGGGGTCGCCCTCGGCAGCCAGCTCATAGAGCATATCGTAGAGCTTGCCCTTGGGCATATCGGCGCCGGCCTTAGCCAGCACTCCGCCGAAGACCTTCACCCAGGCATCCAGGTCGGTGGTGCAGTTGTTGCAGTGTACCATAGCCACGGGGTCGCTGTTGGGGGTGGTGACAATGTCTATCTCGCGGTGTACCTTTTCGAGGTTCTTCTCCAGAACTATCATGGAGAATATCGAGGTGCCTGCGGAGACGTTGCCGGTCTTGGGGGTTATGCTGTTGGTGGCTGCCATGCCGGTCTGTGCGTCGCCCTCGGGCGGACAGAGAGGCACGCCTGCCTTGAATGTACCTGTGGGGTCGAGGAGCTTGGCTCCCGCCTCGGTGAGGGTGCCTGCGCACTCCCCTACTGTGACGATCCCGGGCAGGATGTCAAGGAGCTTGGCAGTGAAGCGGGTACCCGCAGTGAGCTCGTCGAAACGCTCAGTCATCCTCTCGTCGTAGATCCTGCCTACGGGGTCAATGGGGAATATGCCCGAAGCGTCGCCGATGCCGATGACCTTCTCTCCGGTGAGCAGGAAATGCACATAGCCCGCAAGAGTGGTCAGGAAAGCTATTTTGTCAATGTGGGGCTCGTCGTTGAGTATGGCCTGATAGAGGTGGGCGATACTCCAGCGCTGAGGCACATTGAATCCGAATTCCTCGGTGAGCAGGTCGGCAGCCTTCTCGGTTATGGTGTTTCTCCAGGTGCGGAAGGGCACCAGCTGCTCGTCCTTGTCGTCAAAGACGAGATAGCCGTGCATCATCGCCGAAAGGCCGATGCCCGCAGCGGAGGTGAGCTTGACGCCGTACTGCTTTTCAACGTTGTTCATCAGATCCGCGAAGCAGTCCCGCAGACCTTCCTTGACTTCATCCAGCGGATAAGTCCAGACGCCGTCGGCAAAGGTATTCTGCCAGTCGTGTACACCGGCAGCGAGGGGCTCGAAGCCTTCGCCGGTGAGCACGGCCTTGATCCTTGTGGAGCCGAATTCTATACCGATCACAGCCTTACCTTCACTGATATATTTTGCTGTATCCATAATTTCAGATCCTTTCAGCAGTTACGCCGCACCTGCAGCCTTGTTGGCCTTCTTTCTGTGGGCGATGATTATGCTCTGGATAATGAGGAATATGCAGAGCATCGCGGCGATAGTGATACCGGTCCACCATGCCTGATCGAGACCGATAGAGGAAACGATGTTCTGTATCAGTACCAGTGACAGCACGCCGAACAGCGTACCTATGATGTTTCCTACGCCGCCCGTTAGCATCGTGCCGCCGATGATCGACGAGGCGATGGCGTTCATCTCAGCGCCGGAGGCGTGAGCAGGCGAACCGGAACCGATGTGCATGAAGTATACGAAACCGCCGATACCTGCCAGCAGTCCGCAGAGAACGTGGGAGATGAAGGTAGTTCTTCTAACGTTGATACCCAGCATCAGAGCGCTCTGTCTGTTGCCGCCGACTGCATAGAAGCTGCGTCCCAGCTTGGACCATTTGAGCATCACGAACAGTACGGCTACGATCACGAGGGCTACGATAACGCCGATCTCGATAGTCGCGGGGATGTACTTGCCCTTCTTGGTGGTGGAGCCCAGCAGAGGAATGATTATCCTTGTGTCTTTGAGGGACATGAAGCTCTCGTTGGAGGTAACGTTGATAGGATTGGCGTTGACGATAGTGGTCATGCCTCTTGCGAAGAACATTCCCGCCAGGGTAACGATGAAGGGCTGGATGTCGAGGTAAGCTACCAGGAAGCCCTGCACGAGACCGAAGGCAAGACCGATCCCGACTGACATGAGTATCGCCACCGGGACGCTGCCGCCGTTGTTTTCAAGATAAACCGCGCAGCACATGGATACGAGAGCCGTAACGCCGCCGACGGAGATGTCGATACCGCCGGTTATCATAACGAGGCTCATGCCGCAGGCGAGGATTATCAGGTAGGAGTTGGTGCTTATGAGGTTGAGCATGGTCTGGGGCTTGAGGAAGCCCTCTTTGAGGAAGACTATGGCACAGAGGTACATTACGAGGAACACGACTATCGTAATGGTGGTCAGGAGGTTGGTGTCGGTCATTTTGCCGGGTTTTTTAAGGAAACCGGGCTGATTCCTTTTGAACAGAAAACTCATTCCTGACACCTCCTTCAAGCCTTGGATGCTTCCGCACCGTGCTTATCGGGGCGGAGCTTTTTGCCTAAGCGCGAGAGCTTTTCTCTTACTGTGGGTGCGCTCAGTACAACGAGTATTATTACTACGACAGCCTTGTATGCGGGCAGCGCAACGGCGCTGACTTCAAGCTTGTAAAGGGTCGTGGTAAGGAACTGGATAACGTAAGCGCCCAGCACCGACGCGCCGATGCTGAATTTACCGCCGCCCAGAGCGTTGCCGCCGAGAGCGACTGCAAGGATAGCGTCCATTTCGATATCCTTGGCAATTACGGAGTAGTTGATCGAGGAGATACGGCTGACCTTGATAAGAGCCGCCACCGCAACGCATACACCCAGGAACACATAGGTCATGAGCTTGATGAGCTCGGGGTTGAGACCGTTGAGGCGGGAGGTCTTCTCGTTTACGCCGACGGACTGAACGTACAGTCCGAGGTTGGTGAATTTCATTATCAGCCATGTCACGATGAAGCAGACAATGGCGATAAGGAAGGGTGCCGGGATCGGGATGCCGGGGATGTAGCCGCCGAAGACCTTGAAGTCCTCGCCGGGAACGATGGGCAGCTCATTGTTGTTGATCCAGGCAGCGATGGAACGTCCGGCTGTGAAAAGGATCAGGGTGGCGACCATGGGCTGGATCTTGAAATAAGCTACGAGGGTGCCGTTGAATGCGCCGAAGAACATTGCGACTGCAACGCCGATGAGGAATGCAACGATTATGGGAGCCTTGAGCTCGGTAGGGCTGGACTCGCCGCCGCAGAGCACGCGGACCATGGCGCTGCCGGCGATGGCTATTGCCGCGCCCACCGAGATATCCTGTCCGCCGGAGGCCGCTGTTACCAGGGTCATGCCGATAGCAAGGATAGCAAGCTCTGAGCCGCTGTCGATTATTGAGATAAGGTTTCCGCTGAGTACGGCGTTGCCGCTTGAGTTATGTCCGAGGGTGATGCTGAAAAACGTCGGGTCGGAGATAAGATTAAAAATGGCGAGCAGCAGCAGCGCAAGGATAGGTATAACTATCTGGTGGCTGAAAAGCCTTGCCCAGAACGAGGTCTTGGGCTGTGAAGGCATTTTACTCGGCATTCTTGTCACCTCCTGCGATAGTGTTCATGATAGTGTTCTGAGTGAGCTGACTGCCGGTGAGCTCTCCGACCAGCTTTCTGTCGCGCATTACCAGCAGGCGCGAGCAGGTCCTGAGCATTTCATCTGTCTCGGAGGATATGAATGTTACGCTCATGCCCTCGGAGGCCAGTTTAAGCACCAGCTTCTGTATTGCGATCTTCGTGCCGACGTCGATGCCTCGGGTCGGTTCATCGAGGATAAGGTATTCCGGGTTAGTGAGCAGCCAGCGAGCAAGAATGACCTTCTGCTGATTGCCGCCCGACAGGGATTTGATCGGGGTGTTGACCGATGCGGTCTTGATCTCCAGGAGCTTGATATACTCGTTGGCGAACTCTGTTGCCTTAGCCTTGGAGAAGGGCTTGAAGAAACCGGTCTTGACCTGCAAAGCGAGGATGATGTTGTCTCTTACCGACAGGTCGCCGACGATACCGTCGCGCTTTCTGTCCTCGGGCAGGTAGCCGATGCCGTTCTTCATGGCGTCCTTGGGCTTGTTGATCTTGACGGTCTTGCCGTTCATCTTGACCGTTCCGCCTGTCACCTTATCTGCACCGAAAATAGTGCGGACACATTCGCTTCGGCCTGAACCCAGCAGTCCGGTAAAGCCGTTTACCTCGCCGCGTCGGATGTGGAAATCGAAAGGACTGATGCCCTCGGAGCTGCACAGACCCTTGCCCTCGTATACGGGCAGCTCGTCTGTGGCCTTGAACTCGGGAACGTCCTCCTTGATGTCAGCCATGTCATCCAGCTCTTTGCCGAGCATCTTGGATACCAGCTGAACTCTCGGAAGTGTCTCTATCTCATATTCTCCGACAAGAGTACCGTCACGGAGCACCGTGATTTTGTCGCAGACCTCATATACCTGGTCAAGGAAGTGGGTAACGAAGATAATGCCGACTCCCCTGCTCTTGAGATCTCTCATGAGCTTGAAGAGCTTCGCTACCTCGGAATCATCCAGCGAGGAAGTAGGCTCGTCGAGGATGAGTACGCGGCACTCCATGTCCACCGCTCTTGCGATAGCCACCATCTGCTGTACCGCGATGGAGCAGCTTGCGAGCTGATCTGTCGGCTTTACCCCTATGCCGAGATTCTGTAACAGCTCACCTGCACGCTTGTTCATTTTTTTCCAGCTTACAAATGCTGAATCTCCGCGGCCGAGAAAGATATTCTCTGCGACGGAAAGATTGGGACAGAGGGAAATCTCCTGGTAAACGGTGCTGATGCCGTTTCTCTGAGCCTCCTGCGGAGAATGTATCTGTACCTCCTGCTCCTGTCCGTCCTTGGTCCTTATGCTGATCTTCCCCTCATCTTTTATATGGACTCCCGTAAGCACCTTTATGAGCGTGGATTTTCCTGCGCCGTTTTCACCCATGAGCGCGTGTATCTCACCCGCGCAGAGCGTGAAATCAACGTTCTGCAGCGCCTTTACGCCCGGAAACGACTTGTATATACCGCGCATTTCCAATATTGCCTTATCGCGCATCTCTTGATCCCCCCGAATGCGGTCTTAAAATAAGTGCGGGGGGACATAAGAGCATTTCCCGTATGCCTCACCGCACTTATTCGGTTCTTATAAAATGTCAGTTATAAATTGGTCTGTTATCAGATACCGTAGTTCTCAACGTCCTCGGCAGTGATAGTGGTAGCGTCGAAGCCCTTCTCGTCCATGATTATGGTCTTCTCGCTGAGGGTCTCACCAGCCTCAAGCTTGGTGATGATGTCCTTGATGTAGGAGGACTGGAACGGGTTGCACTGACCGTCGTAGTTCCACTTCTGGTCAAGCAGCTCCTGGAGAGCCCACTTGTTGCAGTCGAAGCCCATTACGATAACGTCCTTGCCTACGCCGTGAGAGATGTTGGCCTTATCGAGAGCTGCAACAGCGCCCTTAGCCATATCGTCGTTCTCAGCATAGATAACGTTGAATTCCTTGTTGCCGTCGATAGCAGCCTGAACTATCTGCTGAGCCTTCTCAGCGTTCCACTCAGCGGTCTGCTCGGAAACGATCTCCCACTTGTCAGGCTCAGCCTCAGCAGCCTCAGTCAGAGCGCCGGAACGTCCCTTCTGAGCAGCAGAGCCCATAACGCCCTGGATGTGGATGACCTTATACTTGTCAAGGTTCTGGCCCTTGAGCCAGTCAACTGCGGTCTGGCCTTCCTTAGCCATATCGGATACGATAGAAGCCTCATACAGGCTGGGATCCGCATCAATGGTACGGTCGAACAGGATGACCTTTACGCCTGCGTTCTGAGCATCCTTGAGGACGCTGTCCCAACCGGCGGTATCAGCAGCGGAGAGGAGCAGGTAGTCAACTTCGTCCTGGATGAACTTCTGAGCAGCAGTGATCTGCTCGTCGTTCTTAAGGCTGTAATAGAACTGTGCGTCAAAGCCGTTATCTTCGTTAAAGGTAGCCTTGAGGTCCTTGTCGTTGGCAGTACGGTAACCGGACTCGTTGGGGTCGTTGTTGATGATGCCGACCTTGATCTTCTCGCCGGAGCCGCCGTTTCCGCCGCCGTTGTCTTCAGGCTTGCTTTCTTCTTCAGCCTTGCTCTCGGCCTCAGCCTTGCTCTCGCCCTCAGCAGTGCTCTCGGCAGCTGTGCTGGTGTCTCCGCCTGCAGCCTTGCTCTCGGCTGTGCTGGAGCTGCTGGTGCTGCCGCAGGATGCGAACATTGTTGCGCAGAGTGCAGTGCTTGCTACGATTGCCATTAACTTCTTGACTTTCATTGTTTTTTCCTCCTTAGATACAAATAGATATGTTTCCTTCTTAGTCAAGCTACGGTCTTAACTTGTATTTACATTATATCGAACTTGTGCATACATTTATACCTATTTTTTTACCTAATATGTTTAATTTTTTAAGGTAGGATTAACAATTTGCAACATTTGTATACAATTTGTAATACTTATGTAACACTGTTCTGGAACTGTCTGGGAGTAAGTCCGGTATACTTCTTGAAGATCTGACTGAAATACCGGTAGTCCTGGAAGCCCACCTCGAAGGCCACCTCGTAGATCATTTTCGAGGTGCAGCTGAGCAGCTCCTTAGACCTGCGGATCCTCACGAGATTCAGGTATTCCGAGAGTTTCTGCCCGGTTTCACGCTTAAAAAGGGCGCTCAGGTAAGTGGGGCTGAGCCCTACCGCATAGGCCACGGCGGTCAGGGAGATGTCGTCGTGCATATAGTTCTGTTCTATATACTCCACAGCACTTTTCACCGGGCTGACCCCGCTGCCCCGGACATTTGTCATCCTCCAGCGTATGCACTGTTCAACAATTTCATATAAATAACAGGTTGTACCGTCAACTGTCCGTAATTTTTCCTCGATAGCATCAACGCTGCCAAATTGTACGGAGAACTCCTCGTCGGTAATACCGAGCTCCTCTGAAAATGCCTTTGCGGCAAGGTAGATGTCTGTTGCAACATACAGCCTCAGAACAAGGGAATTGAGCGTCCGGAAGCCGGTCTCGTCCAGCACCTCGTCCATGACGCTGCGGCAGTCCTCCACAGCGCCGCTGCGCAGGAGAGCCTCGATGTGCTTGATGTCAAGACGCTTGATGTTGCCCTGCGAATTAGCCTCACTCATAGCATCTCACCGCCTGTTCAAAGCTGCGCCACAGAGCTGCGCACGATGAGTTCCGGCACGAAGAACTTGTCCTTCGGCGCCGTATCCCTGCGGTCGATTATGCCCAGCAGGAGCTCTGCCGCGGCCTCCCCCAGCTTGCTGTGAGGGTGATGCACCGTGGTCAGCGGAACGTCGCAGATAGAGGCGTAGCGCGAATCGTCGATACCCACCACAGACAGGTCCTCCGGCACTCTGATGCCCTTTTCACGGCACATCTGCATGAGGCTGATAGCCAGCCTGTCGTTGTAGCAGACAACTGCGGTCACGCTGTCCATGAGGTCGAGGAGCTTGCCCTTGGCATAGCGGAAAAGTGCGCTGCGGTCGTTGGTGGCGAACCAGAAAACGTTGTTCTCCCAGCCGGTGATCCTGTGTTCAAGGCAGCTTTTCATGTAGCCGCTGTAACGCTTGTGACCCTGTATATCGTCAAGGGCGAAAAGCCCTGCGATGCTCCTGTGTCCGCACTTTATCAGGTAGTCGGTGACTGTCCTGCCGGCGGCTTCGTCGTCCATTGCGGCGCAGGGAAAATCCGCCCAGGGGTACTTTGCATTGAAGAATACCAGCGGTATATCCAGGCGTTTCAGCTCCGCGTAAAGCGCGGTATTAGGGTTCGGGAGAGCGCTTTTTGAGGGCTCCACGATCAGCCCGGTGACGCCGTGGGAGATCATGGATTCCAGTGCCTGGGTCTCCTCCAGAACCTGATTGTGAGTTATCGCCAGCTGCATGGCGTAGCCCGCCTCGTTGAGCACGCTCTCGATCCCGGTGACGATATGCGGGAAGATATAGTCGCTGAAATAGGTGGAGATCACGCCGATGCTCTTTTTGCCGGGAGCCTTTGTCTGCGGGGCGCTGCCGCCGCTGACGAATGTTCCGCTGCCGCGGACACGGCACAGCACGTTTTCGCTTTCCAGCATCATGAGCGCCTGTCTGACGGTCTGTCTGCTGACGTTGTGGATCTCGCAAAGCTGCTTTTCAGTCAGGAATCTGTCGTTGGGACCCAGCTTTTGGGAGGCGATATAATCCTTGACCCAGTCAACAATAGCAAGATATTTGTAATTATCCATACTGACCTCCCCATACCCCATAGCGGCTTTGTGTATGTACATCTTTGGCCGCAAATTATGTTGTTTCTGTACCAATTATATAACAACTTATTTCAAATGTAAATACAAATCGTATCATCAGGCGTAAATTTCGGCAGCTCGGCAAAATTTCGGTACAGACATTTGTGCAGGTTCCACATACAAATGTCACAGTGTTAAGAAAATATCAGATATTTATTCAGAACAAGTGCCGAAACCGTGTCCGTCACACAAAAAAAGGACCCTCATATGCCTGCTTAAAGAATAAAGAAGAAAGAATAAATAAAAAAGAATAATTAAGGTATCGCCCTCGGCGATGATTTCTGAAATCGTCCGCAAAGCGGACACCTTAATTATTCTTTATTCTTTCTTCTATATTCTTTATTATTTTGAGCGGCGGCGCGAACAATGCAGAATATGCAAATACTTCTGTACCGCCACAGCGCTTATGCTGTACGTACCTGTCTCATTCCGCTATTTTGCCGTACTTGTAGTACACCGGATATTCGGAGTAGAGAGCGCAGTCGCAGGCGAAGTTCACAATGGTCTTGCCGTTTTCGTCCTTGGAGATGCCGCCCTCGATGAGATAGGTGTTCTTGCCAATGGTGATCTCTGTCCAGTAATGCTGAGTGGTAGGCCTGTAAACATAGCCGATCAGCAGCTTTGGCTCATAGCCGAGATAGGTCAGCAGCTCGGCGATAGCGCCGTTGTAGTCGTTGCACTGGCCCAGATGTGCCACCAGCGCATTGTGGGCATAGGAGCCGCTGATGTACTGGCTGCTCTTTATCTTCCAGCCGGTGTTGTAGGTGAAGTTCTTGCGGATGTAGTTGAGGGTCACCAGCACTTTCTCGCCGTTGGTCATGCCGGAGGTGAAGTACTTCTTGGCGAAGTCCTCGATAGCCTTCTTGCTGGCTGCCGTGAGGGTGTGGGGATAGACCGCGTCCTTGCTGCCCTGGACGTTCACCTCATTGTAGGAGGTGCGGGACTTGGAGGGAGTAAGGCCGTTGATGCGCGCCACCACGCTGCTGCCGCGGTGGAAGAATGCGTAGTTGCCGTAGTACTTGGTGCCGTTGACGATCTTGTAGGCTCTTACCCCGTAGCCGTAGAACAGGTCATCGTCAGATACGGTGAAGGAAGTGCCGGTAGTGGTCCCGGAGGAGATGGTCTTGTAAAGCTCCGCGGCGATGCCGGAGATCTTTGCGTCCTGAGTGTCGATGTAGGCCTTCCAGATCTCGTAGCCGTCGGCCTGGATAGCCTTAGTCCAGTTGAGGGTAATCTTGTTATTATAGTTGGCTATCTTGACTGCGGTGGTCTTGCCGGGCTTGATGGTAAATGAGCGGGTCAGCTTGCCTGTGGCCTTGGTGCCCTTGGCAGTTATGGTGATAGAGGCGATGCCCACGTTCTTGTTGTTGCCATATCTGAGGGTGTAGTTTGCCTCCGGGATCACCGCAGAGCCCAGCTTAACGGTGGCAGCCGGGGTTATGGCTGAGCCGGTGCAGGAGTAGGATGCATAGGGTATGGTGATCTTGCACTGGGAGAGGTCAAGCTGAGTGACCTTAAAGGTCCGCTTGCGGGTGCCGGTGATGTTGGAGCTCTTGGCCTTGACGGTGATGTAGGCGGTTCCGATCTCGGTGTTGTTGGTCAGGGTCACGGTGTAGTCGGAGGTCGGTATCACATCGGAGCCGTACTTCACCGTAACGGTGGGCTTGATAGGCCTGCCCCTGTACATATAGGAGGCACAGGGGATAGTCACCTTGACATTGGCGTCGTTGGCGATATCCAGCTTAGTGACCTTGAAATGCCTTGTGTAGGAGCCCTTGGAGTTATTGCCCTTGGCGGTGACGGTGATGTCAGCGGTGCCGGGCTTTACGTTGTTAGCAAGCTTGACAGTATACACCGAGGGATCCACCTTCACGCCCTTGTACTTCACGGTAACGGTGGGCTTGATGCCCCTGCCCCGGTAGGTGTAGGAGGCGTAGGGGATAGTCACTTTAAGATCGCTGCTTGTGAGGTCGAGGGGCTTGACTGTGAAGGTCTTGCTGTATGTGCCGGTGTATTTGCCCTTGCCGTAGATAGTCACGTTGGCAATGCCGGCGGTCTTGCTGTGGGTCACCGAAACGGTGTAATCAGTGCCCTCCTTGAGGGTATAGCTGCCGTTCTTTATGGTGATAGCAGGTGTGATCTCCAGTCCTGTGCATGATGCATCGGCGACGGTCACAGACTTAGTGCAGTTGGAAAGATTTGTGAGCTTGACGGCCTTAAACGGTATGCCGTATTCCTCACAGAAGCTCTGAGCATAAGACCCTGTGGGAGCACTGACAGTAAAATCATCGGGGAGCCACCAGAATGCGCTGTACGAGATATCTGTCACGGTGGCAGGGATCGTTACAGATCTGAGGGATTCGCAGCTGTAAAATGCCTGGTCAGAAATGGTCTTGACGCTGCCGGCATAGACGTCGGTGAGCTTAGAACAGCCATAAAAGCAGTCCTGGGGGAGCGTCTTCACGCCGCTGCCGATATAGGCGCTTTCAAGCTGCACGCAGTATTCAAATGCTCCCGTTCCCAGGGACGTGACGTTGTTGGGGACGGCAACGGTCTCCAAGGCGCTGCAATAGAACGCATAGTTTCCGATAGTCTTGATGAACTTGCCCAGCTCCACCGATCTGAGCGCAAGGCAGTTGGAAAAAGCGTATTTGCCGATAGAGGTCAGGTTACGTCCGAGATTGATCGAGGCAAGCTTCTCGCACTCGTTGAAGGCGTAACTGCCGATGGTTTTAAGGGTGGAAGGAAGTACTACCTCGGTGATATCGGATACACAGAAGGCGTTGTCCAGTATGGCGGTGTAGCCCTCGGGGATAACGACCTTATTCACGCCCTCGGTGAAGGACAGGAAATAGGAATCCACCTTAGTGACCTTCTTGCCCTCCAGCTTTTCCGGGAGGGTCAGCGTTGAGGGGAGCTTTTCGGACTCGCCGGTCTCCCAGTTGTAGTCGAGATTAAAACCGGAAACGGTCATGGTGCCGTCGCTGTTTTGAGAACCGTAAAACGAATACGCCGAAGCCGTAAGGGACATGAGCGCAGCTGCGCCCGCCATAACGACACAGGCTGTAACTGCTTTGAGCAGCTTTTTGAACATTGTTTACCCTTCCTTTCTGTGCTTTATCAGAACTGGCTTTCGTGCTTGGTGAAGAAATCCGTCCTCGGGGGGAGGAATTTCAGCTTGTGACCCTCGCCCGCGAAGTATGACAGCGGCTCGAAGACAGTATCCCAGGACCAGATGCGCTCGTCGAGCTGCAAATACTCTCTGATCTTCTCGGTGCCGAAGGGCGCCATGGGATGCAGCAGCACCGCAGCCGTCCTGATAATGTGAAACACGTTGGCAAGAGCCTGCTCGTATTCCTCACGGGGCTTTTCGGAGCCGTCCAGTACTTTTGCCATGTACTTGGAGCCGTTTCTGATGTAGCTGTCCAGCACATAGGTGCACTGGTGGAAGTTGAACTTAGCCATATGCCGCTCGTAGTCCAGAACGGCCTTCTTGGCGTCTGCGAGGATATTATCCTCGGGAGCGCAGGCCGGGAGTATGCCGTCCAGCTCCTTCTGCGCGGTATAGAACGCAGTCCTAATGATGCGGTTGTAAACATTTGAAAGCAGGAAACCTTCCTTTACCACCGGGTCGGCCTCGTCGGGCTGAGCCAGGGGATTGAAGGGCTTGGGCATGAAGCTCACCGAGCGCTGACCCAGGCCGAGACCCAGCCAGTGCATACGCAGCTGCTCCGGGGTGTAGTAGTTGAGCAGGTCGTCAGCCATAGGCGGCTTGACCGCACCGGAGCTGGAGGCCTTCTTGTCCAAAAACAGTATATGGTGGTTCGCCACGATAACCGGCATGGTGAGCTCGCCCTCCGGTACCTCGGCGGACTTTTCGGCGCTTGCCTGCTGAGCGATCCACATGGCAGGCTCGGCGATGCCGTAGAAATAGATATTGTCCTGACCGATGAACTGATATACCGCAGCGTCCTTGCTGCACCAGTAATCACGCCATTCTTCGCGGTCGCGGCCTACGCTTTCAAGGTAGGTCTGAGTAAAGGATATAGGCGCCCAGAGGGATTCCGGCCATACCCATACAGTCAGCTTTTCGCCGCTGTTGTCGAAATCGGGAGCAGGCACGCCCCACTCGATGTTGCCGGTGAGTCTGAAAGGCACCAGCTTTTTGCCGGTGCGGAAGCGTATGCCGTTCCTGGCAAGCACTCTCGCTGCCTCCTCGCAGTCGGCAAGCTTTTCAAAGCCTATGGTGAACGAGGGCTTTTTGGGCTCCTCGATATACTCATGGGCGGGCATGGCCGAGGCGATCTCCTTATACTTTTCCTCGAACTCCCTCTTGACGTAGATCACAGGGGGCTTTAAGAACTCTGAGATCGTCTTCCACACCACCGGGCGGATATCCTTGCGCTTCTGCATATCGGCGACCCAGTCCTGAAGGAGCTTTTCGTAGTCGCAGAGCTTGAAATACCAGTTGGACACCGGGCGCATGGTAGGCTTTTTGCCGGAGACGGTGCTCACCGGGTCGATGAGGTCTTCGGGCATATACTGATGACCGAGATCGCACTCGTCGGCGTAGCCCTTCTCGGACTGGCAGCCCTCCACCGGGCACTTGCCCACCACCTGACGACCGTTCAGGAACACCTGAGCGTCCTCGTCGTAGAACTGCATGGTGCTGGCCTTTTCCAGCTGACCCTTCTCATAGAGGGAGCGCAGGAACCAGTCTGTCACCTCGGCGTGTATCTCCTTGGAGCGCCCGAGGCCGGAGGCCGCGAACAGGTTCGGAGAGATGCCGTAAGCGTCCAGGGTGGCCTGCTGCTTGTCGTGGTTGCCCTGTACGAAGTCGGTCAGGGAGCCTGTGAACTCCCCTGCTTCGGTCTTCTTTCTCCAGGCCTCGGCGATAGGCGAGCCGTAGCAGTCGGTGCCGCCTACGAAGATCACATTCTCCTTGCCGATGCGGTCACGGAGAAAACGTGCAAAGGTATCCGCGAAAACGAACATACCTCCCACATGACCGAAGTGCAGCTCCTTGTTGCCGTAGGGCATACCGCCGGTTATGACCGCCCGCTTCGGGAACTCCGGGCGGGGTATCTCGAAATTCTGATTGTTGTTTTTAGCCATGATCTGTATTCCTCACATTTATAGTATTGCGGTAAAAGATATCCCGCACCTTCCGGCGGGGATATCTTTTGCCTCGTGGTATTATTCCTGTCCGTTCCAGCAGTAGGTACACAGACAGTCTTTGTCGAGGCCGATGGACTCGATCATATCGTCAAGGCGGTGATAGCGCAGGGAGGTGAAGTTCAGCTGCCTGCTGATCTCAAGGAGCATCTCCTTGTAGTTGGTGCTGTCGGGATCGGTGTAGGTCTTGAGCACCTCATCGGTGATGTTCTCTCCCTCACGGGCTGCGATGACGCGGCGGGTGATCAGCTCCATTTCCGAAGTGGAGCGGGAGAAGTTGAGGTACTTGCAGCCGTAGAGCAGCGGAGGGCAGGCCGGACGGATATGTACCTCCTTGGCTCCGCTGTGATAGAGAAACTCTGTGGTCTCTCTCAGCTGTGTGCCGCGGACGATAGAGTCGTCGATCATCAGCAGGCTCTTGTCCTTGATGAGATCCACAACCGGTATCAGCTTCATCTTGGCTATGCGGTTGCGCTGGGACTGGTTGACTGGCATGAAGGAACGCGGCCATGTCGGGGTGTACTTGATGAAGGGTCTCGAGAAGGGGATCTTTGAATAGTTGGAGTAGCCGATAGCATGGGCGGTGCCGGAATCGGGAACTCCCGCCACCAGGTCGGGCTTGACGTCATCGCGCTTGGCGAGCATCTGACCGCAGTTGTAGCGCATGGTCTCAACGCTCACGCCCTCATAGGAGGAGCAGGGATAACCGTAGTATACCCACAGGAAGGAGCATATCTTCATCTTCTTCTGCGGGGGCGCAACGGTCTCGGCGCTGTCGCCGGTGACGTACACGATCTCGCCGGGGCCCAGCTCCCTGTCATGGGTGTAGCCGAGATTGAGGTATGCAAAGGACTCAAAAGAGATGCATCTGCCGCTGCCGTCCTCCTTGACGCCAAGGGCTACCGGCGTTCTGCCCAGCTTGTCCCTGGCGGCGTAGATGCCGTTCTGTGTCATGAGCATCAGCGTCATGGAGCCCTCGATATGCTCCTGAGCGCATCTTATGCCCTCGACTATGGAATCAGACTGATTGATGACTGCCGCCACAAGCTCGGTGGCGTTGATGTCGCCGCCGCTCATTTCAAGGAAGTGGGTATGACCGTTCTTGTAGACCATGTCAAGCAGTTCTTCGGTGTTGTTGATCTTGCCCACGGTAGTGATGGCGTAGGTCCCCAGGTGGGAACGCACCATAAGGGGCTGGGGCTCGTAGTCCGAGATACAGCCTATGCCCATATGACCGTTCATAGAGTTCACGTCGTCGGCAAACTTGGTACGGAAAGGCGAGTTCTCGATGTTGTGGATAGCGCGGTTGAATCCCTTGTCGCCGTAAGCGACCATGCCCGCACGTCTTGTTCCCAGGTGAGAATGGTAATCGGTGCCGTAAAACACGTCATAGATCACGTTTTCGGTCTTGTCCTTAGCGACTGCTCCAAAAAATCCGCCCATATTCAAAGTCCTCCGTTATCCTCGCAGGGAGACCCTGCTGAATTTAAAAATACATATTCAGTATACCAAATATCTGTGAATAATTCAATACGCATCTGCAAGTTTTGTATAACAGCACAAAAAACTGTAAAATCCCCGGCCTTTTTGCGTTAGCCGCAGGCCGTTCCCGGACGGGGTGTCCGGGAAGGCCTTCGGGCCGGGATCATTTTACAGTTTCTACCTTAACAAGGTTGGTCGTTCCGCTCCTGCCGAGGGGGACGCCAGCCGTTACCACCACCAGGTCGCCCGCTTTGAGATAGCCGAGGCGCTTGGACACGTCTATGGCGTGGGCGATGAGCTCGTCGGTGCTGGTCTTTTCTTCGATTATACCGGGCAGTACGCCCCAGGACATATTCATGTGCCGGCAGACCGTCTCGTCGGTGGTGAGGCCGATGATGGGACAGTCGGGACGGAACTTGGAGAGCTGCCGCGCAGTGGCGCCGCTCTTGGTGACGGTCATTACCGCCGCTGCCCCCAGGTCGTGGGCGGTGGTGACTGTGGCATGGGAGATAGCCTCGGTGACGGACTCGCTGCGGGAATCCTCACGCATACGGAAACGCTTTTTATAGTCGATATCCTGCTCCGTGGTCTCGGCGATGAGAGCCATGGTCCTTACCGCGTCTATGGGATAAGCGCCCGCCGCAGTCTCGCCGGAGAGCATTATGGCGGAGGTGCCGTCGTAGATCGCGTTGGCAACGTCGGTGATCTCCGCACGGGTGGGACGGGGGTTGGTCATCATGGATTCCAGCATCTGGGTGGCGGTGATGACCTGCTTGCCGGCGTTGTAGGCCTTGTGGATAAGGTCTTTTTGTATGGCGGGTATCTGCTCGAAGGGTATCTCAACGCCCATATCGCCCCGGGCCACCATGATGCCGTCAGCCGCCGCAAGTATCTCGTCGATGTTGTCAACGCCCTCGGCGTTCTCGATCTTGGCAATGATGCGGGGATTATTCCACCCCAGGGACTGGGTGAACTTCCGCAGATAGATCACGTCGGCGCCGGTGCGAACGAAGGATGCCGCGATAAAATCGAAGCCCATTTTCGCGCCGAAGGCCAGGTCATCCATATCCGCGTCGGAGATATAGGGCATGGAGAGCTTGACTCCCGGGACGTTGATGCCCTTGTGGTCGGAGAGCTTGCCTCCGTGGATAACATCGCAGACTATGTCCGTACCGCTGACAGACTTCACCACCAGCTCGATAACGCCGTCGTTGATGAGTATGCGCGAGCCCACGGATACGTCTTTGGGCAGATGCTCAAAGGTTATAGAGGCGATCTCTGACGTGCCCTCCACGTCCCGGGTGGTGAGAGTGAAGGTGTCGCCGTCCTTTATCATGACCGGCTGATGATCCTTGAAATCCCTAAGCCTGATCTCAGGGCCTTTGGTGTCCAGCAGGCAGGCTACGTTGAGCCCCAGCTCCTTGCTGATGCGGCGCACCTGCTCGAAACGCTTTTTATGCACCTCATGCACCGAATGGGAGAAGTTGAACCGGGCGACGTCCATTCCGGAGAGCATAAGCTCCCGGAGGACGGCCTCGTCATCGGTGGAGGGGCCTATGGTACAGACGATCTTGGTTTTTCTCATTTAAAACACAGCCTTTCCTTCAGATATGCCAGATATTCTCGGCGTAGTCCTTGATCGTCCTGTCGGAGGAGAACTTGCCCGCCGAGCTGATGTTGAGCCAGCACTTTCTTGCAAAGGCCAGCTCGTCGCTGTGGTCGCGGATAGCGCGGAGCTTGGTCTCGACGTAGTCGTTGAGATCCCCCAGCAGATAGTAATGGTCGGGAACGTGCCAGGAGGCTCCGTCGGTAAGGGCCTTGTAGAGTTCCTTGAAGCTGCCCTCCTCGTTGGAGGGTACGCCGCCGTCGTCGAGAGTGCCGTCGATGAGCTTGTTGAGCACCCGGTTGATCTTCTCGTCCTTGAAAAGTAACTCCCTGGGGTCGTAGTCGGGCATGAGCTTTTCAAGCTCCTCAACTTTGGCGCCGAAGATATACTCGTTCTCCTCGCCGGCCTCCTCTGCGATCTCGATGTTCGCGCCGTCGAGAGTGCCGAGAGTCACAGCGCCGTTGAGCATCAGCTTCATGTTGCCGGTGCCGGAGGCCTCAGTACCCGCCGTGGAGATCTGCTCGGAGATATCGCAGGCCGCCACCAGCTTTTCGGCGTAGCTTACGTTATAATTCTGCACGAACAGCACCTTGATGAGCCCGCTCACCTCGGGGTCGGAGTCGATGAGCTTGCCGATCTCGCCGATGAGCTTGATTATGGCCTTGGCGCGTCGGTAGCCCGGGGCGGACTTGGCGCCGAAGATAAAGGTCACAGGCGGCAGGTCGGTAATAGAGCCGTCCTTGATGCCGAAGTAGATATAGAGGATAGACAGCGCATTGAGCAGCTGCCTCTTGTACTCGTGGAGGCGCTTGATCTGTATGTCAAAGACTGTATCGGCGTTTACCGAAACGCCGTCATGCACCTTGATGAAGTCCGCAAGCTGCTGCTTTTTCTGCTTCTTTATGGCGATGAACTCACGCAGCACAGCCTCGTCGTCGGCAAAGGCTTTGAGCTTTTGCAGCTCGTCCAGCTCCTTGACCCACTTGTCCGAGCCCAGCAGCCTTGTGATGAGTGCCGACAGCTCCTCGTTGCACAGCGCCAGCCAGCGCCGCTGAGTGATGCCGTTGGTCTTGTTCTGGAACCTGTCGGGGTAGAGCTCGTACCACTCCTTGAGGGTATCGGCCTTTAGTATCTCGGTGTGGATCTGCGCCACGCCGTTGACATAGCTGGATGCATATACAGCGAGGTTCGCCATCCTCACCTGACCGTCAGCCATGGGAGAGAGCTTGTTTATGAACTTCCTGTCCTTGCCCAGGGCATACATATCCTTGATGAACCGCTCGTTTATCATCAGCACGAAGGCATAGACCCTCGGCAGGAGCTGCTCCATAAGGCGGCTGCTCCACTTTTCCAATGCCTCCTGCATTACGGTGTGGTTGGTGTAGTTGAAGACCCTGCGGGTGATGTCAAAGGCCTTCTCGAACTCATAGCCGTACTTGTCCACCAGCAGCCTCATCAGCTCCGGTATGGAGATGACCGGGTGGGTGTCGTTGAGCTGTACGGTCACATAGTCCGCCAGATTGTCGAGGGTGCCGAAACGTTTCATATGCTTGGCGGTGATGTCGGCCATGGACGCCGCCGAGAAGAAATACTCCTGCCGCAGACGGAGTTTTTTGCCCTCGTCAAAGTTATCGTTGGGGTAGAGCACCTTGCAGATGTTCTCAGCGTCGGTGGCGGATTTTACTGCGCCGTCGTAGTCGCCGGAATTGAACTTGTCAAAGTCAAAGCCCCCGCAGGACTCCGACTGCCACAGGCGCAGAGTGCCAACGTTGTCGGTGCCGTAACCGATCACCGGCATATCGTAGGGCACAGCCCTCACGGTCATGTCGCTGTACACCACCTCTACCGCGTCGGCCTCGCAGCGCTTGCTCCAGGGGTCGCCCTGGCGCTGCCAGTCGTCGGGGTATTCGCGCTGGAAACCGTTCTCGATGGTCTGACGGAACAGGCCGTATTTGTACCTGATGCCGTAGCCGTCCAGAGGGATATCGTGGGCTGCCGCCGAATCAAGGAAACAAGCTGCAAGCCTTCCCAGGCCGCCGTTTCCGAGGGCAGCGTCCTCGATCTCCTCAAGCTCGGAAAGGGAACGTCCCGCAGCTTTCAGAGCCTCGTCCACGTCGTTCTTGATGCCCAGCACCAGCAGGTTGTTGTAGACTGCCCTGCCCATGAGGAACTCCATCGACAGATAGCAGGCGCGGCGGTCGGCAAGATGCTTTTCGCGGCTCGCGGCCCACCTTCCGGCGATCTCACGCATAACTACCGACGAAACGCTCTCGTGCAGCTGAACTGCATCGGCCTTGTCAGCCGATACGCCGAACTTCCCGGCAAGATCCTTGTTTATTTCTTCAAGCAAATACTGTTTGTCCATTTGTTACCTCCAAATATATATGTGTCCTCCGGCTGTCAGAAGTTGTGCCAGTCGGTGGATTTCAGCCGTATCTGACTGTCCCGGAACACTCCGGCATAGCCCAGGGAGAAAGTCCCCTCGACTCTGAATCCGCCGTCTCCGGCTATTACATTTACCATGGTTTTACTCCTTATAAAAGGGCTTTACTCAGCCGCCTCTATCCTCTCGGCGAGAGCATCGAATATCTCCCGCGCCGTGTATTCAGAGGGCTTGCGCTCCATGAAGATGCCCTTCGAGAACAGAGCCTGCGCCGCCTCTACGCCCTGTCGGTCATGCACCGCGAAATCCGCAAGCATCCGGGACAGCTTGTCCGGGTCGGAGTTGTAAAGCAGCTCTCGCAGGGTCTGGAACGCCCTCTGCATCTGCCCGAGGATGTTGTCCGTCCAGACCACGTTTATGCCTTTGCGCTTTGAGAACTCGAACAGCTCTATGAGCTTCATGGCCCCGCCGAAATCGTCTCTCGCGCCGATGACAACGTGCCTTATCCTGCCCATGACCAGGGTGCCCATGCACATGACGCAGGGCTCCAGTCCCGCATAAAGGGTACAGCTCCTGGGGTCGTACTTCTGCGTGTCAAGGTTCCTGACTGCCTCGGCCTCGGCGTGGGCGGTGGCGGGATTGTGCACGTTGAGCTCGCTGGTCTGATTGCGCCCCTCGGAGACGATATTGCCCTCCGGGTCGGTTATCACCGCCGCGATAGCCTTGCTGCCCTCGCAAAGCGACTGCCATTCAAGCTCGAATATCCTCTGCCAGGGGCGTTCGAGGGTCTCAAACCTTGTCATCCTTCTTGGCCTCCGGCTTTTTGGCAAGTCTGCCGTAGATGCGGGTCAGGTCGTATATCTCCTGTGCCAGCTCGTCGGTGAGGGCGTCGGAGGACATTCTCCACTGCCAGTTGCCGCCGAGGGTGGAGGGGATGTTCATTCTCGCCTCGGAGCCCAGGTTGAGGAAGTCCTGCATCTGCGCCACCGCAGTATCGGCGATGCTGGCCCAGGCCGCCCTGATGACAGCCCTGGGGATGTCCTTGTTCTTCTTTACGTTAAGATACTCCCGGGTGAACTTCGCCACGTCCCTGGGGAGCTTGGCAGTCCAGCCCGCAAGGGTCTCGTTGTCGTGAGTACCGGTATAGCATACACAATTGCTGTTTTTGAAATTCGATGGCAGGTAGTCGCTGTCCCCGGAGGGGTCAAAGGCAAACTCCATTACCTTCATGCCGGGGAACCCGCTGGATCTGAGGAGCCTTGCCACCTTCGGGGTGATGAAGCCCAGATCCTCGGCGATGATGCGGCAGTCGCCCAGCTGTTTCCTGACCTCCTTGAACAGCTTCATGCCGGGACCCTTGCGCCACTCGCCGATGATAGCGTCCTCGTTGCCGTAGGGTACGCAGTAATAGCTCTCAAAGCCTCTGAAATGGTCGATACGCACCACATCATAGGTGCTGGTGGCGGCGCGGATGCGCTCTATCCACCACTTGTAGCCCTCCGCCTCCATAACGTCCCAGCGGTAGAGGGGGTTGCCCCACAGCTGACCCTTGGCAGTAAAGGCATCGGGAGGACAGCCCGCCACGTCGATAGGCTTTTTCTCCTTGTCCAGCAGGAAACGGTCAGGGCGTGTCCAGACCTCCACGCTGTCATAGGCTACATAGATAGGTATATCGCCGATAACGTCTATCCCCAGGCCGTTGACGTAAGCCTTGAACTTCTTCCACTGCTTGAAATACTCATACTGTATGAAACAATAGAAATCAATATCGTCCTCATAGTCCTGTCTCGCCTGAGCGACGGCCTTGGGCTCGAACATACGCAGGGGCTTTTCCCACTCGTCCCAGGCCCTGCCCTCATGGGCGTCTTTGAGCGCCATGAACAGCGCATAGTCGTCCAGCCAGTCCTTGTTTTCGGCACGGAATTTCCGGTAATCCGCGTCGGGCTCATAGCGGGCAAAGGCCTTCCTCAGCACCGCGAAGACCTTCTCATAAAGCAGAGAATAGTCCACAGCCGCCACGCCGCCCCAGCTGATACGCTTGTACTCCATGCTTTTGAGAAGTCCCTCGGTCTCGAGGGTCTCCAAGTCGATGAAGTAGGGGTTGCCGGCGTTGACCGAGAAACTCTGATAGGGTGAATCGCCGTAGCTGGTGGGAGTCACCGGCAGTATCTGCCAGTATTTCTGTCCGCTCCTGGCAAGAAAATCCGCAAAGGCATAGGCTTCCTTTCCGAGCTTGCCTATACCGTACTTGCCGGGTAAAGATGAGATATGCAGAAGAATTCCGCTTGCACGCATGATCCAAGCCTCCTTAACAAATAATAATCAACCAATTATATTATACACTATCCCTCACATTTTTTCAAGTCTTTTTTTAATTCCGCCTTATTTCTCACCTGTACGATGTGCCTCCCTGGATCGACGGCGGGCGTGGACTTGATCGGGGCTGCAGCGGGGCAACTGGTTATCCGGGCTCGTGGTCTTGCAGAAGTGAGCTTTTTAGGATCGTTGACTGACAAAGCAGATTACTTTTTTAATTCCGCCTTATGTCTCACCTGTACGATGTGCCTCCCTGGATCGACGGCGGGCGGGGACTTGGTCGGGATCGCAACGGGGCAACTGGTTATCCGGGCTCGTGGTCTTGCAGAAGTGAGCTTTTTAGGATCGTTGATTGACAAGACAAAGCAGTTTAAATAATTCACAGGCGAGGAGGGGCCTTTGGCGTGGAGTGAACGCAGCGACGAAGGAGCGGAGAGAACGCAGCGCCAAAACCGGCGCCCCGACGAAGCCGGGGGGTATGGGGGGCTCCGCCCCCCCATTTAGATAGCCGGGGGAAGTTTCTTGCTCGACGCTGCTCGCAAGAAACCGGGGGCAGCGCCCCCCCATTTAGATAATAAGATTTATAAATCTTGCTAAGTTTTTTTCGCTCAGCCGCTTGACAAATGCAATGACTTGTGATAAAATCAATGTGTAAAAATGCGATGACGGAGAGAAGTAGTACGGCAGTTCTGTCAAAGAGAGCGCGGGCAGGTGAGAGCCGCGTACATGAGGCTGTATGAATAACACTCCTGAGCAGCAAACCGAAAAGGCACGCACAGCAGCGTTTCGCAGTAGGGGCGACGTTTTACGCACGTTAGCGCGTATGAGGGATCACGGGTGAGCCCGTGGTAATTCAGGTGGCACCGCGGAAGTATAGGCTTTCGTCCTGTTTATCGGGACGAAAGCCTTTTTTGGTTTTGGTCTCAGAAATTTTGAAAGGAAGTATCACTATGAAGCACACCGACATCAAGGCAGTATTTGAGGACAAGAGCTTCCTCGGACAGACCGTGACCGTATGCGGCTGGGTAAGGACATCGAGGGACTCCAAGAACGTTGCGTTCATCGAGCTCAACGACGGAACTACCTTAAAGCATCTCCAGATCGTCATCGACAAGAGCAGCGATATCGCCCTTGACGAGGCTATCAAGCTGGGCACATCCCTGAAAGTCACCGGCAAGGTGGTAGCAGGCCGCAACGACATCCCTGAGATCAACGCAGAGAGCATCGAGGTACTGGGCGTATGCCCCCCCGAGTACCCCCTGCAAAAGAAGCGCCACACCCTTGAATTCCTGCGCACCATGCCCCACCTCCGCGGCAGGACAAATACTTTCAATGCCGTGTTCCGGGTAAGGTCAACAGCCGCCGCTGCCCTGCATGAGTATTTCCAGGGGCAGAACTTCGTATACGTAAACACTCCCCTTATCACCGGCTCCGACTGCGAGGGCGCAGGCGAGATGTTCCAGGTTACTACCGTGGGCTATGACCCGACCGTCAAGTCCGAGGAGGAGTACTTTGCCAATGACTTCTTCGGTCAGAGAGCAGGCCTCTCGGTATCGGGTCAGCTGGAGGGCGAAATGGCTGCCATGGCCTTCGGAAAGATCTACACTTTCGGACCTTCGTTCAGAGCCGAGAAATCCAACACTCCCCGCCACGTCGCAGAGTTCTGGCACATCGAGCCGGAAGTGGCGTTCGCCGAGCTGCCCGACGTTATCGAGCTGGCTGAGGGCATGATAAAGTTCGTTGTAAGAAAAGTCCTGGACAACTGCGCCAGCGAGATGCAGTTCTTCGATCAGCACTTTGAGAAGGGGCTCATCGAAAAGCTGGAGACCCTTATCTCCCACGAGTTCGGCACCTGCACCTACACCGAGGCCATCGAGCTGCTGAAAAAGTCGGGCAAGGACTTCCAGTACCCCGTTGAGTGGGGCTGCGACCTCCAGACCGAGCATGAGCGCTACATCTCCGAGGAGGTGTTCAAGAAGGCGGTATTCGTCACCGACTACCCCAAGGAGATCAAGTCCTTCTACATGAAACAGAACCCCGACGGCAAGACCGTTGCGGCAGTAGACCTGCTTGTTCCCGGCGTGGGCGAGATCATCGGCGGCAGCGAGAGAGAGGCCGACTATGACAAGCTGCTCGCTGCCATGAACGAGAGAGGTATGTCCCTCGACCCCTATGCAGATTACCTCGATCTGAGAAAGTTCGGTTCGGTGCCTCACGGCGGCTTCGGTCTCGGCTTCGAGAGACTTATCATGTACATGACCGGCATCAGCAACATCAGGGACGTTATCTTCTTCCCGAGAACGGTCGGCAGCATAAGGTAAGTACACGGCGTGTACCACGCAATTCCCTCGCCCGCTGCCCCCAGCCGGATCCTTCACTCTGATCGGCTCGGGGCATAACAAGGCTCGGATCTGAAGATCAAAGGTGATAACTTATGAGAGAGATAAATTACACCGAGGTATACCGCCTCAGAGAATGTCTGAAACAGCTTGCCGAGCATCACAACGAAGTCTCCAGGAACTTCAGGGGCTGCTTTCCCAAGAAGCCTTTGGAGGATACTTTGGCTGCCTTTGAGAAAGCGCTTAACAGCTGCAAGTCGAGGATAGCCGTCATCGAAGAAGGAGAGCGGATATCGGGCTTCTGCAAGATCGACATAAACGGTGAAGACGGCAGCATCGACTACCTGATCGTGCTCAAAGAATGCCGGGGCTGCGGCTGCGGCAGAGAGCTCATGGACTGGGCTGTGGGAGCCTTGAAGGCAAGCGGCGTCAAAAGGATCGAGATAAGAGTCGTTGACGGCAACGACGCCGTGGGATTCTACGAAAAATACGGCTTTAAGACAGTTTCCCACATACTGAGGAACGACCTCTGAATACACACGAAAGGAATGATACTATGTCAAAAGGACTGATAATACCCGAGGGCTACAAGTCTGCGCTTACCCTGCGGGAAACACAGCACGCTATCAAGTACATCAAGGATGTTTTCCAGCAGAACCTCTCCTTTGCCCTGACCCTTGACCGCGTCACCGCACCGCTGATCGTCACCCACGCCAGCGGCATCAACGACGACCTCAACGGCGTTGAGCGCAAGGTGGATTTCAACATCAAGGAGTTCGACACCGAGGCAGAGGTGGTGCAGTCCCTTGCCAAGTGGAAAAGAATGGCTCTCTACCGCTACGGCTACAAGGCCGGCGAGGGCATCTACACCGATATGAACGCTATCCGCCGGGATGACAGCGTGGATAACATCCACTCGATCTTTGTGGATCAGTGGGACTGGGAGAAGGTCATCACCAGAGAGAAGCGCACCGTCGAGTATCTCAAAGAGACTGTGAAGGACATCGTCAAGGCGATCATCTACACCAAGCGCAAGGTGGGTCTGCGCTACCCGGTACTCAGCGGCGAGCTCTGCGCCGAGCCCTTCTTCATCACCACCGAGGAGCTGCTGAAAATGTACCCCGGCACCACCGCCAAGGAGCGTGAGCGCCTTATCGCCAAGGAGCACAAGACCGTGTTCCTGATGCAGATAGGCGGGGCTCTCTCCGACGGTCAGCCCCACGA
Source organism: Ruminococcus sp. (assembly GCA_017529875.1). GTDB lineage: Bacteria > Bacillota > Clostridia > Oscillospirales > Ruminococcaceae > FB2012. Next base: position 3,911 of record JAFXNC010000018.1, on the reverse strand, counting down.
CGGACGCGCCCCCGACTACGATGACTGGCAGCTCAACGGCGACCTGATCTTCTGGAACGACGTATTGCAGGATTCCTTCGAGGTATCCTCCATGGGCATCCGCGTGGACGAGAAGTCGCTGCCCGCACAGCTTGCCATAGCAGGCGCCGAGGACAGGATGAAGTTCGACTACCACAAGATGATCGCAAACGGCACCCTGCCGCTCACCATAGGCGGAGGCATCGGTCAGTCGAGGCTGTGTATGCTGCTTCTCGAGAAGGCTCACATCGGCGAGGTACAGTGCTCGGTATGGCCCGAGGACATGATCGCGGACTGCGCCGCAAAGGGCATCACCCTGCTTTAAACCAAAACTCAAAGCCGCCCCTGTGCTTGCAGGGACGGCTTTTTTCACAGTATGAAGCAGATCAGCCCGGAGCAGCCCTCGTTTATCATGCGCTCCACAGTTTCGCCCAGCTTGAGCCTTGCGGTGGGTGAGAGCTTGGCAAGCTTCGCGTGGAGCCCCTCGTTGACCAGCTCATGGAGGCTCTTGCCGAAGATGTTTGACTCCCAGATCTTCTCCGGGGCGTTCTCGAAGTCGCTCATCATGTACATCACCAGCTCCTCCGACTGCTTTTCTGAGCCCACGATAGGCGCCACCTCGGTGTTGATGTTCGCCCGCATCATATGTATCGACGGCGCCTGCGCCCGGAGCCGGACGCCGAACTTGCCTCCCTGCCGGATGACCTGGGGCTGTTCGAGGGTCAGCTCGTCTATGGAGGGCATTACTATGCCGTAGCCGGTCTCCTCCACCTCCGCCAGGGCTTTTGCAAACTTGCGGTACTTGTTTTTCATGTTCACAAGCTCCAGTATCTGAGGCAGCAGCTCGCTTTCGTCGGCGATCTCCAGACCTGTGGCCTCACCGATGATGCGGTAGAAAAGCCCGCTGCTCACCGAAGCTGAGATCCTGACGGTGCCGGTGGCAAGATCAATATGATCCAGGCTGCACCGGGAGATGTACTCGCACTCCCCTGCTTCGGCGGCAAAGGCCTCAGCGTCCCGGAGGCACCTGAGACCGCCCGCCGCACTGCGTATGCACCCGAACACCGCCGAGCGCAGCCAGTGATCCTTGTGGAGGGTATTGATCCAGGAGGGCATATCTATATCCACCTCCCGCACCGGGAAGGAATAGAGCAGCTGCTCCATGATACTCTCGATGTCAGATTCCTCAAGCTCCAGGCAGTTCACCGGCAGCACTGCAGTGCCGTACTTTTCCGAAAGCCGCTCAGCCAGCTCACGGGCTTCCCTGCTGTCGGGATCGACGCAGTTGAGCAGCACTGCAAAGGGCTTGTTGATCTCCCTCAGCTCCGCGATGACCCGCTCCTCACATTCCTCGTATTCCTCACGGGGCAGGTCGGTGACAGATCCGTCAGTCGTCACCACGAGACCCACGGTAGAATGTTCGGTGATCACCTTGCGGGTGCCCACCTCGGCGGCCATGTTGAAGGGCACCTCCTCGCTGAACCAGGGCGTCATGACCATTCTTGGGGCTTCGTTCTCGATGTAGCCCACGGCGCTGGGGATTATGTACCCCACGCAGTCTATGAGCCTAACGCTCATGGCGGCACCGCCGTCAAGAGTGATATCGACAGCCTCCTCCGGGATGAACTTGGGCTCGGTGGTCATGATAGTCCTGCCGCCTGCCGACTGGGGCAGCTCATCCACAGCCCTCTCCCGGCGGAAATCGCTCTCGATGCGCGGGATCACGAACCTCTCCATGAACTGCTTGATGAAGCTGGATTTGCCCGTCCTGACGGGGCCTACCACGCCTATGTATATATCGCCCTCTGTCCGGGCGGAGATGTCCTGATAGATGTCATTTCTCATATTGCTTACCCCCACGGTCAGTTTATCAGCGGGATAAGCAGCATCCCGCCTGTCTCTGTTTTGTCACTGCTCAGTCCGTTTTCTTCCTTTATGGCCTCAACCGAGGTGCGGCAGCGCCTTGCCAGCTCCCACAGCTCCTCCCCTGCCGATACGCTGCACAGCTTAACGGCGCAGCTGCCGGCCTTTTCAAGGGGTTTATCCGTGTCCACCGTGATATCCGCCAGCGGCACAAAGCTGCTGCCGCAGACGCTGCCCTCGGCGGCAAGTACTGCCCTGACCTCGACGGCACCTCCCTCTCCGAGACGGTAGGTGCAGCTCCTGACCGTCACCGAAGTATCGGAGGACATGGGACTGTCGCAGGTGAACTCAAAGGGAATCTCGTTTTCCAGCCATACCGCGCTGCCCTCAGCGTTCTGACCTATGGCGCTGAAATTCAGGCTGCCGGAGACTGTCCTGCCCTCCCGGAGGGTGATGTTCCCCGCCTCGCACCATACCGATGCCACCGAAGCTATCTCACCGTCGGAGCAGGTCAGCGTACCCTCCGAGGTGAACTCCGCGCAAACCGGTCCGGGCTGCTCCCCGAGGCTGATGTCCGACTGCTCAACGGTACACTCATACTGGGTAGAGAAGGCGTCTGTCACCGCCTCGCAGCTCTCATACCTGACCGCAGTGCAGTTGACCAGCATCACAAGCTCACACTCAAGGCGGCTGCCGTCATCCGCCCGGGGCATCACCTCGCAGCAGGCTGACACGGTGTCGAGACGTACCTCAAAGCTCTCGTCGAGGCCCTCCACGTCTATGATCTGACTGAAAGGCAGCCCGAAGCTCATGGTCTCAACCGCTGTACTCTCGCTGTCCGCCGGGATATATAGCAGCTCCACCGAGGCCTCGCCCTTGGTGATGAGCTTGCCCGAAACCACACGCTGTTCGCTCCTGTTGATGCGGCATTCGGAGCGAAGAACAGCTCCCACCGGCGGCTTCGCACCGCCGAGCTCCAGCTCCTCGACAACGGTGATGCGCTTGGAGGCGGTCAGGCGCTTCGCGGGATAGACCGCAGTCTGCTGCCTGAGCTGTATGCCTGCGCCAACGGCTCCGGTCACGAAGCTGCGGCGGCTCTCGGCGGTCACGCAGATCTTGACGGTGTAGGCACCCCGGACGTCCACCCTGCGCTGGTTCACTACCCGGCAGTTCACGTAGTCCAGCCTCGGCACTGCCTTTACCGTCGGCGCGGTGCAGTCGCCCAGATCAAGGGTCTTGGAGAAGGTGAGCTTATGCTCCAGAAGGTTTATGCGTCCGCTCCCCTCGGACAGGTACATCACCCTGATGACCGCCTCGGTGTCCACAGTGAGCTTGCCCCCGCTGATGCTCTGCGAGGTCACCCGGGGCGTCAAGCGGCAGCGTAGTATGCGGAACACATCGGGACAGTAATCGGGAAGGACGAAGTCCTTCTCGGCGGGCTGCTCAAAAGCGGTATCGAGCACGGTGTCAGTCCGGACGACCGTTTCTTTTGAAACACGCAATTGTGAAGATATCATGGTTCAAGACCTCCCAAATGAATATTTTGCCTTGCTAAAACAGTATATTCACCCCCGGGACAGAATATGACCGCCCCGAAGGAATAACCGATGCGGCGAACCGGCATGATCCAATTGAAAAGGTCAGTTATGCAAGACACAAGCTCCTGCTGAATGATCTGCACCATAAGACCGTCCGACCAGGTGAGAAGCGCTGCACACAAGCGACAAAACGCGAAACCGAGCCCAATCGTGCAAGACCACCCGCCCCGATAACCAGTTGCCCCCCGGAGCTATCCGCCATGCCCTGCCCGCCGTCCGACCAGGGGAGAAGTTCTGTCAAAGTGAGATAAAAGGCGGAATTAAAAAAACGGAATAAAAAAAAATCACAAAATGTTATGTTACAATAGATCATAGACACTAAAAAAATAAAAACAACTCTCAATATGATATAATGTTAAGTACCGCCAAAACAAAAATATCATGAAAAGAGAGTTGTTCCATGAATAGTATAGCACAGGAAGCACGGTTTCG
>JAFXNC010000017.1 GCA_017529875.1 Ruminococcus sp. | reverse complement strand
GCCGGGGGAAGTTTCTTGCTCGTCTGCGCTCGCAAGAAACCGGGGGCGGCAGCCCCCATTTAGATAACCGGAGAGAACGCCGCCCCTCACTCCTGCCTCACCGGACGGAAATTCGCTCGCGGACGCTGTCCGCTCGGCTCTTTCCTGTGAGTGCTGGAGGACAGCTTTTCGGCGCTGCGTTTTGATGCGCCCTTGCTGCTGGGCAGTGATCTCTGGCTTTGTTGCCCCCTTGTTTACTATGCGCAGCGCCGGGTGTTCTTTTTGTGCCTTTGCTGTATTTACTGCTTTTGCGCCTTGATAAGGGGCTCTGCCCCGATTTCTTCCGAGCGAAGACGAGGAAGAAATCTCCCCCGCGAGGGGCGCTGCCCCCTCGACCCCTGCCAGGGGGGAGACCCCCCGCTTTCTTCCAAGCGGAGACGAGGAAGAAAGATACCCCAAAACGCTCCGCGATCGTTTTTTCCCACTTCTGCACCCCCATTTAAGATAGTAAAAAACCTCTAACAAATTATCAACAAAAACCCCTTGCAAACCCGCCGTACAAATGCTATAATAATAATGTGTAATTGTATATAAAAATAGTGCAGAATGTATATTTTTGGAAGGGATCAACCGCTAAGGAGTGTAACAGGGTGGAATTTTACGTTTTGTTTGAAAAAATGCTGCAGCAGCTCAATGCCATGCCAGTGGCTGACGTGGAAAAGGTCAAGCCTGTCGTCGGGCAGATATGCCAGATGCTGCGGGTAGCTAAGATAACCTCAACAAGCTACGCCAACAGGCGCCTTGAAGAACTGGACCGCGGCGAGGTGCTCATTGCCTACGACAGCGGTGTGCCCTGCCGCGAGATCTTCAACAAGCGGATAGTCACCCAGATGATGACCATAATCTGCTGCCGCGTCTATATGCCCGAGGGCGCTGCCCCCTGGACTGAGCGGGAAAAGGAGCAGCTTGATCTGCTGATAAACACCACTATCGTCTACGTCAGCCGCGGCAGGATCCAGGAGGTGGCGGAGCGCTATGCCTTCCTGGACGACGACGGCTACCACAATCTCCGATACTTCATCCGGCAGCTGCACATCTTCGGTCAGAGCGGACGGCTCCCGGGGATGGCTGCAATGAACTTCAACCTCAAGCACTTCTCCCTTGTAAACCAGCAGGTGGGCAGGCGCTCCGGCAGTCTGGTCATGCTCAGCTTTTTCCGGCAGGTGGAGGATATCGTGGGGCAGAACGGCGCTGTTGCGCGAATGGGCGGAGACAACTTTGTGGTGCTCTGCCAGGGGGACAGGCTGGAGCAGCTTTTGGAGTTTCTTGCCGGCACTGCCATAGTCTACGACTTCGAGACAGGCGACCGGATCATGGTCTCCGCCACCGCAGGCATTTACCTGATACCGGAGGGTTTCGTATTCAGCGACGTGGGCGATATTCTTGACAAGATCATCGCCGCCATGGCTGCTGCCCGCAACAACGGCAAGGAGGACGTAGTATATTTCAGCGAGGAAATGAAGGCTCAGAAGGAGAAAATGAGCCGTATGCAGCGGGTCTTCCCGGAGGCGCTGCGCCGCGAGGAATTTCTCGTCTACTACCAGCCCAAGATCAACATTACCACCGGGGAGCTCATCGGTGCGGAGGCGCTGTGCCGCTGGTCTCACGACGGCAGGATCATAGCGCCGGGGGAGTTCATCCCCCTGCTGGAATCAGGACTTGACATCTGCAAGCTGGACTTCTATATGCTCGACCACGTCTGCCGCGACTTGCGGCGCTGGCTGGACGAGGGGCGCAAGGCCGTGAGGGTCTCGGTGAACCTCTCCCGCAAGCATATGCTGGATATCGACCTGTTGAAGCACCTGCTTGAAATAGTTGACCGCAACTGTGTCCCCCACGAATACATCGAGGTGGAGCTCACCGAGACCACCACCGACGTTGAGTTCCGGGACCTCAAGCGTGTAGTACGGGGCTTGCAGAAGCAGGGCATCTGCACCTCTGTGGACGATTTCGGCATGGGCTATTCGTCGCTGAACCTGCTCAAGGAGATCCCCTGGAACGTGCTGAAGATCGACCGCAGTTTCCTGCCGGTGGCGACCGACAGTGCCACCAGCGTGCGCAGCGTGATGTTCAGGAACGTTGTAGCCATGGCTCAGGAGCTGGGGCTCGAATGTATCGCCGAGGGTGTTGAGACCGAGGCACAGGTGGAGATCCTGCGTGCCAACAACTGCCCTCTTGCGCAGGGGTTCTTTTTCGACAAGCCCCTGCCGGTGAAGGACTTTGAGGAACGGCTGGACAGAGGATCCTATGAGGTCAACTGACTGCTGATAATTATTCCCCCGCGCCTGTGTGCGCCACCGGTATAATAAAGAATAAAGAAGAATAAAGAAGAAAGAATAAAAAATAAAGAATAATTAAGGTATCGCCTTTGGCGATGATTTTAAAAAATCGTCCGCGGAGCGGACTCCTTAATTATTCTTTATTCTTTATTATTATTCTTTTTTCTTTTTAGCGATCTTTCAGCTTGCATAATCAACTATCCGTTATGTATTGTTTAGTATCTCCCTCAGCTTCGCCGTCTTCGTCTCAAACAGCGTCACCACTTCCTGATGATGCCCGTCGATAAAGGCGCTGTCCCCTGCCTTGGCTGCGTCCTCCAGAGCCTTCGCCAGCTCCGATACGTCGTTCACACCCACTGTCTTCGACGTGCTTTTCAGCGAGTGTATCAAGGTGCGGTAAAGCTTGATGTCCTGTGCCTCCAGTGCCGAGGACAGCTCCGCTAACCTCTGCGGACAGGAGTCTGCATAGTCGGTGAGCATCTCGCGGTAGAAATCTTCGTCCTCCATGCAGTATTTCAGTCCCGAGCTTGCGTTGACTCCCGCTCTGGTCAGCGCCGCGATGAAGCCGCCCTCTGTGTTCACAGGTTCCTCCTGCGGCTCAGGTGCAGGAGCCTCCGCTGCCGGTGCTGTCTGCGGCGTGAGGCGCTTTGCAAGCTGCTCCGCCATTTCATCCAGCTCAATGGGCTTGGAGAGGTAGTCCGCAAATCCGGCCTCCAAGTACTTCTCCTTCGCCCCGAGCACAGCGTTGGCAGTCAGGGCGATAACAGTCGTCCCCTCGGGGATGAGCTGCTGGGTCTTCAGGGCTTCAAGGGTCTCGATGCCGTCCATTTCCGGCATCATATGGTCGAGGAAGACTATCTGATAGGTCTCCTTCTTCATGAGCTCAATGGTCTCGGCGCCGGAGGATGCCAGGTCGGGCTTGATGCCGAAGAGCTTGAGCAGGTTGGCGGCGACCTTCAGATTCATCTCGTTGTCGTCGGTGATAAGCACCTTAGTGCCGGTGTACTTGGGGTACTGCTTCTTCCTGTCGGGTCGGTCGGTGCGGTGCTGGGACACGCTGCCCACAGGGGTCTTGTCGGCGATCTTCTGCTTGATGTAGAAGGAGAATACCGAACCCTTGCCGTAGGTGCTCTCCACGTTGAGCTTGCTGTCCATGAGGGCCAGCAGGTTGGTGACGATAGCCATGCCCAGTCCGGTGCCCTCGATATGGCGGTTACGTTCCTCGTCGAGGCGCGAGAAGGTCTCGGAGAGCTTGGCGATATCCTCCTCCCGGATGCCTATGCCGGTATCGGAAACGGATATAGCGAGAGTGATATCGGTATCGGTGCGCTCCCTGCACTTGATATCGAGGGTGACGCTGCCGCGCTCTGTATACTTGACGGCGTTGGTCAGGAGGTTTACGATTATCTGAGTGATGCGGACGTCGTCGCCGATCATGACTGAGGGCAGCTCCGGGTCGGCATTGACCTTGAACTCCAGTCCCTTGGCCTTGGCACGCTCCGCCACGGAATTGTAGAGGGCGCTTATCATCTCAGGGGTCTCGTACTTCACCGGGATGATCTCCATTTTGCCGTCCTCGATCTTGGAGAAATCCAGTATCGAATTTATCAGCGTCAGCAGGGTCTTGCCGGCGGACTGGATATTCTCGGAGTACTCGAGGATAGTGTCGTCGTTGGACTCCCGGAGTATCATCTCGTTCATGCCCAGCACGGCATTTATGGGTGTGCGTATCTCATGGGACATCTGCGCCAGGAAGTCGCCCTTGGCCTTATTGGCGTTATCCGCGGCGGACTTTTCCAGGCGGAGGATCTCGGCCTCGTAGTTCTTCTGCTGTTCTCTGATGCGGTAGGCCTCGGCCTGACGGCTGATCTTCTGCTCCTTGCGGTAGGCCACGATGTAGAAAAGCGCGATCAGCACGAACACCGCGGTATTGGCGGCGATATTCACCGCGAGCTGAGTATAAACGTCCCGGAACAGCTCGTCGTTGCCTACGGCGATGACCACATACCACTGATCCATGATAGACTCCACGAACACGGTATGCATCTTGCCGCCCAGCTCCGTCTCAAAACGCCCGTTCTCGGCGCCGGAGAGCTTATCCATGAACTCTGAGCCTCCGTCGGCGTCGTGGAAGTCGGTGCCGTTGAGGGACTTGTCGGCGTGGGCGATGACGGTACCGCTGTTGTCAACGATGAAGCCGTAGCCCTTTCCCTTGATATTGGTCTCCTCGATTATGTCCTGGATATGGTTGGTGAAAACGTCCAGCGAGATAACGTCCTTGGGATCGGCCAGCTGCTTGGCGACAGAAATGACCAGCGAGCCGGTCTGGGCGTCGATGTAGGGGGGCACGATGACCAGCTTGCCCTCTGCTTCGCGGGCGATGTTATACCAGTCGCGCTGAGTGGGGTCGTAGTCGGCAGGAGGCTCCCAGGCCAGTCCGTCCAGGTACTCGCCTCCGATATAGCCGTAAACGCCGGTATAGTTTTCGTCGAACTGGCTCTTATGCTTGCTGGTCTCCTGTTGCAGATAGTTGAGGATATTGCTGCTGGGCTCGCCGTCCTTGATCATGTAGTCAACGGTATCGGCGGTGACCCACAGGACGCTCTTGGCGGTATCGAGATAGTTGCCCAGGTTGGCGGAAATGCCGGAGATCTTATCCGAGCCCACCTCATAGATATTGGACACGGAGATCCGGTAGAACATGGACGAAGTATATGTCACCATGAACACCATCAGCACAAAGGTTATCACCAGCGGCACAGTCAGATTAAGTCGTTTTTTCTTCATATGTATGTCCCTTAGTTTTCGGTCAGGATAAGCGGTTTTAATGCTTTACTGTATTATTATAGCATATTTTTTCCTGAATGTAAACAGGAGGGTGGATATATTTTATTGACAGACTCTGCCTGAGTGTGCCGCGCCTCTGCCCCGCCGGACGGTGTCCGCTTACCCCTTTTCTGCTTGTGCAGGAGGACAGCTTTTCGGCGCTGCGTCCTGGCTCCCCCGTTACAGACTGAGCGGGGGCATCGGCTTTGATGCCCCCGCTCTTTTACTGTGCGCAGTGCCGGTTTTTTCATGGCTGCTGCTTTTATGATCTTTGCTTGCTCTTTGCAACCAGCGACGCCATAAACGCAAATATCATTGCCGCCGCCACCCCCGCAGCACAGCTGCTCAGCCCGCCAGTGAGTATGCCCAACACGCCGTCCTCTGCGACGGCTTTCTTCGTCCCCTCTGCAAGCAAGTCCCCGAAGCCCGTCAAAGGTACCGTTGCCCCTGCGCCTCCGAATCGCTTTATCGGCTCATATAACCCCGCCGCGGACAATACCACCCCCGCAATAACGTAGGACACAAGTATCCTCGCCGGAGTAAGCCCCGTCTTGTCAATGAGCAGCTGCCCCACAGCGCAGAGCGCCCCTCCGGTAACAAATGCCGCAAGATAGCCCATTCAGCTCACCGTCCTTCCCGCAAACCTGATGTCCGGCGCCGCGCCGTTCTCATAGGAGAGCCATACCGCGTGGCTGATCGCAGGGATAGACTCCCCCTGCGCATTGACCGTGGGCGACAGCAGCGCACCGGTGGCGGCAAAGAGGATGTTCCTGTACTCGCCGCTGCGCAGCCTCGGGATAAAGTACCCGCAGAGCATACTCGCCGCACACCCCGCCCCCGACGCCCCCGCGTGGACGTCCTGGTGCTCGAAATCGTAGAGCATGGTGCCGCAGTCCCGGTGGAGCGATGTGATGTCGGTGCCGTCCCGGGCGAACAGCTCGCAGAGCAGGCGGCTGCCCACTTTGCCCAGGTCGCCGGTGACTATGGCGTCGAAGAACTCCGGCGTAAGCTCTGTGTCGGCAAGGAACTGCCTGATGCTGCTGTACGCCGCGGGAGCCATGGCAGCCCCCATATTGGCGGCATCGGTCACGCCCATGTCCACGATGCGGCCTACTGTGGCAGCTCTGACGTAGGGCGGAAGCCTCTCGGCGGACACCACCAGCGCTCCGGCGGCGGTAGCGGTGTACTGGGCTGTGGGAGGTCTCTGTCCGCCGTAGTTGAGGGGAAAGCGGTACTGGCGCTCGGCTGCGCAGAAATGGGAGGATGTGACCGCCAGCGCCCGCGAGGCATATCCTCCGTCCACCAAAAGAGAGGACAGCAGCAGTCCCTCCGTGACCGTAGAGCAGGCGCCGTAGATACCGAGAAAGGGTATCCCGAGGGTGCGGATGCCATAGGTGGTGCCGGTACACTGATTGAGCAGGTCGCCGCCGAACATAACGTCGATATTCTCGCAGCGCAGGGAGCCTTTTTCGAGGGCATGACTTATGGCCTGCTTGAGCAGCTGGCTCTCGCCCTGCTCGAAGGTCTCGCAGGAGAAGAAGGGGTCCTCGTTGATCTTATCGAAGCAAGCGGACATGGGCCCGTCGCCCTCCATTTTCCCGCCCACGGCAGCAGAGCTGACGACGGCGGGAGCACTGCTGAAAAACACGGTATTACCTTTCATAGACATTCCTCCGGTAGTTATACTGTGTATATTATTGCCGGGAGGAGCGGGATTATTCATTTCAGTTGGTTTTATGTATTGACGGGCGCTGCGGCATTAGTGAACAGTATCTTGACTACTCAAATCACATGATCCGTACAACAAAAAAGAGGACACCCTGAAGTGTCCTCTTTATATAAGTCTTACATACCGGTAATACCGGAACGCTCGATACCTTCGATGAAGTACCTTTGCAGGAATATGTACATGACGAGCAGCGGCGTGATCGAAAGCACGCAGCCGGCTTCCAGCCATACGATGATCTGTCGAACAGAGATCGCCTGACCGCCAAACAGATCCTGCTGCAACTGTGCGTCGAGGTTCTTCAGCATCAGCGCGACTGTGTCGGTGTGGGTGAAGAATGAGCTCGATACATAGAAGTCGTTCCAATACCATACTATCGAGAACAGGAATACTGTCAGGAAAGAGGTCTTGGCGTTAGGTACCATAACAACGAGGAATGTCTTGAAGGGTCCGCAGCCGTCCAGATAGGCGGCGTCCTCCAGTTCCTTCGGCAGTCCGCGGAAGAACTGTCGGAAGATGAATATGAACAGACCTGCTCTCAAACCGTTCGCAAACATCGCAGGGAGGTACATAGTCCAGCCTGTGTTGATCAGCGAGGTGGCGCCGCCGGTGAAAAGCTTGGCGAGCCACTGGGGCTTGAAGAATGCGTACTGCATATACAGGGGGATAGTAGTGATCTGAGGCGGTACAATGATCATCAGTACTACTATCGCGAACATGATGCTCTTGCCCTTGAACTTGAAACGTGCGAAACCGTAACCGGTGATCGCAGTGGTGATAACCTGGAGCACCGAAGCGATAAGGTTGAGCCTTACGGTGGTAAGTACGGTCTGATCGAACTTCATTACCTTCCAGGTCTGCTTGATGTTGTCAAGCGTCAGGCTCTTTGGGAGCCATACGATCGAGGGGTCGTTCATCTGCTCGTTGGGTCTGAATGCCGTAGAGATCATGAAGATCAGGGGGTAGAGAATTACAAAGCACAGTCCGAACAGTATCAGGAATCTGAATATGGGCCATATTGCACCGGTGATCGCCTTACGTCTGTTGTAACGGATCTGTTCGGGGGTCAGCCACTTTTCGAGGCCTTCGGCCTTCATTCTCTTGTAACGGGCCTTTCTGGCGGCCTTGCATTCTTTTTCGAATTGCTTTTCTTCCTTCTTGGTTGCCACTATTGATCCCCCCTTACTCTACTTCGTAGTAAATAAACTTATTGATGATCGCAACTACGATCGCAAGCACGACGCCGATGATCGCAAAGTACGCCCACGCCATCGCTGCCGAGTAGCCGTGCTCCCAGCTGCTTGCCTTGCTCAGCACCTTCTCCATTACCTGGTTGCCGGGGTCAACGAAGGAGTCAACGATGGTATAAACCAGACAGGTAAGGATCTGCGGGCTGATATACGGGATAGTGATCTTCCAGAAGTATTCCCATGAGGTGGCACCTTCCATCTGTGCGGCCTCCTTAGCAGAGTACGGTATACCCTGCAGGGCTGAAAGGAACAGCAGTATCTGGATACCTGAGTTCCACACGAGATTGAAGATGTCTGACGTCAGCGAGTTTATCACCTCGGTCAGTTTTTCGCTTATGTTGTAGATGCCAAGGAAATTCAGCAGCTCGTCTACGAGGTTCGCTTCAAACATTGAGGAGAACTGCTCTGCGCCGCCGGCGGTGCCGCTGGTGCTCATGTTACCGTTGATGATGTCGATAACAGGACCGGTAGCGATGATAACAGGGAGGAAGAATACTGCTCTTGCGAAGGTCCTTCCTCTGAACTTCTGATTGAGTATTACTGCGATGAAGATCGAGAATATCAGTATCAGAGGTGTTTTCAGGGCGGTATTTGAAAGGGTCTCAACGAGAGCCTTTGAATAGTCCTGATCCTGTCTGAATGCGTTTACGTAGTTCTGGAAGCCCAGGTTGCTCAGCTCCATGCCTCCCGAGCCGACCTTTGTGTCGTGGAAGGAATAGACCAGCGATACTACCAGCGGGTAGATGAAGAAGTACAGCGTACCGATGATCCACAGCGCTATGAAGCCGTAGCCGTAGAGCTGTTTCTTTCTTTCGTAGCTGATCCTGGCGGGTTTCTGAGCCTTGGCGTTCACTGCCCTGGGCTCCTCGCGCCTTACGGGCTCCTCAGCAGCAGCCTCAACTGCTGCCTCCTCAGCCTCGTCGATCACTGTGGAGACGGTCTCTGAAGGCTCTGCCTCAGCGACTTCCTCAGCGGTCTGCTCGATGTTTTCTTCGAGCTCCTCTGCGTTCAAGTCCTTTTCTAACTCACTCATCAGCCTTCAGCACCTCCTTCGATCGCGTCGCCCAGGTCAATGGTCTTGCCGTCTACCTTAGCGGTCGCATTTGCTTTGTCGATCTCGACTACAACGTTCTTGCCGTCCTTGGTGTAGGTGGTCGTGATAACGTTGCCGTCCTCGGATCTCTCGTACTTGGAGATCGTCATATCGGATACGCCCCGGAGCAGCTCCTTGGCAATGTTATACTGCTTGGCAGCCATATCTACCCAGCCCTTGTAGTTGGAATAATACAGCTCGTCGAAATCCGTATCCTTCAGCTCGGCAGCGTCGATATATGTCATATCGTAGTGTATACCCGAGCCTGCCGCAAGAGCCAGCATAAAGGTCTCGCCGGTGTTGGAGCTTGCATTTATGGGCTTGCTGGAATAAGGAACGTAGCCGTGGAGCACCATCTGATAGAACGGGATATCGAAATCGGTAACGTTGAATCCGCTGGAATATACAGGGATATTGGTGATCTCGTTGACATAGGGGATGACGTAGCTGTTGGCGCCGTCCGCTATTACCGAGCCCACCTGCTCCTGAGCCTTCTTGAGGCCGTCAACGATCTTGTTGGCGGTATCGTGTCTCGAGGAGGAATTGCTCTTGGAGAAGTCGCTGACCAGCTTGGTGGTATAGTCGCCGAAGCCGATCCTTGTGTAGCCCTCATCCTTGTAGTCCTCGATCATTTCGTCCATGATCTCGACGTAGGTATCGGGAGCTATGAGTGCGGGAGAAACGCCGCTGAGCGCAACTCCGAAGGCGGGGCTGTAACTTACCTGTCTCGAATAAGCGTTGGAGATTCTCGTTGCGGTATTCGAGAAGGTCGAGTAGCCCCATGTGCCCGACTCCATGGTGAAGTTGTTGATGGAGGGGTAAACATCAAGACCGTCGGTCTTCATGAAGTCCTCGAAATCGCTGCTGCCGCCCAGTGTACCGGAGGGGCTTGCGCTGGTGGAGACGGTGCGCTTGATCTCCTTGTTGGTCCACTCCTGATAGTTTACAACAGCGGTATCGACGCCCAGCTCCTTGAGCTTGGACACGATCTCTCCGGCCTGATCGAAGCCGGTGATCTCGGTCTTGAGCTTGAAGGGAATACCGAGGATCGATTTCTTTTTAAGAACTCCGCCGTAGAAGTCCACATAGAAGTCGGAATCGTTGGCCTGAGTCTTTGCGGTAAGGCCCTTCTCGTTTATCAGGTAGTTTCTGTACACCTCTGCGCAGTCTGCGTAGTTGATGTCATCCTCCTGATCCATGATGAAGTACTTGATGCCGAAACGCGGAGTCTTGATATCGCCCTTTTCGAATACGTTGAGCTTGTTGGAGTTGTCGCCGCTCATGAAGAAGGTATCGGAGCTCTTGGTCTCGAACTCGAAGTAGATGTTGTTGTAGAGCTGGTTGTCCTGGAGGCCAACCTTAGCCTTGGCATACACGTTGGTATCGCCGTCGGTGACTACCGCAACAAAGCCCTTGTTGCCTGTTACCGAGGCTGCCACCGGCAGGTAAGCCTGCTCGGTAACTCTGGGAGCTACCAGGGGAACAGAGGTATAATCTCTGCCGTAGACCTGCTGTGAATACTCGGAGTAGGTGTGCTTGCCGTTGTTGTACTGGATGACCGCGCCGCTTCCGTCGGGGACTATCATATAACCGGAGGTCTCGGTCTTCTCGCCCTTTTGCTCGCCCTCATAAGCGGGGATAGAGCCGAACCAGGGACAGATCTGGAGCTTTGTGAGCACCTTGCCGTCCGTAGTATTGGTATCAAGCTCGTTGATCTCGGTCGTATCCACGTAGCAGTAAACGTCGTTTTCCTCCAGCTTTACGTGCATGGTGAACTCAACGCCCTCGCTCTTGTAGGTGTAGTGTATCGCCACACCGCCGTCCTCGGCCGTATACTTCACCTTGCCCTTATGGGAGGAATAAACAGGAGCCGGGGACTCAGTTCTCTTTTCCTGTCTCAGGTCGCCCACCTTGACCGCGGCACTTGATGCGATCTGCTTTCTCTTGGCGTCCTTCATCATAGTCCAGTCGCTGTCGATAGTCAGATCCTCGGCCTTGACGTTTATGGGAGAGCTCCACCAGGTATAACCGGAGGACTTCACATACACGCCCCACCTGTCGTTCTTGCCGTCGGCATAGAGGATGAACTTATCGTTCTCCGCCACCTTATCGCACAGTTCGATCGCCTGAGCGTCGGTGATCTTCTCGGGGAGCTTTCCCTTTTCCTTTTCCCACTTCTGCTCGGGGGTCTTTGCACCGGAGCTTTTGCTCGAGGTATCCTTTTCCTCTTTTTCTTCGCCGCTGTCTTCTTCGCCGCTTGCGGCATCTCCCGAATCCTCGGCAGCGGTATCAGCCGCAGCGGAATCGGAGGCGGGAGCTGCCTCATCCTCGGAGGAGGACGCAGCCATCGAACCAAGAGGCGTGAGCATGGTAAGGACCAGGGCAAACACTATTGCTTTTTTGAAATTTCTGTTAGCCATTTTCATTACACCACCGTTTCTTTATTAGCCTCTGATTCGATATGCTATTTCTGTATAGATCGAATAACCGAATACGTATACCTGCTGGAACAGCGAGAGCAGCAGGATCGCCAGGAACAGTATCAGCAGCATTGCCACTATCGTGAAGATCATCGAAACGATGGTCTTCTTGAAGGTGTACTGGTGAACCGCCTTCATTGCCTGTATCATCAGCACCACCGACCACACAAGTCCCAGATAGTAGATCGCGGTCATCCATACCTTTTCCTCCTCTACTATGAAGTTGGAGATGAATATGGAGATATAGCTGCAAACGATGTAGGGAACAAGAGCGTATGCCGAGTAGATGCAGATCTTTTTAAGAGTACCTTCGCCGTCGAACAGAGTACACAGCGCCCAGTTCGCGATGACCCAGGTAAAGAAGTAGACTACCGACTGTACCAGCAGCGGCACCACGTTGAACACCTTGACGTAAGCGGTGTTGAACTGGAAGCCGGTGAGCTGTCTGTCAGCCACCATATCGACGAACAGCAGGAAGACGATGACCATTGCGATCTTCATAGAGCCCTGCTTTTTCCATCTCAGGTCCTCGAAGCCTTCAACGGGGTGGAAAATAACATGCTTTAACCAACCCATTTGAGTAAATTCATACATCTTATTCTCCCTCCTCCTCGTCATCTTCGTCATCGTCGTCGTCAGCCGGTTTCTCTTCCTTCCGGAAGTTCTGAGCCGAGATACCCGCGGCTCCCGTGCCTACCGAGACGAGTCGCTTCTTTTTCTTCTTGAATATCTTGATGCCCTTCTTCTTCATCCACTTTCTGACGATTATCAGAGCGATGAGCAGGACGACCACAATGATTATCAGGGTGAAGTGATCCTTGAGCCAGGCCTCTCTTGCGTACTTGTAGGCCTTGTCGTAATCCTCCTGGTCGTAGGCAGTCTCGAAATAATCAAGCGCCTCATTGTAACGTTCCTCGTTAAGGGCAGCCTTGCCGAGACCGATGTAAGCGTAGGTATAGCTTCCGTCTCTCTTGACCACCTGATCCCAGTCGGCCTTGGCGTCGGTATAGCGGCCTTCGTCGTAGAGCTTGAATGCCGAATGAACGTACTTGCCGAACTGAGTCTCGATGAAGATCGTGATATCGTTCTTCGAGCCGTCGAGGATATAAACTCTGTTGCCGTAGCTTTCAACGGCGTTGGGGTTTGCTATCGTACCTCTCTGATCGGAGGTGGAGGTCTTCGTACCGAAGATGCAGACCAGGTTGCACTCCTTGTCGTACTGGAACACACGGCCTGTCTCGAAGTCCATTACATTGATGAAGTTGTCATCGCTGATGTCGATATCGGTAAGTCTCGTGGTATGGGACTTCTTGGTGAGGGGGTCGTACTGGCTGCTGGTAAGGTCGCCGAACTTGTAGTTATTGCCCTTGGCGTTGTTCCAGATGTTATAGCCTGCGGGGTTGAGCTTCTTTACCGAGTCGGTATCGGTATCGACCTCGGTAACGGTAAAGATGAAGCCGTCATTGTCGATATCGAAGTTGGCATACTCGATAGGAACGTTTCTCTGCATACCTTCGAGCTGCTCATCTGAGGCGATCATTCTCCAGATCCTCTGGGCGATAACAGCCGCGGTAACATTTACACGGTTGGCGCCGTAGAATCCTGTGAAGTTGCCGTCTCTCGAGAACTGCACCGAACCGCTGTTGACCGAGCTTACTACCGCATACACGTTCTCGGCGGCATCGACGCATATCTTCTTGGGGTTGAAGGTCTGAGCCGTATAGAGGGCTTCCTCCGGCTTGAAATACTCCTGAACGCAGGTAAGCATGGTGGAGTTGGTGATCCTCGCCTTAACGACTCTTGAGTTGTCGGTATCTGCGATGTAGACTACTTCCTCGTCAAGGCTCGCGCTCTTGGTAACGAACACGCCCTGGGGAGCTGCGAAGCCGTCTCTGGAGGAGTTATGCACTCCGGTGAAGCAGCCTGTTACCTCCAATGTATCGAGGTCGAGCCTGAGGATGCGGTTGTTCTTGGAATCAGCGACCCACATTTCCTTGTTTTCCTCGTAGACCGAAAGGTCTCTTGCGTCGTTGAGTACCAGCGGAGCGTCGTCGCTGACATAGACGCCGCTTTCGGGATCCCTGAGCTTTTCGAGCTTCATCTCAGAGCCGGTTATGGTCTTCTCGACGCGGTAAGCGGCCTGCGACGGGATCGCATCGTCCCAGGTATCGTAGTTATAGGGGTTATAGGGCTCGTCTGCGAAGGCCGTGACCGACATCGACATAGCGGTGACGGCAGCCAGTGACAGACTGAGCAGTTTTCTTAATGGATGTTTCACTGTTTATCACCTGTTTCCTTTCCGTGATCTCATGTCAGCCCGTCTTAGTCCTTAATACCGGAGTTAGCCATGGTCTCCATGACGTTGCCCTGGGCGATAAGGAACACAACAAGCGGCGGAATAAGAAGCAGTACAGAGGACGCGAAGGTTACGCCCTGTCTTGCGAGGCCGACTGCAGCGATCTGCTGAACGATAGTCGGCAGGGTCTTGAGCTCCTCGGAGTAGATCATCGCGCCGCCCTGGAGGTTCCATGCACCCTGGAAGGCGAAGATGATCAGCGTCATCAGTGCGGGCTTTGAGTTGGGGACAACTATCTGCCAGCATATCCTGAACAGACCCGCGCCGTCCACCTTCGCAGCCTCGATCATTGAATCGTGTATGGTGGACATCGACTGTCTCATAAGGAACAGTCCGAGAGGAGTTGCGATAGAGGGGAGTATCAGTACCCAGTAGGTATCGATCATATTCAGCTTGGAATAAACCATGAACTGCATGATCCAGGTAGCGTTCGAGGCAAAGAGCAGGGCGGTAACGATCAGCTTGTTGATGAAGTTCGCACCGGGGAAGCGGCACTTTGAAAGTGCGAAGCCTGCGCAGCAGCACACGAACAGGTTGCAGATACAGATAACGACTGTGATGAACACGCTGTTGAATATGTATCTTGAAAGGGGCACCCAGAGGCTGGCGGCTACGGTGAACATATCAGAGAAGTTCTTGGTAGTCGGGTTGAGAACATAGAGTCTGGGCGGGAACACGAAAAGTTCCTCGATAGGCTTCAACGACTGGATGAACGAGTAGTAGATCGGGAAGATCATAAACAGACCAAGGAGGGCGAGGAAAATGAATATCGCAATATCGCCGCCGAGAGAACCGTTTATGCGCTTCTTTTTATCCTTGACTTTCAGCTTGTCGATAGAGACCTGCTTTTTCTTTTTTCTTGCCATTTTCAGTTCTCCCCCCTTTAATCAAGATATTTACCCAGGAGCCAGTTGACTCCTTTATTGGCCAATAGCATCGCAACGAACAAGACGAAGCATATGGCCGACGCATAACCCATTTCGTATCGTATTGATCCGTAGTCGGTAGCGTGGTTCATAATGGTATGAGCCGCGTAGTCTGTGGAAGGAAGGCCGACCAGCATCTGGCCTACCTGACCTACGGTGAACGAAGCGGAGATCTGCATTACCGCAGCGAACAGGAGCTGAGGTCCCATGGACGGGATGGTGATGGTGAAAAGCTCCTGCCAGCGGTTCTTGATGCCCTCGATAGCGCCCGCCTCGTACATCGACTTGTCGATGTTCTGGAAGCCTGCGCGTATCGCAAGGAAGCCGGCGCCCATGGAGATCCACAGCTGAACGATGATTACAACGGGTAAGATGTAATTCGTATCGGTGAGGAACTGCTTGGGCTGGGTAAAGAGTCCGATGTCCATCATGATAGCGTTGAGGTAGCCGTAGGAGTCGCCCGAGAGCAGCAGCTGCCAGGTAACGTATACGGAGGTGGTCATCGAAGGAGCGTAGAAAACGAATGTAAAGAAAGTTTTGAGGAACGGGTGCATCTCATTGATCAGCCATGCGATGAAGAAGCTGAGCACGTAGGAGAAGGGGCCCGTGAAGATCGCGAAGATCAGGGTGTTCCTGATAGCGATGAGGAATACGTCGTCGTTGAGGAACAGGGTATAGAAGTTGGAGAAGCCTACCCACTTGGGCGTCTGGATCATGTTGAAGTTGGTGAAGCCCATAGGCAGGGACATGAGTACCGGGATGACGGTGAAGACCGTAAAGAGGATCATAAAGGGAGCGAGAAGTCCGTAGCAGCCCTTGTTCACCTTCATCATGTGCCAGGTGTAGGCCCATTTGCCCTGTTTGTTTACGGGAGCGGATGAATTAGCCATTCGTTATTCTCCTCCTTCCTCAGTTCAGTCCGAGATCTTCACGCTTACGTGTGATCTCGTCGTTGATATCCTTGTTGTACCAGAACAGTGTGTCTCTGGCGTTCTCGGCGTTGTTTACTACCTCTCTGAAGGCGTTGATGAGGCCTCTCGTTACACCGTAGGATGCGGGGATAACGGGGATCTCTACCTGAGAGAGCATCTGATCCTTGAGCAGGGAGACCTCGGTGGTGGTCCAGGAGAGCTTTTCGAGGGCTTCAACGTTTGCGGTGTCGAAACGTCCCATTGTGCCGACGATAGCCTCGATGTCGTTACCGTAGTTGATCATGGTCTCGGTGGAAGTGAACCACTTGATGAACTCCCAGGCTTCCTTCTGTCTGTCCTCGGAGAGGGTGGAGAAGATGATAGCGGCGGAGCCTACCGAGCAGGAGGCGTGGTTGATGCTGCCGTCTGCCTGAACGGTGCCGGGGATCGGCTGGAAGCTCCAGCAGCCCTTGATCTCGGGAGCCGCTACGGTGAGCTGGTTGAAGAACGTGTAGTTCTGGATCAGCACAGGCATATCGCCCTGTCTGAATCTTGTGAATGCGTCGTAGGTCTGCTCAAAGCTGTAAGTGGTATAGAACTTGGTCCATGCGTCGAAGGCGTCGATAGCCTCCTGAGTATGGAAGTTGGTCTGTGACTGCTCGGCGTTGTAGTAGTTTACGCCCTTCTGGAGCAGCATGGACGCGAAGGTGTTGCCCGACTCGGTCACAGGGGAGATAACGCTTCCGACGGGAAGGATGAGGCCGACCTCCATGTAGTTTCTCTGGAGGGTGGGCAGAACGCTCAGCAGTCCGTCCCAGGTGGTAAGGTCAGTCTTGGGGTCGATGCCGTACTGCGAGAGCACGTCCGAACGGTAGAACAGCATAGGGAAGGTCTGGGATACCGGCAGGCCGTAGCAGCCGCCGTTGTACTCATAGAGCACTCCTGCCTGAGGCGAGAACCTCTGCATGACCTCATCGAAGTCACTGAACTGTTTGAGGTCGACCAGCACGTCTCGTGCCGCCAGCTGTATCGGGAAGTCGCCGCCCATGAACAGTGCCAGATCGGGGCCCTTGCCTGCGAAGGTAGCCTCGATGATACCGCCCTGAACGAGCTTGAGGTTTACCTTTACGTTATGATTGGGGTTGTATTCGTTGTTGATAAGGGTCTGGATAACGGTAGCGTTATCACGGCCGAGGGAGGTCCAGCAGATCATGGCTTCCTCGTCGTCCTCTGCGAGAGAGTTGTAATCCTCGAAGAAAGAACCGATAAAGGCCTTGAATCCGAAGCCGATGGACTTGAAGAAGCTCTCGTCGCAGTCGGTGAATTCCTGGTCGCTGGTGACCAGCTCGATGAGGTCTATCTCAAGGGGCTGCTCACGGTACTGGTTAACCCAGGAGGAAACGGAGGTAACGTTATCCTTGATCTGGCTCATGAGGCCGGGGATACGGTCGGCCTTTGAAACACACTTGTCAAGCACGATAGCCAGCTTGTCAAGAGTTACGGCCTCGGTTCCGCCGCTGCCGGAGAGGCTCTCGATCTTCTTCATCTGAGCTCTCAGGCTCTCGGAGTACTCCTTGAACTTGTCGATGATGCCGGGGATAGCGCCCTTGATATCGTAGTTGTTGTACTCGTCTGGGTTAGGTCCGGTGATAGCACGGATCTGTCTGTAATAGCTGTTGATCTGGTAAACGAGCTCGTCGATGTCGCCCATGATCTCGCCGATCTCGCCGGGTACTGCCTCAAGGGTAAGGGTGTGCTTGCCTGCTTCGAGGTAGAAGTACATGGGCTGCTCGTTTCTTGTGGGAACGGTCAGCGTCCAGTCGGAATTGTAGTAGAATTTCAGCTGATCGCACTCACGGTAGGGTACCACGCCGTCGATGTAGAGCCTTCTATTGGAGTACATGCCTCTCATCGAGTCCTGCTTGGCGCGGATACCTATTTTATAATAGCCGTCCTTCTGGACATCGAACTCCCAGGTCGCTGCCTGAGTAGCCTTGTTCCAGTTGTCCTTGCCTATTGTATTGTATCTGGTTTTGGTGGGGCTCTGTCCGTTTGCGGAAGATGTAAGATAGGATTTTCTGTCGGCTGTCGGGAACAGAGTTCTGTCCGACTTGTAGGCAGCTTCTTCACCCTCGAGGAGGATCCTCTCGCCGGAGGTCATGTCGAAGTTGCCCGCCTTCTCATAAGCGGGAGCGTCATTCTCGTTGAACAGCTCAAGATAAGCCAGAGCGAACTGAGCCTTCTGAGACTGGAGGGTGAACTTGTGCTTGCCCTTCTCGATATAGAAACCGAGAGCCTCGTTCCTCAGACCGTCGGTATCCTTAAAGGCACATTCCTGCCAGCATACCTGCTCGACCTGTCCGGGGCGGATGTCATTTCCTCTGATATCCTGCTGGATCTCATTCTTGTTGACCCACCTCTTGGGGAGGGTTATTCTCGAAGCGGTGGTATAAGGGCATACGCCGTCGATGAGCAGTGCGAACTCGATAGAAGTCGTACCGCCTTCGAGAGCCTCATACTTCGCTCTGATGTTATACCAGCCGGTCTCGGGAACATCCACCTCGAAGTCCACATAGCCCTCCTGGTTAGACCATTCGAGGACATCGGTCTCACCGTCAACAACAGCGACTCTCACCTCGGCTCCGCTGCCGGAACCGGTGAAATTCTTACCCTCTATTTTGACGGTATCATTGGTGCCTTTCAGAGGCCTCGGTGCGTCGGCATACTTTTTGTAATAGTTGCTATACGCATTTTCACGGTTGCTCGCGTCAATGATCTCCGCAGAGAGATCCATCTTCTGCGTTCCGCTGCCCGCCGCAAACGCTGTCAGGCCGCAGGTAGCCGTCAGCGAAAGCGCGAGAGCAGATGAAATAACACGTTTCAAGAATGTGTTTTTCACGGATTTTTCCACCTTTCGTAATTATTTGCCGTTTGAAACTCCCAAAACCAGACTATTTATATCAAAATCAGTAAAGTTTCCGGCTTATATCAAGCTCTTTCGAGCATGGACCGCTTGATCTATCCGCCCGACCTGAACAGGTACATCCGCCCCGTTTCCTCGTCGAGCTCCACCTTGACCTTGTCGCCGCCCCTGATGCCCAGCTTTTCCATGTGCTCCTTGGGCAGCTGCAGCCGTCCCGACCGGTCAAGCACCACAAGCTCCTCATGGGTCTCCTCGGTGCTTTCCTCCTCGCTGCCGACGATGTTTCCCATCTCGTCCAGCTCCTGAGCGTAGCTGCGTTTCCTGACGATCTCCGAGCTGGTGCGCCCGTCTCTGATCGCCACCACCCTGTCTATCCTCTTGGAGAGCTTGACGTCGTGGGTAACTATCACCACTGTAAGCCCCTCGGTCTCGTTGAGCCGCTTGAAGATATCGAGGATGATATTCGAGGTCCTGGTGTCCACCGAGCCGGTGGGCTCGTCTGCCAGCAGCAGCCGCGGGTCGTTTGCCAGCGCTATGGCTATGGCGACTCTCTGCTGCTCGCCGCCCGACATCTGGTCGAGCCTTGAATTCTTCCTGTGGGAGAGCCCCACCTTCTCCAGCAGCTCCAGCGCCTTGCGGCGTCGCTGCTTGGAACCTTTGAGCAGCATGGGCAGCTCAACGTTCTGCACCGCAGTCAGGTAGGGGATCAGGTTGCGGGCGTTGTTCTGCCACACAAATCCCACGGTATTTCGCTTGTATTCCATGTAATCCTTGTCCGAGAACTTCAGAAGGTTCTTGCCGTCCACGAACAGGCTGCCCGCCGAGGGCTTGTCGAGGCCGCCGAGCATATTCAGCAGCGTACTTTTGCCGCTTCCGGAATTTCCGACTATCGCCATCAGCTCGCCGCGCTTCACGTCAAGGTCAAGGCCCTGCAGCGCCACGACTTCCACCTCGTCGGTCTTGTAAATTTTCACAAGATTCTCACAGCGTATCATGTATTCATCATCAGAGGGTGATAAGCTTATATCATCGGATGGCTTATCCCCGATCTGATCATAGACCGCCGCGACCATTTTCGCTGCGTCACTCAATGATCTCACCATCCTCCAATGTGTATACCTTGTCCGCCACGTCCATCATACTGGGATCGTGGGTAGTCATGATTATGGTCATGCCGTAATTGGCCACCAGCTCCTTGAAAAGCTTGACGACGTGCAGCGCCGTAGCGGTATCCAGCTCGGCGGTGGGCTCGTCTGCGAAGACCACCTTCGGCTCATGGGCGATGGCTCTGGCGATGGCAACACGCTGCTGCTCGCCGCCGGACATCTCGCTGGGCCGGTGGAACATACGCTTGTCGAGACCGACGTTGCGCATCACCTCGCGCACTCGCTTGTCCCGCTTGTCGTAGGGGAACTTGGAGAGCCGCAGCCCGAACTCCACGTTCTCGTAGGCGTTCATGCTGCTCATCAGTGCCACCGACTGGAACACAAAGCTCATATCGTAGCGCCTCAGCTCGTCGCGCTTGCGCTCGGAGAGCTTGGTGATGTCCTTCCCGTCGAACAGAACAGAGCCCTTTGTGGGCTTGTCAAGAGCGCCGAGAATATTGATCAGCGTGGTCTTGCCGCTGCCTGACCGTCCCCTGAGGACTGTCAGCTTGCCCTGCTCTATGGAGATATTTATATTTTTCAAGGCAGAAACGACGCTGCCGTCGCCGATCTTGAAATCGCGGCACAGCGCGTTCGTGGATATTATCGTTCCCATAGGTCTTTCCCCCGTCCGCCTTATGCGGACAGCTCAAAAAATCAAAGCAAAGCCCAACATACTGTGGTCTTGCTGTGAGCAGACAACAATATGCGGTAAATATGACCAAATATCACTTTGCCAATCCGTACATTCATACAAGTTTTTTATCACTTTTGTCCAAAATGGCATAGTTTGCTATATTTAATTATAACAATATAATAATGGATTGTCAAGCACGTTAAACGTTATCGAAAAAGGTTTTTGGGACGAGGTTTGTATTTGTAGACCCTAACTAAATCCAACTTTGAATTTTGTGCATTGAGCCGAATTTTTAACTAAGCTGTTCCAGATATTTCCAAGTTGTTTTATGACGAATATCAGACTTAACAGAAATTTTACATATGATTTTTTGAATGTTTTAATTTTGTGACCCTCTTCCGAGGGGGCTGTTTCATATATTTACAAGCACATTTAATAAACTCCGACTTCACGTTACGAAAACGTTTACGCCGGAGTTCTTTTTTATTGGATAAAATGGCTCAAACCGCGCATCTGCGCCCTCAGTAGAAGGTGGCTACCTCCTTCTCGGGAGGCTCTGCTTTATCAATTTTGCTGACTTTCAGCACAGGTCCCTTACCTTTATAAAGGCGGCTTTTTTCAAAAGCGATCCGACCGGTGACGGTGATCCAGTCCCGGGTCCTGAGCTTTGAGGCGTCCTTCCACTCGGCGGCAAGCCCCATGTACTGGATGTCCTCCACGCAGCAGGTCATGACGTGCCTGCCCACGGCAAAGCTCCCCGCCGGGAAGGTGGACTCTATGGCCACCAGCCCCTTGAAGGTCATAGTCTTGCCCTCGTACTTCTTGGGGGTCTCCATGATATCCCGGTACCAGAGGGCGTAGTCGTTGTCCGCAAGGGTGATATGGTCGGCGTTGACGTCGAAGGGCAGCGGGTCCTCGATCTCGTCGTACTTGACTCTGCCGTCCGTGTACTCATAGGCGATGTTGACTCCCCTGCTGACGCCGCGGCAGATCTTGTGCAGCGTCATCATGTCGATGCTGTCGTTGTAGCGGTTGAAAACCACCAGCTCGGCGGTCTGGAGCTTGTCCACCACCAGCGAGCGCATATTCTGATTGTAGCCGATGAACGTCGTAGCATCCGCAAAGCACATCTCCTGATACACGCCGAAGTCCTCGGGCAGCGCCTCGAACAGGTCTTTGAGCAGCCACATTCCGTTGTACTCCACCACGATCCGGGTGGCGTTGGCCTCGTCGCTGAGCCGGCGGATGTTGGCCTCGTTGAGCTCCTCCTTGCTGTCGATCACCGCCACGGTTATGTTGTTGCGGGCCAGCGCCTTGACGTCCAGCTCCTCCTCGCCCTCCTCGCAGAGCAGCACCAGGGTGGGCTCCCCTGTTGCGAACCGGGGGTCATTGAGGGTCTGGGCGATGAATTTGGTCTTGCCCGCTTCAAGGAAACCGGTGAACAGGTATACGGGCATAAAATTTTCGGGCATACCGGGCATTTTTTACGCCTCCTCTACGCCGAACAGCTCGGCAACGGCCTTTTCGTTGAGCTTAGCGCCGATAACGCAGAGCCTTCCGGTAACTCCGGCGCAGCCCGTTCTCACGTCGGGGGTGCCGGGAACGTAGTCATAGTGGATCCAGGTGCCGTCAACCGCCGGAACTATGCCCTTTGCACGCAGCACCATGCCGAATCTCTCCTCGTCCTCGAGGGCGTTGAGGGCAGCGGTGATCTCCTCCTTGGTGAACTTCTTTGCACTCTCCGCGCCCCAGCTGGTGAACACGTCGTCGGCGTGGTGGTGGTGATGGTCATGGTGGTGATGATGCTCGTGCTCGTCGTCGTCATCATGGTCATGGTGATGATGATGCTCATGCTCGTCATCGTCGTCGTCATGGTCATGGTGGTGATGATGCTCATGCTCGTCATCATCGTCATGGTCATGGTGATGATGATGCTCATGCTCGTCATCATCATCGTCATGGTCATGGTGATGATGATGCTCATGCTCGTCATCATCGTCATCATGGTCATGGTGGTGGTGATGATGCTCGTGCTCATGCTCGTCTTTTTCGCTCTGCTTGTGAGCCTCGGCAAGAAGTGCCGCCAGCTCGTCATCGAGAGTATTCTTCTGGGTCATGGCCTCAACGATGCTGGCGCCGGAAAGCTCCTCCCACTCGGTGGTCACGATCGTGGCCTTGTCGTTGAGGGCGCGGAGGCGGGCAACGGCGTCGTCCAGCTTCTCCTGAGAGAGGCCGGCGGTATGGCTGAGGATGAGGCAGGAGGCGTAGGTGATCTGATTCTCGAAGAACTCGCCGAAGTTTTTCTGATACATCTTGCACTTCTTGGCGTCAACGACTGTGGTGAAGCCGTCCAGTTCGACGTCCGGCATCTCAAGATCGCGGACAGCGCGGATAACGTCAGAGAGCTTGCCTACGCCGGAGGGTTCGATGATGATGCGGTCGGGGTGATACTGTTCCAGCACCTGACGGAGGGCCTTGCCGAAGTCGCCCACCAGCGAGCAGCAGATGCAGCCGGAGTTCATCTCGGTGATCTGTATGCCGGCCTCCTGGAGGAAACCGCCGTCGATGCCGATCTCGCCGAACTCGTTCTCGATGAGGACGAGCTGCTCGTTATTGAAGCCGTCAGCGATGAGCTTTTTGATGAGTGTGGTCTTGCCGGCGCCGAGGAAGCCGGAGAATATAGTTATCTTGGTCATTTCAACTTTCCTTTCAAAGCAGATTCCGCCGTATTGGCGTCCAACTTATATTATAGCACACCTTTCGAAAAAAATCAAGCGTTTGGCGTTCTCCCCGCAAACACAAAAAAGCTCCCCGGATGACCGGGGAGCCATATTGAAGGGCTTGTACCCTTTAAGACTAAATTAGTCTCTAACAGCGGTAACAACGCCGGAACCAACAGTTCTGCCGCCCTCACGGATAGCGAAGCGGAGACCTTCCTCGATAGCGATCGGGGTGATCAGCTCAACGTCCATTGTTACGTTGTCGCCGGGCATGCACATTTCCTTGTCAGCAGGAAGGGTGATAACGCCGGTAACGTCAGTAGTTCTGAAATAGAACTGAGGTCTGTAATTGTTGAAGAAAGGAGTATGACGGCCGCCCTCTTCCTTCTTCAGAACGTAAACCTGGCCGGAGAACTTGGTGTAGGGGTGGATGCTGCCGGGCTTGCAAAGAACCTGGCCTCTCTCGATGTCAGATCTCTGAACACCACGGAGCAGAGCGCCGATGTTGTCGCCTGCCTCAGCGTAGTCAAGGATCTTTCTGAACATCTCGATACCGGTAACAACGGTCTTAGCTCTCTCTTCGGTGAGACCGATGATCTCAACTTCGTCGCCGGTATTCAGCTTACCACGCTCAACTCTGCCGGTAGCAACAGTGCCGCGGCCGGTGATGGTGAATACGTCCTCAACAGGCATCAGGAAGGGCAGATCAGCCTTTCTGTCAGGAGTGGGGATATACTCGTCAACAGCGTCCATGAGCTCAAGGATGCACTTGTAAGCGGGATCGTTAAGATCCTCGGGAGCCTCAAGAGCCTTAAGAGCGGAACCCTTGATGATAGGAGTATCGTCGCCGGGGAAGTCATACTTGTCCAGCAGCTCGCGGATATCCATTTCAACGAGCTCGAGGAGCTCCTCGTCGTCAACCTGGTCAGCCTTGTTCATGAATACAACGATCGCAGGAACGCCAACCTGACGGGCGAGCAGGATGTGCTCTCTGGTCTGAGCCATAGGACCGTCGGAAGCTGCAACTACGAGGATCGCGCCGTCCATCTGAGCAGC
>JAFXNC010000016.1 GCA_017529875.1 Ruminococcus sp. | reverse complement strand
TTTGGGACGGAGTGAACGAAGCGACGAAGGAGCGTAGTGAACGCAGTCCCAAAACCGGCGCCCGAGGCGAGCGGGGGTATGGGGGCTCCGCCCCCATTTAAAATAGTAACTAATCCCGGGCGAGGAGGGGCCTTTGGGGCAGAGTGAACGAAGTGACCGGCGGGAGCGTAGCGACCAAAGGGAACGGAGAGAACGCCGCCCCAAACCCAAGGCCCCGACGAGCCGGGGGGTATGGGGGGAATCCCCCCATTTATAATAGTAACCAAATCCCGGCGAGCCGAGGGCCTTTGGGACGGAGTGAACGCAGCGACGAAGGAGCGTAGTGAACGCAGTCCCAAAACCGGCGCCCGAGGCGAGCGGGGGTATGGGGGCTCCGCCCCCATTTAGAATAGGAGTGATTGATTTGGGCAAATACTGGAATGAAGAGATCGAATGTATGGAACCCGAAAAGATGCGTCAGCTGCAAAGCGAGAGACTCGTTAAGCAGGTGAAGCACGTGTGGGATAATGTTCCGTACTACCGGGCAAAAATGGAGGAGAAAGGCGTAACTCCCGAGGATATCAAGGGGATAGAGGATCTGCATAAGCTACCGTTTCTCTCCAAGGCCGACCTGAGAGACGCTTATCCCTTCGGCCTGCTGGCTAAGCCGCTCTCTGAGTGCGTGCGTATACACTCTACAAGCGGTACTACCGGAAAGCGCGTAGTTGCGTTCTATACGCAGCACGATATCGACCTGTGGAACAACTGCACCGCAAGAGCTATCACCGCTGCGGGCGGCACAAATGAGGATGTGGTGCAGGTGGCTTACGGCTACGGCCTGTTCACCGGCGGCGCAGGACTGGACGGCGGCTCCCATAAGATCGGCTGCCTCACCCTGCCTATGTCTTCCGGAAATACCGAGAGACAGATACAGTTCATGGAGGATCTGGGCGCTACGATCATCTGCTGCACTCCTTCGTATGCAGCATATATCGGCGAGACCCTCAAAAAACTGGGCAAGACCCCCGATGACCTGAAACTCAAGGCCGGTATCTTCGGCGCTGAGCCCTGGACAGAGGAAATGCGCCAGGAGATCGAAAAGAGCCTGGGCATCAAAGCCTACGATATCTACGGCCTCACCGAGACCAGCGGCCCGGGCGTGGCATTCGAGTGCGAGTGCCAGTCCGGTATGCATATCAATGAGGATAACTTCATCGCCGAGATCATCGACCCCGATACCGGCGAGGTGCTCCCCGACGGCACTAAGGGCGAGCTGGTGTTCACAGCCATCACCAAGGAGGCCTTCCCCCTGCTCAGATACAGAACAAGGGATATCTGCGTGCTCACAAGAGGCAAGTGCGCCTGCGGACGTACTCTCGTTAAAATGGCTAAGCCTATGGGGCGCTCCGACGATATGCTCATCATCCGCGGCGTGAATGTGTTCCCGTCCCAGATCGAGAGCGTGCTGCTCAAGATGAGCAACGCCAGCCCCAACTATCAGATCGTGGTAGGCCGCGAGAACAATACCGATACCTTCGAGATCAGGGTAGAGCTTACCGAGGAAATGTTCAACGATACTATCCGCTCTATCGAGGAGCTGGAGCGCAAGATCGCTCAGGATATGCTGGGCGTTCTCGGTATCAAGGCCAAGATCAGGCTTGTCGAGCCTAACACTATCCCCCGCTCCGAGGGCAAGGCCGTCCGCGTTATCGACACGAGGAAGCTGGTCTGATGAGCAGCCTGGGTGTGCTTTTTGCAGTGCCGGCAGAGGTGGTGGAGCATATCCGCTCGCTGCCTGTGGCACAGCGCCCGGTGTATATCTCGGAGGAGCTGGAGGAACTGTACTTCGAGGACTACCCGGAGCGCACCGCCGAGCTGGATAAGTCCTGGGACGCAATACACCGCGCCCTGACCGACGGTTCGCTGTGCTTTGACTGCGCAGACTGGCCGCTGGGCGGGGTGATACTGGGCGGAGAAGTGCTGTACTACGACGGCGAGGAATACGATGACTATATCATCACTGCCAAAACGCCGCTTATGGTGGAGCAACTCGCCGAGCGCCTCGACGCCCTCACCGAAAAGCAGTTCAAGCGCGGCTATGACCGCATCGACGACACCTACCCCGAGCCCAAGTCCAGGGAGGATATGGAGTATTCCTGGGAGTATCTGCAGGATGCGATACCCTTCTTCCGGCACGCGGCAAGGCAGGGTCTGTGGGTGCTGTTCACAGCCGATCAGTAAGTGAGCCAAGCAAGCGAGGGGCATAGCGCCCCATACACATTATCATATTATATTACCCACCCAAGAAATCGGGGGCTCAGCCCCCCATTCAGAAAGGAGTTTAAGTATGTCTGTTAAGCAGTTATCTATTTTTGCTGAGAACCGTCCGGGACGGCTCTCGAACATCACACATCTGCTCGCGGTGAACGGAATCAACATCCGAGCCATGAGCGTTGCCGATACCAAGGATTTCGGCATACTGCGTCTTATTGTCAATGATGCAGACAAGGCTGTTGCAGCGCTGCGTGAGGGCGGCTGCGCAGTTACCGTGACCAACGTACTGGCTATCCAGATCCCCGACCATCCGGGCGGGCTGGCTGCTGCCATGCAGGTGCTGTACGACAACAATGTAAGCGTTGAGTATATGTACTCGGCCTTCGTGAGCGAGAAGAGTGCAGAGGCTTATCTGATCCTCCGCGCCGACAGCAACGAGAGAGCCGAGCAGGCCTTCGAGGGCAGGTACACGCTGCTCTCTCAGGAGGAGCTGCTCAACAAGTGAACAGCCGACGGCGGGAGGAGGCTCCCGCCGTTTTTTGTAAGAGATGAGCGGAGGCAAGCTGAAAGAACGAACGCGAAGCGCATTGGGGTCCAGGGGGGTCTCCCCCCTGGCGGGTTCTTAGGGCAGCGCCCTAAGCGGGGTTTGGGGCAGAGCCCCAAGTCAAGGCGCAAAAGCAGTAAATACAGCAAAGGCACAAAAAGAACACCCGGCGCTGCGCATTGTAAACAAGGGGGCAACAAAGCCAGAGATCACTGCCCAGCAGCAAGGGCGCATCAAAACGCAGCGCCGAAAAGCTGTCCTCCGGCACTCGCAGGAAAGAGCCGAGCGGACACCGTCCGCGAGCGAATTTCCGTCCGGTGAGGCTGGAGTGAGGGGCGCCTTCGGCGTGTTTTCCGCTAACGCGGTATTCGTGCTCCTAATACGCGAAGTGAGATTTCCCCCGACAGTCGGCACCTTTACTATTTACTATTCACTATTCGTTATTCACTAAACTGCTCCCGCTCCAAGCACCTGAAATAGTACCGGTTCGGCGTAAAGTGAGCAGTGAATAGCAGCCTCAAAAAATTTTTCACTTTTTTTGAAAAAAAGTGAGTGAAAACTATCTCCCCCTGCGAATATATAAGTGAAAGGACCTTTCAAAGAAAAGTGGTGATGAATATGGACGATCGGGAGCTTCTTGAACAGATGAAGTCAGGCGACGAAGGTGCCCTCGAAGCCGTTATGAAAAAGTACAGGCGGCTGGTGGAGTACATTGCGGGCAGGATGATAAGCTCTGAGGACGACAGAGAGGAGACTGTTATGGATACATTTTATAAAGTCTGGGCAGCGAGAGACCGCATAGACCCGGACAGGATGAGCCTTAAAAGCTACATCTCTATGACCGCTTCGGGCTGCACCGTGGATAAGCTCAGACGCATCACCAAGGGCGCTCAGGTGGATCCCTTAGAGGACGACCTGGAGCTTGACCTTGACCTGGAGAACGAGGCCTCCCGCAGCATAAACCTTGACATAATCAAGAGCTGCATCCGGGAGATGCCCTCGCCCGACCGGGAAATATTCATCGACAGGTATTATTTTGAGCTGGACGTCAAAGAGATATCCCGACGCAGAGGTGTCAAGGAGAAAAAGATCTGGAACATCCTCTCGCGGCGGAAGGACGCGCTCAAAAAGGCACTTATCAAGGGAGGGATAATATTATGAGCAAGCTGACAGAGATCATGAAACAGATCCCTCTTGACGAACTGACGGGGGATGACGAAATGAACAGAAACACTATCATTAGCAGCGAGACCAAAACAGAAAACAGACCCGCTCTCGTAAAGAGCAAGGCAGGAACATTCATCTCGATAGCAGCCTGTGCGGCTGTGGCGGCAGGAGGCATATTCGCCTATACGCAGCTTTCAAAGCCCGCTAAGGACGAGACCAAGGCCACGACCCAGTCCCAGGGGGAGGCTGAGAGCATCACCGACAGCAGCCCGGAGATCATCAGCACCGAGAACTACATTTACAGAGAGAACCTGGAGACCTATCAGAAGCTCCTCGGCCGCGATTACGAGCTGTCCAAGAGATACCTCACGCCCCTCACCGAGGAGAGTATGCCCTACTCTGTCGGCAACCTCAGCTATAAGATGATCGGCTACCGCGCAGTCGGTGCCTTCATCAGGATAGACCTGGCAGTAAAGGGCAGCGGCGAGGAGTTCTTCATCGACCCCGCCTCCTGTGAGGATATCAAGCTGACCCTGCCCGGCGGCGGCGTTATCAGCGGCGAGTGCGTATGCAAGTATGCAGCCACCAACGATACCCTGCTGGTGTCCTTCCGGTTCCCTCAGGCGGTATTCAACAAGGAGACCGGCGACGTCTTCGCGGTAAACGACGGCGATACCGTTACATTCTCGGCAGGCAAGCTCTTCTTCCAGGACGACAAGGGCGACAAGACCTATGACTACGAGATCGGCAGCTACGAGAACAGGTTCACCTTCCGCGACACCCACTGCTACGAGGCATCAGCGCCCTGCGGCGTGAACGCTCAGGTCACTCCGCTGCTGTCCTATATGTCCCACACCGAGGACTTGAAGATCAAGGAGGTCAACTACTGCAACGTTGCCGCCACCGTGATCTTCACTATCGAGGGAAAGTCCGACGAGTACAGGCAGAAGGTGCTTGACGAGCTCCAGGCGCACAAGAACGACTTCGGCGCTCTCAATGAGCTGGTGACCGTAGTATTCATGGACGGCACCGAGAGAAAGCTGTTCTTACAGAACGGTCAGTATCAGGATCCCATGAGCATAGACGTGGGCAAGGCCGACGACAGCTGGGAGTTCATGTGCTCGGTAGAGTTCTTTGACCAGCCCTTCGATATGTCTGACATCAAGAAGTTCCGCTTCGGCTTCAACGGCACCGAGGTAGAGCTGGAATACAGCATAGAAGATACCGACAGCACTCCCGATAACAGCACCCCCGACGACAGCTCGAAGTACGAGACCTCCGCTGACGAGGCCGAGTATTTCAGCAAGGCCGCTCTGAAGGCCAACAGTGCATACTACAACTGGCTGGGGGAGAAGTACCACGTCGAGAACGTTGCCGCCGACGCCGACGTATTCGACACCTATAAGGGCAGCATCGAAAGCGGCTTTGACGGGCTGGAAATGAGAGTGGCAGGCATCCGCGGGCCGGAGTATTTCAGGGTCATCGACGTTATGGTAAGCACCGCTGACGGCTCGTCCATCGAAGACCGTTTGGGCAAGAGCGGGATCCGGACAGACGGTACCGGCATCAAGCTTTACGACAAGGAAGGCACAGAGCTCAGCGAGAGCCTCAACACCACCAAGCTTTACGACAATAAAGGCGCAGAGCTCAGCGAGAGCATCAACACCACCCTGCTCTATGACGTGATAAACGACAGCACTGCGGTGATCGGCATACCCGTCCGTCTCAGCGGCGACGAGGCCACTGCAAACATAGAGATCAGCCACATCCTCAACGACAAGTACGAGACCGTGGCAGAGGGCAGCTTCCTCTCCGGCAGCATCACGCTCATGCCCCGGGGCGGGATGTACAGCACGCTCTTCGAGGGCAGCGGCACCGAGGGCGGCTGGTACTACGACGAGCCCAACAAGGGCATCCAGTTCAAGGTGGACAACGTATACGTTGAGCGCTTCGGCTTAGAGGCACGCCTGCGTCTCAGCGACGACCGCTTCCGCAACGAGGACGGCACCCTGCGCACATCAGACATCGCAAGATATCTGGACACCGCAGAGATCGACCCCCAGGGAAGATATTTCATCGCCGTCAGGTACAAGGGCAACGAGGACTACACCCCCCTGAGCCCCGACTATCATGTGCTCACAGTTGACGAGTCCGGCATTATCACCGTCACCGCCCTGTGCAGCGTGGATTCCTCAGCGGGCTATATGCCGGTGATAGACCTCGAAAACATCGAGAGCGTTAAGATCGGCACCGCAGAGCTTACACCCTTTACTCCCGTTGAAGCTGAGTGACCGGCAGCTGACAGATAAATAATGCGGCTGTTGCAGGCACCGCCCCTACTGTGTGCCTCTACGGACGGAAATTCGCTCGCGGACTTCCGTCCGCATCGCTCTTTCCTGTGAGGCGCGGGCTGCTCATGTTGACGGCGCTGCGTATTGGTTCACCCCATAAAATAAGCGGAGACATCTTCACTTGATGTCCCCGCTTTTTGTTTGCACAGCGCCGGGTTTTCTGTTTGCGCCTGTGCTGTATTTGCTCACTTTGCGCCCTGATCGGGGGGCTCTGCCCGCTTTCTTCCGAGCGCAGACGAGGAAGAAAGATACCCCAAAGCGCTCCGCGTTCGTTTTTTACCTTGCAGCTTTTTTATAGCTTTTCCAGCAGGGCGATCAGCTCCGCCAGTTTCTCATCCGCGTCGCCGGACTCCACTGCCTCCTTCACACAGCAGCTCATGTGGGCGGCCAGGATGCTGCGGTTGGCCTTTTTCAGCACCGCCACCGCCGCTAAGAGCTGGTTCGAGATATCCACGCAGTAGCGGTCCTCCTCGATCATCCTGAGTACTCCGTCCAGCTGTCCCCGGGCAGTCCTCACCAGCCGGGTGATCTCAGTTTTGTCAGCCTTCAATGCCTGTCACCTCATAGCCTGCGTCGGTAACGGCCTTGGTCAGCACCTCGTCCGGCACCTCGCGGTCAAGGGTCAGATAGGCGGCCTTGTCCTCGAGAGACACCTCCGGGGTAACGCCCTCCACAGCCTCCAGCGCCTTTGTCACATGGGCTACGCAGTGCTTGCACATCATGCCCTCGATCTTCACGGTCTTTTTCATGGTGGTTTCCTCCTTGTTTGTATAACTGATATTCACCTCCGGTATAGGGAGCTTTGCCCTGCCGGGGGTACGGATGTCAACGAGATTGAGCCTCAGGGCATTGGTGACGACGCAGAAGCTTGAAAGGCTCATAGCCGCCGCCCCGAACATGGGGTCGAGCTCCCAGCCGAAGAGCTTTATAAATGCTCCTGCCGCCAAAGGTATGCCGATGAGATTGTAGATGAACGCCCAGAACAGGTTCTGCCGGATGTTGCGCAGCACAGCTCTGCCAAGCTTGACTGCGGCGGCGGCGTCGGAGAGGCTGTCCTTCATCAGCACCACGTCAGCGGCGTCGATAGCCACGTCGGTGCCTGCGCCTATGGCTATGCCTACGTCTGCTCTTGTGAGGGCGGGGGCGTCGTTGATGCCGTCGCCCACCATTGCGGTCACGCCCTGCGCCGACAGCTCCCGGACTATGCTCTCCTTGCCCTGGGGAGGCACTCCGGCGGCGATCTTGTCTATGCCCGCAGATGCCGCTACTGCCGAGGCGGTGCGCTCGTTGTCGCCGGTGAGCATTACGGTGCGGACGCCCATGGACTTCAGCATGGAGATGGCGGCGGGGGTGTCTTCGCGGATAGTATCCGCGACTGCGATAAGCCCTAAAAGCCGCTTCCCCCGGGAGAACAGCAGAGGGGTCTTGCCCTGTGCCGCCAACGATGCCGCCAGCTCTCTTATCTCAGAGGGCACAGCCGCCGCCGAGGTCATATACCGCAGACTGCCTCCGCAAAGCAGCTCACCGTCCAGCCGGGCTCTCAGTCCGCTGCCGGGGAGGGCTTCAAAGTCCGTAACTTCGGGGATATCCGAAGATGCTCCGTAAGCCGTGACGGCCTTCGCCAAAGGATGCTCGCTGCGGGCTTCAAGGGCGCAGGCGGCCTCCAGCAGCTCCCCCTCCGTGACCCCATGCGCCGGGATAACGTCGGTGACGGAGGGCTCCCCGCAGGTGACGGTGCCGGTCTTGTCCAGGGCGACTATCTGAACTCGTCCTGCGGCTTCAAGGGCGGCGGCGGTCTTGAACAGTATGCCGTTGCGTGCCGCCACGCCGCTGCCTACCATGATAGCTACCGGGGTAGCCAGTCCCAGTGCGCAGGGACAGCTTATCACAAGCACCGAAATGCCCCGCGCAAGGGCGTAACCCGCCTCCTGCCCCGCTAACAGCCATATCACAGTCACCAGTACCGCGATGCCCATAACAGCCGGCACGAACACCCCGGAGACCTTGTCCGCGAGGCGTGCGGCGGGAGCCTTTGTGGCGGCGGCCTCGGTGACAAGCTTTATCATCCGGGACAGAGTAGTGTCTTCTCCCACCCGGGTGGCCTCGCAGCGCAGAAAGCCGGAGGTGTTCACAGTCGCCGCCGAGACAGCGTCGCCGGGCTGCTTGTCCACAGGTATGCTCTCGCCGGTGAGGGCGGCTTCATTCACGGCGCTGCTGCCCTCGATAACGGTGCCGTCCACCGGTATGCTCTCACCGGGGCGCACCGCAAAGATATCCCCCCGCTGCACCTCGGAGGCGGGTATCACGGTCTCAACTCCGTCCCGGATGACGCAGGCGGTCTGAGGGGCAAGGCTCATAAGGCTTTTCAGCGCGTCGGTGGTCTTGCCCTTGGAACGGGCTTCGAGGAGCTTGCCCACGGTTATCAGCGTGAGGATCATGGCGGCGGACTCGAAATACAGCCCGTGCATGAGCTCATGGGCCCGCTCCGTATCAGCGGAGGTCATCTCGAACAGCACATAAGTGCTCCAGCCGAAGGACGCCGCCGAACCGAGAGCGACCAAAGTATCCATATTCGGTGAGCGGCGGATCAGCCCCTTGAAGCCGCTGATGAAGAACCGCTGGTTTATGACCATGACCACCGCCGCCAGCATCATCTGCGCCAGTGCGAGGGCGACGTGGTTTCCCTCGAAGAAGCCGGGGACAGGCCAGCCCCACATGGTATGCCCCATGGAAATATACATCAGCACCGCCAGGAATCCCAACGATGCGGTCAGACGCTTGATGAGGCGGGGCGTTTCGCGGTCTGCGAGGGGATCGTCGGGCGTATCTTTGCCGTTGACCGAGGCGCCGTAGCCTGCGGCCTCTACGGCGGCGATGACGTCCTTATCGCTGGCGGTACCCTCGACGCCCATTGAATTTGTGAGCAGACTGACGGCGCAGGAAGTGACCCCCTGCACGCCGGAGACGGCTTTTTCGACCCGGGCCTGACAAGCGGCGCAGGTCATACCGGTAACGCGGAACTGTTTCATGGCAGCACTCTTTCTATGATCAGATACTGTACAACAAAAGCTTGGATACACCCCCCGGGGGAGGGGTATGCCATAAGTATAGCACAGAAAAGGAAAAAAGTCAAGGGGAAAAAGCAGCGCAAGCTAAAAAACCTGACGGTTTTGCAGCTTGCGCTCTGTTTTTTCTCTTATTGGCCGTTCACTGTTATCACCACATACTCCGAGCTCGTCCCGGTCTTGAATTGTATGTTCCAGTCCGAGATCCCCGAGGTGACTATGAAATCGGTGTCCCCGCGCCGCTCGTATCCGTAGGTGCTGTCGTTCATCCCGAACCATTCCCCCGCAAACGTCGCCGGGAACAGCTGCCCGCCGTGCGTGTGCCCCGATAGCACAAGATCAACTCCCGCCGCCGCTTCGTTGTCGTAGTCGTTGGGCTGGTGATCCGATACGATCATGAATTTGCTCCCGTCCAGTCCCGCCGTAAGCTCTGCAATGGGCGCACGGCTCTTGTCTGAGGCGTCCTTGCGGCCTATCAGGTAGAACCGCCCGTCGATGAGCTCCGCCTCGTCAGCCAAAACGTGTACCCCGCAGGCCTCCAGCTCAGCTTCAAGGCTCCCCTCCGGGAACTCTGCTCCGCGGCGCCTGCCGCTGTCGTGGTTGCCGTAGGTGAACCATACGCCGTACTTCACATCCATGTCCCCCAGCGCACGGCAGGCGGCTCTCACAGTCTCAGTGTCGGAGGCGCTGTCGATGAAGTCCCCCGCGATGATGACGATGTCCGGCTGCTGCTGAGCTATGGTCTCCATATGCCGCGCAAACCCCTCTCCGTCAAAGGTGGAGCCCATGTGGGAGTCGGCAAACAGGGCTATTTTCAGCGTGCCCAGCTCCTTGGCGGTGGTGAGGCTGTAATCGGTCTGCTTTACCCGGTGGCACAGGTAGTACCCCGCCGCAAGGCAGATCACCGTCCCCGATACCGCCAGTATGCCCTGCCAGTAAAGGCGGGTCTCCTTCCTGCGCACGGCTTTGACTATGCGCATGACAAGCCCGGACAGCAGGAAGAACAGCACCGCGTGGAGCAGCACTATCACGCCGTTTATGTAGCTCATGGTCAGGGTCACGAGGCCGAACACCGCCCCGATGACTGCCGCCGATATGAGCCAGCCCAGGGGCTTCTTCCCCCGGGAGAGCAGCTTCACAAAGCCGAATCTGCGCACTGCGGCGGTCAGGTACAGCGCACCCAGTACTCCGCCGATCATAAGGGATGTGGATATTATCCTCCAGCCCGACATATGCAATCCCTCCTTCCGGAAAGGGGTCTCAGGGTCAGTTGGCGAGCAGATAGTCCTCGGTATTGCGGTCAAGGCCGGAAAGGGCTTCGAGGACGAAGGCCTTGGGCTCCGAGAAATCCCCCCTCACCCAGCGTTCCAGCACGGCAAGGCAGCCGTGGCTGCGGTAGCAGCAGCGGTATTCGAGCAGGGTATCCCGGATATCGGAGTTCTGCTTTTCGGCCTGGGTCTGACGGAACACCCCCTCAAAGAGCCGCTCGAACTTCGTCCTGAGCTGCACGGTGACGTTGGGGGAGAATATGAGCCTGAACACCGGCCTGTTGCTGTCGGCATAGTCGATGAGGGCGGACATTATCTCGCCGGAGGGCAGCTCCTGCATCCGGAGCATGAGCATCCCCATTTCGGTGAGGATGCCGGTTTCGAGCTTATCGTTGAGGTCATAGACATCGAGGAAGTGGTTATAGAACGTCACGCGGTTGATCTGCGCCCTTTCGGAGATATCGTGGACAGTGACCTTGCGCAGCTCCTTCTCGGTAAGCAGCTCTGCGAGGGCTTCAAAAATAGCCCTCCTGGTTTTAGCGGTACGGGGGTCGGTCTTCTTATCAGGCATAGTTCTGCCCTGCCTTTCTCGGTAGTATGGCACTATTATACCACATAGCGGGGGAATATGCAAGCGCTGGGGGGGAATTAGTGAACAGCTGCGGTGCCGCTATCCATTCTTCCCCAAAAGCCACCTCTGATAATAAAGAAGAAAGAATAAAGAATATAGAAGAAAGAATAATAAATGTGTCCGCAAAGCGGACGTATTATCGCCGGAGGCGCTCCATAGCTATTCCCTGTCCACTAAAAAGCCTCCGGCCAGCAGGGTACGTTATTTTTCCCACCAAGCCTGAAAAGAACAGAAACTTTCAGAAAAAGTTGCACACCCGCGTGCATCTTTTTCCCTTTTCCCGGCTATAAGTGAAAGGATGTGACGATATGAGCAGTCAGAAAAAGGCTCCAACGGCAGACGGCGCAAGCTTGCAGTCCTGATAAAAGATCATACTCCGCAGGATAACAAAGATCGTAATGCAGAGTTACACCAGAGTGTTATGCAGAGTACCACAAAGTGTAATGCAGAGTTACACCGCAGTCCAACGCCTTACATTAATAAAACAAATAATAAAACTCATAATAGTTTAGAGTATGCGCTTCGCGCCGCCCACACCCGAAGAAGTGAAGTCTTATTGCCGGGATATGCACAGGCGCTGACCCTCAGGACAGCGCCACGTCCAGGATCATCATTATCAGGAACCCCAGCATGACCCCTGCGGTGCCAAGATGCCCGGAGCCGAGATGTGCCTCGGGGATGAGCTCCTCCACCACCACATAGAGCATGGCCCCTGCCGCGAAGGCCAGCAGCCAGGGCATCAGCGCCGAGATATGCCCCGCCGTGAGCACCGTCAGGGTACCTGCCACCGGCTCCACGAGGCCTGAGAGGGCTCCGCAGGCGAAGGCGCGTTTCCGGCTCATGCCGCTCTGGCGCAGGGGGAGGGCTATGGCAGCCCCCTCCGGGAAGTTCTGTATGCCGATGCCGAGAGCCAGCGCCGCCGCTGCCGCAAGAGAGCCGGGACGGCTGTCGGAGGTTAGGGCGAAGGCCAGCCCCACAGCCATGCCCTCGGGGATATTGTGGAGGGTCACGGCGAAGACAAGGAGGGTCGTTCTGCCCAGCCCCCGGCGTATAGAGATCGCGTCTGCGGGGCGGAAGAAGGGCATTAGCCGGTCAAAGAGCATCAGAAACAGCACCCCTGCGGTAACGCCTGCCGCAGCGGGCAGCCAGGGGATATGCCCGCGTTCACGGGCCTGCTCGATGGAGGGTATGAGCAGCGACCACACCGAGGCCGCGATCATGACCCCTGCTGCGAAGCCGAGGAACACCCGCTGCAAAGCCTCGCCGGTGGATTCCCGGCGCATAAAGAACACCACGCCGGCGCCGAGGGCAGTGAGGGCGAAGGTAAATCCGGTCGCGGCGAGGGAGAGAAGAAGTGTATTCATAAGATCACCTGAGTTGATTAGTTCTTGTGTATTCTATTCACTAAGTATCCGCCCTGTGATTAATCTTACCCTCTCCCGGGCATACTGATACCGGGGGTGATGCGCATGGATAAATACACAGTCTCGCCGCAGGCGGGGGAGAACATCGACGGGCTTTGCAAGCTCATGGGAGGCAGCGCTGACCTCAATACCGCTCAGGCCGAGCTTTGCGGGGTGCGGTGCGCTGTGGCCTCTATCGAGGGTATGGCCTCCGCCGAGCTGATCTCCGAGCTGGTGCTCAGACCCCTGGCGGCCCTTGCTCCCCTCGCTGAGGGTGACGGCAAACGCCTCTATTCCCTGCTCACAGAGGGGGCGCTGCTCACCGCCGACAGAAAGCTCCCCGCCGACCTCCGGGAGGCCGCTTCACTGCTGTTCTCAGGGTTTGCGGTGGTATTCGTGGAGGGCGGGGGCGCCGCTGCCTTCGGGGTGCAGGGGTATGACAGAAAGGCCGTGGGCGAGCCCTCCAGCGAGCATAACATCATGGGCTCACAGGAGGGGTTCTGCGAGGCGCTGAGGTCTAACATATCACTGGTGCGCCGCCGCATGAAGACCCCCTCCCTGCGGCTGGAAATGCTCACCGCCGGCAATAAGACAAACACGGATATCTGCCTGTGCTACCTCTCCGACAGAGCCGAGAGCAGCCTCATCTGCGACATCAAGCGCCGCATACGCTCGGTGGGACTGGACGCAGTGCTGGCCTCGGGGACGCTGAAACCCTTTCTGGAGGAAAAAGAGGGTGTCGGGCTGTTCTCGGAGGTGTCGGCTACCGAGCGCCCCGACGTGGTCTGCGCAAAGATAAACGAAGGCCGCGCCGCCCTGCTCATCGACGGCACGCCCTTCGCGCTGATCTGTCCCTCGCTGTTCGCCGAAAACTTCCGCACCGTGGACGACGCCTGCTCAAAGCCCTATTTTGTCATACTGATGCGGCTGATACGGTATATCGCCTTCTTCTTTGCGGTGATGTTCCCCGGTATCTATGTCGCCGTTGCCAACTATCACCCGGAGATGCTGACGCTTAAACTGCTGCTGAACCTCACCGCCTCGGAGCGGTCCACGCCCTATTCGCTGTTTGTGGAGATGCTGATAATCACGGTGCTTTTAGAGCTGATGAAGGAGGCCGCCGTCCGTATGCCCAAGGCGGTGGGCAGCGCCATCTCCATAGCCGGGGGACTGGTCATCGGGGACGCGGCGGTCAAGAGCGGGATAATCTCCTCGCCGCTGCTGATAATCGTGGGTCTGACGGCCACGGCGTCCTTTGTGATACCGGGGCTGTCCCAGCAGATCTCGGCGCTGAGACTGGTGTATATCTGCGCCGGGGGTACGGCGGGGTTCTTCGGTATCGCGGTGGTATCGGCAATGGTCATGACCAACGCCGCCGGCATGAACGACCGGGGCATACCCTACACCGCGCCGCTGCTGCCCTTTATCCGCAGCGGAGCCGCCGACATTCTGAGCCGCAAGATCCGCCGCCGTCTGGAGCAGGAGCACACCGTGGTCTCGGATTACAGGGAGTGAGAACATGAGGATTTCGTCATATCAGGCGGGGGCGCTGATGCTCTGCTTTGCGGTGTGGAGACTGGCGGCCTTCCGCCCTGAGGGGGACTCGCTGCTCATCTGCGGGGCGGCTGACTTATGCGCGGCAGGGGTACTGTTTTTAGCCTGTCTGCCGCTGGTGAAGCTGCCGACGGTGCGGGGGAGGGTGCTTTCCCGGGTGAC
Organism: Ruminococcus sp.; assembly: GCA_017529875.1. GTDB lineage: Bacteria > Bacillota > Clostridia > Oscillospirales > Ruminococcaceae > FB2012. The sequence continues at coordinate 116,735 of JAFXNC010000016.1, read as the reverse complement.
AGGCGGGATAGGCGCGGCGGTCTCGGCGGGGATATTCGCGGTGATGCTATGGGAGGCAGCCGATTCGCTGAGATACTCCTTTCCGGACTTCTACTCTGCCCCTGCGGTGATCGCGGCAGCGGGGGCGGGGGCTGTATACTGCGCGTCCATGGGGCTGCGGGGCTGCGCGAGGGCTGCCTGTGCGGCGGTGGTCATGACCCTTGTGGTGCTGGCGCTGCTGATGGCGGGTGCGGGGGAGAGGTTCGAGGCTGACCGCCTGCATCTTGCTGTCCGGGATGCCCGGGGGCAGTTCGGGCGGGAGTTCCTGCGGGCTTTGGTCAGGTCCGGGGAGATACCCTTGCTTGTGATACTGCGGGGCGAGGTGAAGGCTCCGGGGAAAGCGCTGGCGGTATGGCTCGGGGGGCGGGCTTTGCTGAGCGGCGTGGTTATGACGTTCTGTGCGGGGGTACTGGGGGAATTCTCGGCACTCGGGATACCGGTGGACAGTCTTTCGTCGTACTCGCGGACGTCGGTGATCGAGAGGTTCGATGCGCTGGTGCTGCTGGTATGGGTGCTATGCACGGTGCTGGGGGCTGCGGGGGCTGCGGCAGGAGCAATACGCTGCGGAAAAACAGCGCTGGGGAGAACAGAGATCGCACAAAGCGATCACACATGATCACATAGTGATGCACAGAATTAGTGAATAATGAATAATGAATAGTGAATAGTGAATAATGGCGAGGAGGGGCCTTTGGGGCAGAGTGAACGAAGAGACCGGCGGGAGCGTAGCGACCAAAGGGAACGGAGTGAACGCCGCCCCAAACCCAAGGCCCCGACGAAGCCGGGGGGAAGTTTCTTGCCCGACGAGCTCGCAAGAAACCGGGGGCGACAGCCCCCATTTAGATAATGAATAATGCAGGCGAGGAGGGGCCTTTGGCGTGGAGTGAACGCAGCGACGAAGGAGCGGAGAGAACGCAGCGCCAAAACCGGCGCCCCGACGAGCCGGGGGGTATGGGGGGCATCGCCCCCCATTTAGATAACCGGGGGCAGCGCCCCCCATTTAAGATAGCACAGGCGAGGAGGGGCCTTTGGGGCAGAGTGAACGAAGAGACCGACGGGAGCGTAGCGACCAAAGGGAACGGAGTGAACGCCGCCCCAAACCCAAGGCCCCGACGAAGCCGGGGGGTATGGGGGGCTCCGCCCCCCATTTAAAATAGGAGGTCTTATGTCCCGTAAATGGTTCTTTCTCATCTCTGCCTTGCTTTTCTTCTCCGCCTTCGGCAGCCGCAGTACCGTCGCTTCCCTCGACAGAGCTATGGTACACGCCGTGGGTATCGACCCGGCAGAGGACGGCTTTAACGTCACCCTCCAGATCTTCCGCCCCGACAGCGCCGGTACCGAGACCCAGCTTGATCCAGCCAAGGCTAATATCTTCACTGTCTCTGCCTCCGGAAAAACTGTCTCCGCCGCCATGACCGGCTGCGAGAATAAGCTCGGAGAGTTTCTGTTCATCGGGCACGTCCAGCTCATTGTCCTCGGCTCCGGCATCGACCTCGCCTCGCCCTATGAGCTGCTGGCGCCCTTCATAAGGAGCAAGGAGTCCTACCTCGGCGCAAAGCTCGCCTTCACCGACGACAGCGCCTCAAAGCTCCTATCCGCTGAGCTCTCGGAGGGTGCGGTCTCCGCGCAGAGCCTCGTCAGCATCATCGAGCGCAGCGCCGAGAACTCCGTCACCGCCGACTGCGACCTCCTTGCCGCCCTGTCCGATGATACCGGCAGCCTCGCAGTGCCTGTCCTCAAGGTCACCGATGCCTCCGGGGACGAAAAGGAGAAGACCGTCACCACCGACGGCGCATGGGCGCTGCGGGACGGCAGGCGGGAGTTCCGGCTATCTGCGGAGGACTGCTCCGGGCTGGCGCTGCTGCTCTGTGACGGCGCCGTGCCGGAAATCACCCGGCAGGGCATCACTGTCAGGGCAAAAGAAAAGACCGGCAGCCTCTCGGTCTCCGAAAAGGAGAGGCGCTGCCGGTTCAGTATCAGTGTTTGTATCCCGGAGGATCTGGTCACGGGGCTGCTGGACGAGGGTGAGCTGTGCCGTGCCTGCGAGCAGGAGCTCAGGCCGCGCTGTGAGCGCATCATCGCCCTCTGCACAAAGCACCGCACCGATCTTCTCGGTATCTCGAAGGCGGTGAGAGCCCGCTGTCCGCAGCTGTGGCTGGACTGCGGGGAGAGCTTTGAGGGGCTTATGAACGTGCTTGATGTGAGCTGCGGGGTCAGCTGTGAGGTAAGGTAGCACAACTGTCCCGATAATCGTACTTGTTTTGGGGCATTTCGGCTAACTGTCCAAAAAAAGCACCTGACAAACTGAAACAAACGTGCTATAATATTCCTGTAAGCAAACAACGTACGACCTATGAAAGGCAGGTATCATTATGGACAGAATATTCAGAACACTTGGACTGGCACAGATCCTCGGCATCACCCGCAGGGGCGAAGGGGTCATCGGCTGGGAGCGCCGGACCGACTATCTCGGTTTTGAGGGGCAGCTGGTCATCAGGCTCACCGACGACGGCAGGTACTACGCCTGCATCGAGAACGGCCGACGCTGCATCAGCACCAGCTGCGGCGAGCTGACCCTCACCGACGAGGGGGCGGTCTTCGAGACCCGCAACAGCACCTACAAGTTCCGCCTTGTCAGGCAGTCTCAGTCGGCGTGACTGACTTGTCGGTGAGGATGCTGTCGTAGATCCTCGAGGACAGCAGGGTCATCTCTGGGGAGGCAATCTCGCTGCGGACAGCGCCCTCTCCCAGGATGCGCACTACCTCCATGAGCTCGAAGCGCATACCGTTTTCCTCCGGCTTGGAGTAGCGTTCCAGCTCCTTGCCGGAGGGGTCGAGCAGGAATGCCTCGCTGCCCCAGTGCATATTCGGCACCCGGATCATGCCCTTCTCGCCGCAGATCCAGCAGTCCTGGGGCACGGCGGCATTGAAGGTTATGAGCGCCTGCGCAGGCACGCCGTCCAGGTCGAGGTAGAGGCTGACGGTCTCGTCAACGCCGGACTCTGCTCTCAGCACCTGACCCGACCAGTCGGTTATCCGGCGGCAGGCGAAGTACCCCATGAGGTCTATGGCATACACGCCCAGGTCGAACATGGCGCCGCCGCCCAGCGCGGGGGAATAGAAGCGGTTGTTCATGTCCTTTTCTATGTAGTTGCCGATAGTGGCCTGAACAGCCGTGACCTTGCCGATGCGCCCCTCAGTGACCCACTCACGCACCTTTTCGGTCTTGGGCAAAAACCTTGACCACATAGCCTCCATGAGCAGGACCCTGTGCCGTCCGGCAAGTGCAAAGCACTCCTCGGCGCGGGCCTCAGTCTCCACAAGAGCCTTTTCGCAGAGGACGTGCTTCCCTGCGGCGAGGCTCATTTTTATGCAGTTGTAGTGCAGGTCTGTGGTGGTGCCGATGTAGACCACGTCCACCGACATATCCGAGAGCAGCTGGGCGTAGCTGCCGTAGCAGCGGGGTATGCCCATTTCGGTTGCGAAGGCCTGAGCACGCTTCATATCCCGTGCAGCCACAGCCACCACCTGTATCCCCTCAGTGACGGCGGCGGCTCTGCAAAGTGCCCGGGAGATATTCCCGGCGCCCATGATACCGATGTTTACCATAAGTATTACCTCCTGTGTTTTTTCTTTTATTATACCACAGCACACCGTGATAATCAAGGTTTCCGGGGGCAAAAGCTTTGATATCGCGCAGAAAAAAACACTTGATTTATTATTTAAGATGTGGTATAATCATTGTATATATGACCAAATTCCGAAAGAGGCATAAACAATGAATGAAAAACCCGGATTTCTGAAACGCTCCACCCAGGACAGGGGCAAGGAGCTGTACTTAAAGCTGTTCGTCGCGGCCTTCGCCTGCATGATGCTCAGCTTTATCCCGTCCATGATCTTCAACAAGGGCATCTTCCTGTATTACGGCGACTTCAACTCGCAGCAGATGATGTTCTACCAGCACGCCAACGAGGTAGTCAAGGACGTGGGCATCGGCTGGGACTGGGGGACTGACTTAGGCTCCAACTTCATCGGCTCCTACTCCTTCTACCTGCTGGGCAGCCCCTTCTTCTGGCTCTCCACGCTGTTCCCCCTGAGCGCCGTAGCCTACCTGATGCCCTGGCTGCTGGCGCTGAAAACCGCTGTGGCAGCTGTGGCGGCATACGCCTTTATCAGGCGATTCGTGGGCAACAAGAGCGCCTGCTTCATCGGCGCCATGCTCTATGCGTTCTCAGGATTCCAGACCTATAACGTCTTCTTCAACCACTTCCACGACGCGACTGCCTTCTTCCCCCTGCTGCTGCTGGCCTTTGAGCTGCTGACACAGGAGAACAAGAAGGGCGCCTTCGCTATCATGGTGGCGGTCTGCGCGGCAATAAGCTACTTCTTCTTCGTCTGCGAGGTAGTGTTCATAGTCATCTACTTCTTCATCCGCATGACCGACAAGAGCTTCAAGATGAACATGAAGATCTTCGGGGTGCTGGTGTTTGAATCCATACTGGGCTTCGTGATATCCTTTGCCATACTGCTGCCTTCGGTCATGGACGTTATCGCAAACCCCCGCGTCAACAGCTACCTCTGGGGTCTCGATATCGTGGCTTACAGCGACAATCTCCGCCTCGGCAGGATCTTCCAGGCGTTCTTCATGCTCTCTGATATGCCGGCGAGAGTCAACATCCTCAGCTCCGACAAGGCACGGTGGGCATCATTGGCAGGCTATCTGCCCATGTTCTCCATGTGCGGCGTCATCGCCTTCATGAGGACACGCAAGAAGACCTGGCAGGGCAGGATGATAATAGTCTGCATGATAATGGCCTGCGTGCCCTTCCTCAATGCCGCATTCGTGCTGTTCAACAGCAGCTATTACGCACGCTGGTTCTATATGCCCATACTCATCATGTGCCTCATGACCGCCCAGGTCATCGACAAGGATAAGAACGACCTGCGCTACGGTTTCGTGCCCACGGCGCTGATAGGGGCGATATTCGTCGGCATCGGCCTGCTGCCAAAGAAGGTGGACGGCGAGATAGTCTACGGCAAGGTGCCCAAGTACACCGAGCTTTACTACGTCCAGGCTATCGTGACTATCGCCATGATAATCATGCTGTTCTTCGCGGTGTATAAAGTCGCGGTGAACAAGCACAAGCGCCACGTTACCCTGTGTATCATGACCTCGGTGGCCTGTGCGGTGTGCATGATGTCCTCGGTGATCTACGGCGTGGTTCAGGGCGACGACAACCCCGACTACATCGAGAGAGCCATCAACGGACGTGACAACATCGACCTGTCGGTCTACGACGGCGACCAGACAGGGGTTGAGAATACTTTCTACCGCATCGACACCTCCGAGAACGTTGACAACTGGTGTATGTACTGGGGTCTCAGCTCCATGAGGACCTTCCACAGCGTGGTGCCTACCTCTATCATGGATTTCTACACCTCTATCGGACAGACCAGAGACGTGGCCTCCCGTATGGAGCCCAAGCTCTACGCCCTGCGGGGACTGTTCTCGGTGAAGTACTACTTCAAGGAGTGGTCTGACAAGGCTCTCGAGGGCAAGGAGGAGCCGGAGGAAAATCCCTCTGTTTCCGAGCTCTCCGACTTTGAGTATGTGGGCACTCAGAACAAGTTCTACATCTTCGAGAACAAGAATTACGTGCCTATGGGCTTTGCCTACAACACCTACGTCACCGACGAGGATATGAAGAAACTGGGCGAGGTGGAGAAGCCTGTCATGCTCATGGAGTCGCTGGTGCTCAGCGACGAGCAGGTGCAGAAGTACGGCTCCGTCATCACCAAGTTCGACAAGAGCAAGATGAACGTGTCCCGCCCCCTCTACAACAAGGCCGTCAAGGAAAAGCAGGAAATGAGCTGCTACTCCTTCCAGTACGATTCTCAGGGCTTCGAGGCTAAGATCAAGCTTGATACGCCGAAGCTGGTGTTCTTCTCTGTGCCTTACGAGAAGGGCTGGAGCGCCGAGGTCAACGGCACCAAGGCTGATATCGAGAAGGTAAGCTACGGCTTCATGGCAGTGCTTGTCCCCGCCGGAGACAGCACTATCAAGTTCAGCTTCAAGGCCGAGGGTCTGACCCTGGGCAGGATAGCCACCGCCGGAGGCATCGCGGTGCTGGTCATCTACTGGGTAGTTGACTACGACAGGAGAAAGAAGCGGGGCGAGGAAGTGAGCATCCCCGTGATCTCAAGATTCCTGAGCAGAAAGAGCGCCCCCAAGGACTGATACAACACACAGGAAAGGACTAACTGATATGCATTTAGAGGAAAAAACGCTTTCCAGCGAGCAGAAGTTTGACGGCATCGTGGTCAAGCTGTTCGTTGACAAGGTGGAGCTGGAGGACGGCAGAGAGGCCACCCGGGAGGTCATCAAGCACCCGGGCGGGGTCTGCGTGGTGCCTGTGGACGACGAGGGCAGGATATACATGGTAAGACAGATGCGCTACCCCTTTAAGACGGTGCTCACCGAGATACCGGCGGGCAAGCTGGAATACGGCGAAGACCCCCGCACCTGCGGCATCAGGGAGCTCAAGGAGGAGATCGGCGCCGAGGCGGGCAGCTTCGAGTACTTAGGCTGCCTCTATCCCACCGTGGCCTACGATACCGAGATCATACATATGTACCTGGCGAGGGATCTGAGCTTCGGCGACCAGGATCTTGACGAGGACGAGTTCATCGACGTGGTTAGGCTGCCCTTCGCGGAGGCGCTTGAAATGGTCTACGAGAACAAGCTGCCCGACTCCAAGACACAGCTTGCCATACTCAAAGCCGCAAGGCTGCTCAACGGCTGAGCCGGGAGGGAACAAGATGCGTGAGATAGATGTCAGCGTTATAGAAAAGACTGTCAGCGAGCTTTGCATCAAGGCCAATCTGCTGCTGCCCCCGGATATGGAGGACTGCATCTGCGGCGGGGCAAAGGCCGAGAAGTCCCCTGTGGGCAGGGCCGTGTTCGACGACATAATCGAGAATATCCGGGTGGCGAAGGAGGAGAATATCCCTATCTGCCAGGACTGCGGCATGGCTGTGGTGTTCATCGACATCGGCCAGGAGGTGCATTTCACCGGCGGCTCCCTGCGGGAGGCCATTGACAGAGGTGTCGCCGACGGCTACACGAAAGGCCGTCTGCGCTGCTCGGTGGTGGGCGACCCCCTCAGGCGGGTCAACACCGGCGACAACACTCCCGCCGTGGTGCATACCCGCATAGTTGAGGGCGACGGGGTGCATATCACCGTGGCGCCCAAGGGCTTCGGCTCGGAGAATATGTCCCAGCTGAAAATGATGACCCCTTCGGTCACAGTTGATGAGATAGCAGACTGGGTGGTATCGGTGGTATCGACTGCGGGCTCAAACCCCTGCCCGCCCATAGTCATTGGCGTGGGCATCGGGGGAGACTTCGAGAAGTGCGCATACCTTGCCAAGAAGGCGCTCTGCCGCCCTGTGAGCCAGCGCAACCCCGACCCTTGGTATGAGGAGCTGGAGGCGCGGCTGCTCAGCCAGATAAACCGTTTGGGCATAGGCCCCCAGGGCTTCGGCGGGACGCAGACCTGCCTTGCGGTAAACATCGAGCAGGCCCCCACCCACATCGCGGGGCTACCGGTATCGGTGAACGTGGGCTGCCACGTCACAAGGCACGCGGAGGCCGAAATATAGCAGTATAATCGCCGGAGGTCAGAGATGTCAAAAAAGGATGTTCGCAGACCCGATCTTAAAAATATACGCAAGCTCCAGGTGCTGATGATACTCGGTTATGCACTGATCGTTATAGGGGCTGTGCTTCTTGTGTCCCTGCTTGCCATGCGCAAGACCGACGAGGTGCTGAAAAACAAGGTGATAAACCTTACCTCGTCGCTGAACGTTCAGATGAAGCTGAACATGGACAGCTATCTCTCCCGCATGGAGACTATCGCCATGCTGGCCTTCGGTGAGGAACAGGCCTACACCTACGACGCCACCGACCCCGACAACGACGAGTATGAGGCCATAAACACCGAGAAGGTCATCACCGAGAAGCTTTTCAGCCTGTGCATCATGGAGAACTTCGTGGACTACGGCATAGTCTACCGCAACAACCGCACCGTGGGCAAGATCTCCAACGGCACCATGACCCTTTTCGGGGACAGGATGTTTACGGAGCTCAGCTCCATGATCTCACGTCCCCGCACCAACGACGGCTGGGCGGCAGGCTACAACAACGATTACAAGCGGATATACTACGTTAAACAGGTCCATGACAACGCGGTGCTGTTCATATCCTTCTACGCCTCGGAGCTGGACGCGGTCTTCGACAACCCCGAGACCCTCAGCGACATGGAGATAACGCTGGTGGACAGCGACTACAACATGATCTACTCCGAGCGCAGCGACGAGGTGGGCTCTCCCCTCCCGGAGGCTCTGCGCACAAGGATAGAGGGCAGGTCTTCGGCCTCGGTCATGGACAACGACTACCTGGTTACGGTGAACAACTGCGGCGAATGGTATGTGGTCTGCTCCATACCCACCTCCATAATCCTCAACGAGAAAAACGAGATGCAGTGGTTCATCTACGCCACCGCCACGGTCGCCATGCTGCTGGCGATACTGCTGGGACTGTTCTTCTCCTACCGCATCACCAATCCTATCATGCGCATTGTCTCCACCCTCGACACCAAGGCCAGCGCCGACCTGCTGACGGGCGTGTTCAACAAGCGCACCTTCGAGGAATACGCCGGCAACTGCCTTGAAAACTCCCTGGGGAGCGAGCGCAGGGCGCTTATCATCATCGACATAGACAACTTCAAGGGCGTCAACGACACCCTTGGACACTCCGGCGGCGACAAGGTGCTGGAGCGCACCGGTCAGATACTCAGGGAGATCTTCACCGAGGACGATTACCTGGGACGTGTGGGCGGCGACGAGTTCTGCGTGCTGGTGAACTCCGGCGTGAACATCGCCGATGCCGAGAACTACAAGGACTACATAGCCTACAAGTGCGAGCAGCTCTGCGAGACCTTCCGCAGCACCTACGCGGGCTCGGACAGCAGCTACAAGATCTCGGTGAGCATCGGAGCGGCAGTGTCTCCCGGAAACGGCAGGACCTTCAGCGAGCTCTATGCCGCCTGCGACAAGGCGCTCTACGAGTCCAAGCGCGTGGGCAAGGACACCTACCGGTTCAGCGACGTCACCGTTCAGCCTGCGGCGGAAAGCGAGGGAGAGCTATGATCGGAAAGAAACTCCTGGCGGCCTTCGCGGCGGCGGCTGTGATGCTGGGCACCTCCTCCTGCGAGGAGGACAAGACCGTCCGGGATCAGAAGGTTCAGACCACCATCTCCCTGTCCTGGTGGGGCAACGATTCACGAAACGAATACACCCTCGAAGCCGTAAAGCGGTTCGAGGAGCTGCATCCCGACATCAAGGTCAAGTGCAGCTACTCCGAGTGGTCGGGCTATGAGGCGAGAAGCCGCGTGCAGATGATCTCCGGCACCGAGGCCGATGTCATGCAGATAAACGTGGGCTGGCTGCCCCAGTACTCCCCCGACGGCACCGGGTACTACGATTTGGAGAAGCTGTCAGATACCATAGACCTGTCCAATTTCAGCAGCGAGATGCTGGGCTACGGCAGGCGTAACGGCGTGCTCAACGCCATACCCATAGCCATGAACGCCGAGACTGTCTACATCAACAACACCGTCTGGTCAAAGTACGGCCTGTCGGTGCCCAAGACCTGGGAGGACTTCTTCACAGCCGCCAAGGTCATGTCCAAGGACGGAGTGTACCCCCTGTCAGGGGCGTCGAAGTCCCTGTGGCTGTTCTGCATAGCCTACACCGAGCAGGTCAGCGGCAGGCAGTTCTTCAATGATAAGAGCGAGATAGCCTTCACCGCCGGGGACTTCAAGGTGATGATCGACTTCTACACCCGCCTGGTCAATGAGAACGTCATCCCCAAGATCGAGGACTTCCAGCGCTACAACATCGACAGCGGCGTATATGCCGGGCTGGTGGCATGGGTCAGCGACGCGCTGAACTATTTCAAGGAGCCCATAGCCGCAGGCAGCGAGATCGTCGCGGCGGATTATCCCGCCCCTGACCCCGCCGACAGCGGCAGCGGCTGGTACGCCAAGCCCGCCACCCTCTATGCGGTGAGCCGCAACACCGAGCATCCCCATGAGGCTGCCCTGCTGCTGGACTTCATGCTCAACAGCAAGGAATGGGCGGAGCTGCAGGGCGTTGAGAAGGGCATCCCCATAAGCACGGCGGTGCGAAATTATCTTGACAGCACCGGCAAGCTCAGCGGCTTGCAGTACGAGGCATCCCGGGTAATGGAGCAGAACACGAAGATACAGCCCATGAACTCAGTGATCGAGGATTCTAAGCTCTACGATTCGTTCATAGCTGCCTGCGACCTGGTGCTGTTCGACAAGGCAACGTCCCAGGAGGCGGCGCAGCAGCTTTTCGACGGCTACGCCGAGAGCTATGCAGTAGTGAAATAAGAGGTAACGACATGAAGATCATCGCAGCAGCGGTGCAGATGAGCTGCACCAGGAACGTTGAAGAAAACATAGCCAAAGCCGACTCTCTTGTTCGGGAGGCGGCAGGCAGGGGCGCCAATGTGATACTCCTGCCGGAGCTTTTCGAGCGGCAGTATTTCTGCCAGGAACGCAGGTACGACTACTACGCCTTCGCCAAGCCCGTCGCCGAGAACGACGCAGTCAGGCACTTTGCCAAGGTCGCAAAAGAGCTTGGGGCAGTCATCCCGGTGAGCTTTTACGAGCGGGACCTGAATGTGCTCTACAACTCCGCCGCCGTCATCGACGCCGACGGCAGCGTTCTCGGGGTATACCGCAAGACCCACATCCCCGACGATCACTACTATCAGGAGAAGTTCTACTTCACCCCGGGAAATACGGGATTTAAGGTATGGGATACCCGCTTCGGGCGCATCGGCGTGGGCATATGCTGGGATCAGTGGTTCCCGGAGTGCGCAAGGGCTATGGCGGTCATGGGCGCAGACCTGCTGCTCTACCCCACGGCCATCGGCGGCGAGCCTATCCTGGAGACCGACTCCATGCCCCACTGGCGGCGCACCATGCAGGGTCACGCGGCGGCGAATTTCGTCCCGGTGATAGCTGCCAACCGCTGCGGCACCGAGGTGGTGGAGCCCTCGGAGGAAAACGGCGGGCAGAGCTCCTCGCTGAGATTCTACGGCTCCTCCTTCATCACCGACGTTGTGGGAGAGATCGCAGTACAGGCAGGACGTGAGGGCGACTGCGTCATCACTCAGGAGATCGACACCGGGGCCAACGCCCGGGCAAGGCTGGAATGGGGCCTGTTCCGCGACCGCAGACCCGAGTGCTACGGCGAGCTAACCAAGGGCGCTGCCCGATAGGAGGTATACTATGGGATTCATCGAAGAAGGCACCCAGGCACCGGATTTTACGCTGCAGGACAAGGACGGCAGCGAGGTAACGCTGTCGGCGTTCCGGGGCAGCAGGGTCGTGGTGTATTTCTATCCCCGTGACAACACGCCGGGCTGCACACGTCAGGCCTGCGCATTTGCGGGGGCATACAGCGAGTTCAGGAAGCTGGGAGTTCCGGTCATCGGCATCAGCCGTGACAGCGTGGCATCCCATGAAAAGTTCGCGCAGAAGCACTCGCTGCCCTTCATACTGCTCTCCGACCCGGAGCGCAAGGCCATAGAGGCCTTCGGGGTATGGCAGGAGAAGAAGAACTACGGCAAGGTAAGCATGGGGGTCGTGCGCAGTACTTTTATCATCAGCCCCGAGGGGATCGTGGAGAAGGTGATGCCCAAGGTGAAGCCCGACACCAATGCGGCTGAGGTGCTGGAGATACTCAGGGGCAGCAACTGAATAAACAACAAAAGATGATCGCGGAAAATGCTCCGCGGTCATCTTTTTTGCTTGCAGCGCTGCCGCTGCCCGCTATCTCTTTTTGTACAGCACCAGCTCCGGGTCTGCGCCGTTCTCGCCGTAGGTGCAGATGAGGATGAACTCCATGTTCGCCAGTACCCCGAAACACCTGTCCCCGCCGAATTCGCTCTCAAGCTGGTTCCCAAGGTAGGTGGTGTTGTCGTCGAGGAACTTCACTGTGCTGCCGTTGGGCAGACGGTAGGGCAGGTTCACATAGCTCCCCACCAGAGCGTTGAGCTTGGTGAGCTTCGGCATACCCTCGATGTTCAGAGCGTTGATCTCGTCGATGAGCTGAGACTTGAACTCCTCGAACTTCCCGCCGTCAGAGAGCTGTTCGTAGCGCTTCCAGTAGTCCAGTTTGGGCAGGGCGGTTTTCAGATAAGCCCGCACCTCCGCCTCCGGATGCTCGGCGCTGACCATGTTCTTCACGCAGACGTCGATCAGGTCGTCCATGTCACTGTACATATACTCGCCGTCAGCGTAGCACCATTTGCAGTAGCTGTCGTTGAAGCTGCCGTCCTTCTCACGGCTGACTACCTCGTCTTCCATGGGCATACCGCAGCACTGGCAGAACAGCTGCCTCGGCGAGCCCAGCAGAGTGTTGATAGACACATTGAACAGCTTCGAGAGCATTTTCAGCGTCTCGGTGTTGGGAACGGTCTCACCGGTCTCCCAGCGGGATACCGCCTGCCTTGTAACGTAGACTTTCTCAGCCAGGGCGTCCTGTGACAGCCCCATGTCGCTGCGCAGCTTGTAGATGATCTCTTTGGTTTCCATAATGCATCCCTCCTTGACTGTAATTATACCACCCCTGCGGCCTCAGGTCAAGCAACTTGCTGTTTCTGTCAGCGATCCGCGAGCATCTGTTTCAGCCTGCGCTGCTCAGCAGGAACCCCGGCACCACCACTATCGCAAAGAAGGCCCAGCTCACCAAAGTGAAGGTCTTGATGAAGCTCTTGCCCCTCCCGGGGTATTCCCGGACGTAGATGCGGTAGTTTATCACCGACGCCAGAGAGCCGATCAGCGAGCAGAGCCCCGCCGTGTCTGCTCCGTAAATGAGCCCCGCAAAGTTCTGCGAAAACGGATAAAGCACTATCGACGCCGGTACGTTGGATATCACCTGGCTCAGCCCGATAGCCCACCAGTATTCCCGACCTGCGACAGCCTTCGAGAAAAAGCCCGCTATGCTCTCGTTGGCAGTGATGGACGACGAGAATATGAAGAAGAAAAAGAAGGTGAACAGCAGCACATAATCCACTTTCAGGAACAGCCGCCTGTCCACCGCCGCGATCACCAGTATCACCGCCGCCACCGCGATGTACCAGTACTCGGTGCGGGAGACTATGGTGAAGATTATCAGCCCGAACAGCACAAGATAGGCGATTCGCTTGATGCGCCCCTCCGGGGAGAGCTCGGTGCTGAGCTTTTCGGGGTCAACGGTTATTTCTTCTTTCAGATCACGCCGGTACAAAAACAGCACGAATATCACCAGCAGCACCGCCGACATGGCGCACAGCGGCAGCATCAGCAGGATGAAGTCTCCTGCGCTCATGCCGGAGCGGCTGTACAGAAAGAGGTTTTGAGGGCTGCCGAAGGGCATCAGCAGCGAGCCTCTTATGGCGGCGATGTTCTCCATGGAGATCACCGGGAGGATGTATTTTTCCTTGCCGCCGCCCCGGAAGGTGATTATGGTCAGCGGCACGAAGATCATCAGCGAGACGTCGTTGGTGACGAACATGGAGGTGAAGAACACCCCGAAGATAAAGAACAGCGAAAGCGCCGTCATGCGTTTGAGCCCGGAGGCAAAGCGCACTATGGGCATCAGTACGTTCTCCTGCTTGAAGCCCTCCAGCACGCAGAGCATCATCAGCAGGGTGCCGAGGGTATGCCAGTCTATGTCCCGCAGCAGCTGTGTGCTGGGGGGCGTGATGAACAGCGCCGCTATCGCTGCGGCTGCCGACACAGTGAGCATGAGCTCCTTTTTGAGAAATCCTGTTATTGTTTTCATTTCATTTTCCTTAGTGCCGAAAATTGCCCTTCCGCGGGCAGACACCAAGGGATAGTATAGCACAGCCGTTATCATAATTCAAGATGCAAATGATACATAACGGTTATAAAATTGTTAAGCGCCGGGGATAAGTTTTTTCGCTATATACTTGAAAAACAGGAAAAAATGTGTTATGATAATAGTGAAATAATTTTTTTTACGAGAAGAGGGCGCCTTATGGATTTTCAGACTGTCGTTGACAGCGTCGGCACTGCCGCCTGCGTCATGTCGGTAGAGAAATACGATAACGGAGGCTACGGCAATATCCGTATCGTTACAGGCAACCGTATTTATATAGATTCCATTGAGAGACCTGCCGGGGGCATGGAGCTGCTGACCCGGAGGTTCATCCCCGACAGCGCGTATACCGACTATCTCACCAGGGATATGAATTTCGAGGATTCCTGCTATCAGGCCGCCGTACACAAGAAGTTTCTCCACTCCTATGCGCATCCCAGCAGATTCAACGTGTGGTTCAATATGTCCTTCGTGCCGCTGTCTCCCGACAACGGCAACACCTGCTACTGCCTGTATATCATGGAGGTAAGCGTCAATCCGGACGCCAAGAGGCTTTCAACTGTATCCGCCGATATCGCCTCGTCGGTATTGGAGACCTGCATCAAGCTCCAGAACCCCGACGATTTCAATGAAGCCATGGAGGAGGTCTGCGCCGATATCCGGGATCTCTGCGACTCGGAGCACTGCTGCATACTCCTTATGGACACCGCAAGGCGCAAATGCTCCATACTCTGCGAGGCCTTCTCCAAGGATACCAAGCTGCTGCCCATGGCGAATTACGTTGACGATTCCTTTTACGATATCGCAGACTCCTGGAAAGACACTATCGCAGGCAGCAACTGCCTGATCGCCAAGAACGAGCATGACTGGGCTATCGTCAGGGAGCGCAATCCCCTGTGGTACGAATCCATAAGCCAGGCCGGCGGCAAGACCATAGTTCTGTTTCCCCTCGACTTCAAGGGAGAGCTTTTGGGCTACATCTGGGCTATCAATTTCAGCGAAGAAAAGGCTCCGACTATCAAGGAGACCCTGGAGCTCACCACCTTTTTGCTTGCGTCCGAGCTTTACAGCAACAGGTCGGTGGAGCGGCTGCATTTCCTCAGTTCAAGAGATATGCTCACCGGCGTTATGAACCGCAACGAGATGAACAATTACGTTGACCGCCTCGCCGGGGACAAGGACGGCCGCGGCGGCGTCGGGGTGCTGTTCGCAGACCTGAACGGCCTTAAAGCAGTCAACGACTCCGGCGGACACGTTGAGGGCGACAGGCTCCTGAAGGATGCGGCGGCGGCACTGAGAGAGGTCTTTGACACTCATCACATTTTCCGCGCAGGCGGCGACGAATTCGTTGCGATAGTGACGGACATAACCGAAGATGGGCTGCGTGCCAAAGCGGACAAGCTCCGGGAGGGCTCGGCGAAGTATAAAGACCTGGTGTTCGCCATAGGCTATGCTTTTGAAAAGGAGCGTGCGGACGTCCGTTCGGCGCTGCGCACGGCTGACGAGCGTATGTACGAGGACAAAAAGCACTACTACGAGCTGCATCCCAAGTACGGTCAGTGATCTGTGAGGACATAAAACCAAGGCAGGACTGCTGTTCAGCGAATGAACGGCTGTCCTGCCTTTTTCTTTGATGATAGGGTTTATTTCTTCTTCCTGATAATAAGCACTGCCGCCAGTATCACTGCTGCCGCTGCCGCTATGCCTGCGGCGGCGCCGGTCCTGGGGTTGGTGTCCTCAGAGGGGGCGGACTGGCTTTCGGAGGTGCCGGGCTCAGAGGTCTCAGGCTCAGATGAGTCGGGTTCAGAGCTGTCGGGTCCAGAGGTTTCCTGAGTGCCGTCGGTGAACCTGATCCTGCCCTGACCCTCGGGGTCTCTGTATTCCTCGGGGATAACGCCGCCGAGGTCGTTACGGATATAGTCTGCCAGCATCTCAATGTCGGACACGCCCTCGTCCTGGATGATCTCGCACTTGCCGCTCATGATAAAGCCGTCGCCGCCGTCCTGGAGCAGGTAGTTTATGGTGGACACGGTGTAGGTCTTTTCAAGGTCGAGAGGCTCGCCGCCCACAAGGACGTTCTTCACTCTGTATTCCCCGGTGACGCCGGTGAACTCGCCGTAGTCGTTCTCGGTGACGCTGCTCTCGATGCTGGTGTCTACGGTGTATTCAAGTCCCGAAACGCTGCTTAGGAAAGCGCCCTTTTCTTCGGGATAATTGGTAACGCCCAGCTCCAGCATATCAAGTATCTGCTGACCTGTGACACGCGCTGCCACCATCTTGTTGCCGTAGGGGTATACGCTGAGCAGGTCGGCGTAGGTGATGTCTCCCGGCTTGATGCGGCTGCGTATGCCGCCGCCGTTTATAAAGGCTATGTCCGTGCCGGTGGTATAGCGGATAACGTCCGCCAGCAGGTCGGTGAGGTTGGTCTCGGCGTTCCTGACGCGCCTCTCAGCGGTATAGGGGTCGCAGTCGTAAAGCCCGAAATCGGTGTAGCCCACCTTCTCGGAAAGCAGCTCGCTGACCTTGTTGTTCAGCCTGGTGATGAGGTAGTTTATGTCGGCGTCAACGTATCTTCCGTCCCGCTGGGTGACGGTGGACTCCTCAAGTCCCTCCGGGGCAGGCACCTCGCTGATGAGCTCGGTGGTAATGCCGTCCCCGGTTATGGTCATCTTGCCGATGTTGTTAAGCTTGGTGCCGGTCTGGGTGATAACCACGTCCTCGCCGGCCTTGTTCTTGACGGTCATGGAGGGTGTGGTCTCGTGGGAGTGTCCGTCGATTATGGCGTCGATGCCCTGAGTATTGGCGGCAAGCACCGGAGCGCTCCACTTTTCCGTGATGCCGGTCTCGCCGAGATGCCCCACAACGATGACCTTGTCGGCGCCCTCCCCGATGACCAGGTCAACGGTGTCCTGGACTACCTGATAGAGCTCCCCCTCCTTCTCGGCGAAGGAGTAGATATACTCCCCTGCCTCGTTCTGGAAGTACTTGGGGGTCGAGGATGAAAAGGTCTCGGGAGTGATCACGCCCACAAAGGCTATCTTCATGTCCCCGGCCTCGATGATCTTATAGGGGTCGCAGATGTTCTCGCCGGTAGTGAGGCTCTTGAAATTGCAGCAGGTATAACCGCAGTCAAGCTCCTCAGAGCGCTTGCTGAGCTCGCTCATGCCGAAGTCGAACTCATGGTTGCCCACGACTGCCACGTCGTAGCGCACGGCGTTCATCAGCTCGGTGATATAGGCGCCCTTGGAGAAGGTGCCCACGTTGCCGCCCTGTATAGCGTCACCTGCATCGACGAGGATAACGTTGTCGTGCTGAGCCTGCATCTCACGCTTGCAGAGCATGAGGCCGTCATAGCCCACAGCGTCGTCGATGCCGCAGTGGACGTCGTTGGTATATAGCACGATCACCTCGCTGTCAGCCTCGGCAAAGGCCGGCATGACATTACCGGCCGAGGACAGGACGATGACCGCAGGAACAAGCAGAGAAAGCAGTTTTCTGCGCATGGGTATTCCCCCTTAACAGATTTTGGTACTTTGTTATTCTATCACATTCCGGAGAATATGTCAACGGCAGTGCTGTCATCCCCTTACCCCAGGACGGGGAACCCCTCGCGGTAAGGCTTTATCATGTAGGGATGCTCCTTTGCATATGCCTCGATCTGCCCCCGAAGGCCGCCGTCGAGGAGTTCGGTCAGGCGCTCCTGCGGGAGCTTGTTTATCTCGGGGCAGGTGGGGGTAAGGGCTGTGACCAGGCTGCCGTCCTCCCTGCGCATATATCGCAGAGGCCAGATGCTGCAATCGAAGGGCTTATCCTCCGGGGGCAGTATGCAGCCGCGCCGGGGATCCAGAAAGGGGCATTTCACTTCCTCCGCAGGATCATCCGTCTTGTAGCCGCCGGTCAGGTCGGTGACTGCAAAGGGCACGCCGCCGCACTCATCGAAGATGTAGCGGATCTCCTTGCCCTCGGTGTCGGTTTTGTATTTTTCCGCAAACTCCGCAGGCAGCCGGGGGAGCTCCCACAGACTGCTCCGGCGGAAGGAACAGCAGAACCGGCACTCCGCGCATGACGCTTTTGACAACACTTTTGAAAGCATATTATCCCTCTTTTACCGTATGATATTTTTGCAGCATTTTATCGGGGTGATAGGAAAGCTTGGCCTTGCGCAGGCCTGCAAGCCCGATATCCTCCTCGCGGTTTATCCACTCTGCGCCGCAGTCCTCGGTGAGCTTTTGGGCGAAGACTTTGTTTATCATCGCAAAGCCGCCGTTCTGGGCGTACTCGCCGTAGCACTTCTCAAAGTGGATATCAAAGCAGCCCCGTGATGTCTGTGAAGCAATGGTCATGGCTGCCGCCTCCCCCGCGACATAGATCACGGCGCCGCAGAGCTCCAGCTCATCCCAGTGACAGCAGGCTTCATAGATCTCAAGCCTCTCCACAAAGGATGAATCCACCCGCTCCGATTGCAGCGCGAACCATTTTTCCTCCACCTCGGTGACGTCGTGCAGGAGCTGTTTATCCGGGCTGCGCTCCAGAAAGCGTATCTCACAGTCGGGGTACTCCCGGCAGAAGCGGCTGACATGGTTTCGCTTTTTCATGTTCTTTTTGCCTGCAAGCTCCGACAGGTGCGGGGCTGTGTACATATAATCGGAATTGTCCCCGGTGGTCTCGAAGCGCATCTCAGGATAGCGCTGCGAAAGTATATCCCGCTGCCCCTCCGTCAGAAAGATGAACCCGGCGGGCTTGCCCAGCTTCTTCCGGTCCTCGTCCAGGATATCAAGGGCCTTTTCGGTATCCCCGCCCAGCGGAAAGGTGACGCCGCAGCGTCCCGGGAGCCTTGTTCCGGTGTACAGCCGCAGCAGCGAGCCCCCGGCATAGGCGATCTTTATATTGTATTTTTCCCGCAGCAGGAATATGTTGGCAGCATTAGCATCGCTGCCCTCAGCCCCCGACTCCCCGATAAGGGCCCGCATCCCGGGCAGATCCTCCGGCAAAGGCCTTCTCCATTCGATCACGGTCTCAACACCTCGCTCAATTTCGCCGCATCATCCGTAATGCAGCTTATAGGCGAATTATATCACGGAATCGGAAAAATAGCAAGTGGATCGATAAAAAAATATGCAAGCCGGAATAACAGATGCAAGCTGAAAGACCTGATCGCGGAGCGTTTTGGGGCTCCCTCCTGTTACCCGGAAGCCGCCGTCCTCCGCAGCAGTCCAGCCGCCGCTCAGCTTGTTGTCATCGGTATCCGTCTTCTGCTCGTCGGTATTGATCTTCTCTGCATCGGTCTTCGAGTCGGTCTTGCTGTCGATCACAGCCGCCGAGGTGTCGTTCTTAGCGGCAGTGTTGGTTGCCTTCTCGTTCACGCTCCCGCAGGATGCCATGCAGGCTGCCATAACCAGTGCTGTTACCATTGTCATTGTCTTTTTCATAATAAATACCTCTTTCTGTAATATAGTTTTTCGTGACGGCTTCATTTGCCGTTCTGCCCTATATACAGCTGAGGAAATGAAATTGTGACACTAAACGAAAAAAATTTTCAAAAAAAATTCTGTCATTATTATAGCCTATCGTCCCGGTAAAGTCAATCAAAGGTATCGTCCTTGGCTTACTTCGTGATGCCCTTTTGCAGGGAGAAGAAAAAAGCTGTACCCCGCAGCATAAAATGTCATTTTCCGCACATACTATTCCCAAAATAAAACAGGGAGGTAAACCATGAAAGCAACAGGAATAGTAAGACGCATCGACGACCTCGGCAGGGTCGTCATCCCCAAGGAGATCAGGCGCACTATGAGGATACGGGAGGGCGACCCCTTAGAGATATACACCGGGCCTGAGGGGGAAGTGGTGTTTCGGAAGTTTTCGCCGGTGGGGGAGCTGGATCAGGGGACTGTGCAGGCCGCTGAGGTCATCTCGAAGCTGGCGGGGCAGGCGGCACTGGTCTTTGACCGGGACCATGTTGTGGCAGTATCGGGGGCGCGGAAGACGGAATACGCGGAGCGGCGGCTGTCGGCGGCGCTGGAGGAGCTGATCGAGCAGCGCCGCAGCTATGTCTTTGACCGTCCGGACACGCCCCGGCTTTTCCCGATAGAGGGGCTGGACAAGCCTGCGCTGGCGGCGGTGCCAATAATCTCGGCGGGGGACGCCATAGGCGCGGTGGCGCTCATCAGTACGGCGGGAGAGCCTAAGGCTGACGAAAAGAATCTGATGCTGGCGAAGGCGGCGGCGATGTTCCTGGGCAAGCAGATCGAGAACTGAGGCGCAGGCGCTGCACAAAGTAAACGCAAAGGCACTTCCGTCAAATCCTTGACAGAAGTGCCTTAAATAATATTTCTTTATCGCGCCTGCGCTTTTATTCCCTGCTCCTTTTCTTGTCGTCGTACATCAGCTTGTCTGCCCGCTCGAAAACATCCTGTACCCTCAGATCGTCGCCGCGCCGGTAGTCGGAATAGCCTACCGCCAGCGTTACAAGTCCCTCGCTGCGGTTCTTCTCCATCAGCCTGCCGAAGGCCTCCAGCAGCTCCTCGCGGTCTGCATAGTCCCTGCCTTTCAGCAGTACAGCGAACTCGTCTCCGCCGATGCGGAACACCGGGCTGTGCTTGAAGGTCAGGCAGATGGTCTCGCAGGCCGCCTTGATGTACTCGTCCCCTGCCCTGTGACCCTGGTTGTCGTTGACCTCTTTAAGGCCGTTGATATCCGCCACTGCCAGGGCGAAATCCGGGCAGCGTCCGGCGGTTATCAGGCCGTCCAGCTCGATCTCGGTCTGGACGTAGGCGTGCTTGTTCTTGACCCCGGTGAGTGCGTCGCGGCTGGCCATATCCATAGCGCTGCCCAGCGCCTCCACATAGGCCAGCTCCCGGCGTTTCACAGCATCAACGTTCTCCACGGCTATGATGATATGATCCTCCCGCTGCTTGGGACGTATGGCGAAAAGCGTGACATACACCGGGCTGCCGTCGATGAGCAGGCGGTAGTTCAAGGTGGCGGTGCCGTTCTCGTCGAGGCTTTCCAGCAGCCGGTCCTTCTGCATGGCCTCAGCCATACGGGGGTAGTCCTCGGGGTAGATCTCGGTCTTCATGTTCTCCTGAGAGAGTTTGAAAAAGTCCCTGCCGGTGACTCCCCTGCTGATACGGGCATTCTCCCTCACGGAGCTGTACTCCTTGTACTCGTCGGTGGTAAGATCCACCTGATAGATGAACTCATAGCGGAAGGCCAGCGCCCTGATTATCTCGCTGAACGCCTCGCTCTCCTTTTCCATTTTCTGCTCCCGGCGCACCTGTGCGTCCATGTTGCGCACGCCCACCACTACGCTGCGGGGGTCGTTGTTCTGACGGTAGGCCAGCAGCATAACATACTCCTGTTTGCCTGCCAGTATCTGCCGGAAGCTGAATGAGTAGGTGCCGGTCTCGTTGAGGGCCTGCTCGAAGCTATCCCGGGTCATGGCCTCGGACACCCGCTCGATATCCTCCGGGTGGACTGTCTTGCTTATGAACCTCTGCACCGAGCCGAAGAAATCCTTGCCCTTTGTGATAAGTCCGAGGCGCTCGTAATCCTCGCTGGCGCTGTATTCCATGTAGCTGCCGGTGCTCATGTCGATGCGGTAGATGACCTCGAACAGCGTTGCCAGGGAGCGTGCGATACCGGAGTACTCGGCGCTCCTTTCGGCGTTGCGGCGGCGCAGGCGCACCTGCTTATCCACATTCTCCACGCCGATGACTATGCGGTCGGAGTCGCTGCCGCTGCCCATGACGGCTTTGAGGGAGTAGTATACCGGTTCGCCGCCGGTGTTCAGCCGGTAGGTCAGGGTGAACGTCCTGCCCCCTGCCACGGCGCCGGTTATGGCCTCCTTGCGGAAGGAGTTGAGGAACATATCCCTGTCCTCGGCGAAGACCATTTTCCTGCCGTTTTCCTTGGCGCTGGCATAGAAATCCCCGCCGGAGGAGACTTTCTTAAACGTCCCTCCCGCGTCGGGTCTGCCGTACTCGACATAGCTGTCGTCGGCAGTATTTATGATAAAGATGTTCTCATATTCCCCGGCAAGCGCCACCGCCAGCCGCACGAAGGTCAGTTCCTCGCAGCTGACGCACCCGGGATCCTGAAAGCCGTCCATAAAGTTTCACCTCTGTATTTCGGGTACTGCATATTATCAGGTATCATGAACATTATAACATATTTTGTTCGGCTTGTCACCTGTTTTTTATGCAAAAAGACAAGATATTACGAATATGATATGAAGTGTACGGATGTGGTATGCGCTATACACTGTTCGCTAATACCGGGTATGCGTTACCCTCACCGCCCTGCCCGGAAAAGCGGGAGCGAGGGGCGCAAGGCCGAGCTGATCTCCGCACAGAGGCACAGCAAAACCGACCAAAACCGGGCGGTTTTTCAAAAAAGCGAAAAAAGCCGATACAGATACAGATAAAGACACAGACACAGATAATGACAATGATAAAGACACAGAAACAAAAAATGATATTGTTACAGAAAGTGCCGAAGGCACAAAAAAAAGACCCTGACCCCGATAAAGCTTATGAGGATGATACGGGTGTGTGTGCGCAAAGCTCAAACCTCGCGCTTGACCTGCGTATTTCGGGCGTTTTGAGAGGGTCAGCATGGCCTTTTTGCATAAGGGTTATCTCACGGTGTAGGCAGAGTTATCTCACGGTGTATGCAGGGTTATCTCAGGGTCAACATCATGTTAAGGCAGACCTAACATAATGTTAAGGCAGACTTAACATAATGCATAGGCAGGGTAACACCGTAGTGTAATGCAGAGTAACACCCCAGTGTTATGCAGGGTAACACCCCAGTGTTATGCAGAGTTACACATGAAGAGATTTCAGTGCTGTCTCATTAATAGATCAAGCGGGGGCACCGGTATTGATGCTCCCGCTGTTGTTTGCCGTTATTCAGCCCGGTGTGCCTCCCTACATCGGTATTATCATGTTCACCGCCACAAAGGCTCCGCCGAACAGCGCTACCCAGAATATGTGCTGCTTCCACTTGCCCGCAGAGCATCGCCGACATCAGCATGACCTCGAGGTAGATGAACGTGGTGGCGTATACGCTCTCCACAGCGCCGTAGACCCGCATCTCATGCTCCCTGCCGACAGGAACAGGCAAAGGGCGATAGCTATGAAAAACAGCAAGGTCGAGGAGATACTTGCCGCCCGCAGGACGCGGAACGCTCTCACTTTTTCAGTTTTCGGCATCGGATCACCTCTTTCGCATAGCATTTACTGATATGTATTGTACCACATCCGGGAGAAAAATGCAACGGCGGAGGAAAAGATCCGATCGCGGAGCGCTTTGGGGGTACCTTTCTTCCTCGTCTTCGCCGATCGCTAAAATAATCGCTAAAATCATAAAGAAGAATAATAAAGAATAAAGAATAAACAAGGTGTCCGCTTTGCGGACGATTTCTAAAAATCATCGCCGGAGGCGATACCGGAGAGCTTTAGCTCTCTTTTATTCTTTATTCTTTCTTTTTATTCTTTATTCTTTATTCTGCTCCGCCTCATGGTATCACCAGGCCGACCTCGCGGTTTGCAACAGCGTTGATGTAGTCCTGAACGGTCATCAAAGGCGCCTCAGTGAAGACGCCGCTTATGGGATCAGCGGTCAGGTGGTGGTTGTCGGTGCCCGCCGTTACTGGCTTGCCGTACTGCTGGGCGTACCAGGAGGCGCGGGCATCCATGTCCCGGGAGGAGTTGCCGCAGTTGTAGGCCTCCACCGCGTCAGTCCACTGGGGCAGGAGCCTTATCTCGTTGAGATACCCCGCCTCCCGGAAGGGGTGGGCGTGAACGATGTACCCTCCGTCCCGGTGTACCCGCCGGCAGTAGTCGAATACGCTTATGGCGCAGACGTCCGGGTTTCTCAGGAGCCAGTCCTTGTCCAGACCGTAGGTCAGCAGGTCGGCACCGTTGTAGCAGTATTCCCAGCCGAAAAAGACCTTCAGCCCGATCCTGTCGCCCTCCGCTTTGGCGTTTTCATAGCCCTTGCAGAACAGGGCGATCTTCTCAGCGGGGTCTGTGGCGTCTCTTATCTCAGCGGTGCAGTTGCCGTTGAAGAAGTGGTCTGTGACGATGATGCCGTCGTAGCCCAGCTCCTTGTAGCGTGCCGCCTGCTCCGCCCCGGAGGCCGACGCACAGGCCGAGGCCTCCCTCGTATGCAGATGAGTTTCGTACTTAAACATCAGAAATCAATACCTCTTGTGATTATTTCAAGGCACATCCTGCCGTTGTGGTAGGGGCACTTCCAGGGACCCACGATCTCCTTGCGGCTGTCGGGTACGCCCTCGAAGCTCACCTCCGAGTACCATTCGCCGCCCTCCCGCTTGTCGATGACGTCGCTCTTGATGTGATCCCATACCGAACGCGCCGCATCTAAGAATCTCTTGTCCCCGCTGTGCTGGTAGGCGTTGGTGAAGCCCACCACCGACTCCGCCTGCACCCACCATACCCGGGTGCGGTTGATCTCGGTCTTGTCGCGCTCGTTGTTGAGTGCGCCGTTCTCGAAGGCGGTGCTGAGGATGTTGGAGGATATTTTCAGGTCGCGCAGCGCCCAGTCATTGATGAGTTCTTCGTCCCCCAGAGTATCGCAGGCCAGGTCGATGAGCCAGGTGGTCTCGATGTCGTGGCCGTAGGAGTGGATGTCCCCGATGACCTCCAGTTTCTCATCAAAGAAGACCTTCAGCGCACTGCGCTCCGGGTCGTAGACCTTCTCCTTCATCTGCCCCAGCAAAAACCTGAGCCTCTCGCCCACACGCTCGCTGTGCTCGGCCTTGTAAAGCTCGGTGTATGCCTCGATCAGGTGGAGTATGGTGTTCATGGTCTTCTCCGCCATGAGGCCGTTTTCGGAGAGCGCCTCGTTGGCAACGGGCTTCCAGTCCACCGTGAAGGCCTCCCGGTAGCCGTATTCGTCGAGGGTGTTCATCTCGATGTCCATAAACAGCTTGTAGGCCAGGTCAAGTGCGAACCTGTCTCCCACTGCGTTGAAGTAGCAGGACAGCGCATATATGGCAAAGGCGATGTTGTAGGTGTGTTTCATGGTGTCGGAGGGGGCGCCCTTGTAGTCGGTCATCCAGTAGACGCCGCCGTTGTCAAAGTCGATGCAGTGGTTCTTTACGTACTCAAAGGCGTGAAAGGCCAGCCGGCGGTATTTTTCGTCCCCCAGCACGGCATAGCACTTTGAGAAGAACCACAGTATCCTCGAATGGAGGATCACTCCCTTGTCGGCCTTTTTGTCAAGCTCCAGCCCGAAGCTCATATAGCCGTAGAAGCCGCCGTTCTCGGTGTCGGCAAGCCTCTCCCAGAAGGGCGCGATGTGTTCTTCAAGCTCAGTCCTGACTTCGTTTACTATCATAGCTATTACTCCTTAAGTGTCCAGATAATATTTTTACAGTTCATGTGGTCGTACATGGTGAGCTTGCCCGAGGCCGAAAGGGTCCCCGCGAATACCCGGTTGTAGGATTCGGTGTGGGCAAAGCCGTCCCGGCTCTGTTCCTCCCCCACGGTTATCACCACGGCGTATAGGTCGTCATAGGTCTGGCACTCGTTCTTTATCCTGTTGAGCAGACCTTCCTCGGTGTATATCTTGGGGTACTTGGACAAAAGATAATTAATGGCCTTCTTCCCCCGGTAGAGCTTGTATTTCCCGGTCTTGATATCCTCGTAGGGACGGTCGTACTGAAGCTCGTAGGTGCCGTCTTTCTTGAAGGTCACAGTATACTTGTCGCCCCGGCTCTGGGTCAGGGTATGCCCGGTGATGACGTCCACGCTGGTGTCCGGCAGCACGAACATAGCCGACTCCGCCAGCATTTCCAGCTGCTCGGTGAGGTCGGGGGTGTGCTGCTCGTCGATGGTCTCCCCCTTCAAGAGCCAGAACAGCTTTTTGTCCGGGGCGAATATGAACATCAGCTCGTTGGTGTTGCTGCCGCTTACGTACTTTATGGCTGCATAGCGGCTCTCGATGCCGTTTTTGTCCTTCGCCGGCTCCGAGAGAGGAACTATAATTGATGAGCCCTCGTACTTTTTCAGGTACTGCTCCAGTATCTGCTCGGGGGTGAGCCACTTGTCCCCGGCACAGCCGCAGAACATATAGGCGCAGTGGGCGTCGTCGTCCAGATATACAGTGCTCCCGGAGCGTTCCTCCGCACGCCAGGCCTTGGGTATCGCCAGCTTGATGTTCTCGAAGGCGGTTATGTCCACGCCGTAGGCCGGCGCAGGCTTTTTCGGCAGCACCTCGCTCACCGAGAGCCGCTTTACAGATGTGACTTCGGCCTCGGCGGTGCCGCTCCCGCAGCCTGTGAGCAGCAGCGCCCCCAGGGTGCATATCAGTATCAGCTTTTTCATAGTGTATCCTTATCCTGTGCAAAGCAGCTCTGCCAGAGCGTCCATATCCCCGGCGAAAGCGTCCTGTCCGGCGGCTTCAAGCTCGCCTTCCTCGGCATAGCCCCAGCCCACGCCTATGCAGGGCAGTCCTGCCGCGTGTGCTCCGAGGATATCGTTCTTCCTGTCCCCCACCATGACCGCCCGGGACTTGTCAGTGCAGCCCAGCCTGCGGAGGGTCTCCTCGATGACCTCGGCCTTGGTGTCGAGGGAGCCGTCAAGCCCGCTGCCGGTGACGACCCCGAAGTATTTGCTAAGTCCGAATCTCTCCAGTATCCTCACCGAAAAGGGCTCCGGCTTGGAGGTGGCCACAGCCAGCGTGAAGCCGGCCTTTTGCAGCCTGCAAAGCAGCTCCTCTATGCCCTCGAAGGGTCTGTTCTCGAAAAGTCCCACCGTGGAGTAGCGTTCCCGGTAGAGCTTTACCGCCTTGTCCGCTGTCTCGTCGTCGAGGCCTATGGTCTCCCGGAAGGACACCGAAAGGGGCGGCCCCAGGAACCTTTTGAGCACGCTCATCTCAGGTACCTCGATGCCGAGGCCGTTCAGAGCGTGGTAGATGCAGTTGATTATGCCCTCCTGCGAATCGGTGAGGGTGCCGTCGAGGTCGAAAAGGAGGTACTTATACATCTATCCTGCGTGCCTCGACATAGTATCTCTTGTCCGCCGCATGACCCATGGAGAAGGTCTTTCTCGGCAGAGCGCCGTCCACGATAACGGTGGGGAACAGCTCCTCCTTGCCCATATCAGGCAGCAGGAAACCTATGGCGTCGGCGGGCTGGGAAAGCCTCTCGATAACGTCCTCGCCGTGGATGTAGTCCACCTTGCCGCCGAGAGCCGGCAGCAGCTCGTCGAGAGCCTGCTGTAAGGAGCCCACAGCCAGCTTGGACAGGGGCGCATGAACGTACAGCTCCTTCCGCTCGCTGCCGTTGACCACGGTTATCCTCTGCTCCGCCTTGTCTGCGGAGAGCCTGAGCTTGTCGGTGAGGGCGTTCATCAGCGCGGCGGTGTCAACGCCTGTTACGATGCGGTGTATAGCCTCGAAACGCAGCGCCTCGGAGTGGAGGTTCACGATCTCCACCAGCGCATAGCGTGCGGGATGATCTGACAGGTCTTTTCCGGGGTTGGCGGCTTTCAGCTGCTCGTAGAACTCCTTCGCGGTGGCAAGGCTGTGATTGCCGTCGCCCATGGCGTATACAAGGGGCTGGGTCTCGCTGAGGCCGTACTTGCTGTTGAAGGCGTCAATGTCGCCCAGAGCTTCGAGGGCCCTGACAACGCCCTGAGCGCTTTCCCCGTCCACCAGTCTGCCGGTGATGCTGCCGCCGCCCTGCATGAGCTTGAAATCGTATACCTTCTCGAAGCTGTCTTTCTTTGCAGTGAGCGGCTCGACTACTGTGCCGGCAGCGTCGTCAATGAGTATCATGATGTGGGGCAGCTCTATGGGAGCGCCGTTTCTGATCCTTATTCTCGGGGGTATGCGCTCAACGACGGTGGCCTCGGTAGCCCGGACAAGGGACTTGGAGCCCTTCCTGTAATCGTACTGCTCTAAATCGAGCTTGCCCACGATACCGGCTCTCACCAGCCCGTCGGACTGCACTCTTTCAAGGTACACGAAAGCGTTCTTGTGCTCCGCGAACACGCCCTGCGCAAGATAATTCTCCATGTTCCTGTGGATAGCGTCGATGCGCTCGCCCACGTTCTCGTCCTCAAGGTACACCTCCGGCAGGATAAGCCCCAGGGTCGAGGGCTCTCCGCCCACGATGCGCTCGGTCTCAGCCCAGTATTCGGGCTCGCTGGTGTACTGGTCGCAGGCGACTACCGCCCACTTCTCCATATCGGCGTCCTTCGGCAGAAGTATATCCGCTCTTGAAAATGCAGTCATTGTCATTACCTCCAATGTTATTTATTGTCTGTATTATTGCTCTCGGGAGGATAGCTTATCTTCGGCGGGAGCTTATTTTCAGGTGCGGGCTGGGGTTCGGGCTCGTCGGTGCTGTACATCTTCACCGTTTTGTAGGCTAAAAGCTCCACGATGAGCATTCCTGCCAGTACCGGCAGTCCGTAGTAGAATATTATCGCTCCCAGCAATCCGGGACCGAAGGCGTCGGCGTCCTCCGCTGTGATAAGATCAACAGCACCAATTGCTCCCACAACGAGTATCAGCGCTGAGTCGCCTATGGCAAAGAGCCGCCAGCCGGAGAGCTTCTTGCCACTTTTGGCTGTGACCGCCGCGGCTATGGTCATGAACAGCAGCACCACAGCCAGCGCTGCGCATATCATACCGGGAACGAACAGCGTGTTCGCCACAGTCGTTTTGAGAGACAGCAGCAGAAAAGCTGCCCCGATAACTCCGAATATTATGGTGGGTCTGAGAAATCTCGGCAAGGTCTATCCCTCCCTGTTGTTTTCATCCTCCGGGTCATCCCTGCGGACTTTTTTGCTCCTTAAAGACAGCCATATCGACAGCGCTGCGAAAAACACTATCCCGAGTGTCGGAACGGCAAAGAGCATCAAAAAGCCTCCGAAAAGCCCTCTGTTTTTTCGGCAGTATATGCACACTGCTAAGATCAGTACCGCGACCCCGACGGCAAACATCAAGGCACTTAACGGCCTCGGCTTCCCGGCGAGCTTAGCTGCCAGGCATATCAGCCCCATGGTCAGGAACACTATGCCCAAACCGACAAGAGCCAGCCCGAACAGGATCATGAAGTCATATTCGGTAAAGGCCAGCACGGCAGCTCCCGCGCCGCCGGTCAGCGCCGCAGAGATAAAATATCCCACAGCCTGCCGCCTCCTTAAACGTTTTCGGTGCGTATAGTCCAAAACAGGACGGAGGGGATCCGTCCTGTTGTGTGATATCAGTTAGTCTTCTTCGCGCCGCAGCACTTCTTGTATTTCAGGCCGCTGCCGCAGGGGCAGGGGTCGTTGGGGCCGATGCGCTTTACCTTGCGGGTCAGGTTGTGGTGGGTGGGTGCCTCGTTGAGCACCTGCTCACGCTTGGGAGCCTGAGGCTGGTCGCCCTGCTTTCTTACCTGTATGGTGAACAGCATCCTGACGGTGTCCTCGCGGATGGCGTCAACCATAGCGTCGAACATCTCGAAGCCCTCCATACGGTACTCAACAACAGGGTTCTTCTGACCGTAGCTTCTCAGGGTGATGCCCTTTTTCAGCTCGTCCATATCGTCGATGTGAGCCATCCACTTGGTATCAACGACCTTCAGCAGCACCACTCTCTCCACCTCTCTGAGCAGCTCCTCGCCCAGCTGTTCCTCGCGGGCAGCATACATGGCGTCGGCACGCTCGGTAAGGGTCTTGATGATGTCAGCCTTGGATACGCTGTCGAGCTCCTCGGTGGAGTAGTTGAAGTCGTCGTCAACAGTGAACAGACCCATGAAGTGGTCTCTCAGACCCTCCAGGTTCCAGTAATCGTGGAGTTCGTCGTCAGGCAGGTAAGTGTTTACCGAGGTCTCGATGAAATCCGAGATCATGCTCAGGATGTAATCGTGGATATCCTCGCCGTTGAGCACCTTCTGTCTCTGACCGTAGATGATCTCACGCTGGGCGTTCATTACGTCGTCGTAGTTGAGTACGTTCTTTCTGATGTTGAAGTTCCTGCCCTCGATCTTCTTCTGGGAGGACTCGATGACGCTGGACAGCATCTTGGACTGGATAGGCGTATTCTCATCGACCTTCAGCATATTCATCATGCCGGTGATGCGGTCGCCGCCGAAGAGCCTCATCAGATCGTCCTCCAAAGAGAGGAAGAACAGGCTCTCGCCGGGGTCGCCCTGACGTCCGGAACGTCCGCGGAGCTGGTTGTCGATACGTCTCGACTCATGTCTCTCGGTACCGATGATGAACAGTCCGCCGGCCTCTTTTACAGCCTCGGCCTTTTCCTTTACCTCGGCGTTGTACTTTTCAAGGAACTCCTTGTACTTTGCTCTTGCCTCGAGAATGGTCTCGTCCTCGGTCTCGGCAAAGCCGGTGGCCTCGACTACTACCTCCTCGGGGTATTCGAGCTTGTAAAGATCTGCGGTGGCAAGGTACTCGGCGTTTCCTCCGAGGATGATATCGGTGCCTCGTCCGGCCATGTTGGTGGCTATGGTAACGGCGCCGAACTTGCCCGCCTGAGCAACGATCTTAGCTTCCTTCTCATGATACTTGGCGTTGAGCACCTGATGCTTTACGCCCTTGTTTTTCAGCAGTCTGGACAGGTACTCCGACTTCTCGATAGATACGGTACCCACAAGGACAGGCTGTCCTTTTTCGTGGCACTCGATGATCTGCTCGATAACGGCGTTGAACTTGCCCTTCTCGGTCTTGTATACTACGTCGGGGTGATCCTTCCTGATGACAGGCCTGTTGGTGGGCACCTCGATACAGTCCAGCTTGTAGATCTCTCTGAACTCGTCCTCCTCGGTGAGAGCCGTACCGGTCATGCCGGAGAGCTTCTTGTAAAGACGGAAGAAGTTCTGATATGTGATGGTGGCGATGGTCTTGCTCTCGCGCATTACCTTAACGCCTTCCTTGGCCTCGATAGCCTGATGCAGACCGTCGTTGAAACGTCTGCCGTCCATGATACGTCCGGTGAACTCGTCAACGATGAATACCTCGTCGCCGCCGCTCTTGCCTTCCTTAACGACGTAGTCAACGTCGCGGTGCATGGTGCCGTTGGCCTTGATAGCCTGATTGATGTGGTGCAGCAGGGTCATGTTGTCGGCGTCCATGAGGTTCTCGACATTGAAGGCCTTCTCAGCCTTGGCAACGCCGGCCTTGGTGAGGGTGGCGGTCCTTGCCTTTTCGTCGATGATGTAGTCGCCGCCCAGCTGGTCGTTATCGGCCTTGTCGTCCATTTCGACCACCTTGATAGGCTTAAGGGTCTTGGCGAAGCGGTCCGCAAGGGTATAGAGCTCTGTGGACTTGTCGCCCTGACCGGAAATGATAAGGGGCGTTCTCGCCTCGTCTATAAGAATGGAGTCCACCTCGTCCACGATGGCAAAGGCGTGCTCTCTCTGCACCTTATCCTTTTTATACATTACCATGTTGTCACGCAGATAGTCGAAGCCGAACTCCGAGTTGGTGCCGTAGGTGATGTCTGCATTGTAGGCTACTCTCTTGGCGTCGTTGCTCATGCCCTGGAGCACGCAGCCGATAGACTGACCCAGGAAACGGAATACCTTGCCCATTTCCTCGGACTGGAACTTAGCCAGGTAGTCGTTGACGGTAACGACGTGAACGCCCTCTCCGCTGAGGGAGTTGGCATAGGCGGCAAGGCAGGCCACCAGGGTCTTACCTTCACCGGTCTTCATTTCGGCGATACGTCCCTGATGCAGGACGATAGCGCCTATGATCTGCACGGGGAAGGGCTTTTTGCCCAGTACTCTCCATGCGGCCTCGCGGCATACAGCCAGAGCGTCCGGCAGCACATCGTCGAGGGTGCCAAGCCCGTCGGAGATCTTGTCCTTCATGATCTGGGTCTGCTGTCTGAGCTCCTTGTCGCTCATGGGCTGATACTTGGCTTCAAGCTCAAGCACCTGATTCTTGATAGGCTCTATTCTTTTAAGCTCTTTCTTGGAATAGTTACCGAAGATCGCTTCGACCAATCCCATTGTTCATTCCACCTTACCTTTTATATTTACTGGTTTTACAATACTTTCCTTACTATTGATATAGCAATACATCTTATATTATAGCAAATCCAAAAGGAAATGTCAATAAAAATTTTTCTCCCCCGCCGATCTTCCCGGTGAACATATGCTCTGCCTCCGGCATCTGGGTGATTTTCAGTACAGTTGAAGGGTATCGGCAGGGGCGCTCAAAAATGTTGAAAACTCTGTTGAAAGTGTTAAAAACTCGCTGTAAAAACTGCTTTTTGGGGCAGCTTTCCCTGAGTTTTCAACATTGATACAAAAATTCTCCCTTGTCCGGCAGGAAGACCGGTTTTCACCGTTTTATCACAAATACAGAAAAACGGACAGTTGAGGACGGTCTTGAATAAATGCACACTTTAAATGCATAAAGCCGCCAAACCGCGCAGATACGCGGTTTGGCAGTTGTATACTGCCCGGAGGCAGGGCTTTCCGCAGGCGTTTATATTGAGTAATATTTTGATATTATGTCACATAAACTTTATACGGATGATCCCGGGTCGGTTCTGTATTGCTGAATGAGCAGCGGGCTGTGTTGACAAGCCGCCTGCGGGATCCGCTCCGCGATCGGAATTTTCACACCGCAAGGAGGTCTCACCATGAACAGAAGATCTGTGTTCCTGCGCTCGGTTGGACTTGTCGCCGGGATAATCGTCCTCCCCCTGGGGATATGGGGGTTTTCCTTTGCGGCGCCTGCCCTCTCCGGCGTGACTGCCGCATCCGCGGCGCTGACCCTCGGCGGGCGCACCGGTACGGTCAGCTCCCCGGACAAGCCGGTACTTCTCGGCGCACCGGTGAGCGCAGGATGCTTCGGCTTGGAGGCCGCCCCGGAGGAGATACAGTACATAAGCTCCGAGCCCGCGGAGATACCCTCCCCCAAGCCCTCCGACGAGGTCATAGCCGCTCTGCCCTACCCCGATGATCTTGACAGTGCCGACGGCGTGATACAAAAGCTGAACTTCGGCCACTACGACGGCCCCCAGTACTTTGACCTGGACGGCGGCGGGCAGGTACGCAGCGGCTCCGCCGAGTACACTGTTGACGAGCTTATCGCCGAGAGCCGCAAGCCCATAGACTTCTCCACCGAGATAACCCCGGGGGAGCCTCTTGTGCTCATCTACCACACCCACACCACCGAGAGCTACGAGCCCTCCGACAGACCCTTCTACGACGCCTCCTTCGACAGCCGCACCACCGATCCCGAGAAGAACGTGGTGGCGGTAGGGGAACGCATCTGCCGGGAGCTGGACGCGGCGGGGATCCCCTACATACACGACACGCTTGTTCACGATCTGGAAAGCTACAACGCGGCCTACGATTCCTCCCGGGCGACGGTGAAGGAGCTGCTGGCGCAGTATCCGTCGATCATGATCGCTCTGGACATCCACCGTGACGGTCTCCAGCGTGAGGACGGCACCCGGCTCTCCCCGGTGGCTGAGATAGACGGGCGGGAGGCGGCGCAGATCATGATAATCTCCGGCTGCGACGACGGTTCTCTCGGTCTGCCGGAGTATATCAAGAATTTTCACTTCGCCTGCGCCTTACAGCAGCAGCTTGAAAGCAGCTATGCGGGTCTCACCCGCCCCATACTTTTTGACTACCGCCACTACAACCAGGATCTGACCGCCGGTTCCCTGCTGATAGAGGTAGGCAGCCACGGCAACTGCCTCGATCAGGCGCTCTTCGCGGGTGAGCTGGTGGGGAAGGGGCTGGCGGAGGTGATAAAGCAAAACCAAACGCCTCCGGCAGAGTGATCAGCTCTGCCGTGAGGCGTTCCAGTCGTTTATGCAGATCTTCAGCTGCGAGGCGGGGATAAGGTAGCCGTACTTGAAATGCTCGAACCGGTCGTATTCTCCCCCTACGTTCATTCCCGCAGCGGTCAGTCCCTCATTTACAGCAGGGCCCCCGGAGTTGCCGTGGGTCAGATAGGCGTCGTGCTCAACTACGTTGTCAGACTTCTCGCTGTCGATGGTGGCAGTGGTAAGCCCCGCAGTTACGGTGCCGTAGGTGGCCGAGAGCAGTCTGTCGTCCAGCAGTCCCAGACACATCAGCCGGTCGTCCTTAGCAGGGTCGCGCTCCGCCAGTTTAAGGCAGATAAGCTCCTGCTCCGACTTGAAGCTGACAATGGCGATATCCGCATGGGGGCTCACATACTCCACGGTCACATCGTCCAGCGACTCGTAAAAGCTGTCGTCCACGACGGTCATCCCTGCGGCCTTTATCGCGGGGTCGCTGAGGGTCTCCACAGCCTTTTTGGTGTTGCAGCACTTGTAAACGGCCTTCTTGTCGCTGACCACATGGGCAGCCGTGAGGGCGTAGTAAACGCCGTCCTTTTCCTCGAAGACGAAGCCGCTCCCGCCGCCGCCGTAGGTAACGGCGCCGTTTTGCTCGGTGCGGGGTATTATGCCGATGACCGCGCCGCTCACTTCTCCCAGGCGAGTGTTCAAGTCGTCGAAGACCCTGTTCTTGCAGTCGTTCTCATGGAGTATGGGCAGAACAAAGAACCCGGCGAGCAGTACGCCTGCCACGATAACAGCGCATGCCATGGCTATGATCATCTTTTTCATACCGCTCTCCTTTCTTCGTATCAGGGGGGGCGTTATGCCCTTACTGCGGCGTCGGAGCCGAAGAATATCTCATACCATACCAGGAATGTGAACACAGTCCAGATCTTCCTTGACCAGTCGTAGCTGCCGGAGCGGTGTACGTCCAGAAGCTTCACCAGCTCGTCGGTGTTGAAGAACTTCTCTGCGTTCTTTGAGGTGAAATAGCCCTTCACATAGTCGTAGTACTTGTCCTCTTTGAGCCATACCCTGATAGGCACAGGGAATCCCAGCTTGTCTTTTTTCGCCGTCTGGGGAGGGCAGGCCGCAAGGGCGGCTATGCGCATGGCGTACTTGGTCTCGGTCTTGGTGACGCGGTGCCGTGCGGGTATCTGCTCCGCTAAGGCCATTACTTTCTTGTCAAGGAAGGGCACTCTCAGCTCCAGGGAGTGAGCCATGCTCATCTTGTCGGCTTTCAGCAGTATATCGCCGGTCATCCACAGGTGCAGGTCAAGGTACTGCATCTGCGTTACCTCGTCGTTCTGACTGCACTTGTCATAGAAGGGCTTTGTTATCGCCGAGGGCGCGGGAGCGTCGGTCTTGATTTTCAGCAGAGCCTTGCGTTCTTTTTCGGTGAAGATGTAGGCGTTGCCGATGAACCGCTCCTGCAAGGTCTGTGAGCCTCTTATCAGGAAGTTCACGCCGTGTTTCTTGGGCAGCTTCTGCGCCGCGGCGCCGAGACCCTTTCTGATGAAGCGGGGGACTTTGTTGTAGCCAGCCATGTCGGCGGGGTTGTGATAGATGTTGTAGCCGCCGAATATCTCGTCGGCGCCCTCGCCGCTGAGTACCACCTTGACCTGCTCCGAGGCCAGCCGGCACACGAAAAACAGCGCGGCGGCGGCGGGGTCAGCAAGGGGCTCGTCCATGTGGTACTGTATCTTAGCGAAGTTCCCCCAGTACTCCTCGGGGGTTATGACGTGGGAGAAATTGTCCTTGTGTATATATTTCGAGAACTCTTTTGCGTAGCCGATCTCGTTGTACTTCTCGTCCTCGCCGAAGCCCACGGTGAAGGTCTTGTCCACGTCCGCCACGGCGGCAACATAGCTGGAATCAACGCCGCTGGACAGGAAGGATCCGACCTCGACGTCCGCGATCTTGTGAGCCTGCACAGAGTCCTTGAAGGTATCGGATATACGGTTCACCCACTGCTCCAAGTCGGGGCCTTCGTCGGGGGTGAACTTTATCTCCCAGTAGCGCTCCACAGTGAGCTTGCCGTCCTTATAGGTAAAGCAGTGAGCGGCAGGGAGCTTGAATACGCCCTTGAAGAACGTCTCCTCGGTAACTGAGTACTGGAAAGAGAGATAGCTCTCCAGTGCGGCGGTGTTGAGCTCCTTCTTGAACTCCGGGTGGTCGAGGAAGCTCTTGATCTCGCTGCCCCACATGAGGGTCCTGCCCATCTGAGCGTAGTAGAGGGGCTTGATGCCGAAGAAATCCCTTGCGCCGAAGACGGTATCGTTTTTCTTGTCGTAGATCACGAATCCGAACATACCTCTCAGCCTGTGGAGCATATCCTTGCCCCACTGCTCATAGCCGTGGACAAGCACCTCGGTGTCGGTCTCGGTATAGAAGCTGTGACCCGCCTCGATGAGCTCTTTTTTGAGCTCCTGATAGTTGTATATCTCGCCGTTGAAGGTGATGACGATGCTCCTGTCCTCGTTGAAGATAGGCTGACTGCCCTTGTCGGACAGGTCGATGATAGAGAGGCGCCTAAAGCCCATAGCGATCTTATCGTCCACATAGGAGCCCGAGGAATCCGGTCCCCGGTGGACGATCCTGTCCATCATCTTTTTGATCACGCTCTCAGCGTCATGGATATGGTTTGTAAAGCCGACGATTCCGCACATAAATGAAGACCTCCGTGCAGGATATACCTGCAAAAATTTCATAAAAGCGACGCCATTGCCGACTTTATAACTATTATTATACACCCGGCAGGCGCTTTTTGCAATAGCGTTATTTTAGATTTTGCAGGAGGATGAGCGCGATTTGTTGACAATATGTACAACAGGTCACGGCTGCAAAGGCGCAAAAAACGCTTTCACCGGGTTCCCGGCGAAAGCGTAAAATGCAGTATTGTTCGTCTCCGCTCACGGCTTGTCGTCGCCCTGACGGTCGGAACGGTCGGTGGTGGGGGGGCTGATGAGCTCCTTTTCGTACCTTACGGTGGCGGAGCCGGAGCAGTCCGCGTCCATCCACAGGCGCAGCAGGCGGGAGATAAGGCTGTCGATATCCTCCGTGCCGATCTCCGGCAGCAGCAGGAAATACTGGTTCTCTCTTATCCGGACCATGATGTCGCTCTTGCGCAGGGTCTTTGAGATCATCTCGCCGAAACGGTCGGTGGCCTCGGTGAAGGCGTACTCGGAATGGGAATTATCCGGCGAGAGGGTGAAAAGCAGCTTGTATGCGGTCTTGCCGTAGCTGCGGATAAAGCGGATCATGAAGCGGTAGACGTTGCTGAAAGCCTCCTGCCCCAGGAAAAAGGCTCCGTCCAGTACGCTGCGTTCCTCAAAGAGCATACTCAGGCTCTTTAAGTCGGCGGAGGGAGCTGCCTTGTCCATCTCGGTGCAGTAGACTGCATAGCCGTGCTTGCCCCGCTGCTTCACCGAGTAGAGCGCCTTGTCGGCGCGCTTGAACAGCTCGTTGTAGTCCTCGTCGCTGTCGTTGACGAACACCGCGCCCACCGACGCGCCCAGGGGAATGTTCATCTCCCCGCCGATGTACTCCTTGGCGGAGGCGAAGATGCTCTCGTTGAGCCGCTCGGTTATGGTCTTGACCATGCTTTCTTCCTGACAGCCCAGGCAGAACACGATGAACTCGTCGCCGCCGATACGCCCGGCGATATCGCCGTTGCGGGTGGTGTTCTTTATCAGCTCGGCAAAGCGGCAGATGACCCTGTCGCCCATGTCGTGACCGTGCATATCGTTTATGAGCTTGAAGCTGTCCAGGTCGATCATCATGAGCACGCCGGTCTCGTGCTTCACCAGCTCGGTGAGCTGCTTGTTGACGCTGACCTTGTTGAGCAGGCCGGTCATCTCGTCCATGGTGGCTTCCTCGGTGAGGTAGCGGATGCGCTCCACATTGCCCAGAGTATTATCCACGCGCCTCAGCAGGGCGGCAGGCCGGAAGGGCTTGCGCAGGAAGTCGGCGGCGCCCTGATCGAAACCGCGTCCCTCGGCCTCGTCGCTGTCGTCGGAGGTCATGAAGATTATGGGGATATGCTTGTCGGAGTTTTTCTGGAGGGTCTCGTACATCTCGAAGCCGTTCATCTCCGGCATCAGCAGGTCGGAGAGGATCATGTCGGGCTGTTCGCGGTCATAGACCTCGATTCCCTCGGCGCCGGAGCGTGCGGTAACTACCTCGTATTTTTCGGAAAGCACTCTCTTAGCGAGCATGAGCATCATCTGCTCGTCATCAACGATCAATATTTTCTGCATCGTATCATCCTTTACAATGTTAAAAAGCCTATACTCAAAAATATTATAACATAAAGTTCCAAAAATTTCAATACCAAAAATACAAAGCCGATACGCAGCGTTTTAGTATATAGTGAATAGAGCACCGGCGAGGAGGGGCTTTTGGGGCAGAGTGAGCGGAGTGACCGGCGGGAGCGTAGCGACCAAAGGGAACGGAGAGAACGCCGCCCCAAAGTTCAAGCCCCGACGAAGCCGGGGGGAAGTTTCTTCCTCGTCTTCGCTCGGAAGAAACTGGGGGAACCCCCCATTTAGATAATAAACAGAGCCCCCTTACTCTTGACAACCCGATCCACCTGATGTATAATAGAGAAAACAAAGGGGAGCCTGTGGACAGGCTGAGAGGAAGATCGCTATCTTCGACCCGTGACCTGATCTGGATAATGCCAACGTCGGGACATAACACTCGTATCTTCGGGGGAACTGTTTTTGCGGCAGCTCCCCTTTTTTGACTTGAAGGGAGCATTGTGGTGAGGATCAACGGCGTTGATACAGAGGCCGACGGTATCACGGTCGCTCAGACAGTGAGTATGGGTGGCAGCGTCAGGAGAGGTTCTTCGCCGCATCCGTGGCGGTATGCGCGGCTATCGGCGGGATAAACAAGTACAACATACGGACACTTTTCGAGGCTGAGCCTGACGGCTATGCGGCGGTATCTGCGGTCTTCGGACAGGAGGATATCGAAACCGCCGCAAGAGAGCTCCGTCAGATCATAAGCCTCAGCACCGGACAGAAAGGAGAACGCCATGCCTGAGATATGTCTTGCGGGCACAGGGGGCATGATACCCCTGAAAGACCGCTGGCTGACCTGCCTTTACTATGAGCATGAGGGCAGCGCCGCCCTCATCGACTGCGGCGAGGGCACACAGATAACCCTTGCTCAGCAGGGGCTGAAGCTCAGCCGCATCAAACTTTTGCTGCTCACCCACCTCCACGCCGACCATACTGCGGGGCTGCCGGGATTTCTGCTCTCGTTGGGCAACTGCTCCCGCACAGAGCCCCTTACGGTATATCTGCCGGAGGGGGGCACCGATATCATCAAAGGGCTGCTGGGGATCTGCGGGTTCCTGCCCTATGAGCTGGTGTTTCGGGAGCTGCCCCTTGACCGTGTAAGCAGCTTTACGCCGCCGGAGCTT
Source organism: Ruminococcus sp. (assembly GCA_017529875.1). Classification (GTDB taxonomy): domain Bacteria; phylum Bacillota; class Clostridia; order Oscillospirales; family Ruminococcaceae; genus FB2012. The sequence continues at coordinate 77,476 of JAFXNC010000016.1, read as the reverse complement.
GGCGGCAGGATATCCGTCTCGGCGCTGCCGGTGAGGCACTCGGTACGCTGCCTCGGGTACTCGCTGACCTTGAACCGCCTGCCGGAGTTCCAGCCGCAGAAGGCCAAGGAGCTTGATGTTCCTGTGACCTACTGGAAACGCCTCCACGCCGGCGAGACCGTGACCCTCGAGGACGGCAGGAGCATCTCACCGGAGCAGGTCACTCTCGACAGCCGCAGCCCGGTGAAGGTCACCTACGTCACCGACACTCTGCCCTTCCCGGAGATAGCGCAGTTCGCGGAGGGCTCCGACCTGTTCATCTGCGAGGGTATGTACGGCGACCCGGAGAAAAAGCAGAGCATGGACGGCAAAGGCCATATGCTGATGCAGGACGCCTGCCGCCTTGCCGCAGCTGCGGGAGCCAAGCGGCTGTGGCTGACCCATTACAGCCCCGCCGAGGAAGACCCGAAACGCTACGAGCAGGAGCTTCGCGCAATCTTCCCCGCAGTAACGGTTTCCGCTGACGGCGAGCGCACCGAACTCAAATAACGAGGCGAACAAGCCATGGAAACGGCTTTATCCGCAGCCGGCATACAGGCGGACATCAAGGCCGTGCGCACCGCCGATCTCATTCACGCGGGCGGGAAGGCAGAGTTCTGCACCGAAAAGCAAATCTGCAAGTCCGGCGGAGGTTTCCTGCAAAACGTGAGCGGGAAGCTCTCCGCCGGATTTTTTGAAAAATCTCCCGAAAGCCCTTTACAAGTCGGGGGATATGTGATATAATAAAGGTTGGAATTTTTATTTTGGAGGGAACCTTTATGAACAAGATCAGAATAGCAATTGCAGGCTACGGCAATCTCGGACGCGGCGTCGAGCTGGCTGTAAGACAGAATAAGGACACCGAGCTGGTATGCGTATTCACCAGGCGCGACCCTGCCAGCGTTAAGCTGCTCACCGAGGGCGTTAAAGTATACAGCATCGAGGACGCTCCCAAGTATGCCGACCAGGTGGATGTGCTCATCATCTGCGGCGGCAGCGCCACCGATCTGCCCCGCCAGACCCCGGAGCTTGCAAAATACTTCAATGTTATAGACAGCTTCGACACCCATGCACGCATCCCGGAGCATTTCGCCAATGTGGATAAGGTGAGCCGCGAGAACGGTCATATCGCCTTTATCTCCCTGGGCTGGGATCCGGGTCTGTTCTCCCTCAACCGCCTCTATGCAGAGTCTATCCTGCCCAACGGCAAGAGCTACACCTTCTGGGGCAAGGGCGTTTCCCAGGGTCACTCCGACGCTATCAGGAGAGTAAAGGGCGTCAAGAGGGGCATCCAGTACACCTGCCCTGTTGAGGCCGCTATGGAGGCCGTAAGAAGCGGCTCTCAGCCTGAGCTGACCACCCGCGAGAAGCACACCCGCCTTTGCTATGTGGTAGCCGAGGAGGGCGCTGACAAGGCTGCTATCGAGGCCGAGATCAAGGGCATGAAGAACTACTTCGACCAGTACGACACCACCGTTAATTTCATCACCGAGGAAGAATTTGACCGCGACCACAACAAGATGCCTCACGGCGGCTTCGTTATGCGCAGCGGCATGACCGGCGACGGCGAGAAGACCCACCAGATGATCGAGTACTCCCTGAAGCTGGAGTCCAACCCCGAGTTCACCGCCAGCGTGCTGATCTGCTATGCAAGAGCCATGAGCAGGCTTTTCGCAGAGGGCCAGGTGGGCTGCCGCACCGCCTTCGACATCGCCCCCGCATACCTCTCGCCCCTCAGCGGCGAGGAGCTCCGCGCACAGATGCTGTAAGACAGCTAAGCATTATCAAGACAGCTTTCGGCACCTTCGGCGGGTCATCCGCCGGGGGTGCTTTCTGCATACCGGGAAAATTGTGCAAAATGCTGTTATTTTCAGCGCAAAAAACAGAAAGGATTTCCCCATAATGCGCATATATTCCACTTGACAAAATTATGAAGTTGCTGTATTATAAATATAGTATTTCCATACTGTTATGATTTTTGTATGATATTTTTGGAGGGATCTCACTATGTCAAAGTTCTGTACTGCCTGCGGTTCTCAGATGGCTGACAACGCCACCTTCTGCACCAACTGCGGCACTCCGCTCGCCAATGCTCCCGGTCAGGGACCTATGTTCACACCGCCTCCGGCACCTGTTCCGCCTCCGGCACAGGCTCCCGTGAATAACGGTTTCCCCGGGTACGATCAGAATACATTCCCCCCGGAGCCCAATCCCGCTTTCCTGGAGGACGTGGGCAGAGCCAAGGCAGCCACCAACAAGAATACTATAATCGCCGCCTGCATCATCGGCGCAGCTGTTATCGCTATCGTTGTCGTACTGCTGCTGATATTCACCGGCGGCGGCTACAAGAAGCCCCTCGACAACCTTGTCAAGTCCTATGAGACCGGCAAGGGCAGCTACTACGCCGAGACCCTTACCCCGGCTCAGAAGTCCTCTCTCGAGGAAGACTATATCAACAAGAGCAACAAGTATGACAGCATCGAGGAGTACTACGACGACGTATTCGGGTCCAAGCAGGAGTCCCTGAAAGACAGATACGGCGACAATTTCTCCATAAGCTACAACATCACCAAGAAGACCGAGCTCAAGGATTCCATGCTCAAGAGCTATGCCTCCGGATATAAGTCCACCTTCGGCAAGAAAGTAGATATCAGCGCCGGCTACGACCTTGACCTTGAAGTGACCTGGAAGGGCGCTGACAAGGATGAGGACGGCGACAAGAACATCACCGTGCTCAAGGTTGACGGCGACTGGGTGCTCTACAACGGCTCCGCCGATATGCTGATGCCCAAGAAGCTGGGCGGCACCAACAACGGCTCCGGTTACAGCTACGACTACGACGATGACGATGACGACTATGACCTGGGCGATATCGACCTGGGAGAGCTTGAGGATCTGTTCTCGTAAGCTCATACCCGAAGGCAGATGCCCCGGAGAAAAATGCTATGAACATTTTCAGGAAACTGCTCTTGGCAGTGCTTGCCGCGGCGGTGTGTCTGCTGGCGGCAGGCTGCGGCTCTGAGGAACCGGTACCCTCGGCTCATTACGAGTCGGTGCTGGATACCCTTACCGCCGCCGTTAAGATGAAGGATACCCACGGCTATCTGCTGTGCTTCACCGAGGCCGCAAGGCTCACCTATGAAGCCTCTGAAAGATACGACCGTGACCTGACCTCCAAGCTCGTCCCTCAGCAGGAGGGGGAGACCCCCTCGCTGCTCTACACCGTCACGGAGCACCGCGAACTGACGGCGGGAGAGGTATCGGCGCTGGAGGAAGCCTATAAAAACAAGTATTCCCTGAGGCTGGACATAACCAAGGCCTATGAGCTGAAGGTGGTGTTCACCGCAGGCAGCAGACATACCGAAAGGACAGTCAATGCTGTCAACAACGGCAGCGGCTGGCTCGTTCTCGGACCGGTGATCGAAAAATTATTTGAAGGCTCCGCCGACAGCTCCTCGGCGGCAGCATAAGAGAGGAGTCGGAGTTATATGGCACAGAATTGCAGATACTGCGGTCAGCCCTTAGAGGACGGCGCGACATTCTGCTCCGGATGCGGCGCCACCATAGAGACATTCTCACCGCAGACCAGATGCATCAACTGCGGAGGAACTATCGAGCCCGGAACAAGCATTTGCCCCGCCTGCGGCGCAGTCATATACAGCTCGGCAGGAGATCAGGCCTCGGCAGGCCCTGCGGAAATGGAGTCTCTCGTTCCGCCGGTCATCACCGATGATATGTTCTCCACCTCAAAGCCCAAGACCCCCGAGGTACCGGCTATGGATGCCATCGACGGCTCCGCTTACGGACGTCCGCAGCAACCTGCACCTCAGCAGCAGATCCCGAGACCTGCCCCGCAGCCTGCGCCTCAGCAGATACCCAGACCCGCTGCGGTAACGCCTCCCCCGCTGCTCCGTCATCCCCAGCAGCCTCAGGCCGCGGTGCCTCAGAACGATCCCGCGCCTCAGAGCAATGAAGTGTACAATTCCCGCTCCTCGGCTATCCCGGCGGCGAATACCCCCCAGCCCACCCCTGTTATCCCGCCCAATGCCGGCGGCTATCAGCAGCAGGGTTATCAGCAGGGCTATCCCCGGAACTACGGCAACCAGCCCATGCATTCACCTTACCCCGACCCTGCGAACATGAACGTCCAGGAGGGCAGGAAGGCCGGCTCCATCGTGGTGCCGATAATCCTTATCTTACTGATCCTCGGAGTACTGATATTCGATATCTTCTTCCTGTTCCGCGACCGTATCTTCGGCAGCGACGACAGCAGCAAGAAAGCTAAGAAAGATATCGCAGTAGTATACGACACCGGGGAGCTTATCTGACAGGAGGGATAATATGAACCGCGACGGAAGAAAGGTCGTCCTCGTGGGCACCGGCATGGTGGGCATGAGCTTCGCCTATTCGCTGGTGAACCAGGGCGGCATATGCAATGAGCTGGTGCTCATAGACGTAAACAAGGCACGCGCCAACGGCGAGGCTATGGACCTTAACCACGGCCTGGCCTTCGGCAAGTCCAATATGAAGATCTACGCCGGAGAGTATTCCGACTGCCGCGACGCCGATATCGTGGTCATCGCCGCAGGCGTGGCGCAGAAGGAGGGGGAGACCCGCCTTGATCTGCTCCAGCGCAATACCGAGGTGTTCAAGTCCATAATCGGCCCGGTGGTCAAGAGCGGCTTCGACGGCATATTCCTCGTTGCCACCAACCCCGTTGATATCATGACCAGAGTGACCTACGAGCTGTCCCGCTTCGGCGCCACAAGGGTCATCGGCACAGGCACCTCTCTCGATACTGCGAGACTTAGGTATCTGCTGGGGGATTACTTCACCGTAGACCCCAGGAACATCCACGCCTACGTCATCGGCGAGCACGGCGACAGCGAGTTCGTGCCCTTCTCACAGGTGATGCTGGCGACCAAGCCGGTGGGCTCCATAATCGCCGACCCCCGCAACGGTTACAGCCGTGAAAAGATTGAGGAGATCGAGGATCAGGTGCGCACTGCCGCCTATAAGATCATCGAGGCCAAGAACGCCACCTACTACGGCATCGGCATGGCGCTGACCAGGATAGTCCGTGCCATCCTCGGGGACGAGAACAGCGTGCTGACCGTGTCCTGCAAGCTTTGCGGAGAGTACGGCGAGCGCAGCGTCTTCATCGGCGTGCCTGCCATAATCGGGCGCAGCGGAGTAAAAGAGATCCTCGAGCTTGACCTCACCGAGGAGGAAAGCGCGAAGTTCCGTGCCTCGGCAAAGGTGCTCAATGACTCCTTCGAGGGCCTGACCCTTTGATAAGAAGATAAACACCGGGGGATCGCTGTATGACGGCGGTCCCTTGTTTGCTGACAGGAGGCGATGCTCATGAAACTGAAAAAACACCTCATATATCTGCTTGCCTCCCTGCTCATGCTCTGCGGGTGTTCGGTCAACGTCACCGACCAGAGCTCCGGCTCTCAGGAGAGCACCGCTCCCTATGTGCCGCAGGACGATCTTGAGGAGCTGACGGTTTACAGCTTCAAGGCAGGCAAGGCCGACGCCCACCTGATCTACAACTCCAAGGCCGCCGTGCTCATCGACTGCGGCGAGAAGGGCTTCGGCAAAGAGATAGTCAGCTACCTGAACGCTCAGGGCATCAGGGAGCTGGATATGCTCATCATCACCCACTTCGACAAGGATCACGTTGGGGGCGCCGCCAAAGTGCTCAAGGAGATCCCGGTGAAAAGGGTGATACAGACCAACTACATCAAGCAGAACAAGGAATACGACAGCTACGCCCAGGCGGTATCGGAGCTGGGCATCACCCCGGAGACCCCGCGGCAGCGGATAAGCGTGCTCATTGGGGGCGGCGAGCTGACTGTCTGCCCGCCCCTGCGGGAAGTGTATCAGGACTCTACCAGCAACAACGCCTCCCTTATCACCATACTGCGTTACGGGAGCTGCTCCATGCTGTTCGCCGCAGACGCGGAGGACACCCGTCTCGGGGAGTTCCTCAACACAGAGGCGGGGCATTACGACTATGTAAAGATGCCCTATCACGGGCATTACCAGACCCGGTTAAAGCCGTTCCTGGCGGCGGTGACGCCGCAGATCGCGGTGATAACCTGTTCTGACGAAGAACCGGAGGACGCCCAGACCATGAAGCTGCTTGCCGAGGCAGGGGCGGCGGTATACCTGACCCGGACGGCGGCGGTGATCGCAAAGTGCGACGGAAAGGGCGTATCAGCCTTTTACGAGAAGTGATGTAAAGGGTGATGCTGCAAGAAAAAAGATCGCCGACCGAATTTCCGTCCGGAGGGGCACACAGGGGCACTGAGCTGTAAAACTTATCCTAAAACAAGCGCCGGTCGTTGTGCAGTTTTACGATTTTTCGTGAAAGCACTTGACAACCGGCGCTTTTGAGTGTATGCTTTAACTGTACTATTTGGAATAGTACAGTTGATACAGTAAGGAGGCGGTGTGATGATATCTATTGATCCCTCGGACAAGGCTCCCATATTTGAACAGATCTGTAAGAGCGTGTGCAGGGATATCGCCGCCGGTGTGCTCTGCGAGGGAGACCGGCTCCCCTCGGCAAGAGAGCTGGCAAAGCTCTTGCAGCTCAACCCCAATACCGTCGCCAAGGCCTACGGTATGCTGGAACGTGACGGCATAATCTACTCGGTGCAGGGCAAGGGCTGCTTCGTGGCAAAGCACGAGGGCAAGGCAAATGAAAAGCTCACCGAGAACTTCCGCGCAGCCGCCCGTGAAGCTCTCGGAGCAGGCGTCACACCCGGCGAGCTGACAGACATAATAAACGAGCTCAGCAGAAAATGACCGAAAGGAGCGGTTAAAGTGATAGAGATAAAAAACGTGTCCATGGATTTCAGCGAGAGCACCCGGTCATTGACCCAGCCCTCGCTCAAAAAGGTCAGCCTGACCATACCCGAGGGGTGCATATACGGCTTTTTAGGCTCAAACGGTGCAGGCAAAAGTACGCTGATGCGCCTTATGAGCGGCATCTACCCGCCCACCGAGGGCATCATAACCATTGACGGCGAGTCGGTCTACGACAACCCCGCCGCCAAGGAGAAGATCTTCTTCGTCAACGACGAGACCACTCAGTTCACAGGCTACACCCCCGACGACCTGAGACTGTTCTACAAGGGCGCCTACCCGGAGTTCTCGGACAGCGAGTTCGAGAGCATCATGAAGGCCGTGGAGCTGCCCCTGGACAAGAAGCTCGCCACCTTCTCAAAGGGCATGAAGCGGCAGACAGTCATCGCCCTGGGGCTGGCGGCGAACACCAAGTATCTGCTTTTCGACGAGGCCTTCGACGGCCTTGACCCCGCCATGCGCCGCATGATAAAGAACATCATCACCGACCACCTGATCGACCACAGCGCCTCGCTGGTGGTGTCCTCCCACAACTTGGGTGAGATCGGAGAGCTCTGCGACAGCGCCATGCTCATCCACAAGGGGGAGCTGGTCTTCTCGGACGATCTGGATTCGCTTCGCGGCGGCTTCACCAAGCTCCAGCTGGTGGTGCGCAATACCGAGCTTGCCGACGACAGCGTACTCAGGGAAAAGCTCTCGTCCCTGGGGCTCGAAGTGCTGGATGTGGCCTCAATGGGCAGCATCAGGCAGATAATCGTCAAGGCCGGAGAGCAGGAGGCTCTGGACAAGGTGTCGTCCCTCACTCCCGATGCGGCGGAGGCGGTACGGCTGACCCTTGAAGAAATATTCATCTACGAACTGGAGGCGAGAGGCTATGGCAGCGCAGACTTCCTTAAATAGGATCCGTTCATATTCAAAGGCTCTGAGCAAGAATTGCAGGAAGCAGTTCGTGCTGATACTGGTGCTCTGTGTGTTCTCCGGAGGATTTTATCTCATGGACTTCATAGCCTTCGGAGCAGGCGGCTATTCGGGAGCATGGATGGATCAGTTCCTTATATACGCCACCTATACCACTGTGGCGGCGGCAGTATCAGGAGTGCTGCTGATGCCCGCACTTTTCCGGGAGCTCTACAACCGGCAGTACGCCGACGTTGAGTTCTCCCTCCCCCTCAGCGCAGCTGAGCGTTACAAGGCCAAGCTCTGGCTCATCGCCAAGTACCATTTGATGCCCTACATCATCGCTCAGCTGATGATGCTCATTTCCGGGCTCATATTCCTCACCGAGACCCCGGCTTCGACTGTCGTATCGGTGGCGCTCATCAATATCTCATGGGTGTTCTTCACCGACGCAGTCTCCCTTATCTGCATAAGCTGCTGCGGCTGCCTTGCGGAGTGCATCTATACCCCGGTGCTTTTCGGCGCAGCCATATCGGTGATACCGGTCTGCTTTATGGAGGGGCTGGTGAAATCCCTGTCGAATATAGCCACCTCCTTCTATTTCAGCTTTATCCCCGTAGGTTTCCTGGGGATCACAGAGATCGTCGATCTTGATACTATGTACTTCCATGAGCATATACTCTCCGCAGTACTGAGCTGCCTTATCTCCTGCGGACTGATGCTGCTGGCATTCATGCTATACAAGAAGCGCAACGGCCTTTCGGTGGGCAAGCCCTTCGTGTTCAAGACCTTTGCAAGGGTGTTCCCGGTGCTGGTGACACTCGCCGTGATAATCGTGTTCATGCTTTACAGCTTCTATAACTCGGTGCTGTTCGGACTGCTGGCCTTCCTTGCCATATCTGTATCATCCAAGCGCAGGAAGCTGGCTCTGCGGGATATCATGTTCTCGATGATCGGGTATATCAGCTGCCTTGCAGCGGTAATAGTGACAGGCTTCATGTCCTTCGTTACCGGCGGCTTCGGCTATGCTAAGATGAGCTTCCCGAAAGAATTCGATAAGGGAGACAACGACTTCTACATCAATCTCTACCACGAATCCCACCGCTACGCCCATGCCAGCGGGACTGCTCTCTCCAAGAGCGAGATCGAGGAGCTGTGGGATACTGTACGGGATATGGACCAAAGATACTCCAACTCCTTCTCAGAGAACCTCCGGGCCTATGAAAAGCGTTTAAGAATGGGCGCCGCCGATGTTTACGGCATAGACAGCGGCACCGAGATACTCCTGACCTGCGAGGCCTGCGGCGAGCAGTTTGTAGAGTACACCAAAGCCCTCACCGTTGTTATCACGCCGGAGCAGTACGATGAGATGGTGGCGAAGCTGAAAGAAAAAGGCTATAAGGTAGAAACAGAAAGCGAATACGACGCAGAGGTCTGCGAAACATACGAGGAAGACGAACAGCAGGAAGACACAGCGGAGGGACCGCAGACAGAAGAAACTCAGGAATGACCGGCTGAAAGGAGGAGCGGAGCATGATGCTCAGAAAGGGCGCATTAAAACGGATCAGAGCCTATGACCGCTCTCTTGCAGTGAACGGCAGACTGGTGCTGACGCTTATCATGGTGATGTTCGCCATGTCGGCGGCGGTGTCGCTGCTGCTGATGCTGGGCGTAGGCCACGACAGTGAGCTGGCGGTGGGCAAGGCAAGAGCCGCAGGGGTCTTCATGACGGCCTTCGCCTTCGCAGGGGCGGCGCTGGTGATCACCGTGTTCAGGGAGCTGTTCGATACCCGCTGGGCGGACGTGGAATACTCCCTCCCCCTCAGCGCCGCAGAGCGGTTCTTAGCCAAGCTCCGGCTGGTGCTGACCCGCCATATCCTGCCGGCGGTGCTCCTGGTCGGGGCGATGACGATACTGATCTGGGCGCTCTCTGATAACGGCGACGCCCGGAAAGCCGTCTTCGCGGTGCTGATGAACGTGCTGGGGCAGGTGTTCTTCGTGGACGGCGCGGCCTTCTTCTGCATGAGCTTCTGCGCCGGCGTGGGGGAGTGCGTGCTGTGTACGGCCTCCTTCATCACGCTGATCTCGGTGCTGCCGAGGGCGATGACCAAGCTCTCCGACCCCTACACCCAAAGCCCGATACACCTGGGGATAGGCCTGGTCGCCGAGAAAAAGACCGCCATAAACTTCCCCGGCATGGGCACCAGCGCCGCCAACCTCGGAGTGAACCTGATGATCTCGGCGCTGCTGTTTTTCGGAGCCTTTGAGATATACAGGAGGCGCAGCGGCCTGCGCTCGGAGATACCCCTTGGCAGCAAGGTCATCTACACGGTGACGGCAGCGGGGGTGAGCATAGCGTCGCTGATGCTGGGGATGTTCACGGGGTCACTGTTCATGACGGTCCTGCTGAGCACCTTAGCGGAGATCGGGCTGGCCTTTGCGACACACCGCGGTGTACAGGCGAAGACGCTGGCGATACAGACGGCGGGGTTCGGGTTTGTACTGTTCCTTATAATAGCGGGCATCAATATGTTTTCGCCGGTGTCGTTTATAATACGATAAACAGCAAGGATAATACAAACAGAGGACCCGGCGCTGCGCATAATATAAGAGGGGGCATCAAAGCGCAGGCGCGATAAAGATGTTTCATTTAAGGCACTTCTGTCGTTACTATGACGGAAGTGCCTTTACGTTACAATGCGCAGCGCCTGCTAAAAGAAGAAAGAATAATAATAAAGAATAAAGAATAATAGATTGAACATAGTTCAATCTGGTATCGCCTTCGGCGATGATTTCTAAATTCGTCCGCGAGGGAATTTCCGTCCGGTGAGGCAGGTGTGAGGGGAGGCGAGGGTAACGCCTTCCCGACGAGGCAGGATCAGCGAATAGTGAATAGTATTTTGAACAGTAAGTTTCCCCCCGCAGCCCATAACGCTCTTGCAATTCCCGCCACAGGATGCTATACTTGTGTTAAGCGGCTGTCTGCACAGATACATTCGTACACCGTGTACAAAAAGCGAGTGTGAAATTTGTGCAGTATTCCGCCATAAATCCCCATACACAAAACCGTATATAATACATCGAAGGGTGTGAGACAATGACCGACAAGGAATTTGATCTCGGAATAGAACGGATACGGCGGCAGGAAAAGGAGGGGCTGCGGCTCATTTACGATGAGTACGGGACCTTCATCTACAAAACTTTTCTGTCATTGGTCAAAAGTCCCCAGGACGCTGAGGATCTGACCTCCGACTTCTTTCTGAGGCTCTGGCAGCGTGCCGAGCAATACCGGAGCGGCGCGGGGCATAAGGCCTACCTCGCGCGGATAGCACATAATATGGCGGTGGACTTCCTGAGGACACGGGGACGTCTGAGCTTTACGCTGGATGACGACGAAAACGCCATAGACCCGCCGGACACTGTCCGGACAGACGAAACTGCCGAGAGCAGCATATCCTTCGATGAGGCGATAAGCTCCCTGCCGGAGGCGGAGGGCGAGATCGTGAATATGCATATAGGCATGGAGCTGACCTTTAAAGAGATATCAGAGGCGCTCCGGCTGCCCCTCGGTACTGTTACCTGGAGATACAGAAACGCCATAGAACGGCTGAAAAAAACGGTGAAGGGAGGTATGCTGTATGAATGAAAAGTTTGATGCAGAATTTGAAGACAGAGAGATAAAAATGCTTTATAAAGAAAACGCACAGCGTACCGCTCCCGACATGGAAAAGCTCTGGAGCAGGATAGAAAGCGCCATCGACGGGACACAAGAGACAGACAACAGAAGAGAACAGATAACGGTTCAGACAACAAAACGCAATAGCGCCGGCAGACTTATCGCCTGGGCGGCAGCCTTCCTGCTCATCGCAGGGGGAGCCTTTGCGGCGATCAGAGCGGCAGAGAGCAGCAAGCTCAACACCGCCGAGAGCAGCAGCGACCTCTACGCCAAGGGCACCTCCAAGAGCGCTCAGACCGACGGCACTGCAAAGACAGACAACAAAACAGCCCGCGTTGACAACATCGCTCCCGCAGCCGATAACGAGGATACACAGTCAAAGGATACCCTGGCCGAAGCGGAGGATACCGAGAAACGCGGCCCCGAAAAGAGCGCCGACGCTGCCGAGGAGAAGCCCTCCGCCGAGACAAACAATATCGACGGCACCAGGACCAACGATGTAGGCGGCGCGGCTCAGTCAGATCAGACCCGGGCCCCTGCCGACACCGTTGACTACGGCAGCCTTGCCCTGGGGCATGAGGGGGTCGAGACCGCAGCCTACGTCCCCGCAGCGGGCGAGTTCAACGAGGCAGACGTGCTTTCCCGGACTGAGATGTTCCTCGACGTGAGGGTCATCGCCGCTGAAAAGCAGGATACCTGCTGCACCTACACCCTCGATATAGCCGACTGCTACGCTAAGGACGGCAAGACCCTCACGGGCACAGTTTCGCTGGATTCGGCCTGCCCGGTACTGCTTTCGGCGGGCGGCGAGTACCTGCTGCCGGTGACGGAGGACGAAGAGGGACTTCACATCCTATGTGAGAGCATCCCTCAGATCGAGATCACTCTGGACGGCTATGCAGTCTTTTACAGTGGCTGGACTACTCTTGCCGAGGGAGCGGAGGATTGCAGCTACCCCGTGAGCGAATTTCAGAGGATGATGTGCTTAGGCTCAGCAGACCGCATAAATGCGCTGCTGGAAAGCTGGAGCAGTATGTGAGATAATAAGGAGAACAACTATGAAAAAGGACGTAAAGATCATCGCTGCGCTGCTGGCAGCGGCGCTGATGCTCACGGGCTGCGGCAAGTCGGACAATTCCCCTGCCCCGGTAGCCGCCTCCCCGGACAGCTCGCCGGCGGAGACTTCTGCGCCGGAGATATCACAGCCGGAGGCCTCCGAGCCTGACAGTTCCGCGTCGGAATCGTCCGCGCCGGAATCGTCCGCGCCGGAATCGTCATCACCCGACAGCTCCGAGGTCATTGACGGAGCCGACCTTCTCAGGCAGGCGAAGGAAAGCCTCACCAGGGGTCACAGCGTCTCGGATTACAACGTCACCGCCCGGTATGTTGACTATGATACCACTACAGGCGGGCTGGTAAACCACACGGTACCGGTCATAGACAGCGGCCAGCTCGATGAGCTGTGGGAGATGCTCTGCGAGGTGGAGGCTCAGACCCCCAAGCATATCTTCGACAGCATCGGCGGAGGGGTGAACTCCGCAGAGGTAATGCTTAAACCCGCAGCAGGCGGAAAGACCGTGGTGCTGAAAATGTGCATCGGCTATTACAACGAGGGCGAGGAAGGCGGCCCCACGGTGATCGTGCTGCAAGGTCTCTGCGACGCCGACGGCGATCTGTTCTACATCCCGGCAGGAGATGTGGCGGAGGGCAGATACAGCTCCGAATGGCTGATGAACTTCTGCAAGACCGCCGAGGAACTCTGCGGGCTCGCTCCTGCAAAACCCGAGACCCCGGCAAGCACCGAGCCGAGCAATATAGTCCTTATCACCCGGTATCAGAACTGGGCATGGGGCGTTGACGACAGAGGCTCCTTCGTGGACAAGGACGGGGATGTTTACAGCTTCAGCTTTACCGATGCCGATACCCTGTACGACTACGACCCCGTCTCCGGATCAGATCTTCTGGAGACCTTAGAGAAGATAAGAGCCGACAGAGAGCCGGAGGGAAAGGCCGACAGCGACGCGATGCAGCAGATATTGCAGCTCATCCCGGAGATAGACACAAGCGCCGATGTGACCGAGGAACACTGCGCCTACGACGCGGGGCAGACCACCCTTTACGCCGTCCGCGGACATGAGATCATCGCGCTCCATTCAAGCGGAGACTACAAGAGAGAACTGGCGGATGACGCCGCAAGAAAGATAGTCACCGTAGTAAACGAGGAAAACCGCAAAACCAGATAAGCCCGAAGCGGCTGAGCCTGTGCAGGCAGGATGAAAAAGCTGCTCTGAATAAAGAAAGGAATGACATGAAATGAAAAAGAGATACAACAAAGCGCTGGCATTCATACTCGCTCTGACACTGACCGGGAGCCTTGCCTCCTGCGGCAGCTCGGATCAGAGCAAATCGGGCACCCCCTCAGATATGCCCGTTTCCCGGAACTCCCCGGAGACTAACAGCGTTTCCGTAAAGACCGATACCGCCGGCGAAAAGGCGGGTGCATCCGGGATCACCGCAGACAATACCGACAACGGCGATGCTGCCACTGAGGCCGAGGAGGCCCCTGCCGTCGCCGCCGACGTGAACGGCAATCAGAGCGTCGAGCGCATAATTGCCGACGCTGAGTACATGACCGGCGGCGATATGACCACGGATATGCCCTTGCCCGACCCCGGCTTCGACGGCGAGGAGTACAAGCAGCTCGACGAGAACGGCTATACCTTCGTTAAGGACGCGCCTCTCTCCACCTTCTCCACCGACGTCGATACCGCCTCCTATGCCAATGCAAGACGTATGCTCACTATGGGCTGGCAGGTGAACCGCGATTCGGTCAGGGCGGAGGAGTTCATCAACTATTTCAGCTACGACTACGAAAAGCCCGACGCGGAGCATCCCATAGCCGTCACCACCGAGCTCTCCGAGTGCCCCTGGAACAGCAAGGCCAAGCTCCTTCTCGTGGGCGTGCAGGCCAAGGATATAGAGCGTGAGACCCGCGCTCCCCTGAACCTCGTACTGCTCATCGACGTCAGCGGCTCCATGCGCGGCGACGACAGGCTCCCACTGGTGAAGCAGGCCGTGAAGATGCTGGCCGAGAGCCTCAACGCCAATGACCGCGTTTCCATAGTCACCTACTCCGGCGAGGAAAAGATCGTCCTCGAGGGCGCGGCAGGCTCCGATTACGACAAGATCGCCGCAGCCGTTGACAGCCTCGAAGCCGAGGGGTGCACCGCAGGCGAGGCGGGCATAAACATGGCCTATAAGCTGGCTGAGGATAACTTCATCCAGGGCGGCAACAACCGCATAGTCATGGCGACCGACGGTGATCTTAACGTGGGCATTTCCTCCGAGGAAGAGCTGAAAGCACTGGTGGAGAAAAAGCGCGAGGGCGGAGTGTTCCTCTCGGTGCTGGGCTTCGGCGCCGGCAACCTCAAGGACGCACGCCTTGAAGCTCTCGCCGATAACGGCAACGGCAACTACTCCTACATCGACTCGGAGCGGGAGGCTAAGAAAGTCCTGCTCAGCGAGCTCAACGCCACACTTATCACCGTAGCCAAGGACGTCAAGGCGCAGATCGAGTTCAACCCCGCCAACGTGGAGGCGTACCGCCTTGTGGGCTATGAGAACAGGCTCCTTGCCGACGAGGACTTCACCGACGACACCAAGGACGCCGGCGAAATGGGCGCAGGACATTCCTCCACGGCGCTTTACGAGATCATCCCGGTCAAGGGCGTGCTGGGCTCCGCAGGTCTGGGCGGCAGCAGCGACGACGAGCCTGAGCCCGCCACAGCCGACCCCGAGGAGCTGCTGAGCGTGAAGCTGCGCTACAAGCTCCCTGACGGGGACACCTCAACGGAGCTTTCAAAGCCTGTAATGGTGAAGGACTACACTGCGAAGGCCGGTGCTAATCTGGCATTTGCGAGCTGCGCGGCGGAATATGCGATGTACCTGCGGGGCAGCCAGTACAGCAAGCTGACTCCGGCAGACATCAGCAAGCAGCTGACGGAAGACCTGCTGACTGACGAATACCGGCAGGAGTTTGCAGAGCTGCTGAAAATGGCAAAGGAGCTTTACGGAGAGTAAGCAAATAAGTAAGCTATAATAAACGAACGCGGAGCGCTCCGAACAATACCGGAGAGCTCCGCGGGATCATATATCCTGATTCAGTAAGGCTTGACCGTCCCCACGATCTCGGAAACGGACTTTACGCCGTTCTGGTCGCACCATTCGTTGATGCCGTCGATGATCTTCACCGGGGCATAGGGGTCGCGGAAGATCGCCGCGCCTACCTGCACCGCCGAGGCGCCCGCCATCATGATCTCGATGGCATCCTCCGCCGTGCTGACGCCGCCCATGCCGCAGACCGGTATCCTGACCGCGTTGGCTACCTGCCATACCATCCTCACCGCCACCGGGAATACCGCCGGGCCCGAGAGCCCGCCTACGTTGTTGTGCAGCACCGGACGCCGGGTCTTTATGTCGATGCGCATACCCAGCAGCGTGTTTATCAGCGATACCGCGTCGGCACCGCCGGCCTCCACCGACTTCGCTATGTCAACTATGCTGGTGACGTTGGGGGAGAGCTTCACCATAAGAGGCTTGTCGCTGGCCTCCCTCACCGCCTTCGTGACTGCCCCTGCTACGGTGCAGTCGGTGCCGAAGGCCGCTCCGCCCTGCTTGACGTTGGGGCAGGAGATGTTCAGCTCGATCATGTCCACCGCGGTGCCGTTGAGCATGGCGGCAAGCTCCGCACACTCCTCCACCGTGGAGCCCGCAATGTTGGCGATTATCCGGGTGTCCTTGGCCGCAAGGTTGGGCAGCTCGTACTTGATGAACTTCTCGGCGCCGCCGTTTTGCAGCCCCACCGAGTTGAGCATACCGCAGGGGGTCTCGGCAATGCGCGGAGGGATGTTTCCGCCCCGCTCATGCAGGGTGGTGCCCTTTACCGAAATTCCTCCCAGGCGCGACAGGGGATAAAGGCACTCGTACTCTCTGCCGTAGCCGTAGGTGCCGCTTGCAGGGATGACGGGGTTCTTGAACTCCACGCCCGCCAGGGTAACTCTCAGATCAGCCATCGAAAACTACCTCCTTTGCATCGAATACCGGGCCGTCCTTGCAGACGTGCAGGAAGGCCTCCTTGCCGCCACGGTTGATCTTGACGGCGCAGCCCAGACAGGCGCCTACTCCGCAGGCCATCCTCTGTTCGAGGGAGACCTCGCAGCGCACGCCGTACTTTTCAGCCAGCCCCGCCACAGCTTTGAGCATGGGTGTGGGGCCGCAGGCGTAGATGATGCCGGGCTTTTCCTTCTGCAAATGCTCCTCGAGAGCCGTCGTAACGAAACCGTGTATGCCCGCCGAGCCGTCGTCGGTGCAGAGGACGGTATCGCAGCCCGCAGCCTTGAAGTCCTCCTGAAGGATCACCGCAGCGGCGTTGCGGAAACCGGTTATCGCCACGGCATCGCTGCCGTACTCCGATGCGATCCCCAGCATGGGGGGCACGCCGATACCGCCGCCGACGCAGACGGCCTTGCCCTCTGCCTTGGTGAAGCCATGTCCCAGGGGAGCCATGAGGTCGATGTTGTCGCCGACGTTGAGCCGGGAGAGCTGTTCGGTGCCCTTGCCGCGCACCTCAAAGACGAGGCGCAGGGTGCCTTTGGCCTTGTCGATGCCGCATATAGAGATCGGGCGGCGCAGGAAGAACCCCTCCGCCAGCACCTGAGCGAACTGTCCGGGCTGAGCGAGGTCAGCGGCCTCCGGGCAGAGGACGGTGATATCGAAGATACCCTTAGCTGAGGCGGATTTCCGGACTATGGGATAAAGACCCTGTTTATACATCCTATCATTCCTTTACAATAAAATGCGTGCTCCGGGGGAGCCTTTGAGAATATTATACCTTTTTTAAAGCGGTATGTCAAGCGGCGGAGGCGGCGCGGGGGTATTAGCGAAAAGCGAAAAGCGGCTTGGTGCCCAAAGCAGGATGATCCTCACCGATCTCGCTCCCCGAACTGAGAAGAAAATCTCCCTTGTTAATATTTTGACATTCCCCGCAGGCGGCAAAATGCCTTTATTTCCGCGATGCCCTGTTATCCTGTTTGTGCAGAATTACGCTTGACAGAAATCTTATTAAATGATATAATTATTATGCCGTTTTGTCGGATGACAGAAAAACTTTTATTATCGAAAACGTTTTCGCTTCCCGGGACGGCCTTGGGAAAGTATCTGACGGAAAGAAAAAATGAATTAAAGAGAGGGTAACTGATTTGGTTTTTGCGGATCTGTTTTTCATATACTTCTTCATGCCGCTGTGCCTGCTGGTGTATTTCATCGCCCGCAAGATAGAGGCGCGTAATATCGTACTGCTGGTGTTCTCGCTGATCTTCTATGCCTGGGGCGAGCCGGTATGGGTAGTCATGCTCATAGCATATTCGTTCCTGAACTACATGACCGGCCTCACCATAGGCCGGGCCAAGTCGCAAAAGCAGAAAAAACACGCCCTGATACTGGCAGTCGTGGTGGATATCGGCGTGCTGGGCATATTCAAGTACAGCGGGTTCTTCGTTGAGAACATCAACGCCCTGCTCCACATAAACATCCCGGTGCCGGATATCAAGCTGCCTATCGGTATCTCCTTCTATACCTTCCAGACATTATCCTATTCGATAGACTGCTACTGGGGCAAGGTGAAGGTGCAGAAGCAGTTCCATAAGTTCCTGCTCTATGTGTCCATGTTCCCCCAGCTCATCGCCGGACCTATCGTAAGGTATTCAACTATCGCCGAGGAGATCGACGAGCGCCGCACCAACCTCAAGGACATCTCCGACGGCTTTTCCCGCATAATCCTGGGCATAGGCAAGAAGGTCATCATCGCCAACAGCCTCAATACCGTGGTAACACAGCTTTTCGGCAGCTCCGAGAACGGTTACAGCAACGTGGGCACCGTATCGGTGCTGGGCGCATGGCTGGGTGCCGCAATGGTGGCGCTGTGGTATTACTTCGACTTCTCCGGCTACTCCGATATCGCCATAGGCCTGGGACGGATATTCGGATTCCACTTCGACGAGAACTTCAAATACCCCTTCGTCTGCAAGAGCATAACCGAGTTCTGGCAGAGATGGCATATCTCTTTGGGTACCTTCTTCCGTGACTACCTGCTCTATGTGCCTATCTTCGGCAAGCGCCGCAAGTACGGCGGACTGTTCTTAGTATGGTTCTGCACCGGACTTTGGCACGGCGCCAGCTGGAACTTCGTCATCTGGGGACTGTACTACGGACTGTTCGTGTTCATGGAGATGAAGCTGGGCAAAAAGCGTTACAAGAACTGGCACCCGGTATTCGCCCACATCTATACCAAGGTCATCATTATCCTGGGCTTCGGTATATTCTACTTCGAGAACTTCGGCGCACTGGGCAGCTTCTTCAAGGCTGTCGTCGGCGCCAACGGCAACTCCTTCTCCAACGTGGTGTCGAGGCAGGTGTTCTTCTCCAACATCTTCCTTATCATCGCCGCCGCAGCCCTTTCTACGCCGGTCATCCCCAAGCTCAAGGAGCTTGCCGAGAAGATACCGAGCAGATATTACTTCATGCGCAGCGCCGGCATCGTGATGAATGCCGCCATACTGATAATCAGCTCGCTGCTGCTGCTGAATACCACCAACAATCCGTTCCTGTATTTCAGATTCTGACGGAGGCAACAAAATGTCTGATAAGAACAACTATATATTTCCCGACAGCGAAAAGCTTGAGGCGGCTTATCTTGACAGCCTCCGCAAGCTGAGCAACATAGATTCCCGCTCCGATCCTATCGACGCTCACAAATACAAGGACCCCGAGACCAAGTCTCCCGAGGTCTATGAGAAAATGGTCTCGGATATCAAGACCCGCCGTGAGGAAAAGAGCAACAGCATCTGGCGCGACGAAAACTCCGCGCCTCCCGAGAAAAGCATCTGGCTGGACAAAGAGCCCGAAGCCCCAAAAAGAGCGCCGGAGCCCGAAAAGCGCCCCGCACGCACCGGCACCACCAAGCGCACCATCGAGATACAGCTCTCCGAGGATATGAGGCGGAAGATGTCCGCCGCAAGGCAGCCCGAGGCACCGGAGCCCGCTCCCGCCGAGGAACCTGCCCCCCGCCGTCAGCGCCCTGTGGAGGACGTTCAGCCCTCACCCCGCAGACAGCGCCCTGTGGAGGATGTACAGCCCTCCTCCCGCAGACAGCGCCCGGTAGAGGACGTTCAGCCCTCCTCCCGCAGACAGCGCCCTGTGGAGGATGCACAGCCCTCACCCCGCAGGCAGCGCCCTGTGGAGGACGTTCAGCCCTCCTCCCGCAGACAGCGCCCTGTGGAGGACGTTCAGCCCTCACCCCGCAGACAGCGCCCGGTAGAGGATGCACAGCCCTCCTCCCGCAGACAGCGCCCGGTGGAGGACGTACAGCCTTCCTCCCGCGTAAGGGAAAGAGCCCGGCTCAGCCCCGCAGAGGAAGCAGTCCTCCAGAGACCCCGCCGCAAAAAGCCCAAGTTCCGGCACTACGAGGCTGAATTCAGCTTTCTCAATGCCGCGCTCTGCATACTGATAGTCTTCGGCGCAGGCATCGCCCTGCTGGTGATGAAACGCGAAAGCGGCGTGGTAGAGACCGAAAACAGAATGTACGCCGAGATGCCCTCCTTCAACCTTAAAACTTGGTTCAGCGGCGAGTTCACCGAGGGCGTCACCACCTACTATACCGACACCATACCCAACCGCGAGAGCCTTAAAGGCTTTTCCGACACTTTCTCCAACCTGTTCGGCATCAACATCGGCGACGTCAAGGTCGTCGGTGACGTGCCCGGCGGCAAGAAGGAGACCCTGGACGACAACGACAAGAACAAGCAGACCTCCAAGGTAACGCTCTACACCGGCCCCGCCGAGAAGGAGACCGAGCAGACCACCCCCGCAGGCGACGACAGCGCCGGCGAGGCTGTCCCCGGCACCACTCCCTCACAGACCACCTCTGTATCGCTTGAGACCAAAAAGCACATCGAGGTCCCCGACGAGGGCGAGTGGGCAGGCAACGTGGTCATCACCGGCTCCGGCTCCAGCGTAAGGGCTATGCCCGCATTCTACGGCCTCTTTGACGTGGGCGCGGATTATGCCTCGGTGCTCAACCAGTACAAGACGGCCCTCGGCGACAAAGTGAACGTCTTCAACCTCTACTGCCCGCTGGCATCGGCCTACTATATGCCCAAGAACATGGCAGACCAGTTCACCGACCAGCATGAGGCTATAATCAACGTGGGCAACCACCTGCAAAACGTCATCAACGTGGACGTTTACGAAACCCTTGCCAACCACGCCGACGAGTATATCTACTCCCGCACCGACCACCACTGGCAGCCCCTGGGCGCATACTACGCCATGAGCAAGTTCGTGGAGGACGCCGGTCTTGCCGACACCTGGAAGGACCTCTCCACCTACGAAAAGTGCGTGATAGACGGCTTCGTGGGAACCATGTACGCATTCAGCAACAACAATCAGGAAATCTGGAACAACCCCGAGACCATGACCTACTACAAGCCCGACAACAACGACCAGCTTGAAGTAAACTACTGGGACAGCACCTTCTCCTACATCAACGAGAACAAGGGTCATTCGCTGTTCTTCGACTGGGTATCCGGTCAGAACTGCTACGGCTGCACTTTGGGCGACGACCTCGATATCTGCGAGATCAAGACCCCTGTGAAGAACGGCAGAGTGCTTGTCATCCTCAAGGACAGCTACGCCAACGCCACAGTGCCTTTCCTGACCCACAGCTTCGAGAAGATCTACGTGGCGGATTTCCGTTACGTTAATGTAAGCATGGTGCAGTTCGCCAAGTCGGTGGGCGCTACCGATTTCTGTCTGACCGTATCCATTTCCGGCGGACACACTCAGACCCACATCGACAGGATCAGAGCGGATATGTAAATCGCTTTAACTCAAATACGGGTATTCCTTCGCCGGGCGGCGGAGAAATACCCGTTTTCGATAGTATGACAAAGGGGGAAAGGCCGTGCTGAAAGGACTTATCTCAGCGGAGGACTGCGCTGCGTGCAGGCTGTGCTGTATATTCGACGGCTGCGACGTCGCCGGCACCCCGGTGATAACCCCGGAGACCAAAGAGAAGATTATATCCCTGCTCCCGGAGCAGAGGTTCATTGAGCTCGGAGGCGCCCTCAGGCTCTGCATGAAGCCGCTGCCCGGCGGTGAGGCACAGTGTCCGCTGCTGGACCCGGAGCGGGGCTGCATCATGGGCGGGGAAAAACCCTTTGAGTGCGCCCTGTGGCCTGTGACGGTCATGCGGCGGGATGAAAGCCTTGTGCTGACCCTCTCCCCGGACTGCCCCGTGGCAAACAGCCGTCCGCCGGAGCTGATAAGGCGTATCTGCGCCGGTATAGCGGAGGAAGTATTCAAGGAAGCGGAGCGCTGCCCCGCACTGATAAGACCCTGCAAGGACGGCGCTGTGATCTGTGCCGAACAAGGAAAGGAGTGAAGGCCGTGTCAACGGTATGTGCTGTATCGACCCCTCTTGCGGAGGGCGGACTGGCCGTGATCAGGATAAGCGGCGAGGGGGCGCTGGACTGCGCCGGGAGGATATTCCGACCCTTCGGCGGCAAGACCGTGGCTGAGATGCCGGGGTATACCTGCTGCTACGGCAGAGTTGTTGACCCCGCCGATGGGCGGGTCCTCGACGACGCCATGCTCACGGTGTTCCGCGCACCCCATTCCTATACAGGAGAAGACACCGCCGAGATCTCCTGTCACGGCGGCATCTATATCACCAAAAGCATCCTCCGGCTCTGCCTTGCCAACGGCTGCGAGCAGGCCGACAGGGGCGAGTTCACCAAACGTGCCTTCCTCAACGGCAAGCTCTCCCTGACCCAGGCCGAGGCCGTGGCGGACATGATCTCGGCGAGGGGCGACCTGCTGCTGCGCTCGGCGCGGCTGACAAGGGAGGGAAGGCTCTTTTCCCGCATCGACGGCGTAAAGCGGCAGCTGGTGACGCTCTTGGGCGAGCTGGCGGCATGGGTTGATTACCCGGAGGAAGACCTGCCCGCGGTGGAGGACGGCGCCCTCCGGGAGACACTGTCCTCGGCGGCGGGGGAGCTTGAAGCCCTGCTGCGGGACTACGACTGCGGCATGGTGCTGCGCACCGGCATAGATACGGTGATCGCGGGCAAGCCCAATGTGGGCAAGTCCACGCTGATGAACACCCTGCTGGGGTATGAGCGCTCCATCGTCACCGACGAGGCCGGCACCACCCGGGACGTCATCGAAGAGACCGCCCGCCTGGGGGAGCTGGAGCTGCGGCTATCCGATACGGCTGGCATACGCGGCAGCGATGACCGCATCGAGCAGATCGGAGTATCCCTGGCGAAGAAACGCCTTGACCAGTGTGCGCTGATAATCGCGGTATTCGATACATCGTCCCCCCTCGACGCCGAGGACAGGGAGCTGCTCGATTACATACGGCAGCTGGGCAAGCGCCTCATCATCGTCCTCAATAAAAGCGACTTAGGGGCAAGGGTGAGCCGGGAGGAGTTCGCGGATCTCAACGCCCGGATACTGGAGCTGTCAGCGAAAAACGGCGAGGGACTGGCGGAGCTGACTGCGGCGGTGTCGGAGCTGTTCGGGGCAGATACATATGACGCGGACATGACGGTATTCGCCAACGAGCGCCAGAAACGCTGCGCCGAGGCCGCCCTCGAAACGCTCAGAGAAGCCCTCACCGCAGCGCAGAGCGGCGAGACCCTTGACGCGGTGACAGTCCTCACCGACCACGCGGTATCAAAGCTCATGGAGCTCACCGGAGAGAGCATCTCCGAGGCTGTGGTGGGCGAGGTGTTCTCGAAATTCTGCGTAGGCAAGTAAAGGAGGCAGCAGCATGGAGGAAAGCTTTCAGGGACAGACCTGGACAATAAAAGAGAAAAAACCCCTTCGCAAGAAGATACTGCTGGTGGTGCTGATACTACTGTGCATACTGCTGCTGCTGTTCATCGCCCGGGAGATCTACGATATCGGCGAGCGCCGCAGCATCGCAGGAATAGGCGACCCCATACAGACCCCCGCCGACGGCAGCGCACACATATCCTCCTTCGGCTTCGACGTCCATGTGACCTTCGAGTACGCCTATGAGATCGAGGGGCTGGCGGTGCATACGAGGCGGTATTTCGGCTTTACCAGCATGGCGGACGCAATTTCGCCCATGGACGTGGGCATCGCCTGGGGCAAGGTAGCCGCCACCAACGAGCTTATCGACTACGGCTGGGATCACAACAACAGAGCGCTTGTCATGGATCTTGACCCCACCGACGTGGGCAAGGTAGTGGCTATCGGCGGCACGGGCTATCTTCTGAGCCACTTTTCCAACAACCATCTGATACCGGCAAATTTCGGGGTGAGCCACGACATCAAGAAGATCCGCCGGGGCGACCACATAAAACTGAAGGGCTATCTGGTGAGCGTATACGGAACGCGGTTCGGGAACGAATACGGCTGGGAATCCAGCACCAGCCGCACCGATCAGGGTGACGGAGCCTGCGAGGTCATGTATGTGACTGAGGTGGAGTTCCTGGACTGAAAAGATGATCGCGGAGCGCATTGGGGTCCAGGGGGGTATCCCCCCCTGGCGGGTCAAGGGCAGCGCCCTTGCGGGGTTTAAGGGGCAGAGCCCCTTATCAAGGCGCAAAGTGAGAAATCCACAGCAAAGCTGCAAAAGAAAAACCTCGGCGCTGCGCATAATAAAAGAGGGGGTATCAAAGCGCAGGCGCGATAAAGATGTTTCATTTAAGGCACTTCTGTCGTTACTATGACGGAAGTGCCTTTACGTTACAATGCGCAGCGCCTGAAAGCTGTCCTCCGGAACTCCGGCTCCGCATTGTTTACACAGTGTTCATAACTTTTGCCCCATAATATGCAATACTTAGATGAAAGCGCTTTTAATGAACTGCTCCGCCGGCATATATCCGCGGAGCGATCTCGACAGTCCGGGAGGTGAGAAATATGAGCCGTGAGGATTTTGACAGGATATACGAGGGAACAAAAGAAAGCGTCCATAGATTTGTGGCGGCGAAGTGTTTCTCCCTCGATGATGTGGACGACATCTACCAGAACGTGTGGCTGGCGATGTTCGAGGCTCTTGAAAAGCGCAAAGACCCCATACCCAATGAGGAAGCCTTCGTAATGCTCATCGCAAAGCGCCAGCTGGGGAGATACTACTCGCTGGCGGCAAAGCTTAGAAACCTGGTCTCCGTCGAACGCAATCCCGAGGTCTCCGCCGAGCTGCCCGACAGCATCGACGTGGAGGACGAGCTCATGGGCAGGGAGCTTATCAGCGAGATAGGCGCCCTTGTCCGCAAAAGGCCGCTGACTGCACAGAAGATATTCTACTTCTATTACGGCAGAGGTCTGACTGTCAGCGAGATCGCCTCGGTAATGGAGATGAAGGAAACGACTGTCAAGAAACACATCTATTCAACACTTGAACAGATCAGAAAGCTTTACGAAAGGAGAGAACGGCTATGAATGAAAAGGAACTGCTAAAACAGGTCTCGGATAATGAATACAGAGTCCGGGCGCCGGAGCTTTCCCCGGATCAGGTGCTGGGCACCTCGGTCAGCGGGCGGGCAAGAGTGCGGGGCGGATACTGGAGGCTCGGCCTTGTGCTGACAGCGGCGGCAATAGCCGTGGGAGCGGTGTTCTTTATGAACCGCTCAAAGGTAGAAAAGGACGCCTCGTCCTCGGACGCTTCGTCCTCGGAGGGGGCGCTGCCCATAGCCGATAACGGCGGTGCGCAGACCGGCGAACCGATCCCGGTCAAGGCCGACTATCAGGATATACTCAAACGCCTTGCCGATGACAGCGCGGGCGAATGGAAGAACAGGCTCAAGGCTGCCATACTGGCAAGCAACGACGATCTTCTGAAAACGCAGGTGTTTTATGACGACCTGGAGCAGCTGCTGAACGGTGACAACACGGCGTACTACTGCTGCGCATTTATCGGCTCCGGGCAGCTGGAGGCTATCACAGGCATCGGCAGCATCCGGAGCGACAGCGTCGTATGGTGTGTGGATATCGGCAGCAATATCGAGATAAGGCTCAATGAGCTCACCGACGGCAGCTACAAAGTCTGCGGCTGCACCAATGCGGAGGAGGAAGGGCAGTCCGTATCCAGGACAGTGCCGGCTGAGCTTTTGGAGAAGTACTCCGCCGGCAGGGGCTGCAAGACTGCGGTGGTATCACTGCCCGATTACCTTGACACCTGCCTGCTCCTGACAGAGGGAGCGGAGGGCTTCAAAGCCGTGATGATGCGCGGCCGGGAGGACTTCACCGGGCTCAAACAGGGGGAGGAGGTCTCCTTCAGCTACGCAGTGTCGCAGATACAGAAGAACATGGGTCAGGGTGTGGATATAGCCACTGCCGCTGACCGCCCCTACTACTCGGTCATCCTGGACTATATCGAGCAGCACCCGGAGAACATCATCACATACGTCAGCGAGAAGTGGTACGAAAAGTGCTCCTGGACTAAAAACGGCGAGCAGCAGTACGGCGTATGGCACGACCACTCGGAGTGCAACTACGACTATCTCCCCGACGGCAGCGGCGGATACGAGATAGCAGTGGCGGACGCCGCCCCGGCAAAGGCCTTCACCGAGCTGATAAAGTCCGCAGGCAGCAGCTGGACTGGCTCTTGTGTGACCGAAATGCCCGACTCGACCCAGGAATACTCAGGTATGATGTCGGCGCCTATGGTGGTATTTGAGTCCAAGGACGGCGATATGGATTTCAGCGTATACTATCTGCTGAACCACAAATATGGCAATGTCTACACCGCGGGGGTATATTTCAAGGTGAACGACCCGGAGACCTGCCTTGACGTGAACTCAATCCAGTTCGACTTCACCTGGGAGGAAGGCAAGGAGTATCTCTACGACCAGACCTGTACGCCTCACATCACCGGAGCGGCGGAAAAGAAGGGCACAGACACCTACTTCGTGGGCGAGGATGCGGAGGAGATCACCTGCACCTACAACTACGGCCTCAGCGATGAGATAGAGCTCAAGACCGATATCACGGTTAAAGTAGACAGAAAGAAGGGCAGGATAACCGTTGACACAGCCACCTCGGGCAGCACAGCCCTTGATGCGCCCATTAAGCTCACAGGTGCCTGCATGGTGCCTCAGCTGATGAATGATATGCTCGTGACCGGCGACGACCCGAAGCTGAAGCTTGCCGGCTTCACCTGCGACGGAGAGGAGATCGACCCGAACGACGCCATGATAAACGTATACACCACTCTTAAATGCGACAGAGAGGAGACAGTCAGCGAGATGCAGAAGGCGACGCACCACTATGAGCTGACCTTTGACGGCGGCATCGAGGATATTACTCAGCTGAAAATACTCTCGCTTTGTCAGGCCAGGCCGGACAGCCCGGTATGGGAAAGCACCGACGCACTGCCGAAGCTGATAAGCGGCGGCGTGGTGATAAGATTTGAGAGCTTTAAGAGCCCGATCTGATCAGAGGCTGAAATAACGAACGCGGAGCTCTGCGCATAATAATAGAGGGGACATCAAAAGCGCAGTCGCGGTAAAGATGATCCATTTAAGGCACTTCTGTCGGTACTGTGACAGAAGTGCCTTTTCGTTACTATGTGCAGCGCCTGCAAAAAGCAAAAAGAATAATTAAGTTATTGCCTTGATGATCTATTGATCCGTCCGGAGAGGCAGACAGGGAGGGGACAGCACTGAAAACTTTTCATGTGTTACCCTGCATTACACTACGGTATTACCCTGCATTACACTACGGTATTACCCTGCATTACACTACGGTGTTACTCTGCCTATGCATTATGTTAAGTCTGCCTTAACATTATGTTAGGTCTGCCTTAACATGATGTTGACCCTGAGATAACTCTGCCTTAACCCTGAGATAACTCTGCCTACACCCTGAGATAACCACCTTGCCAAAAGGCCATGCTGACCCTCTCTAAACGCCCGAAATACGCAGGTCAAGCGCGAAATTTGAGCTTTGCGCACACACACACCTGTCTCATTCTCAGTTTCATCTTCCGGGTCAGGGTCTTTTTTTGTGCCTTCGGCACTTTCTGTAACACTATCATTTTTTGTTTCTGTGTCTGTCTCATTGTCATTATCTGTGTCTGTGTCTTTATCTGTATCGGCTTTTTTCGCTTTTTGGGAAAACCGCCCGGTTTTGGTCGGTTTTGCTTATTCCTCTGTGCTTTCCTCTGCGCTTTCCGCAGCCTCAGTGCTCTCGCTCTGCTCCTGCGCTTCGCTCTCGTCCCCGCTCTTGCTGAGCTCCTTCAGGCTGTCCTTCGCCGTGTCGGACGCATCGTCCACACCAAGCGCCTTGACGCCTTCCAGCAGCGTGCGGTATTCAGCCGCACTGTATCTGCCGTCGTTGTAGGCCTTCTCAGCCTTCCCCAGGTGGTTGTTCAGCAGCACCGAGATGTACTTCTCGGACAGGGACGAGCCCTCAACAGAGTTCTCGTACAGCAGTCTGGCGCTCTCCGGCTGGCCGTCACGGAGGGTCTTGAATACCGTTGTGGCGGGTGAGTAGTACAGTCCGGCGGCAGCTGCGGTAACGCATACGCACAGCCCTATGATGACCAGCTTCACGATCATGCCGGCCTTGGGTGCCTTGACTGCGGGTGCAGCCGCCGGCGCAGGTGCCGGTGCGGGTATCGGAGTGCCGCAGTTTCGGCAGAACTTCATCCCCGCCGTCAGCGGTGCCGAGCATCCCGGGCAGACTGTGGGAGCCGCCGGAGCCGCAGGCTTGGGCTGCTTTTTCTTCTTCACAAGGCTGACGATCAAATACGCCAGTATAGCCGCCCCGGCAACGCTGTTGGCTATCACCATGATGATGGTCATGGTGTTGTCGCCGGAGGTCTCCTCGGCCTTCTTGCCTTCCTCGGCCTCATAGTTGAGGTCGAATTTGCCGTCGCCGTCGGTGTCGATCTTGAGATCCACCTTGCCGGAGTTCTCCTTGGTGGAGGCGGCGATGACAGTATCCTTGGTGACAGGCACCTTCTTGAACTCCCTGACGTCGGTGTATTCGCCGTTCTCGTCGGGGTAGCTTATGGTATAGTTCATCTTGCCCTTGCCGGTGCCGTTTATGCAGATCTCGTAATCAGTGCCCTTTTCAAGGCGGAGTATCTTCACGGGATCGTCGGTCTCCTCGCCGGTCTCCTCGTCGATGACCTTCTCATAGGAGAGAGTGCCGAAGGACGTTCTTGTTACAGGGTGCTTTTTGTCGGAGGAAAGGGTCTCGCCGTTGTAGTTGACGGTCACGTCCACGGGGCAGGCGATCCTGATGTTGATGTACTGCTTTCCGTTGACCATTTCCGCGAAGTCGTTGAAGACCAGTTCAAGGTCGCTGACTGCGCCCTCGGCCTCGTCGGCGTTATCCACCACATAGTCATAGCCCTCGGTGGCGATCTTGGACATGAGCTCCTGACCCTGTCCCAGCTCATAGGAGCCCAGATTGTGGAAGAATCCCAGTGAGTAGACTATGATGCCCTCCCTCTTCATCTCGTCCATGAGGCGGTAGATCGGGGCATAGTAGTCGCCGTTATCGCTGGGGCCCTCGTTGGGGAGGCCGTCGCTGAGCAGCACCACAAGGCGCTTCTGGGACTTGGAGCCTGTGAGCAGGCGCTTGGCCTCTGCAAGGGCGTCATAGGTGTCGGTGCCTCCGCCGGAGCGTATGGACTGTATGGACGACACCAGCTGATTCTTGTTGGAGGATGCGCTTACCCTTGTGGTAAAGCTTGAATTGTAGGAGATAAGGCTGATGCTTGTGGCAGGATTGGAGTTGAGCACCGTGTTCACGAAGTTGACAGCGGAGCTCCTTGCCTGCTCGATAGGCGAGCCGTCCATACTGCCGGAGTCGTCGATGACCAGGACAACCTCACGGGCCTCGGAGTTGAAGTTGGTGAAGATCTCCACCTTTTCGGGGTACTCTCTGCACTTCTGGTCGGCGGCGTTGTCGTTTATGAGGATCCAGCCCCTGACCTTGTTCTTGGGGTTGGCAAGATCGGTCACGGTAACGCTGTAATAGCCGTTGGGTATCTCCCCGGGGATGACGAATTCTTTTTCGGATACGTCGGTCTCGAAGACCACCTGGCTCTTGTCGTAGGGTCTTGCAAAGGCGATGTGGTAGTTGTCGTAGGGATCCTCGTCCTTGTCGTAGACGATGACCTTGCCCCCCTTGACTACACGGTATTTGTGGGTCTCGGGGTAGTTGAAGTAATCGAATGCGTCGATGATAGTCTCCACCATGTCATCCGTGAGGACGTGCCTGTCGCCTGCGGTGCCGGCATTGGTCTCGGCGTTCCATTTCAGCGCCTGATTCTCGATGAGCGTTCTCAGCTCCTTAAAGTCGGTGCTGTTGTTGAACATGGGTATGATCGAATAGTAGAGGTTAGCCAGCACCGAAACGTTGATGTAGCTGGGCTTGGCGTCGGTCATCATGCGGTAGAACAGGCCGTTCACCAGGGTGCCGCCTTCGTGGCAGTCGGTGACGCCCTCCTCAAAGTCGGCGCAGTTTTTCAGCTTGGGGTCGGAGAATACTCTGCCCACGATGTCCCAGTCGGTGTCGGGGGTGCTGAGGGAGTTGGCGCCGTCCAGCTCGCCGTCGGCGTTGAAGTCCGCGATGAGCTCGCCGAAGATATCCGCAAAGCCCTCGTTGATAGCGTCCATGGCAGAGTTCTTGCCTGCGTATCTCACGGCTCCGCCGGAGGCGATAACGCCGTGGGTGAACTCGTGACCCATAACGTCAAGGTCAGAGGAGTACTCGTTGGGGGACTTGGTGCCGATGTACAGGGTAGAGCTGCCCGCCATGCCGGCGTTGTTGGTCATGTTGCTGGAGTCGCCGTCGCCGTAGTCAACGGTGCTTACGCCCACGTAGGCGTTCACATGGTTGTAGCTGCCGTCAACGCCGTCCCGGTCGAAGGTCTTCTTGTAGAAGTCGTATACCTTCTGTATGTTGGCAAGGGTATCAACGCCGCTCCTGTCGGGGGTCTTGTTGGTGGGATCCCAGCTGTATACGGGTATGTTTATCATGTCCTCGTACTTGATCACCGGGGTAGCGGCTCTGTCCTCTATGACGTGTATATGGATGTTGCGCTCCGTGTCCTCAAGCCTGTGGTCGGTCTCTGAGATCATATCCACGGAGATGCTCTGATCCCCCAGCTGACCCTTGAGGGTGGTGGAGGTCATGACGAACTTGAAGTTGTCGAAGAGCTTGGCGATGCCGCCGGAGACTGTGTCCACCGCGATGATGAACTCCCGCCCGTCGGAGAGCTGACAGCCGATCTCGTAGCAGGAGGCGTAAACGTTGGTGGAGATCACGAAGATCTTCTGCCCCCGGTTTTCGAGGTACTGCTTGTCCTCGGGGATGCGCATGGCTTGCTTGATGTAGTCGGAGGCGATCTGCTTGGCCTCGTCGTAGCCGATGACAAGGTCGAGCTCGATGTCCTCGGGGATGTTGAAGTGCTTGCCGCTGGTGTTGACCAGCTCGCTGTCGTCCTTGCCCACCTGCATGGTGATGCCGGCGCCGGCGATCTCGATGCCGTTGAAGCTCTGCTTCATGGTGTAGTACTCGAAGTCCTGGTTCTCGGCCTTCCGCTGGAAGCTGTACTCCGACTCGGTGTCCCTGATGCCCAGGTCATAGGCCAGCGCCCCCAGCACCTGCTTGGCGGCGTACTCGTCGATGATCTTGGTGTTCACCGCTTCGAGGCCCTGCTTGATAGCTTCTTCGTTGGCCTCCTGTAACTCGCTGAGCATGAGGGGATCAAAGCCCTTGTCGCCGTTGACGCGCTCCTGCTCATCCTCCTGAGCCAGCTTGTCACGGGTCTCTTTGAGGGTCTTCTTCAGCTCCACAGCCTCCTTGTCCTCCTCGGCCACGGTCTCGATCTCGGAGGACTGTATCCCCCGCCCGAAGAGGTCATAGGTAAAATAGCTGTTAATAACGGTGCTTGCTGCCAGTACAGCCACCAGCACCACCGAAAGGAACCTTGAACCTCGCGGCCTGGGCTTTCTGATCTTGTTATCTCTGCTCATATATATTCCTCCAGTCAGGCATCATTTACAGAATCTTACATTACTATTATACTATATAAGATAAATAATGTCAACACTGAATGCATGATTTGTTCATATTATACTTCGGCACAAAAAAAGATCCACCCCGAAGGGTGGATCTCATGTTTAGCTTGTTAGCTTTTGGCAGTTATCTTAGAACTTCTTCTTGGTGATAACTACTGCAGCGCCAGCGAGAGTCAGAGCGCCGAGGCCGAGAGCGAATGCACCGGTCTTGGGGTTAGTGCCCTTGCCGTCGTCAGGCTTGGAAGTCTCAGGAACGGACGACTCCTCAGGCTCAGAAGAATCCTCAGGCTCGGAAGAATCCTCAGGCTCAGGCTCGGAGGAATCATCGCCGGTGTTGTACACAGGCCACTCAGGAACAGACTGTGCCTTGTACAGGGAAACCTTCTCCAGGTTGATGTACGGATCGTCAGGATCGGAATCCCAACCCATAGCGATCACTTCATAGGTGTAACCGTAACCATAGGGGAGGATGACCTCTACATTACCCTCAGCGTCGGTCTTGATGACGTCAGCAGCAGGGATAATGAAATCGTCGGAATCGTCGTCGGGAGTACCGTTGTCGTCAACAGTGAAGTCCCAACCAGCCTGAGCGCCGCCAACACCTACATAGGTAACGTTGCCGTCAGCATCAGTGATCTTGATCTTGTAAGCGCACCAGTCATTCCAAGCGGAACCGGTCTCAGCACCCTTCTCCTCGAGGGAGATACCGGTGAGAACGAAGGAAGCACTGTTGTAGCCCTTGTCAGGATCTACGTCTGCGGTAGGATCGAATACATAAGAAGTGTTGTAGGTGATACCCTTATCGATGTCAAATACCTGACCGTCGATGTTGTACTCGAAGGAAGCGCTGGTGATGGTAACGCCGTAAACCTGGAAACCAAGGCCGAACCAAGCCTGGCCGTCAGAAAGGTTGTCCTCAGCATAAGCGTTATTGAGCAGATTGGTCACGCCCTGCTCGTTGAGGTTGAGGGTGAAGGAGCCGTTGGACTTAACCAAGAAGAAACCGTCATGCTTCATGATCGGAACCTCGGAAGCCTCGACCTCAGCGCTCTGATCGTCGGAATCGTCAGCAAACTCGGAAACCTTGAAGGTGTCGTTGGTGTCGAAAGCGCCGTCCTGGTAAACGTCGTCACTTCCGTCGGGAGTGAACTTGACCCAGTTGTGCCCGTCAACAGGAGCGATCATGTACTTATCATAACCCTCCTCGAGAGTGTAGTTAACGGTGATCTTCAGGCCGTCTTCCTTCTTGATGAAGGAGAGGTCAGGATTTACGAAACCAGCGCCCTTCCAGTCGCCTGCATAGGTGCCGTCCTCAATGTACACGATCTTGTCGTACTCAGACTCAGGGGCCTCGGGAGCCTCATAAGGAGTAACGGTGTAATCAACCAGCTCAGCGGTCAGGGTGAAATCGCCCATAGCGTCGACTAAAGCCCAGGATGAGCCGCCGGGAGCAAGTACGAAATTGAAGTTTGCACTGCCGCCGGAAACGGTCATCTTGCCGGTAGCAGTTTCAGTAGCAGTACCCAGAGCGGTAGTGAGAGTGAAGTTGAAGGAAGCATCAATAGTATCACCGGTATTGAAATCCTGAACGTTCGTTACATAGAACTGGATGCCGGCCTCACCGACTGCGGAATCAGCAGACTCTTCTGCACGGCTTGCCTGTGCAAGATCAGCTGCATTACCGGTAATGGTAATAGCGCCGTCCTCAAAGCTGCCGCCTACGGACTGCCAGTTCCACTTTTCGTTGCCCATTACATAAACCGAAGCGCCAAAGGAAGGCTCCGCCACTTCGAGACTCTCTCCTTCCTCAGCGAAAGAGACCATGGACATCATCGAAGAAGCCATAGCTGCTGCGGAGAGAACTGCCAAAAACTTTTTGACTTTCATTTTTAATCCTCCATCTTTTTGATTAGATTCCACTGACTACGAGGATTCTGTCCCTTATAGTCATTGTAATACAATTGTAACATATTGTATCTTTAATTTCAATATTGCAATTAGCCAAATTTTTAATAATATTCTTATGCATTTTAAACAAATATAACAGGAAACAGCGTGGGTCGCACTGTTTCCTGTCCAAAAAATTCACCTTTTGCAAGTATCATATGACCATATCAGTCGGGGTAGTTCTCGAGGATGTCGATGCACTCGCCGACCAGCGTATTTGCGCGGTCCAGGGTCTCCTCAACGGTCTTGCCGTCGAAGGAATCGAAGACCTGTCTGGCACGGCTGAGAGCCTCCTTGCCCGACTCTGCCTGGTGGTGGTAGAGGGCGTCCAGCTGCTGCACCGCTTTGACCTCAAGATCTTGATATACATTTTTGATATCGCTCACTATATTGATCCTGATATCGTCATAATTTTCCAGGGCTATATCAATGTTGTCGGTCTGCTTTTTCTTTTTGAGGATGATGCTGAAGGTGCTCATGGCAGCCGGCGGGAAATTCTCGCTGGTGCCGAAGAGCTTTACGCTCATTACCGACCGGGTGACGTTGGTGTTCATGGAGCGCATGAGCCTGCCGGTGTCGGAGGAGTGGTTCTTGCGGGTCAGCTCCTCGAGGCCCAGCTTGTGGGATATATCCCGGGTCACGTCCTCAACGAAGCGGTCTATGCGCCTGCGGTGATGCTCGATGCAGGTGCGGTAGGCCTCGCCCACCTTCTCCATGAGGTAGGAGTAGAAGTACTTGTCGATATCCTCCGGCGAGAAGATGTCCGCGCCGTTCTCGTCCTTGCCCCGGCATTCCAGCATACTCTGGCGGAGCTTGGCAAAGAACTCGTACATCCAGACCTCGGCCTCCTGCTGCATCTCGGTGATGTTCAGGTGCAGCTTGGGCTTGGCTTCTTCGAGGGCCTTTGCCAGCTGGTCGCACTTCTCGTCGAACTCGGCAGTCTTGTTGTCGATAGCCCGCATATCCATTTCGGCCATGTCCGAGAGCATCCTCAGCTTGGAGTAGGTCTCGCTGACCATGTTCTCCACCATGGTGAAGACGCGCTTGGTGCGGATGACGTCCTTCTGCATTATCATGTCCCGTTTGAGGCTCAGCTCGAACTGCAAGAACTGGGTCTCGTAGAACTCGCGGGTGCCCTTGTCGTAGGGGCGCTGACCGTTGGTCTTGCGCATGAACTCGTCAACGCCGCTGATACCGTAGACTATGGCGTTGGGGACTATCCTGCCGGAGATGCTCTTGAAACGCCGCATGATCTTGTCCACGTCCTGCCTGTTGGCGAGGGCGTCGATCATGTTCACCAGGATGTAGAGCATACCGAAGCGCTGGGGCTGGATATGGCTGGCAAGATAGATCTGCTCGGTCTCGGAGAAGGGCAGCAGGCTGGAGGTGGCGTACATGATAGCGTCGGCGTTTATCAGGTACTCCGTCACCTGCTTGTCCAGATCCTCCAGGTCGGAGAGACCCGGGGTGTCCACGATCCTAAGCTCTTTAAGTATCTCGGCGTTGTCCCTGATATCGAGATAGGCTATCTTGGAGGGGTAGAGGCGCATCTTTATTTTGAGCCTGTCGCGGGTTATATCCCTGAAGGTCAGGGGACGGCGGTCGCCGTTTTCCAGCACTGCCTCCACCTTGGGTATTGCGCCGTAGGATATCTCGTTTATGGTATAGGTCTCGGGGGAGACGTTGGAGGGCGCCAGCTCCTTGCCCAGCAGAGCGTTGATTATGGTGCTCTTGCCGCGCTTGAACTCGCCCAGCATAACCAGTGTGAAGGGCTCGGAGGAGCGCTTCTCCACAACTGCGTCGGAGCTTTTCAGCTCCTCTATGAATTCGCTGCCCAGCAGGGCGGCGATCTCCTTGTCCTCGGTCAGCTGCCGCATCTTGTCCCGGATAGTCCTGATATCCTCGGCGGCGGAACGGTCACGGAAGTTATCCATATCACTGCCCTCCCGTTCCAAGGAGCATGGAGCTCCTTACATCGCAGGTCTGCGCATTGATGCGCTGCCCCACCGGCTTTTCAAGATCGCGCCGCCAGTTGAACAGCAGGTCGCAGTTGAGAAACTCGTTGGATGCGATGATCCTGCGTTCCAGCTCGTTGAGCTCCGGCTCCGGGCGCAGCGCCCTTGCATTCTGGGCGGCGTAGGTCTTGGAGAGCTCGGCGAGCTTGGCGGGGTTGAGGGCTGTGACCTGTCTGCCGTAGAAATCGGTATAGCCCTTGGTGTAGAGCATACATACGATCTCGCAGAAGCGCCCCGGCTCGTCGAGGCAGATCATACCGGCTCTGTCGGCGGTGATGTCGCCGTAGCGCATCCACTCTATGAGGGAGCGCACCAGCTGATTGTTCACCGCAGGCTTGAAGGACCTCTCTGCGGGGACGTAGACGTTCTTATTATAATTAAGGTATGTAAATGCCCAGTTGAAAGCGGAATGTCCGTTCTGGAGCCTGCCGCACTCGCAGCCGATGAGGAAATTCAATTCCTCGGGGTCGCACATACGCACCAGCCACTCGCTGAGGACGATGCAGGGGTCGATGAGGTCGCTTTCCAAAGAGTAGCACAGCGGCTTGTCGATATCGTTCCTGACGAAGACTATGGGCAGGTTGAGCTCCAGCCTTTCGGCGCACTTCTTGGCGGTGTTGTAGATGTTGGGGAATTTGAGGGCTCCGGCCTGGTCGCACTTCATGAACAGGTGCTTGGCCTCGGCGGAGATATCGCTGCCGGTGACGGCTCTCGAAAGCCTTCCCCAGCCCCCCAGGCCGGAGATCTTCTGTCTCACGGCGTAGTCGGACTCAAAGGCGTAATCAAGCTGTCCTCCGGACATATGGTTTTCAAACGAGCGTTTATATGCATTAAGATATGAGCGGAATCCCGTATCTATATCGAGCAGCGGATTCCGGGTCTCTGAAGACTCACTCATTCGGGTTCCTCCTATGAAAGATTTTGCGTTATGAGATTTTCAGGCATCAGGTAGCCGCGGCTGTCTCCTGGGTGTCGGAGAGAGCCTTTCTCAGCGCGTAGGCATCGGAAACAATGGCGCTGGCTGCCTCGGCTATGCCGTGCAGACGCTCCATTTCCTTCTCGGAGAGGTTGTTCTTCTCTGTTTTGAGCGCATTGAGGTTGTCGAGGGTCTCCTGGGTGTCCCGCAGGATGATCTCGGTCTCGCTCTCGATCTTGGATTTGAGTCCCTCGAATGCCGAGAACACCTGACGTCTTACGGTCTCGGTGAAGTCGTTGTTGATGCGCATCTCGTGGAACTGCTTCTTTACCTGGTTCTTGAAGTTGGTCTTGTACTTGTCTATTCTTTCATTGGTAAGGAACTTGTCTATGGAAAGCCCTGCGGCAAGGGTGCCGCCCAGGCCGGATGCCGCCATGATGACCAGAGCCACAGGCCATGCGGGAGACAGGCTCAGCACGGTGGTGAAGAATATCGCGGAGAAGCTGGCAAGTCCGGTGCCGAAGCCCAGCAGAGCGCCTTTGAGTCCCGCCTCGCGGAAGCCCAGGAATGCGCCGCCGAAGCCGAAGGAGCCGAAGGCCGCGCCTATGCCCTTGTCGATGCCGCTGCCGTTCTTGGATACCCGCTCGGAGAGGGTGAACATCTCCTGGATGCGGGATACGCTCTCGAAGAACTCGTCCTCGAAGCCCTGCAATCTGTCAGCCTCGACGCTGATAGCCACGTTGATGGAATTCTGTATCTGCTCGCAGATAAGGGAGGCCTTGACCTCGATAGCCTCTCTGATCTTGTCGGTGAGCTTGGCGGTAACGACCTTGAGCTGGTCTTTCTTAAAGTCGTCGGAGGACATGGGGAAGTTCTCTATTACCTCCATGGCAGACTTCTCGATACTGCTCCAATAGCTGTCGAGGACAGGCTTGAGGTCGGAGAAAACGTGGTTGGCGGACTCGTTGATCTTGACGAACTCCTGCCTTTTCTTGTTTCTGATATCGTCGATCTCACTGATAGCCTTGTCGTACTTCTCCATGAACTCGTCGTTGGCCATCATCAGGGCATTCTCCTGCATAACGACGGAACGGAGTATCTCGGTGCCGGAGTTGGTGATCTTGTTGGTGAGTATCTGCAAAGCGATGACGCCGCGCTCCTTGGTGAGGATTGTTTCCAGCGCCTTCTCGAACTCCGGGAAATTGGAGTCGTCCAGCAGGCCGGGGTCTTCTATCTTCTTGGCGGTCAGGGCACGCTTAGCGTACACGCCGATAACTCTCGGCGTGCCGATCTTTCTCTTGTATGCGGCGAACTCGCGGCTGTCCTCGCCCATTACGCTCTTGGCCTTATCCATGACGTACTTGGTTATGCGGGCGCGGACGGTCTCGACGATCTTGTTCTCGTCCTCGGAGGAGAAGGTGCCGAAGCAGTTTACCACGAAAATGATACGTCCCACATCGGAGGTGAGCATCTTCTTTTCGAGGAAGTCCTTCTCAAACTGAGAGAAGGGCGAATTTGCGCTGATAACGAACACGGCGGCGTCGATCTTCGGGAGTATCGACAGGGTGACGTTGGTCATCTGCTCGTCGTCGTTGAGACCCGGGGTGTCGATGATATCCACGTTGTTCTTGCAGAACTCGGTATCGTAGTACACCGTAGCCTCCTTGACCTTCTCGGCGGTCTCCTCGGCCTCGGCGGTGAGCTTGGTGACGTAGTTTTCCAGCTGGTCGATATCGACCCGCTCGCTCCTGCCGTCCTTGTATTCTACCTGGACGTAGGGGTTCTCGCTGTATGTGACGCGGTTGAGGGTAGCGGTGGCGGGCAGCACGTCTGCGGGCAGCACTTCCTTGCCCAGCAGGGCATTTATCAGAGTGGATTTACCTCTTTTGAACTCGCCGACGATAGCGACCTCGAAGTGATCGGCCTCGGATTTCTCGATAGTTTCCCTGATCGAGCTGGCGGTATTGACGAGGGCTATTTCCTCGCTGAGACCCAACAGGCTCCGAAGGTTTTTATTAAGCGTCTGCACGGTATCCCGATAGCCGGCATAGCTGCCGTAATCAAATTGCTTTTCCATTTCAGACCTCCGATCCCGCTCTTTGGCGGGGATTTTTATAGTATACGATCTCAATATTATGCCGTTTTCGCGGCATTACTCACATTAAAGTATAGCATATCCAAAGTCAATTCGTCAATATTTTGTACAAATTTACGACAAAAAATAACCTTTTGCACAAAATGTGGTATCGGGGGTTGTACATAACATACAAGGGGCTGTCTCGGCGGGGAAGATCCTTCGCCTGTGTGCGCCGCCGCCATTATAAAGAAGAAAGAATGAAGAATAAAGAAGAAAGAATAATTAAAGTATCGCCTATGATCAATAGATCCGTCCGCTTCGCGGACACCTTAATTATTCTTTATTCTTTTTTCTTTATTCTTTTTTAGCAGTCTCTTCCGGGCGAAGACGGGGAAGAAAGAAGACCCCGAAAGCGCTTTCGGGGTCGTCCTTTTCAGCTTGCATTATCCGTTATCAACTATCAATTCACGCTTC
Organism: Ruminococcus sp.; assembly: GCA_017529875.1. Taxonomy (GTDB): domain Bacteria; phylum Bacillota; class Clostridia; order Oscillospirales; family Ruminococcaceae; genus FB2012. The sequence goes on along the minus strand of JAFXNC010000016.1, from coordinate 38,451 downwards.
TCTCCCTCGTGAACGTCACCGTCGTCAGATTCATCTCCAGCACCCGGCTGTGCTCTATCCCCGCCGATAACGAGCGTACCAGCTCTAAGCCCGTGATCTCCCTGCCGCTGTTGTCGATATACCGCGTTGGGTCAAAGGCCGGGCCGTTGTCCCGCACACGCAGGGTCACCAGCTCGCCGGTGATCCTCACCAGCAGGTCTATGGTGGGGTTCTGGGGCGTCTGCGAGTAGGCGGATATGTTGCTGCAAAGCTCCTCCGCCGCCACTCCCGCAGCGTTGGCTATGCGCGGGTCAACTCCGTTCTCCCGGCAGAAGTCTATGGTCATCTTAGCCGCAGCCGAGGCCTCCCCGGCGTCGTTTTTCACCGAGAATACCGAAACAGCACCGTCGTCCGTGTCCAGCAGCAGCAGGCTCTTTTTGCCCTGCTTCTTTTTGACCAAAGCCATAGCCGCTGTCATCAGCATCAGGGTGATGAGCTTGGAGAAAGGGAACGCCGCCCAGAGCCAGTAAATGTTGATCTTCGAGAGGAAGTACATCAGCGGCACCACGGAAAGGAAACCGTCCACCACCACAAGGAAATTGGCGATCATCTTCTGCCCGGTGGCCTGGAAGAAGGAGCGCATCACGTAGATAATGCCGATCATCATGACGTTGAGGGTCACTACCCGGAAGGTCACGCGGAATATATCCACCGCCTCCGGCTCGGTGAGGCCGTAAAGGGAGGCCAGCTGCGTCGGGAATAGCATACTTATGATGAATACCCCGGTACACATCAGCATGGTCATGAGCATACCGTAGCGCAAAGCTGAGCGCTGACCCTTGGTATCCCGCTCGCCGCTGAGGGCTCCGAGTATGGGCAGCAGCGTCATCGAGGCACCCTCCACGAAGATGAACGACAGGCTGTTGAGCGAGAAGGTCACGGAGGCGATCTTGGCGCCGATGACCCCGGTGGAGGTGATTATTATGTCGTTGACGAAGAACAGTCTCAGGAAATTGCAAAGGTGTATCAGCGCCGAGGGCAGTCCGGTGGTGACTATGCCGCCCAGCAGTCTGAGCTCTTTGAAGGCGCTTTTGGTGAAATGCACGGTGCGCTTGTCCGAGAGGAAGTAGCGCAGCGTCATCAGGCCGCCCACCGAATAGCCTGCCACAGTCGCCCAGCCGGCTCCGGCGATGCCCGCTCCGAAGACCTTCATGAACAGCAGGTCGCAGAGCAGGTTTATCACGTTGGAGACTATGGGCAGCGCCGTGGCAAGCTGCCGCTGACCGTCTGTTCTTGCGAATGAGGCGGTGACGGTGATAAGCGCCGTCAGCGGAGCCAGCGACCACAGGGGCAGCAGGTAATCCGCCACATAGCCCTCCAGCTCACCGCCCTTGGCTATGAGGTGAGACACCGGCCCTATGAGCATTATCCCGGCCAGCGCCATGACCACAGCCGTGACCATAGCCGCGAAGAATGACAGCGTGAACACCTTATCCGCCGAGGCGTTGTCCCGGCGGCCTTTAAGGGTCACCGCAAGGGTGTTCCCGCCGAATGTGAACAGCGACACCGGTATGTTTATCAGGAACACTATGGAGGTGGTAAGGCTTATGGCAGAGAGCTGAGCTGTACCCAGTATCTGCCCCACCATGATGCCGTCGAGGATCGCTGATATGTAGGCGGAGGCCGACATAGCCAGCGTTGAGATCAGCAGGCTGCGGTATTTCCTGCTTATCAGGGAACCTGTTTTTTCCATTACAACTCCTTATCTGCTCAGATTGTCCTTGTCAAAGAAGCTGAACCCGCCCAGCATATCAATGAAGCCGTCAACATACCGCTCGCTGCTGGCGTTCCAGAAGAAGCCCAGCCTTGCCAGTATCTGTGTGGTATAGTGGGCGGCGAAGGGCAGGGTCACGATCTGTCTGCCGCCGGAGGTATCCATATAGGCGATCATACTCTGGAGGACGGCTGCCTTTTCGGGGTCGTTCTGAGCCTCGGCTATGGCTGCGGCGAATTCTCCGTATTCCACGAAGCGTATCTCCATGCCGCTCGCGTTCATGCGCCTGATGATGTCCCCCAGGGGCAGGGTATGGTTGTTGACCGCATTGAACACACAGCAGGCCGAGGGCGTCCGCGCCAGCAGCAGGAAGGCCTTGCAGGACAGGTCGATGGGCCCCATGCAGACCTGGTTCTCTATCATCTGATAGGGGAAGCAGCCCAGCATACTGTATGAGCGCAGTCTGCCCATGAAGCTGTTGGTCAGGAAGTTTATCTGGAACTCTCCGTCGGATTCACGGGCGGCAAGGGTGCCCACCCGGATGACCTTGGCGTCGAGGCCATGCTCTGCGGCGGCTTCAAGCACCGTGCGCTCGCCCATGAGCTTGGAGGCGGTGTACTTGTTGTCCAGAGTCTGCCCGAAATAGAGCGACTGCTCGTCGAGGGTAGTCTTCGGAAGTGCGCTCATGTCCTCGGTGGTGCCGGATACGGATATGGTGGAGAAGTGTATGAGCCTTGCCCCCAGCTTTTCGCAGAGCTTGACGCAGTTGACTGCCCCGCCCACGTTGATGTCCTCGATATCGGTGCCGCTGGAGAAGTGCTTTACGTTGGCGGCGCAGTTGAAGACGGTGTTCACGGGCTCGCGCTCAAAGGGCTCGAAGTACTTGTAGTCGGTGACGTCGCCGTCGGAGACCTTTACTCTTTCGTCGAAGATCTCGGCATAGCGGCTGCCGAAGTAGTAGAACAGCATATTCCTGAGCCTGTCGGCGGCGGACTTGTACTTGCCCTTTCTCACCATGCAGAAGGCGGTGCCGGACTCGTTATCGAGGTACTGTGCCAGCAGATGTGCGCCCATGTAGCCGGTGGCGCCGGTTATGAGTATGTTGCCCAGCTCTCTGCTCTCGCCGGAGGTGAAGGCCTCAACGGTGTTGCGGGAGAGCAGCTCGTTTATCTTGGTGTAGTCGTAGTCGTCGAAGTCGAAGATGCCCTTGCTCTGAGCGCCGCTGTCCTTACCGAACTGCTCCGCCAGGGCTCTCGGGGTGGTGTACTTGAACACGTCGCCGTAGGTCACGGGGTAGCCTCCCTCCGAGGCCGCCAGCACCACAGAGGTAACTACAAGTGAGGTGCCGCCGATCTCGAAGAAGTCATCCAGCGCACCCACACGCTCCAGCTTCAGCGCCTTGGCAAAGGCCTCGCAGAAGAAGCGTTCGCAGTCGCCGGCAGGCTCCACATACTCCTGTCCTGCCACAGCCGCAGGCTCGGGGAGGCGTTTGAGGTCGGTCTTGCCGTTGGGGGTCATGGGCAGCTCCGCCATTTGCAGGTAGGCGGTGGGCACCATGTAGTGGGTCAGGTGCTTTTTGAGCTCGTTTCTCAGCTCCTCTATGTCTATCTGAGCGTCGGCGGTGAAGAAAGCGCAGAGGTTCTCCTGCCCGCTGATCTGCCTGATGACCACAGCCGCCTTTTTGATGTGGGGCTGTATCTCGATGAGGCCGATTATCTCGTCCAGCTCGATGCGCAGACCGCGGAGCTTCACCTGATTGTCCAGTCTGCCCAGTATCATGACGCTGCCCTGAGCGTCCCACTTGGCATAGTCGCCGGAGCGGTATACTCTCTCGCCGCGATAGGTGACGAAACGCTCCGCAGTCATCTTTTCCAGGCCCTTGTAGCCTCTCGCCACGCCTGCGCCGCCGATGTACAGCTCGCCCACCGCGCCGTAGGGGGTCAGGTCGCCGAACTTATCCACGATGTACTCGGTGTAGTTGAGCAGAGGTCTGCCCACGCTGATATGATCGGCATGAGTCAGGTCTGCGGCGTTGCAGGAGACTGTGATCTCGGTGGGGCCGTAGGTGTTCATTATGCGGGTATCGGGGCAGGTCTCGGCTATGCGGTCGCGGAGGCTCATGGGATAGCCCTCGCCGCCGGACATGACCAGCTTGCACTTACCCAGCGCCTTAACGAAGGGCTCATACTCCATGTACTGCATGAGCCGCGAGGGCGTGGCGTTGATGCAGTCGGCGGAGTACTTCTCCATGAGGGCTGCCAGCTCACGGGGGTCGTTCATCTGACTGTCCCCGGCGAAGATCAGCGTCTTGCCGTTGCAGAGGGCGGCGGCGTGCTCCTTGAAGGACATATCAAAGGACACCGTGGTCACAGAGAGATACCTCTCCACACTGTCGGCGATGAGCTTCATATGGGGGTTGGCAGGGTGGGGGCGCAGATAGTTGCAGATGCCCCTGTGGTGGAGCATAACGCCCTTGGGCTTGCCGGTGGAGCCGGAGGTGTAGATCATGTAGGAGAGCTCGTCGGGGCTCAGCTCCACCTGCGGGGAGGCGGTGCTGCCGCCGGAGAGCAGGTCCTTGACGTCGATGGCCTTGTCGGCGGGGTAGTCCGGGAGCTTGTCTGCAGTGGTTATGATAAAGGCTGCCCCGGAGTCGGTGATTATGTGGTTTATCCTGTCGGCGGGGTACTGGGGGTCGCAGGGAATGAAGGCGGCTCCCGCCTTGTTCACGCCGAACATACAGGCAAAGAAGGCCGAAACTCTGGGCAGCAGTATGGCAACGCTGCCTCCGGGGAGCACGCCCCGGGCGATAAGGTTGTTGGCGGCAACGTTAGCCAGCTCGTCCAGCTCTTTGTAGGTGTACTGTGCGTCCTCGGCGATGAGGGCGACCCTGTCGGGATGCGCAGCGGCATGGCCCTCAAAGAGCCTGTGCAGCAGCTCGCCGGGGCAGTCCTCCGACGCTTCGACTGCCAGGGAGAGCAGCTTCTGCTCCTGATCCTCCGGCAGCGCCGCAGCCTCTCTGACTGTGCCGGCGCCCCCCTGCATCAGCGAAAGGGTACAGCGAAGCTGAGCTGCGAAATTCTCAGCAACGGTGCTGTCTATCAGCTCGCTTGAATACTGCATCATGAAGCAGAGCCCTGCCTCGCTCTTGCGTATGACGATGCCGATGTCGCGGCTCATCCTTTGCAGCGGCACCTCCAGCTCCACCCGGAGGGCGCCGTCGTCGTAGGCGGAGGGCATATACATATAGTTCACGCTTATGTCGAACATGGGGTTGCGGGACTCGTCACGCTGCTTTACGAACTCCTTTACCACGTCCTCGAAGGGCAGCGCCGCGCCGTAGGTCACCTTGCGGGAGGCCGCCGCTGTCTCTGTGAGGTAGTCCGAAAGGGACAGGCTGCGCTTTGGGCGGAGCCTTACCGGGGCGGTGTTTACGAACATACCGATAACGTCCTCGGCGCCGTTGGGGCGCATATTGGTGGGTATGCCGAGAACTATGTCCTCGGAGGCGGTGTATTTCGCCGCAGTCAGCGCCGCCGCCGAGAGTATCAGCTCGAACTCGGTGACGCCGCAGCGCCGGGCAGTCTTTTCAAGAGCGTCCGTCTGCGCCTTGTCATAGCAGAACACCAGCTCGGTATCGGAGAGGGGGTGTACCCTGGGGCGCTTGCCCTTGATAGGCAGATCCGTCACCGGTACGCCGTCGGCGAAGACCTCTCTGTAATAGTCGAAGCCGCCCCTGAGATCCGCCTCGGAGCTGAGATCGTAGATGTCCGAAAGATCCAGCTCCGGCGCCGTGAGCTCCCCTGTGCTGAGCACCTGACAGAGCTCCCGCATAAGGGTGCCTGCGGAGCCGCCGTCAAAGGCTATGTGATGCACCGCGATATGTATAACGGCGCAGTCCGTCAGCTCATAGACGGTGGTGCGCACCGGTATGCCGGCGCTGAGGTCGAAGGGCTCCGCGAAGCCCTCGGCCAGAGCCTTGGCCTCCGCCTCAGACTGTGCAGAGCAGACTGTTACCTCCGGCAGACTGTCGCTGACTATCCTGACAGGGCGGCCGTTTTTCTCGTTGTAGTAGGAGTGGAAGGCCTCGTGCGCCGCAAATACGGCTTTGAGCCCGTCGATGATCTTTACGATCTCGGCGCCCCTGACCGTGAAGATCAGGTTCAGCAGATACACCGTGGACTCCGGGGACATCTTCTGCTCCAGGTACATACCCCGCTCGTAGGGGGTGAGGGGGTAGACCGTCTCCCGCTGAGCCTTTCGGGTGAGCTTCTTTGCACCGCTCCGGCTCAGGAGTATGCGCTCGATGTTCCGGGGGGTCCTGCCCTCGAAGATATCCGCAGTATGCACGCCGGCGGTCTCGCACTCCGCCGCAGCCGCCGAGGCGCGGATAGAGTCGCCGCCCAGCACGAAGAAATCGTCGTCGATGCCGATGCCGTTGATGCTGAGGATACTCTCAAAGGCCCTGCAAAGGGCTTTCTGTATATCGGTGACAGGCTCGGCATACTCCGCTTTGAAGGAGCCCGCCTCCGGGGCTTGCAGAGCGGAGCGGTCAAGCTTGCCGTTGGCGTTTAAGGGAAGCTTGTCCAGCTTGATATAGAAGGCCGGCAGCATATAGGCCGGGAGCCTGTCGGCGATGCAGGTCTTTACATAGTCCGCGTCTACGCTGTCCTCGCCGGTGTAGTAGGCGACAAGGTAGACCTGTCCGTACTGGTTCTTATGGTCTCTCACCGCCGCCTCACGGACGCCCTCAACGCCGCGGATGACGGCCTCGACTTCGCCGGGCTCCACACGCTGACCGTTGATCTTCACCATCCAGTCACGCCGGTTGAGATAGATGATGTCGCCGTTATCGTTGCGCTTCACGATATCGCCGGTGCGCACCATGCGCTCCATGCCGTCCCGGTCCTTGAAGGGGTTGGGGACGAAGGTCTTCTCGGTCTGCTCCGGCAGTCCGAGGTACTCGGTGGCAAAATGCCCCGAAAGGCAGAGCTCGCCCTCGTCGGTCTCATTGCCCGCCTCGTCGAGGATGTAGGCATTCACTCCGTAAATCGCTTTTCCGACAGGGGTGTTCTCGTATTTTTTGTCGATCCTGAATGCCGTCACGGCGGCGGCAGTTTCAGTCTGCCCGAAGGAGCAGATGATAGTATAATCCGGGTCATAGGTGTCAACGACCCGCTCTCCGCCGACTAAAACGCTTCTCAGGGAGGTGCCGCGGCGCTTGAACATTTTCAGTATCTTGGGGCTTATAAAGGAATGGGTGATCCCGAACCGGTCAAAGGTCTCCGCCAGCAGCACAGGGTCGCGGATCACGTCATAGGGCAGTATGTACTCAGTGAGACCGCAGGAAAGGGGTGCCCATACCGCCTGCAAAGATGCCACGAAGGTCAGCGAAGCGCCCACGGCCTGACGGCTGTTCTCGTCGTACTCCATGAGCTGGTTGAATCTCAGTATCGACTCGGAGATGCTGGTGAAATCATGGACCACGCCCTTGGGTCTGCCGGTGGAACCGGAGGTGTAGATTATGACGGCTCTTGCGTCCTCGGGGGGGATGACCGGGGCCTCAACGGGGGTCTCCATGTCGATGCCCCGGAGGAACTTCTCGTTTATCACGGCGGCGGCGGAGCAGTTTTCCCGGATGTATTCCAGTCTGTCGGCGGGGTACTCATCGGAGAGGGGAGCATAAGCCGCGCCTGCGAACCACGCGCCCAGCATGGCAGCGGGGTAAACGGCACTCCGGGGCAGCTCCACGGTAACGCAGCTGCCGGGACGCACTCCGCCCCTGATGAGCCTTGCGGCGATCCTGCGTGCGAGGACATCCAGCTGTCCGTAGGTAAGGCTGCCGCCCCTGCCGGTCTCCACAACGGCGGTCTTATCCTTAAAGCCTTTGATGCTGTCAACGATCATTGATATAATGCGGTTCATGACTGACCCTCCAAACGAAATAAAAGTTATGCAGATACACTGCTGCATTTTCCATTATATCACAAATCGTATAAAATTTCAAGACCGGTCCAAGAAAATTTGATCCAAATATGACAAAAGGGGGGGGCTGCCGCTAAAATAATAAAGAAGAAAGAATAAAGAATAATAGTGGTGTCCGCGAAGCGGACGAATTTAGAAATCATCGCCGAAGGCGATACCGCTATTATTCTTTCTTATTTATTCTTTCTTCTTTTAGCAGGCGCTGCACAAAGTAAACGCAAAGGCACTTCCGTCAGTTTCCTGACAGAAGTGCCTTAAATGAAACATCTTTATCGCGCCTGCGCTTTTGGTTTTTCTATTATAGCCTTGCTCAAAACTGCGGCTTGATCAGCTTGCCGCTTTTCAGCGTTTGCAGCATGGCTGTGTTCTGCTCCGCTGTGCCTTCGTAGCCCTTTATGGCGTTCGCTATCGCGATCTTTTCCTGATAGGCATAGCTCTTTTCAAGCCCCAGCTCGTCAAAGGCCTGATATAAGGTCTCGCAGCCCGCCGAGCAGGGTGCGAAGTATTCCAGTCCCCTGGTCAGTACGCTCAGCTGAGCCGAGTAGAGCGAGTTGAAGTTCGCCGCGTTGGTGCATACCACCGACTTGATCTTGAAGATGTTCCTGGTGCCGGTGGTCAGTCCCTTTACCGTGTAGCTTGTTGCCGTGGTGGTAGCGATCTTGACGTAGGTGTGCTCCAGCGGGTCCAGCTTGTAGATGTAGTACTTGGTGCAGAGGGGAACCGCGTTCCATTTCAGGGTGGCGGTGTTCTCGGTCTTGGAGGACAGCCCCAGGGTGGGTGCTGCCGGCTTCGGGGTGATAGTGTAGACCTCCGAGGCCTTTGCAGAGCCGGTCGCAGGCACCGAGTAGATCTTGATCTTGTAAAGCACCGCCGTGGACAGGCCCGTAAAGGTATAGGTGGTCTTGGTGGTGGTGACCTTCAGCTTGTACTTCTGGGTCGCCTCGTCATAAATGTATATCCGGTAGTTCCTGGCGTCCTTCACTGCGCCCCAGATCACCGTTACGGTGGAGTCGGTGGCGGTGGTGGCCTTGATGTCCTGGGGAGCGCCTATCTCTGCCGGAGGCAGGTCGGTGGTGGCTGCTGCCAGCTCGGAGTAGTACACGGCGCCGTCCGGGAACTGTGCTGCTACGGCGAACTTGTAATTCGTACCTGCGCTGAGCCCGGTGAAGGTGAACTTTCTTGCCCCGGAGGCAAGGGTGGCCTTGCAGTCGTAGGTCTTGTTATTGCTGTTGTAGATGCAGACCTGATACTTCTCTGCGTACTTGGCGGCCTTCCAGCTTACGGTGGCGGTGGTCTCGCCTACTGCGCTGACCTCAACGCCTGTGGGAGCGGCCTTGCCCAGCACCGCCGTCATAGTCGGGGAGCTCACGCCGTAGTATCTTGTACTGCCGCACTTGATGTAAGGCCGCACATACATATTATAGATACCGGCAGACAGTCCTGTGGCGGTATAGCTCGTTGTGGACACCTCGGCGGTCTGTACCGGAGTTGAGCCTGCGGGTGCGGAATAGATCATATACCCGGTGGCACCGGCGGGAGCCTTCCAGGTTATGGTATAGGCGCTGTCGGTGGATGTGGTCTTGCAGTTGGTGGGAGCGGCGCACTTGGTGGCGCAGGTCAGCACCGCGGAGTGCAGGCTGTATATCATCTGTCCGGGGACGAAGTCGTTGGCGTAGAAGGATCTCACCTTGAACTTATAGCTCTTGCCCTGAGTGAGGCCTGTTACGGTATAGGCGGTACCCTGGGTGGAGCCTGCCACGATGTACTTTTTGAGCTCCTCGTCGTACATCAGCACGTCATAGCCCTCGCAGTAACACTCGGAGGCGTCCCATTTAAGGGAGACAGAGTTCTCGGTCTTGGTCACGAATTTCAGCCCGGTCATCTTGAGACCCTGGGTGCCGATGACGGTCACGGGACCGAAGGCGCGGGTGGTCTTGGTGCCGCCGATGAGGGTGACGGCTCTGACCTTGAACTTATAGAGCTTGGCGGCCTCCAGGCCGGTGACTTTGAAGTAATTGTTCTCAGTGGTGGTCACAAGGGCGTATTTGCCGGTCTCCTCGTTGTACATATAGAGGCGGTAACGGTAAGCGTCCTTTACCTCCGACCATCTGAGGGTGATATAGTCATAGGATCTGCCGGAATATCTGAGATCGGCGGGGGTATAAGCCGCCACCTCCAGCTGATCCGAGCTCTCGCCGTAGATATACTTGCCGGAGTAGATAGTATAGGCGCGGACGAAGAACACATCCCTGCTTGAAGTCAGCGAGACCTGATAGCTGGTGCCCTTTGTCCTGATGACCATTTCGGGATCCTTGCCGGGGCTCTGTCTGAACAGCTCATAGCCTGTGGCATTCTCGGAGGCTGCCCAGCTGAGGACGGCCTTATCGGACACCGGCGCGGCGGTGGTGAAGGATGTCACCTTAGCCGGCAGGGGCGTAGTGTGGTATCTGACATTGACGTCGGTGCGGGCGCTTGAAACGCCGTTCACATAGCCTGCGCCGTACTGCCAGATATTGAAGTTGCCTGCGTACTTGGTGTTGGTGGTATAGTTTGCCAGCCAGAGGGGGTACTTGGCCTGGAGCCTTGCGGAATCCAGATAATAGGTGAGCCACTGAGGATTGGAGTAAACGCCCGCCTCGTAGCCGAGAGCCTTGATCCTGTCGCAGAAGGCCTCCACGATATCGGTCTTCTGAGCCTTGGTGAGACCTGCGGAATCAAGTCTTCCCACGGCATTTTCAACGGTCTCCATATCGAAGTATACAGGCAGCTCGAGGGAGGTGCCCTTGATATACTTGTAGACGAAATCCGCTTCCTCCCTGGCCTCGGCAACGGTTATGGCCTGGGTGTAGAAGTACACGCCCACCTCCATGCCGGCGGCCTTGGCGCCTTTGAGGTATTCGAGGAACCTGTCATCCACCACGAGGGTACCGGCGGCGCCGTAGCCCCGGAATCCGGCTCTGAGGATGCAGAAGGTGAAGCCCTCCGCCTTGACCTTGTTCCAGTCGATCTTGCCCTGGTAGTAGGAAACGTCGATGCCGTAGGTCTTGACGCAGTCCTTGTATCTGTCCTGATGCACCAGCGACGACGCGCCAGCCACCTCGGCGGTGAGCAGTCTGACGCCCATGCCGGTAAGGGACGGGCAGACGCCCTCGCCGGTGGACTCCATTATGCTTTTGATATACTTATGGTATGAGGGGTCGTTTTCGGAGCAGGGGAGGGTATCCCCCTCGAAGACGTACTCTCCCAGCTCTTTGAGCTCGGGGTTGCAGTCGAGGAACTGTTCCTCCTGAGCGATATCTGCGGCCTTTTCCGCATAGAGGGCCTTAGAGAACTCAGTGAGCTCGATCTCGCCGGTATCATCGGCGGCGGTATCCGCGGCGGCTGTGACCGGGGTATCCTGAGCCTCCTGAGCAAAGGAAACGGGAGCGGACTGCAAAGCCGTCAGCAGAGCGAGTGCGGCGCAGACGGCGATCCTTCTGATATTCATAGCAAGTATTCATCCTTTCACCGGTGTGCATTTCTCAATGTCTCCGCCGGTAAGACCAAAAAACACAAAAAACGAACGAAAATGTACTTATTATTATACATAAGAACTAAGCATTTGTCAAGGAGAAAATTACAAAACGGTAACATTTACCTCTGAACTTTTCTTGAACAGGTTAAGCCGGGGGAAACAGTTTAAGGTAAAGCGGGGAAAAAGACGATCGCGGAGCGTTTTGGGCTCCGCGATCGTTATTACAGCTTGCATTTTCCGTTATCGACTGTCGATTGCGGCTTTCCTCAGAACCTGCATCCCGCACAGAACCTGTCCGCGCTGATAACAAGGCTCAGCTCAATGCCCATTCGTTCAAGGTCAGCCTTCGCTATGGCAAGCCCCACTCCGCTGCCGGAGTTCTCGCCCCGGCTGTCTGCGCCCTTCACAAAGGGCTTAATAAGCTCCTCCGGGGACTTATCGGGCATCACGGCGGGGGTGTTCTTGATCCACAGCTCCTTCTCGGTAACGGTGATGTCTACCGGCGTCCCGCGCTTGGAGTAGACCGCCGCGTTGTGCAGCAGGTTTTTCAGCGCCCGCGTCAGCAGCTTGCGGTCAGCCTTGATGACCGGGGAGGCCTCGGCTTTCAGCTCGCAGGTCAGATCAGCGGTGACGAATGCCCCGCTCATGCCGCTGACCAGCTCCCGGCAGAGCTGCTCGATATCCACCGGCTCTGCGGCGAGGGCGCCGGTCCCGGACTCCGCCTTTGACAGCTCCAGGATGTCCCCGACGATAGCGTTCATCTGCGCGGCGTTCCGGGAGATCATTTCGAGGTAGTGCCGCTGCTTCTCCGGGTCGATATCCTCCTGCAAAAGCTCCGCATAACCCGTAATGGAGGTCAGGGGAGTTTTCAGGTCGTGAGCCATAGCCCGGGTGGTCTCCTGACGGGCTGTGAATATCTCATACTGAGCCTTCCTGTCGGCGTAGGTGAGCCGTGAGGTGATAAAGGCTATCAGCACCGCTGTCAGCAGCAGCAGAACAGCGCATATCACAACGAGGTTTGTATACCTGCCGATGAAGGAATAGGGGAACGCATAAATGAGCACATAAGGCTTGCCGGCGGCGCTGTCAAGAGCATTGGTGAGATAGAAGATCTTTACATAGACGCCGCCGAAGGTGTCGCCGTAATTGTCGCCGTCGTCGAAGCGTTCTATATCGGTGTTCCTGATGTAGCCGTCAAGGGCGTCCTCGACGTTCTTATCAGTATGATCTGAAAGGTAAAAATCAGGCCAGACCGTCTCGCCGGTCTCCTCGCCCACAAGCCTCATGCCGGAGGTGTCCTCCGGGAAGAATTCCTTGGTGTCGGCTGTCTTCCAGTTTGGGCTTCCCGAACCGGCGTCCTCGTGATCGGTAAAGAGCATATTCAACCGCGGATAGATATATACCCCGTCGATATAAGCCTTGTCCGCCCGTAAACAGCAGGTGCTGACATCCTTATTCTCATCATAGAACCTGTCATATTCAAGGCAGTAGTTGTAGACATCGTCGTATATATCCGGGTGGACGATGTAATATTTTGGGCCGTCCTCGCCGGGTGTTGTTACATAGAAATAGACAAGCTGTTTGTTGTCCGCAAGGATGTTCTTGTCGGGATCGATCACACGGTAGGAAAGATAGGGCTTGTCTGCATCGTAGTAGGTATAATCGTACTCTGCTTCTATCTTCGTCCCGACGGAGACATAGTTTAAGAATTCGCAGTATGCTTCATAATTTGCGTTCTCGTCGAGCCCCAGCGATTCGTAGACCTGCCTGATATCGAAGTAGCTCCGGAGCGCCCGGGTCTGACCGTCCTTCCAGCAATAGTTCCTGTAAAGAAAGGACGTGAGCAGGAACGCCAGCGTCCCCGCTGTTACCGCGATGATGAGCGCGTTTTTGAGCCTCTTTTTGAATATACTTTTGAAGTTCGGTTTTGTGACTGCTGCTGTTTTCATATTATTCTCCCCTATAATTTTTCCTAAATGAGTTTGTACCCTCCGCCGAAGACGGTCTTTACCCGCTTGCTCTCGCTGCCAAGAGCTTTTCTCAGCTTCTTGATGTGGTTGTCCACTACCCGCTCGTCGCCGTCGAAGTCGTAGCTCCAGACCTTGGTGATGATAGTCTCCCGGCTGAGTACCCTCTCCCGGTTGTCCATGAGCAGTTTAAGTAAGAAATACTCTTTGGGCGCGATCTCCGCCGGCTCACCGTTCACCGTGACCGACATCCTGATGGGGTCGAGCTCTATGCCGCCGCAGGTGATCCTGCTGCCGGCCTGCACCATGCCCTTGTCCCGCTTCACCAGCGCAAGGCACTTGGCGTAGAGCGCCGCCAGCGAAAAGGGCTTGACGATGTAGTCGTCCGCCCCCAGCTCATAGCCGTGGAGTATGTCGCTCTCGCTGCCCAGAGCGGTCATGAAGATTATAGGCGTGCCGCTGCGGCTCCTGAGCTGCCGGCATATCTCAAACCCCGAAGCCCCCGGCAGCATGATGTCCAGCAGCACAAGATCGTACTCGTTTTCGTAGAGGCTGGCAAGCCCGGCGTCGCCGTCGGCAGCGAACTCCACCGCGAAAACGTCCTTGCCCTTTGCCCCGAAGTAGTCGCCGATCATCTCGCGTATCTGCGCGGAATCCTCGACTACAAGCAGTCTGAAAGCCATAGCCTTTCCCTCCTTTCATATGTATGATAACAGCAGTTTATGTCTTTTTTGTATCCATTATAGCATTAGCGGGGATACAAGTCAACGGCGCGGTCAGCCCCCATTCAGATAAAGTGAATAGTACAGCCCCATAACCCCCGCCTTGTGCAAATATGCCAATTTCTGGCTCAGTATTTCTACACCGGCGCGGAAAGACCTGTGTTGCACTTGTGACCAAAATATGATATGATTGTTACAGAGCGCAGGCTCGAAATCTATTCAGAACGGAGAGTTGCAGAATGAATGTAGTAGGACTGTGGAAAATAGCAAAGGCCGACAAATTCGACCCATCGGTACTGGGGCTGGTAGAGGCTGACGTAGAGGACATCCTGGCTGACCCCGAGTTTTCGGAGGAGGACAAGTCCCTTTACCTGGCGAAGATACTGTTCACCGAAGACGGGCAGATACTGACCCTCATGGACATCCCGGAGGATATGCCCAAGGAGGAGCTGGACGAGCTGGTAGCCTCCGGCGAGTTCGAGCTTTACGAAGACAAGCTGGTGATCGAGAAGAAGCAGTGGAAGGAAGAAAACGGCGTCATCAAGTTCGATTCCGGCGAGAAGGGTGAAGTTCTGGGGGAGGCAGTTGACCCCTGGAGAGAGATCCCGGAGACCGAGTACGGCATCAAGTATGCTAACTTCGGTCTTGTGAAAGAGTAAAGCGCTGCCGCTGAAATAAAAAAGAAAGAATAAAGAATAATCAAGGTGTCCGCTTTGCGGACGGTTTTAAAACCATCGCCGAAGGCGATACCGGAGAGCTTTAGCTCTCTATTATTCTTTATTCTTTATTATTTCTTCTTTATTCTTTATTTCAGAAAATATACCGGACAGCCTTCTGTACCCGGAGCGTATTGCTCTCGTAGGCGGCCAGATCCTCCACCCGGCAGGGGTCGTTGGTCTCGCCGTAGTCGGCGGTGAAGTGTACCATCTTGCCGTCGCCGATGTACATGGCTACGTGCCCGATGCCGTCGCCGGTGAACAGGTCGTTGTTGCTCACCGAGTTGGTGACGCACAGGAAAAACAGCAGGTCGCCCTTTTCAAGGGTGCTGTAATCGAGGCGGGCGTTCTGGTCCTTCAGCGTGTAGACCGTGTTGCCCTGATCCTGACCCGCCGCCGTAAGATTGTCATAGACCGGACTGCCGTAGTTGTTGGCCTGAGCCTCGGCGTAATGCTCCATATAGAGCCCTATTTTAAGGTATGCCAGCTCCGTGAGCCCGGAGCAGTCGGAGCGTGCCTCGGTATCGGTGACAAGCTCCCCGCTGAGCGTGTAGACCTCCGTGGGCTTATTGCTCATGTCAAGGGCGAAATTCACCACGGTGTCCCGGGCTTCCTCAACGGAGGCCTTGGTGACCTTGTCCGCATCCTTGACTGTGAAGGACTCATACTTGTACTGCACCTCGCCCAGCTCGTTCTCGCCCTTCGGCACAGGCAGCGTAACTTTCAGATCACTGCCGCTCTGAGAGCCGATGCAGAGCCGTTCCTCGGTGTTCTGGGTGGGGTTGCCGGACTTGTCATAGAGGGTGGTGTCCTTGGCTATGCGGTAATAGCCGGTGGGGTATATCTCATAGCTGCCGTGCTGCTTTTCAACGTCGCCGGAGTCGTTTGACTGCCCTGCCGTGGTCTGCACCGCCGCCTGTTCCGAGGACGCCGCCTGACTGCTTTCCGAGCTGCCGCAGCCCGCCAGCATGAGCGCCGCTGCCAATATAGTCATTGCTTTTTTCATTCCTCAAAGACCTGCCTTCTGAAACGCTTGAAGATCATCGCCGAAATGGGCGGCACAGTCTGTCCGCCGCTCACCGGGGTCCTGTTCACCCTGCCTCTGTTGTCGAGCCTGAGGTAATAGTTACCCTCCGGGAGCTGGAAATGCCGCTGCTCGGGATAGGGGTTGAACATACAGATCAGGCAGTCCCGCTCGTCCTCCAGCTTCATTACGATGAAGTTGTCGTCATAGGTGTCAAGGAAGCAAAGACAGCTCCCCACATCCTCCTTGGTGCGCAGGCGGAAAAGCTTGTTGCTGCGGCGCAGCCTGATGAGCGCCTTGTAGTATCTGAATACCTCCAGATTCTCCAGCTTCTCGTACCATTTTACCGAGTTGGTGGAGTCGGGGGAATTGTAGCTGTTGTGGTCTACCCGGGTGACTTCGTTGAGGGGCTCCCCCTCCTTGGGGGTGCGGGGCTTGGAGCGGAGGAAATCCTGTCCCAGCTGGAAAAAGGGCATACCCTGAGCCAGCATGAACAGCGCTGCCGCCAGCTTGTCCATTTTCACCCTGTCCTCCCGGGAGAAGTGCTTGGCGCAGATAGAAAGCTTGTCCCAGAGGGTGTGGTTGTCGTGTGCCTCGCAGTAGTTCACCGCCTGACCGGGCTCATAAGCCCAGCAGGCCTCCCTGGCGTTGTTGAGCTGCCAGTGGGGGACAGACCCCGCCAGTCCGCGCTTGAGCACCGCCGAGGCGTTGCGGTTGCCGCTGACGTAGCCGATGTCGTAGGGGTTGAAGGTCCCGCCCTTTATGGCGTCCCGGATGTTGTCGTTGAAAAGCCCTACCCTGCCGAAGCAGTAGGAGTTCCACTTGTAGGCCAGCTTATCCGAGGGCATGGGGGACTCTCCCCCTGTCCAGCCCTCGCCGTACATCAGAAGCGGCGGGTCGAATTTATCCAGCTCCTCACGGATGAGGTTCACGGTCTCGATATCATGCAGCCCCATGAGGTCGAAGCGGAAACCGTCCAGCTTGAACTCAGAGGCTAAGAATTTCAGCGAGTCTATCATGAACTTGCGGTACATCTTGTGCTCCGAGGCGGTCTCGTTGCCGCAGCCGGAGCCGTTGGAGAACCTGCCGTCCCTGTTGAGCCTGTGATAGTAGTAGGGAAAGCTCTTTTCAAAGGCGCTCTCCTCGGTGAAGTAGGTGTGGTTGTACACCACGTCCATGATGACACCGATGCCGTTTTTGTGCAGCGCCGCCACCAGCTCCTTGAACTCCCTGATACGCACCCTCGGGTCGTAGGGGTCGGAGGAATAGGAGCCCTCGAGGCAGTTGTAGTTGAGGGGATCATAGCCCCAGTTGTACTGCGCCTTGAAGGGCTTGCTCTCGTCCACGGTGGCATAGTCGAAGACCGGCAGGAGCTGTACATGGGTAACGCCCAGCTCTTTTAAGTGGTCGAGGCAGGTGGTGACATTGTGATACCGGGAGCCCTCCTTGGTGAAGGCGATGAAATGCCCCTTGTCCTCGAAGGGTATGCCGCTGGAGGGGTCTACCGAGAAATCCCTGACGTGGCACTCATATACGACAGCGTCGCAGGGGGACTGGCACACCGGGCGGGGGATGTCGTTCCAGCCCTCGGGGTCGGTGTTGGTAAGATCGGTCAGATAACCGCGCTTGCCGTTTATGCCGCAGGCATGGGCATAGATGTCTATGGTCTCCTTGCGGTGGCGGTTGTCGAACTCATATGAAAAGGTATAGAAGATATCCTCGGTGTGGTACATGAGCTCCACGCACCATACGCCGTGACCCTTGCGCTCCATGGGGAGGGTCTCGATAAGGTTGCTGCCCTCGCCGTCGAGATAGAGGTTCAGATACACTCCCGTGGCGTGAGGAGACCACGTCTTGAAGACGGTCTTCTCGCCGCTGTAAGTCGCGCCGAGATCGCCGCCGGAGTAAGAGTGGTATTTATCAAATTCAGCGAAATCACTGATCTTTATCATTTCCTGTGCTCCTTAGAAAAAGATCATTTGGGGAGCTTTCTTCCGATAGTCTCTCCCTGGAGTATCTTGGTCTCGAAGCCCTCGCGGGTGTTGATGAGCAGATCCTCATCGGCGGTGATCCTGCCCTTTTCGGTCAGCAGGATGATGGTGGAGCCGCCGAACTCGAAGAAGCCCTTTTCCTCGCCCTTGCGGACTATCCTTCTGCCGTAGGGGTGCTTGTTGGAGATCCTGCCCACGAACATAGCGCCCACCTCCATCTGGATGACGTCGCCGATGCCCTTTGTTCTGATCATGCAGTACTCGCGGCTGTTCTCCTTGTATACCGGGATATACTTGTTGATAATGGGGTTTACGGTGTGCAGAAAGCCCTTGATGCAGCGGTCGCGGCTCTTTTCGCCGTCGGTGCAGTAGCAGTAGCGGTGATAGTCGTCGGGAGTAAGGCGGATGATGAAGGCGGTGCCGCCGAGATACTTCTTGGCGAGCTTGGTGTCCCTCAGCAGCGACTCAACGGTATAAACGGAGTTCTTCACCACGAACACCCCGGAGGCAGTGATCTCGTAGGCGCTCACCTTGCCGTCGGAGGGGGATATCACAATATCCTTGCCGCTGTCGATGCGCCTTCTGCCGGGCTTGATGCGGCGGGTGAAGAAGTCGTTGAAAGAATAGTAAAGCTTGTTTTCGTAATCGAAGATGTCGATGTCGTTGCGCTCAGCGAATCTGAGCACGAAGTATGAGGAAAAGCGGCTGTCGAGGAATAGCCTTGACAGCTTGGAGAATATGGGCAGAGAAGTGATCTTCATGCATACTCTGCCGACGGTGGAGGTGTACATTCTCGCCAGGAACTCGTCCTGAGCGGTGGTCTGCTCGAATTCATTTCCTCTTCTGTCACGGTATTTCATAACTAACGACCCTTTCTTTTTAGCGTTTCACATCAGCCCTTGGGGCCGAATTTCAGGTATCCGAGGACGATTATTGCGCCTATGGTGAACATGATGACGATGCCGCGGGTGGAGAATTTCTTTACCCTGATATCCACCACGAACAGTATGGAGAGAAGTATCATAAAGCCCTGGAAAACGTAGGGGAAGGCCTCCTTGGGGATATTGTGCTTGCCCATGAACAGCAGAGGCAGCAGCATGGAGGATGTGGTGATAGGCACGCCCTGGTATTCCTTGCGGTTCTCGGCGGTGGTGCGCTGGCGCTCCTCCTCCATGACATTGAAGTAGCCCAGTCTGATAAGTCCGCAAAGGACGATCATCAGCGCCGCGATGAGGCCGAGGCCGTAGTTGAAGCCGTAGTGATAGCCTATGCAGGCCGGGAGCACTCCGAAGCAGACCAGGTCAGCCAGCGAGTCGATCTGTATGCCGAAGACCTTCTCCTGGTCGGTCCTGTCCTTCTTGTGGCGGGCGACTTTTCCGTCGAATAGGTCGCAGATGCCCGAGACTACAAGGCAGAGCACGGCAATGGAATCGTTGCCCTCGAACACCTGTGTTATCCCGAACACCGCCGAACACAGGCTGATGTAAGTAAGGATAACAGTATAATTGTAAAATCCTATCATTTTTTTGAACACTCCCATTTTCACTCCCGATAAAAAATATTAATAGTATTACGCCGCGAATCGTTCCTCGGCGGGCGCCTTATCGCCCGGTGCTGAGGACTGCTTTCTCCGCGAGCTGATATGTGTGCCGAAGGTCACAGCTGCGCCTATGAGCAGTATCAGATAGTAGGTGAGCCCTCTTGTGAGCAGCAGACCCGTCTTAACAAAGCTCTCACCGAAGATGCCCCCGAACATCACTATGAAGCAGGCCTCGGTTATGCCGGCAGCTCCCGGCAGCGGCAGCATCTCCACGGTTATGCAGATCATGGTCTGCACCGCGATGACGCCCATGAAGCTCGTTCCCGAAAGTCCGCAGCTGCGGTATACCACCCATGTCACCGCAAAGTACATGAGCCTCTGCACACAGGTCATCCCGAACACCTTCAGTGCGGCGCCCACGTGGGTCTTGATATACTCGGCGGCCTCGGTGTAGGTGCGCTCCAGGTTCTTTACCCGG
Organism: Ruminococcus sp.; assembly: GCA_017529875.1. GTDB lineage: Bacteria > Bacillota > Clostridia > Oscillospirales > Ruminococcaceae > FB2012. Next base: position 18,764 of record JAFXNC010000016.1, on the reverse strand, counting down.
GCTATGCAGCTGCGCAGCCGGTTCTTTTTGATGAGCCTCAGCCTGTACATCAGCATCATGCAGGAGGAGATCAGCTTGCAGGCCGCGGCGGGCTTTATCAGCAGGAGCATAAGCCCCGCTATGTATACGATATTGAGCACGAAGCCCACTATCAGCAGCCACATCCAGTCCCCGACGCAGCTTACTATGAAGCTGTGCCCGAAGATCAGGAACACCGCCCCGAACACCACCAGCACCGCCTTGTAGGTGATAGTCACCAGCAGCAGTATTATGGAGGAATGTCCCAGGGACGCGCCGTCCTTGCGCATATAGTAGAGCTGGGCGGGCTGTCCTCCCGAGGAGGAGGGGGTTATGAAGCTGAAAAAGAATCCCACGAAGCTGTATTTCAGGCATCGCCTCAGAGAGAATCTTGTCCCGAACAGCCTCAGCAGATATCTTATTATCACCGACTCCCCCGCCACGAACAGCACAGCCAGCGCCGCGCCGCCCAGCAGCCAGAGCTTGTCGGCCTTATCCAGATCACCGAGTATCGTGCCCAGCTCCCGGTCCTTGAACAGCACCCGGACAGTCAGCACCGCGATCACGGCGATCAGCAGCACATTGAATATATACAGCAGCTTTTTCTTCAAAGCGTTTACCTCATTGAGTTCAGGACATGACCAGATACAGCGCGGTCAGTCCCACGACGGTCTGTATCAGCACGAAACGGATGACCACCTGGGTGTCCGACCAGCCGCTGAGCTTTCTCGCGTGGTCGTGCAGGGGGGTGCGTATGCCGTCCATAAAGGTCTTTGAATGGAACAGCCGCCTTATCGAGAGCTTGACGAGGCCGAGGCCGCCGTCGAGTATCATAACGATAACGAGGGGTATGAACATCAGGGGTCTGCGGCTCTGCATAGCTATCAGGGCTATGAACACGCCCAGGGCTCTCGAGCCCGCGTCGCCCATGAGCATCATGCTGGGGGAGCAGTTGAACCACAGGTAAGCCGCCAGCACCGATACCATGACCAGTGAGGGCAGTCCCGAGGCTGTTGATGCCGCCACCGGAACTCTCATGAACAGCAGTATGGACACCACCGAAAGCGACCCGCAGAGTCCGTCAACGCCGTCGGTGCAGTTGACCACGTTTATACTCATCCAGATGAGGCCTACCGCCAGTATCACATACACCGGCACCGGCAGCTTGAAGACATTGCCGAACATCACGATCTCGCTGGAATTGTGGTAGATGAAATTCCCCGCGATGCCTCCCGCGATCACCAGGTCGAGAAGACCCTTTTTCAGCTCTCCCCAGGGCACCTTTGAGGCGTCGTCGAGGAAGCCTGTGAGCATGGCGGCGTAGATCAGCGCGAGGTTTATCATCAGCTCGGCGTTCACGTCGCAGAACAGCGCCGCGCAGAGGGTGAACACCGAAACGAGTATGATCCCGGCGCCTCTGGGCTTTCCCTGAGAGAGCTGACCGTTTACGGCGAACTCCCTGCCCTGATCCTTGGGAAGATATCTTGCGAAGAGCTTGAACGAGGCAAATGCCGCCCCGAAGGTTACCGCCACCAGTATGGCGAGCAGCGGGACAGTATCGGAATGTCCCCAGAAATAATAAAACATATCATCATATTCCTTCATATCAATAGGGTATAAATACCTACAATATATTATTATACAACATTTACAGGAAAAATGCAATTACAATCTTACGTTATTTTGCACAAACTTGTACAGGCATTTTCTGCGTTTATTATTTATATAAAGGTATCATCAGGCAAAAAACAGTTGTTAATAAAATACTCTTGAAATCCTTTTCGCTTTATGATATACTGAATCTGTATACGCAAAATCTGACTGCAAATCGAGGGAAAGAAATGGATAAATTATACAGCCTTGGAATAGACGTGGGCTCGACCACCGTAAAAACAGTCATCTTGGACGGCGACGAGATCGTTTATAATAAGTACGAGCGGCATTTCTCAAAGGTGCGCGAGACCGTGGCGGAGCAGCTCCGTGCGGTGGGTGAGCTCTATCCCGGCGCACGCTTCAAAATGGCAATAACCGGCTCGGCGGGTCTCGGCATCGCCGAAGCCTGCGGCATGACCTTCGTGCAGGAGGTCTTTTCCGCCTTCACAGCCGTCAACAAGACCTACCCCGACGCCGACGTGGTGGTGGAGCTGGGCGGCGAGGACGCGAAGATCATCTTCCTCACCGGCGGCGTGGAGCAGCGCATGAACGGCACCTGTGCCGGCGGCACCGGCGCCTTCATCGACCAGATGGCGAGCCTTCTCGGAGTTACGGTGGACGACATGAACGAAATGTCCCTCAGAGCCACCAAGATCTACCCCATAGCCTCCCGGTGCGGAGTTTTCGCCAAGTCCGATATCCAGCCCCTGCTCAATCAGGGCGCTAAGAAGGAGGACATCTCCGCCTCGATCTTCCAGGCCGTTGTCGATCAGACTGTCTCGGGTCTTGCACAGGGCAGAAAGCTGGAGGGCAAGGTGCTGTTTTTGGGCGGACCTCTCTCCTTCCTGTCGGGACTCAGGAAGGCCTTCGTGGATACTCTGAAGCTCGACTCGGAGCACGCGGTGTTCCCGGAGCTGGCGCCCTGCTTCATGGCTTACGGCTCGGCGCTCCATGCTCAGAAAATGGGGGACGAGCTCACCGTTGATGAGGCGATAGACAAGATCACCCACGCCAAGGCTCATGACACCATAGTCACCGGAAAGCCCCTTTTCACCTCCCGGGAGGACTATCATAAATTCGTTGACAGGCACAAGCGCTCCGACCTCAAATATGAAAACATCGAGACCTACCGGGGCGACGCCTACCTCGGCATAGACGCGGGCTCCACCACCACCAAGCTGGTGCTCATCACCCCCGACGGCAAGCTGCTCTACCAGTACTACGGCTCCAACAAGGGGCAGCCTCTGGACGTTATCGCGGCTAAGCTGGAGGATATCTACGATCTGGCAACCGACGGCCTTGTTATCAGGGCATCGGCGGTGACAGGCTATGGCGAGGACCTTATCAAGGCGGGTCTCGGCGTGGACTACGGTATAGTTGAAACAGTCGCCCACTACAAGGCGGCGGCTTACTTCTGCCCCGACGTTGACTTCATCATCGACATCGGCGGTCAGGACATAAAGTGTTTCAAGATCAAGAACAACGCCATCGACAGCATCATGCTCAACGAGGCCTGTTCCTCGGGCTGCGGCTCGTTCATACAGACCTTTGCACAGGCTATGGGCTACGAGATCGCGGATTTCGCAAGACTGGGACTTTTCGCCAAGGCTCCCGTGGAGCTGGGCTCGCGGTGTACCGTGTTCATGAACAGCTCTGTTAAGCAGGCTCAGAAGGACGGCGCCTCGGTGGAGGATATCTCGGCGGGTCTGTCCTCGTCTATCATCAAGAACGCTATCTACAAGGTAATAAGAGCCAAGTCCATAGACGAGCTGGGCAAGAACATCGTGGTGCAGGGCGGCACCTTCCTCAACGACGCGGTGCTGCGCTCCTTTGAAACGGAGCTGGGCAGAAACGTTATCCGTCCCGCTATCGCAGGGCTCATGGGTGCGCTGGGCTGTGCCCTCTTTGCCAAGGAGAAGTGCAAGAACTCCCCCGACGCCCGCTCGAAAATCCTCAACAAGGAGCAGTTGCAGGACTTCGCCTACAACTCCGTGGCTACACAGTGCCGGGGCTGTACTGCGCACTGCAACCTGACTATCATCCGTTTCAGCGACGGACACCGTTTCATCTCCGGCAACCGCTGCGAGAGAGGCGCCGGCATCAAGACACAGAACCGTCTTGAGAACCTTTTCGAGTACAAATACAACGAGATCAGAGCCTACGCCGACAAAAAGCCCGCTCATCCCAAGGCTAAGATCGGTCTGCCTATGGCGCTGAACTTCTATGACCTGATGCCCTATTTCCATACTATCCTGTATGAGCTGGGCTTTGAGGTGGTGCTTTCCGAGGAGAGCACGAGAGATACATACTACAAGGGTCAGCAGACCATACCCTCCGACACGGTATGCTACCCCGCCAAGATAACCCACGGACATATCGTCAGCCTTCTTGAAAAGGGCGTGGATATGATCTTCTACCCCTGCATGAGCTACAACTACGACGAGGGCGGCTCGGACAACCACTACAACTGCCCGGTAGTCGCCTACTACCCCGAGCTGCTGAAAGCCAATATGCCGGAGCTCAACGAGCGCAACTTCAAGGCGCCCTATCTCAACATCACCATGAAAAAGCACGTTGCCAAGGTGATCGCCCAGACCCTCCGCAAGTACGGCATCACCCAGCAGCAGGTATTCGACGTGCTCAACAAGGCCTACACCGAGCAGAAGCGCTACCGCCGCCGCATCGAGAGCAAGGCTCAGGAGATAATCGCCGACGCCCGCAAGAAGGGCCGCAAGATCATAGTGCTGGCAGGCAGACCCTACCATGTTGACCCCGAGATAAACCACGGCATACACAAGCTCATCTCCTCGCTGGGCTTTGCGGTCATCACCGAGGACAGCGTTTCAAACCTGGTTGACGTGCCGCCGGTGGACGTGCTCAACCAGTGGACCTACCATTCGAGGATGTACCGCGCTGCGGAGTATGTTTCCCGCAACGACGATATGCAGCTGGTGCAGCTGGTGTCCTTCGGCTGCGGCATCGACGCCGTCACCACCGACGAGGTCAGGGCGATACTCGAAGAAAAGGGCAAGCTCTATACTCAGCTCAAAATAGACGAGATCACCAATCTCGGCGCGGCTAAGATCAGGCTCCGCTCCCTTGCGGCAGCTCTTGAAGAAAAGGAGGAGAATGCGAAATGAGCAAACAGAAACTCTCCGACGAGGAGCTGGCAAGAAAGAACATGGGCGGCTCCGACCGCGTATACAAGACGGTCTTCACCAAAGAGATGAAGGAGGCGGGTTACACCATCCTCATCCCGGATATGCTGCCGATACACTTCAAGCTCATGTGCAAGATCTATCAGAAGAACGGCTACAAAATGGAGCTGCTTGAAAACAAGTCCCGCAACGTCATCGACGAGGGGCTCAAAAACACCCACAACGACGCCTGCTATCCTGCGCTGCTGGTAATAGGGCAGTTCATGGACGCCCTCAAAAGCGGCAAGTACGACGTAAACAAGGTAGCCCTGCTCATGTCCCAGACCGGCGGCGGATGCAGAGCCTCCAACTATATCCACCTGATACGCAAGGCCGTGGCAAGCCAGTTCCCCCAGGTGCCGGTGATCTCCCTGAATTTCAGCGGCCTCGAAAAGAACCCGGCTTTCCCCATGACGCCCCAGGTGGCGCTGATGCTCATATATGCAGTGCTTTACGGCGATATGCTGATGCTGCTGTACAACCAGTGCCGCCCTTATGAGGTGAACCCCGGCGACACCGACCGTATGCTCGCCCGCTGGGAGCACCGCATCAAGCGCCTCATGGACAGCAAGGCCTACCTCTACACCACACCCATATACAAGGCCATGCTCAAGGACTTCGCCGCTATCCCCCGCAGGAAAGAGAAAAAGCCCCGGGTGGGCATCGTGGGGGAGATATTCGTGAAGTATTCGCCCCTTGCCAACAACGACCTCAACGAGTTCCTGATCTCCGAGGGCTGCGAGCCCAATGTGCCGGGTCTGCTGGACTTCGTGCTCTACTGCGCCTCCGACCTTATCAATGACAGGGACCTCTACGACGTAGTCACCGCTGCCACCCACGCCTATCAGATCGGGTACAACGTGCTTTACAAGTTCCAGAAGCAGCAGATCAAGATAATCAAGGAGCACGGCGTATTCCAGCCGCCCCACGACTTTGAGCATCTGCGCCGCTGTGCGGACAAGTACATACATCAGGGCGTTAAAATGGGCGAAGGCTGGCTGATAACCGCTGAAATGGCGGCGCTTGCCGAGACCGGCACCAAGAACATCATCTGCACGCAGCCCTTTGGCTGTCTGCCGAACCACATAGTAGCCAAGGGCATGAGCCGGGTCATCAAGGAGGCATATCCTGACGCGAACATCGTAGCGATAGACTACGATCCCGGTGCCACGAAGGTCAACCAGGAGAACCGCATCAAGCTGATGCTGGCGAACGCGGTGCTGTGATAAAAAACACGCAAGCTGAAAAGAACGAACGCGGATCTTGCTTTCGCGTTCGTTCTTTTCAGCTTGCTGCACTTTTTTCATATCAGCTCCGCCCTCAGCATCCCCAAAAGCTTTTTCTCTCTCCGCGATACCTGTACCTGCGTCATGCCCATCACCTGCGCCGTGACAGTCTGCGTCTTGCCCAGAAAATATCGCAGGTATATGAGCCGCCTGTCCTCCGCACTCAGCTGCGATAACGCCTGATACAAGGCAAGGCGGTCCGTTATCCCCTCGTCGGGAGGTTCCGTCGGGATGTCCAGCTCGCTGCCTTCGCTGCCTTCAAGATCAGCCGTCAGACTCACCGGCGGCAGCGCCGCTCCCAGCGCCTCGGTCACAAGCTCCGGCTCCTCACCTGTCAGTTCGCACAGCTCCGACACCGTGGGCTCCCTGCCCTCAGCCAACAGGAACCGCTCCCGCTCCTTCGTCAGCCGCAGGGAAAGCTCTTTCAGGCTGCGGCTGATCTTGACGGTGCCGCCGTCCCGAAACAGCCGCCTTATCTCCCCCAGTATCACCGGCACCGCATAGGTGGAGAACCGCACTCCGCGCTGAGCGTCAAAGGCCTTCGCCGCCTTTATGAGCCCGAGACAGCCCGCGCCGTAAAGATCGTCGTATTCGATGCCCTTGCCCCGGAACCGGTTGGCGCACATATGAACAAGACCCATGTTTTCCTCCGCAAGACGCGCCGCGTCAGCCGCCATTGGTCTGCCTGCCTCGGCGCAGGGTGCGGAGCATGGTCACGGTGGTGCCGCTGCCGGGGCGGCTGGTGACCCGGAGCCTGTCGGTGAAGCTCTCCATTATGGCAAAGCCCAGTCCGGCGCGTTCCTCCTCGGGGGCGGTGGTGAACATGGGCTCCCGGGCCTTGGCGATATCGGGGATGCCGCAGCCCTTGTCCTTGACGCTTATGTAGACGCGGCTGTCCTCCAGCAGGCGGACTGTGAGGGTTATCTCCCCCACGGTGCCCCGGTAGGCGTGGACGATGCAGTTGGTGACGGCCTCCGAGACCGCCGTTTTGATCTCTCCCAGCTCGTCCACGGCGGGGTCGAGGGGGGCGATGAAGCCGGAGACTGCCAGCCTTGCGAAGCGCTCGTTGTCAGGCAGTCCGGGGAACCGCAGGGTCATGCGGTTGAGGACATTCTCTTTCATATTTTCATACCTCCGATCAGGGTGCGGTGTTCATTGAACACTATGCTGCAAAGTCTCCCGACGCCGGCGAGTTCCATGATCCTGCGCACCTCCGGCTTTGGGTTGACTACGATGAGGCTGCCGCCCAGGTCAGTGATGAGCTTACTGCGGCCTATGATGAGGCCGATGCCGGAGCTGTCCATGAAGGGGACGTTTTCAAAATCCAGCATAAGTCTGAGCGGGAGGCGTTTCATGACCTCCTCATCCACGGGGGCGCGGAGCGAGGCGGCGGAGCAATGGTCGATATCCCCGGAGAGCTCGGCGAGGACGGTACGGCTTTCGGCGTCATAGAAAATTGCGACAGGCATATTATTCCCTCATTTCATTTTTGATATCCCGCTGTTCTGGCGGCACAGGAACATTATACAGCGGTGCGGGCGAGAAAAATGTCTTTTCCGGGGAGCAGGGCCGGGCGGGGGATCTCGCTTCGCGTGAGGGGAGCAAATGACCGTGTCAGCGGAAAACTCGCCGTAGGCGCTCCATAACTCTTCACTATCCGCTGATCCTGCCTCTCACATTGTTTCTTTTGCCCCATGATCCATTTTGTTTGTCCCCAAAAATATCCCCTTGCATTTTCCGTACAGATGTAGTATAATAAAGGGTGGAATATTTTTATCAGGAAGGACTTTTGTTATGAGTGTTCACAGGATCGGATTTGATAACGAGAAATATCTTAAAATGCAGTCGGAGCATATCCGCGAGAGGATCGCAGGGTTCGGCGGTAAGCTCTACCTCGAGTTCGGCGGCAAGCTCTACGACGACTACCACGCCTCCCGGGTGCTTCCCGGCTTTAAGCCCGACAGTAAGCTCCAGATGCTGCTCCAGTTAAAGGACGAGGCCGAGATCGTCATAGTCATCAACTCCGGCGATATCGAGAAAAATAAGGTCAGAGGCGACCTGGGCATTACCTACGACGTGGATGTGCTGAGACTGTATAATGTCTTCACCGGCATAGGCCTCTACGTCAGCTCGGTGGTGCTCACTCAGTATGAGGGTCAGCGTTCCGCGGACGCTTTTCAGAAGCGCCTCGAAGCCCTCGGCGTGAAGGTATACCACCACTACCGCATAAACGGCTACCCCTCCAATTTGCAGCTCATCATGAGCGACGAGGGCTACGGCCGCAACGACTACATCGAGACCACCCGTCGCCTTGTGGTCATCACCGCTCCCGGCCCCGGCAGCGGCAAAATGGCTACCTGCCTGTCCCAGCTCTACCATGAGAACAAGCGGGGCATCGACGCGGGCTACGCCAAGTTCGAGACCTTCCCCATCTGGAACCTGCCCCTGCGCCACCCGGTGAACCTCGCTTACGAGGCGGCTACCTCCGACCTCAACGACGTGAATATGATCGACCCCTTCCACCTGGAGGCCTACGGCAAGACCACTGTAAATTATAACAGGGACGTGGAAATATTCCCGGTGCTCAATGCCATGTTCCAGCGGATACTCGGGGAGTCGCCCTACAAGTCCCCCACGGATATGGGCGTCAACATGGCGGGCAACTGCATAATCGACGACGAGGCTGTCTGCGAGGCAGCCAAGGAGGAGATAGTCCGCCGGTACTATACCGCCCTCTGCGGCAGGAAGAAGGGCTATGTCTCCGAGGACGAGATCTACAAGCTGGAGCTGCTGATGAACCAGGCCGGCGTATCCACCGAGGACAGAAAGGTGGCTGCGGTGGCTCTCAGACGTGAGCAGGAGACCGGCGGCCCTGCGGCGGCTATGGAGCTGCCCGACGGCAGGATCATCACCGGCAAGACCTCGAACCTCATGGGCGCGGCCTCGGCTGTACTGCTCAACGCCCTTAAAGAGATCGGCGGCATCGCTGACGATGTGCTGCTGATGTCCCCGGCGGTCATCGAGCCCATACAGAACCTGAAGACCAACCACCTGGGCAACCGCAACCCCCGCATACATACCGACGAGACCCTCATCGCCCTTTCGATCTGCGCCGCCACCGACCCCAACGCCAAGCTGGCTATGGAGCAGCTCGAAAAGCTCCGGGGCTGCGAGGTTCATTCGACTGTCATACTCTCACAGGTGGACGAGCGTATATTCAAGCGTTTAGGCGTAAATCTGACCTGCGAGCCTAAGTTTTCCTGATTATTTTAAATGGGGGCGGAGCCCCCATACCCCCGGCTCTTTGGGGCGGCGTTCTCTGCGCTCCTTCGTCGCTGCGTTCACTCTGCCCCAAAGGCCCCTCCTCGCCTGTGCATCACTATTCACGCGAACTTTAGCTCGTTGTTCTTGAAAGGAGAGGTCTGCCTTGCGGCTTGATAAGTTCATATCCTCCCAGCGGGGCGACCTTTCCCGCAGCGCGGTAAAAGAGCTTTGCCGCAAAGGGCTGGTCACGGTCAACGGCACCGCGGTGAAGAAGTCCGATACCCGGATCGACGAGCACACCGACGTGATCGCGGTGTCCGGGGAGGTCATCGGGTACAGGGAGTTCGTCTACATCATGCTCAACAAGCCCCAGGGGGTGGTCTGCGCCACCAAAGACAGGCTATCCGATACGGTGCTGGAGCTGATCCCGCCTGAGCTTCGGCGGGGCGGGCTGTTCCCGGCGGGGCGCCTGGACAAGGATACCGAGGGCTTCGTCCTCATCACCGACGACGGAGATCTGGCACACAAGATGCTCTCCCCGAAAAGCCACGTCCCCAAGACCTATCTCGTCCGGACGGCCTACCCGACAGCACCGGAGCTGGTCGAGCTATTTGCTTCGGGTCTGACCATAGACGGCGGGGAAGTCTGTATGCCTGCGGAGCTCACACTCTCCGACGACCCCTACCAGTGTACACTGGTACTGCACGAGGGAAAATTCCACCAGGTCAAGCGGATGTTCGAGGCCTGCGCTAATAAAGTTACATACCTCAGACGCACCCGGATAGGGGGCTTGGAGCTTGATAAAAGTCTGCCTTTGGGGGGGTGTTTGGAGATAGTGCACAAAGATGTTGAGAAACTTTTGGCACGATAACGTTTGTGATTCCATTTTTTACCAGCGCTTGGTACTTTTTCGTCATTATTTATAAAGACTTGAAATAAAGTTTAGTCAAAAAAACTCTTGTTTATATACGTAAAATTTGCTATTATAGTAACATAGCTAATCCTGAGATGATCAGTAAATTTAAATAGGAGGTTCTTATAATCATGGCAAGTGTATCATTGAGAGAGATCTATAAGAAGTACGCAGGCGGCGTGATCGCTGTTTCCGACTTCAACATCGAGATCAAGGACAAGGAGTTCATCATTCTGGTAGGTCCTTCCGGATGCGGTAAGTCCACTACCCTCAGAATGATCGCCGGTCTGGAGGAGATCAGCGAGGGCGAGCTCTATATCGGAGACAGACTCGTAAACGATATCGCCCCCAAGGACAGAGATATCGCAATGGTTTTCCAGAACTACGCTCTGTATCCTCATATGACCGTTTTCGAGAACATGGCATTCGGTCTTAAGCTCCGCAAGGTGCCCAAGGACGAGATCGCAAGAAAGGTAGAGGAAGCTGCAAGGATCCTCGATATCGCTCACCTGCTGGACAGAAAGCCGAAGGCTCTCTCCGGTGGTCAGAGACAGCGTGTTGCCCTGGGTCGTGCTATCGTTCGTGAGCCCCAGGTGTTCCTGCTCGACGAGCCTCTTTCCAACCTCGACGCCAAGCTGAGAGCTCAGATGAGAACTGAGATCTCCAAGCTCCACAAGAAGCTGGGTACTACATTCATCTATGTAACCCATGACCAGACAGAGGCTATGACGATGGGTGACCGTATCGTTGTTATGAAGGACGGTTACATCCAGCAGATCGATACTCCTACCAACCTCTACAACAACCCTGTAAACCAGTTCGTTGCAGGATTCATCGGTTCTCCTCAGATGAACTTCATCGATGCCAAGCTTATCAAGCAGGACGGCAAGTATGTAGTTGAGTTCGGTTCCGAGGATACCAAGACCTCCAGAGGCGTTAAGTACTATGTTGAGGTTCCCGAGGCTAAGGTTGACGAGGAAGTTCTCGAGCCCCTGGTTGACCAGGAAGTTGTTCTCGGTATCCGTCCCGAGTGTCTGCATGACGAGGAGATGTTCCTGTCCTCTGCTACCACCGGCGTCGTAAACGCTACCGTTGAAGTAACAGAAATGATGGGTGCTGAGACCTATCTGTACCTGACCTGCGAGGGTATTCCTCTTACTGCAAGAGTATCGCCCAGATCCACCGCCCGTCCTCAGGACGAGATCAAGATCGCTCTCGATCCCAACAGGATCCACCTGTTCGACAAGGATACAGAGAAGGCAGTTATCAACTGATCAATTATCAACTGATCAATTATCAGCTGATAGCATCTTAACCAAATATCCGTTCAGCCCTTCCGCAACCGGGAGGGCTGATTTTGTAGGCCGCGTCAGGCGGCATTTTAAGGAGAGATTTATGAAGATCACAAAGATCATCGCCGCGGCTGCGGCAATTGCTTTTACGCTGACTGCCCTTGCCTCCTGCGGGAGCACCGACAGCAGCTCACAGACCGAGAGCAAAACTGATTCCGTATCATCTGAGACGGAGAACACCTCCTCAGAGGAACGGCTCATCCCCGACGAGAAAAAGCCCCCGGAGACCGATGCCGAATGGCATCAGGCCATGCTGGAGACCTCCCTCACCGGGCTCTACGACGTGTCGCTGCTCAAAGAGAAGATCGCCAAAGCCCGGAACGGCGAGAAGGTCACCCTGGCCTATATCGGCGGCTCTATCACCGAGGGGCTCACCGCGGGGGATGACCTCTGCTACGCCAAGCTGTCCTATGAGGGATTCAAAAAGCGTTTCGGCGCCGACAACGCCGAGTACGTCAACGCCGGCATCTCCGGGACGCCCTCCAAGCTGGGCAATCTGCGCCTCCAGCGGGACGTGCTGAGCAAGTCGCCGGACATCTGCTTTGTGGAGTTCGCGGTGAACGACAGCTCCGACGAGGACTGCCAGGCGGCCTATGAGTCCATAGTCCGGGACCTCACCGAGAACGGCGTTGCGGTGGTGCTGCTGTTCTCAGTCACTGAGGCGGACTACTCGGCGCAGGACTACATGAAGAAGATCGGCCAGTACTACAACCTGCCCATGATCTCCTACTGCGACGCGCTCAGGTATATGTTCGAGAACGGCCGCATGACCTGGAAAGACTTTTCCGACGACCAGTCCCACCCCAACGAGGCGGGTCACGCACTGGTGGCGGAGATGATAGACTACTTCTTCGAGCAGGCCGACGCTGTCACACCCAACAAGTTCCCCTACCCCACAGAGCCCATGAGTATGCTGGTGCAGCAGAATATGACGCTGCTTGAAAACACCGACATCGAACCGGTGAGCCTCGGCAGCTGGAAGGAGGGCTCCACCATAGCCCACTTCACCAAGGGCTGGACCTACGAGCCCGACACCGGCAACGAGCCTCTGGTGTTCAAGTTCAAGGGGCGGTTCGCGCACCTGGTATATAAAGAGGTTAAGAGCGGCAAATTCGGCACTCTGCACGTCAAGGTCACCTGCGACGGCGAGCTCTACGACGAGACCGACATCAAGACCGTCACCAAGGAAGGCTGGGGCAATCCTCAGAACGCCCTGCTGGGTATGCAGGTCAACGAGAAGGAATACGTCGTCGAGATATCCATGGCGGAGGGCAGCGAGAGCATGAAAGGCGAGGTGCTGGCGGTAGCACATAACTAAATACCGCGAAAAAACGCTCTCTGACCCCTTGACTTGACGTGATGAGTTTGTTATAATATAATAGTCAGAATATCGGCATTTCTCAAAATGATAAGGAGGAAAAATCGAAATGAAAACAGGACTCAGAAGATTTCTGGGCAAAGCCGCTTCTGCGGCGGCAGCTCTGGCAATGGTCGTCGCTTCGGTGCCTGCGGGAGTTGACAGCGGACTGTTCGGCGGCTCGGTGGTAAAAGCCGATGCGGCGGATACCTCGATCACCACCTGGAGCGCGCTTTACGACGCAGTCAAAGCCGGCGGAACGGTCAAGCTCGGCGCCGACATCAAAGCAGAGAGCTATCTGCTGGTCAATACGGGCGTCACTACCGTCCTTGACCTTAACGGTCACACCCTTGACCGCGGCCTGACAGCAGTCAACAGCACAAGCGGTTATATCATCAAGAACAAGGGCACCATGACTATCAAGGACTCCGGCTCAACGGGCACTATCAAGGGCGCTTACTACTCCAACTACGGCGGCATCCTCAATCAGGGCAACCTGACCATCGCCGGCGGCACTATCACCGGCAACAATGCCAATTACACCGTGCGCAGCTACGGCGGAGCGATCTTCAACAACGGCACCCTGACCGTTTCCGGCGGTACCATCACCGGCAACAGGGCACAGTTCGGCGGCGCTATCGCCAATGACGAGGACGGCATCGTCTACATCAAGGGCGGCACCATCTCCGGCAACAACGCCCTCACAGGCGCCGGCATCTGGAACAACGGTACTCTGTACCTCTCCGGCGGCACCATCATCGGCAACGTTGCAGCCGGCGACAGCTCCGGGAACCTCTGCGGAGGTCTCGACTGCGTAAACGATAAGTCCAAGACCTTTATCTCCGGCAACCCCGTCGTACAGGGCAATACCGGCAAGGGCATCAATGCAGACGTATCCTGCCCCAGAAAGCTGTTCCTCAGCGACAAGCTGACCAGCGGCGCCAAGATCGGCATCTACGGCAGCAGTGCCTTTACCATCACCAGCGGCTGGAGCTCCAAGATGTCCACCTCGGCTTCTCCCTCCACCTACTTCTTCTCCAACAAGAGCAACTTCACTATCGGCCTCAGCTCCGGCGAAGCAGTGTTCAAGTCCGGCGAGACCCCCGTCGTGAACTACTACACCGTTACCTATTCCCCCAACGGCGGCACCGGCACCATGTCTCAGGTAAGCGTGCCCTCCGGCAACAGCCTGACCCTGGCACCCTGCAGCTTTACCGCTCCCCAGGGCAAGGTCTTTGACAAGTGGCAGATCGGCGCCAACTACTATGCAGCAGGCACTGCTGTGACTATCACCAAAGACACCACCGTATACGCCACCTGGAAGACTGCCTCCACCAAGTGCAGCATCTTCTTTGAGGCAAACGGCGGCACCGGCACCATGAACACCGTTCAGGTAGAAAAGAACTCCTCCTATCAGCTGCCCGCCTGCACCTTCACGCCTCCCGCAAACAAAGAGTTTGACAAGTGGAACTACGGCAGTGCCGGCTCTTACATCACCGTGACCAACAATCTCACCCTTAAACCCGTATGGAAGAACAAAACAACTACCTACGCCGTGACCTTCAACGCCAACGGCGGCTCAGGCACCATGCAGACTGTACAGGTAGCTGCGGGCTCCTCCTATCAGCTGCCCGCCTGCACCTTCACAGCTCCCGCCAACAAGGAGTTCGACAAGTGGAACTACGGCAAGTCCGGTAACTACATCACTGTTAACGGTCCCGTTGAGCTTAAAGCTATCTGGAAGGACAAGGCAGCAGCTACTTACACTGTTTCCTTCAACGCCAACGGCGGCACCGGCACCATGAACTCTGTACAGGTAACTGCGGGCTCCTCCTATCAGCTGCCCGCCTGCACCTTCACAGCTCCCGCCAACAAGGAGTTCGACAAGTGGAACTACGGCAAGTCCGGTAACTACATCACCGTTAACGGTCCCGTTGAGCTTAAAGCTATCTGGAAGGACAAGGCAGCAGCTACTTACACTGTTTCCTTCAACGCCAACGGCGGCACCGGCACCATGAACTCTGTACAGGTAACTGCGGGCTCCTCCTATCAGCTGCCTGCCTGCACCTTCGGCGCTCCCACCGGCAAGGTGTTCGATAAGTGGAACTACGGCAACGCCGGTTCTTACATCACCGTGAACTCCAATATCAGCCTCGTGGCTCAGTGGAAATGGATCGATTATACCGTTTCCTGGGACACCAACGGCGGCTGGGGCGGCACTACCTCCACCACCTATCACTACGGCGATACCTTCACTCTCTCCAACTGCGTATGGACTCCCCCCCAGGAAGGCATGGAGTTCGACGCATGGCAGATCGGCAGCAAGACCTACCAGCCCGGCGCAGTGATCACCGTTACTTCAAACCTGGTGGTCAAGGCTCTCTGGAAGTCCACCAGCTCCTCTCCCGTGCTCAAGGGCGACGTTGACGGCAACGGCAAGGTCAATATGCAGGACTACGCCCTGCTCCAGAAGCACCTGATGAACAATACCATCTCGATCAACCGTGACAACGCCGATATGGACGGCGACGGCAAGATCACCATGAGAGATTACTCTCTGCTCCAGAAGAAACTGCTCAAGGGCAAATAAAGCATAACAGAAAACCGCTGCACGGCCTGTAAAGGGCTGTGCAGCGGTGTTTTTTATTCGGTCTCTCTGCCGGGGGACTCCCGGAACAGCTCGTCCATGAGCTTTTCGATGCTCTCCTGTAAGCCGGGCTGGCGGTAGTAGTTGTGATCCACATAGGTGGCGTTCACAAGGTCTATTTTCTCGGTATCGGCGGTGTCGGCGCAGAAACGCCTTACCACCCCCTTGTTGGCTACGGTCACAATGTCGGTCTCCTCGTTGTAGCAAAAACAGGAGTTCACGCTGTCCAGCTCCTCCGGGAAGCGCATGACCCTAAACAGCTTTCCGGCGGCGTCCGATATCATCAGGGTGTGGCTGCCGCTCACAGGTACGTAGAGCAGGTAGTTCTCTGTGACGGCCTTGGCGCGGTTCTCGTCCTTGCGGAAGTGGAACACCGGTATGTGGGAGCCGTTGGTGCTGCTGTCGTACACCGCAAAGGAGCCGTAGAAGTTCTCGTACATACTGAACTTTACGGTGCTCACCGGTCGGAGGGTCTGTCCGGTGAGGTCGGCGCGGAACAGCTCCGCTAAGGTGAAGACCGTTTCCTCGTCGCTGTGGTCGCGGTTGAAGCCTGCGGCACGTCCCGAGCCGTCGGCTGATATTATCAGGTCGCAGACGGTGTGCAGATGCAGCTCGTCGGTCTTGTACACCAGCTCTCCGGCGATGTAGTCCCAGACCTCGTACTCAGTGTTGCACAGCAGCAGTGCCAGCCTGTCCGAGCCGGTGAGCAGCTTGACGACTATGATATTCTTGCAGGGGCAGCTGATCCTGTTCACCGAGGTCATCTCTAAGTCGGAGACGTATATCCCGCCGCCCCCCTCAACGGTATAGACCAGCTGTCTGCCGTTATAGCCCGCCGAGATCAGCGCGGCCCTGGGCTGAGCTGTGAGTATGGGCTCGGTGTTGCGGAAGACCTTGAGGGTGTGCTCCTCCGGCTCCACGAAGGCTGTATACTCGGTGTCCCCCACCGATGCGATGACGCAGCGCATGATCTGTCCCTGTTTCTTCTTGATGATCTCGGAGGTGAGGCGGTGGAGCTCGCCGGAGAAGAACTTGTTGATGACCTCTTTGAACACCGTATACCTGGGCATCACGCAGTAAAACAGCGTCATGCAGGACCAGAGATGCTCCCGGTCAGCCTCGGAGGGCATCAGCACGGTGATCTCCCCGCCCTGTCTGAGCAGGGCATAGCAGATCTCGATGAGCCTCATGCCCAGGGTGGGCTCCATGATATAGGCTCTGGCCTCCTCGTGATCCTCGAAGGAGTAGAGCACCCCCTCGCTGTCGGTCACAAGGGAGGGTATCCTCAGCACCGGGAAGATATACCGGATCCCGTCATGCTGCCAAAGGCCGTTCTTGACCCCGGAAAGAGCGTCCTCGTAGCCGCCCGGAGCGTTGTCCTGTGCTTTGATGAAAATGGTCAGATCCATTATTAACTCCCCTTCCGCATGATATCTGTCCCGGTCAAACCGGATCATCTCTATAATATCAAATATGGGCAGTAATGTCAATAATAAATTTCGCCTCACAGCAGCAGATACCCCAGCGCCAGCAGCAGCTTCACATCGGCGCCCTGCTTGTACAGTATGTAGATGAGCAGGGCGATCATGGCCTTCTCGCTGTCCACCCCCAGGCCCGAAAGCCCGCCCTGCCCCAGCAAAGACCCTATCAGCGAGGATATGTCCCCGGACTGTTCCTGCCTCGGGGGCGGCGGGGAGGGTTTCGGATCGCCGCCCATAGCGCGGCGCTGCATCTCCTGCATACGCCGCAGGGCGTCCCGGCGCATACGCCCGATATCGTTTTCGTTATAGTCTGCCAAAGAGATCGCCCCCCAGCAATCCGCTCTCCCGCAGCACAGGCCACAACGACATCAGCCGCAGCAGCCTCACTACCCTGTCCAGCTTGGTCTGGTTCTCCTCCTTGAGCAGAGGGCGCAAAGCCTGCAACAGCGCGATGTTCTTGTCGCCCTTGCCCGCCTGGGACACCGCCCCCGACAGCGCCATGAGCTTTGTCATGTCCCCCAGGACGTCCCCGCCCTCGCCGGGAGGCTCGCTTTCGGCAGGCGGCGGGCTGTCGGCAGACTTGCCCCCGGTGAGCATCTCCGCCAGCTCGGAGAGCTGCTGCATACTCTCCTTGTCGTTGAGCACGCTCTGGAGCTTTTCCATAAGATCGTCCATAGGAGCCCTCCGTTATTTTTTCCTCAGCTTATCCATGACAGCCCGCGCCTGGGGGCTTTGGAGTATCTTCCGGGTCGAGGCGGGGTCGGAAAGCGCCTCCCGCAGCTTTCCGGCCTGATCCGGCGGCAGAGACTTGGCCAGCTGCGCCGCGCCGCCGTTTTTCAGCTGCTGCTCCAAGCTCTGCGGATCGGTGCCGAGCTTCGCAGATACGAGCTTTAACAGCGCCGATGCCGCCGAGGGGTCGGGTCGTTCAAATTTGCTCATAAAAAATTCTCCTTTAAGCTATTGCATATATTTTTATCTTATGTTATAATAAAATATATTATTACTGTACAGTGGGATACTGTGTTCGGGGGGTGGGATACAATGCGTCTTATAGTCTTTGCCGATACTCACGGGGACAAGAGAGCCGTGAAAGAGGTCTTTACGCGCAACGAAGACGCTCCGGTATTCATTTTCCTCGGCGACGGCGAGCAGGACATCGAGCGAATGCGCCTGGCTTACCCGGACAAGACTATACTGTCAGTAGGCGGCAACTGCGACTACACCTCCACCAGCCCGGATTTCGGGGTGTTCGACGCGGAGGGCACCAAGGTCTTCTACACCCACGGGCACAACTGGGGCGTAAAATACACGGTGGAGCGGGTATTCTACAAGGCCAAGGAATGTGACGCCCGGATCGCGCTGTTTGCCCATACCCACACCCGGTTCTATGAGTACTTTGACGGCGTACACCTGCTCAACCCCGGCAGCGCCGCCCTCCCACGGGACGGTCAGCGCCCCTGCTACGCATTTGTTGACATCACTCAGCGCGGCATAATGTGCAGCCACGTCGAGCTCTGAGCCACCGCACATAATACATAATATGCGCCCTGCCCCACAGCTGTGAGGGGCAGGGCTGTTTTATGCAGGCACACTTTT
>JAFXNC010000061.1 GCA_017529875.1 Ruminococcus sp. | reverse complement strand
TGTACATCATCCGCTTGCATATTTTCCGTCATATTACCCAAATTCTCCTTGCCTTGCGCCAGCAAGGCGGCGTCGAATTTAGGCAATCTGACGAAAAATCTGACTGCGCGTCTGACGCACAATGGTTGTGCGGTGTTGCCTTTACTTTTCAGCCGGCTCCCACTTGCATCTTACGGGAGAAACAATAGAACCGTCCTTCTTCGCGCCGTTCTTCACCTCGCCGCCGAGATCAAGGATGCGGTCTATGCACTTGTCAACATAGCCTCTTTCCTCGGCTGCGTGTTCAGCGTACTTTTCGCCCAGCTTTGAAAAGCTGTGTTTTCTGTAATTATACCACAGATCATGCTTCAAGTCAATCGAGGGGGAAAAATATGATCCTGCGATCCGGGGCTCTCAAAAATCCCTCGGATCCAGATGATACACCTTGC
Organism: Ruminococcus sp.; assembly: GCA_017529875.1. Taxonomy (GTDB): domain Bacteria; phylum Bacillota; class Clostridia; order Oscillospirales; family Ruminococcaceae; genus FB2012. Next base: position 2,175 of record JAFXNC010000061.1, on the reverse strand, counting down.
CGTAGTCCCTGTTGACCGCATAATCAAGGGTAAAATCCGTCAGGTCAAACACCACCGACCATTCCGTATATACGTTGTCCGCGGAGTACAGCGGCTCCTGCTTGGCGGCCTCCAGCAGCTTCATCGCTTCTTCGGCCGTGTTCTCGGGCTTATCCTTCAGGGCTTTGTCAAGAAGATCGAACCGCTCGCACATACCCGAATAATCCCCCTCGGCGGAGAGCTCGGTCATCCTGAAATTGGTGCATACCGGGTATCTTACCACCGTCATTTCATTGTTGTGCCACTCCGCCACAGCAGTGTTACCGGCGGCGTCGGCGATAAAGATATGCTGCGTCCAGCCGTGGGCAGTGTGGATATCGTACTGCCTCAGCAGATCTATCGCCTCATCCACCGTGGCGGCGCGGTCAAGCATCAGGCGTATCGCCATAGTGACTATGAGCTCCGGTGCCTCGGTGTTCAGATGCGTTTCGGAGTTTCGGTCAGTGTCCAGCAGAGAGACCGCCAGACCCTTCTCGTTCATGCCGTCGAGACTCATGTAGGGAGCCGCCAGCAGCGCCGCCCTCCCCAAAAAGCTGGTGGTGGTATTTTCGCTCTTTTCGCCCACCGATACCATATCCGTCGAGACCGTGGATACGGCAGCGTAGCCGTCCTTGGGGTGGGTATACACGCAGACGGTGTCCGAACCGAACAGATCGAAGTTGCGCCCCATAAGCTTTTTCCCGCCGGGCGCCGGCGTACAGAATGCGGCGCAGCCGTACTTTGAAAAGTTACCCTCGATCTGATACCCGAAGAACAGATCGTCGCAGACGAATTTCAGCAGGTCGTCTTCGTTCCTGATACCGGCAGCCAGTGCGTCGTCAAGGTGATAGTTCTGCTGATAATCCATGGTATAGAGGTCGTCTCCCACGTTCCTGATGCTGAGCATTGTTTTGATCCTGCCGCGGAGGATGATCCACGCCGTGATCAAAGTCACCAGCAGCAGACCTGCAAGGCTCAGGGCGGTGATCCTGATGATCTTTTTTGCCTTCTTGCTCATGTGAGATCCCTTTCTCCGGCGCTCAGTTTGTCATAGAACTCCTTGAGCACTTCATAGAGCTCGCCGAAGGAGGATGCCGTGCGGTCGATATCATACTTTTTCACTTCTTCGGGGATGTCGCCCTGCGGCATGAACCAGCAGCTGGTAAGGCCGGCATTCTGAGCTCCCAGCATATCCGAGGTGAGGGAATCCCCGATGACGATACAGCATTCCCGGGGGTCGCCAATGGCTTTTATCACCTGCTCGAAATACTCACGGGCGGGCTTGGCTGTACCAATAGTCTCGCTTACGAACACCCCGTCAAGATGCTCCGAAAGCCCCGTAGAGTTTATCCTGCCCATGGCATTCCGCTCAGCGCCGTTGGTGACTATGTACAGCCTTGCGTCGGGAAGACCGGTCTCGAGCTTTTGGAGAAACTCCGGCACCCCCTCCATAAGCACGCCGTTTCGGGACATAATGTCTATGAAATCGCTGTTTATCTGCATAAGGTCGATACCGTCTGTGTAGCAGCCGCATTTCTCAAACAGCCGCCTGAACCTTTCCTTAAACAGCCCGGGCTTTGAGATGAGCCCTTTCTCGAAATCCAGCCACAGAGCCTTGTTGGCCTTTTTGAAGAAGGCATACCGTTCCTCGGAAAAGGTCAGATCTGCGGCCTCCATAACAGCTTTCAGTGCAAGCCTCTCAGAGGCGTGGAAATCAAGCAGGGTCTGATCGAGGTCGAACAGCAGATCACAGCGCATAGATCATTTCTCCTTTTTCCGGGGCAGCCCCGTTGGTTCTGAGCCGGCAGCAGTAAGAGCTGCCGGTAAACGCCTGACTATTCATCTATTATATCAGAACCGGGGGGAAAAGTCAATTTCTGTTATTATGCCAAATGAAAAGAGCACAGCTCCCGCCATGCTCTTATTTCATCGGTAAGGAGCAGACCTTACAGTCTCCGTTCCTGGCGTCCGGGATCACTTTTTCTTTTTAAGGCAATACCGCACAATCCCTGTGCGTCAGTATGCGCAACCTCAACTGGCGTTGAGGCACAGATTTTCGTCAGATTGCCTAAATTCGACGCAGGCTTGCAAGCGAAGTTCACTTCGCTTTACGCAACATCAAGGAGAATTGACGTCATCTTTGATGACGTTGGTAAT
>JAFXNC010000015.1 GCA_017529875.1 Ruminococcus sp. | reverse complement strand
GCGTATGATCCGCACAAGCTCGGAATCCTCGTCGGTGGCTCTGTCGCAGCCGATGATGCCCACGGAGCGCTCGTTCAGCGGCAGCGGCTTTATCAGCGCACACATACGCTTGGTGAGCCATACCGTGGGGGAAAAGGTCTCCCGCATGGTGGGGGTCATGTAGCAGTCTATGAAGTCGATATCCTTAAACTGTGTGCGCAGCTCGTCGAGGATCACCTCATAGTCGGCCCCGGCAAACAGGTGCATACAGCTCAGGAAGATCAGTATGCACCGGGGTCTCTCCGGGAGCTTTTCTATGACCTCGGCAACGCCGTCAACTACGTCGCTTTCGAGGGTGCCGTCGAACATATCCTCCTCCGACAGCGACACCCAGCTGAGGCGGTCCATCTGGTCGGTCTCCGCCACGGTGAGCACCACGCCCCGCAGACAGCCCTGTGCGCAGACATAGACCTGATGCCCCTCCGGCACAAGCAGCCCCGTGTGGACGATGTTCCACACGCCTCTTGCGGGGGCGTTGTATTCGAGCCCCGCCTCGAACAGCTGCTTTCTGTCAGCGTCCTTCAGCAGGATGCAGGGGGCTTTTTCAAAGCTGCGGTGTTCAAGTGCTTTTATCATCTGCGGCTCCTTTGCATATCTCGATCATCCGCTCTGCGGCGGCTGCGAACTGCTTCGCGGGGACGCTGCCGGGCTTTGTCACCACTATGGCCTCCCCCGCGTCATCGGCGTTGGATATCTCGATGCTGCGGTCTATGGCGCCCACGATCTCTGTGTTGAAATCATGTGCCAGCTCCGCCACGGACTCGTCCTCGTTCTCCACGTTTCGGCGATTCAAGATGATCCCCCCAAGGGAGGAATATCCCCTGCTGCGGAAGTTCTCCACCGCCATGCAGATGTTGGCGGCGGCGTAGCGGGCCATTTTCTCACCCGACGCCACCACGAAGACCTTGTCAGCATACCCTCTGCGCATGGGCATTGAAAATCCCCCGCATACCACGTCGCCCAGCACGTCGTAGATTATCACGTCGGGCTTGAATACGTCGTAGGCGCCCAGCTTTTCCAGGTTTTCAAGGGCGTTTATGATGCCCCTCCCTGCGCAGCCCAGGCCGGGTATGGGGCCTCCTGCCTCCACGCAGAGCACTCCCCCGCTGCTTTTGTACACCACGTCGTCAAGGGAGAGCTGTCTGCCCTTCTGCCTTATGAGGTCGAGGACTGTGGGTATGCGCTCCCCGCCGTGGAGCAGCGCAGTTGAGTCAGCCTTGGGGTCGCAGCCGATCTGCATGACGGTGAGGCCCTTTGCCGCCAGCGCCGAGCTGACGTTGCAGGATACGGTGGACTTGCCTATGCCGCCCTTGCCGTAGATAGCGAGCTTTATCATCTGTGGTCACCTCTTGTGATCTCTATTTCGTAGCCTATGGACTTCATGCGGTTCTGCAAGCAGAAACGACATTCGCCTGTGGAGTCCTCGGTGCATATCTTGTTGTCGTAGAGCAGGTATTTCTTCCTCACCGCCGAGGGTGAGAGGTTGGGCATTATGACGTTGGCACCGTGGAGCACGCCCTGTTCTCTGCCATCGGGTCTGATAGTTCCGAGAGCCGTAGTTGCGGGCAGCAGCAGGTCGGGGAGCATTATCCTGCACAGGCTCAGCAGCAGCAGCGTCAGCTCGCAGGAGCCCTTGGGCATATCCCGGAAGGGCGTATCCTTGTGGGGCAGGAACGGGCCTATGCCTATCATCTCAGGCCGGAACTCCGCGAAGAACAGCATATCCTCCGCGAGACATTCGCCGGTCTGATACGGCGAGCCCACCATTATGCCGGCACCGGTCTGATAGCCTAAGTCTTTCAGGTCGTGCAGGCAGTTCATCCTGTGCTCGAAGGACATCCCGGCGGGGTGGAGCTTCTGATAATGCTCTTTGTCGGCGGTCTCATGGCGCAGCAGATACCTGTCCGCACCCGCCTCCCGAAGTAAAGCAAGTGCATCCCGCTCCAGCTCTCCCAATGAGAGGGTCACGGCGCAGTCGGGGTGGGCGGCCTTTATGCTGCGGACTATGCCCGCCATGCGCTCCGGGGTGTAGACGGCGTAGTCCTCGCCGCTTTGCAGCACGAATGTCCGAAATCCGTACTCATACCCCTCGTCGCAGCAGTGCAGTATCTCCTCATCCGTGAGCCTGTATCTCTGGGCATTGGTGTTGGAGCGCCGTATGCCGCAGTAAAGGCAGTCGTTCTTGCAGACGTTTGAAAATTCCACGATACCGCGAATGTATATCTTGTTGCCGAAGACGCTTTGGCTTATCTCCCGGGCAAGCCCTGCGGCATATGCCCTGTCGTCCTCGTCCCAGTTGTCGAAGACAGTCACCCACTCAGCCTTGGAGAGGGTCTTGTCACGGTCAAGCTTGTCTATTAGTGATCTGACTTGTTTGCTCAAAATGTTCACCTGCTTATTTCAGTCCAATAGCCCCAGCACCTCCGGGAACACCTCTAAGCTCCGCCTGAGTATGCCGTTCATGTATGCCAGTGCCACGCCGTAGTTGGTAAAGGGTACGCCGCTGTCCACAGCCGTCCTCATGCGGTATAGCATCTCCCGCTCGGTGAGCATACAGGCTCCGCAGTGGATGACCAGGGCGTATCTGTCCAGCTCCTCCGGGAATTCCCTGCCGGAGGACAGCTCTATGTTCAGCTCCTTGCCGGTGGTCTTTTTCAGCAGCGCCGGGAGCTTGACGCTGCCGATATCGCCGCACTGCCTGTGGTGGGTACAGCCCTCGGAGATCAGCACGGTGTCGCCGTCCTTGAGATTTTTGATCGCCGCCGCGCCTTTGACTGAGGTCTCCAGGAAACCCTTGTACTTCGCCATGAGTATCGAGAAAGAAGTCAGCCGGATATCCTCCGGGAGGTTCTTGCTCACGAAGCCGAACACCTGACTGTCGGTGATGACCACAGAGGGCTTGCTGACGAGGCCTTCAAGGGTCTGCACCAGCTCAGTCTCCCGGACTACCGCCGCACAGGCTCCCGCCTCGAGGATATCCCGTATCACCATCTGCTGCGGGAGTATCAGCCTGCCCTTGGGGGCGGCCTTGTCGATAGGCACCACCAGTACAGCCAGCTCTCCCGGCTTTATCACGTCCCCCACGATCTTCAGGGTCTGATCCTTTGCCTCCACAAGAGTGGCGATCTTCTCCCGCAGGGCATGGACGTTGGTGTTGTGCATAGCGCTCACCGGGAACCGCTCTCCGTCGGGAGCGGCGTCAGCAAGGTCGCACTTGTTGCCGGCGATGATGTGGGGGATCTTCTTCTGCTCAAACAGCCCGATAAGCTGCCGCTCGCACTCCCCGAGAGGCTTGGTGATGTCGGTGACCAGCACCGCGATATCCACCCGGTTGAGCACCTGAGAGGTCTTCTTCACCCTCAGCTCGCCGAGAGCGCCCTCGTCGTCGAAGCCCGGGGTATCTATTATCACAACGGGCCCCAGAGGCAGCAGCTCCATGGCCTTGGTAACAGGGTCGGTGGTGGTGCCCGGAGTATCCGAAACTACCGCCAGCTCCTGATTGGTCACGGCGTTCACAAGGCTGGATTTTCCGGCATTCCTCCTGCCGAAAAATCCGATATGCACCCGCTCGGATGAAGGTGTCGAATTAAGGCTCATATTAAGACCTCCCATAAAAAAGCCGGCTCCTGCTGGTAAAGCAAGAGCCCGGCTGTAAGATAACTTGTTTGCTTGTCTTGCTTTCGCCTCAAACCAGGTTTTCGGCGTCAGGTAACATTTATTTTCAGACTGCGGAGTAAACAGTTTTGGCGGAAACGCCCTCCAGCTTACCGATCTTCCCCGCCATTGAATTGATATCGTCCTGAGATGCGTCAACGGCGATACTGATGACGTTGATGCCCTTGGCGCGGTAGGGTATGCCCATACGCCCGATGATGCAGTTCTTGTACTCATGCAGTATTGCATTTACGGTCTCCACGGCGGCCTCGTTTTCCACGATTATTGCTATCACAGCAACTCTTGTTTCCATAAGCTGACACTCCTTTACTTTGGGTTTATATCATTATACCATAGAATGACCCGGATTACAATAGCAATAGTATACAAATAAATTGAGCTCAATTAGTTATCCCGTACAAACAATATCCAATGCATTTTTGGGATCTGTTACCACACGTCCTCGCAGTCGGCGATCATTCTCCTGACCTCCTCGTTGTTGTAGAGGCCGAGATCAAAGAGCCTGTCGGCTTGGCGCTTGGTGATCTTGCCGGTCAGCGAGTAGACGAACTGTCCGTGCTCCCGCTGTGTGCCGTCCCAGGAGTCGATTATTTTGAGCCAGCCCGCCTTGCCCAGAGCCCTCTCCGGCAGCAGAGCCTTGGGGAAGAACTTCTCCGCCAGCATGGTGGCGCACTTGGTGTGGCTGGTGTAATCGCAGGAGTAGGTGTCGCCGTCCGGGGACATCCAGCCCAGCTTGAATTTGTCGTCGTTCTTGAAGAACATCTGCTCCAGCGTCAGGGGGCAGCCCTCGCACTCCACCAGGCGGTCAAACATATAGTCGCCCTCGGTGAAGTGGTAGTAACCTCCCTGCCCGTCGAAGACCACAGGCAGCTTGTCCTCGGTGACGATGCCGTAGAAGGGAGTGTCCTTCAGCGACTCGAGAGTGTCGTGATATTCATAGTAGTAGTATCCGGTCTCAGACCTGTAAATAGCATATTTTTTCATATCCTTACACCCTCCCTTCGGCGCCGGACACAGTCCGTGTATTATAGCTAATCTATTATATCACAGCTGCGGCAGATTTTCAAGTATTATTTATAAATTTATACCGGGTATTTTACGTTTTGGATCTTTGTTCATCAATTGAGCAATATTCAGGAAAAAATCTTTGTAAATATTTCAAAATATTATTGAAAATCTACAAAAAATATGTTATAATACTCACAGTGCCGTGATGTATATGCTTTTGAGCTGAGGCGTCAGGACCCTGTCCCGAGATTTACGACCTGCCAAGGAGGCCATAAAATGAGGATCGTCATTTTTTCCGACACACACAACAGCTTTGCGGCTGCTGATAAAATATTCAAGCAAAACAAGGACGTCAGCGACAATTTCCTGTTCCTGGGGGACGGCACCGAGGAAGTGGAACACCTGCGGCCCTTCTACCCCGAGAAGAACATATACTGCGTTTCCGGCAACTGCGACCACGGCACAGCGCCGCAGCATATGACGCTGGAGCTTGGCGGCATCAGGATATTCATGACCCACGGGCACCATTACAACGTCCGGGATACGGTGGATATGGTCTACAAGCGGGGACGTGAGGAACGCGCCACCCTGATACTGTTCGGACATACCCACTGCCGCTACCACAAGTACATGAGCGGAGTACATCTGCTCAATCCCGGCAGCGCCTCACAGCCCAAGGATTTCCTGCCGCCTTCCTATGCGGTGGTGGACATCCTGCCCACAGGGCTGTACTGGCTGCATATTGAACTCTGAGCTGTGAGGTCGTAGTTATGAGATACCTGAAAAGAATACTGGCCTGCACCCTTTGCTGCGTGATGCTGGCAGGCTGCTCCGGCAGCGACAGCGGCACCTCCGGGTCAGAGAGCCCGGATGCGGCGGGCTCAAATGCCGATAAAACCGGCTCTGCCGCCGAAAGCAGCACATCAAAGCCCCGCTCCGCCGAGGTTTCGGGAGTGCTGCCGGTCATCGAGATAAACACAGTCAGCAATGAGGACGGGGTCATGGACTTCGTCAACAAGCCAGTGACCAAGCACGTTTCAAAGTCTATCGCCTCCTGGACCCCCGGCTACAAGATCCCCGTGGAGCCCTACTATGAGGACTGCACCGTGAACGTTAAGAACAGCGGCGGCTCAGCTTTATTGGAGGGCGCGGCGGCGCAGGTGAAGGTGCGGGGCAACTGGACTACCTCCTACCCCAAGAAACCTTTGCGCATAAAGTTCGAGAAAAAGCAGTCCATGCTGGGGCTCAACAGCGGTGCCGAGCTGAAAAACTGGGTGCTGCTGGCGGAGTACAAGGACATCTCGATGCTCCGGAACAAGGCGGCTTTGCAGACCGCCCGGGAGCTCACCGAGCAAGACGGCCTCTATGCGGCGGATTCACAGCTGGTGGAGGTGGTCATCAACGACAAGTACTGGGGCGTGTATCTGCTCACCGAGCAGCAGCAGGTCAACAGTGACCGCGTCAGCGTGACCAAGCCCGACGAGGGCTACACCGGCACGGATATAGGCTACTTCCTCGAATACGACGGCTACTACGTCAACGAGGACAAGCTGCACCAGTTCCTGTGTACCTACGACTCCAACGCTCCCCTTAAGCCCTACGACGGCAGCGGCGGCAGCGGTGAATACTACCCGGTGAAGGACAAGAGATACCCCAACAAGACCCTTGTGGGTTTCACCATCAAAAGCGACATCAACTCCGAGGCACAGAGAGATTTTATATCCTCCTTTGTGAACAACGCCTACACCGTTATGTATGAGGCGGCCTACAACGACAAGGCCTACGCCTTCAACGAGAGCTTTACCGAGATCTCCGAGACTGACAAGCTCACCCCGGAGGAGGCGGTGAGAGCCTGCGTGAACGTGGATTCCCTGGCTGATGCGTATATCCTGGCGGAGCTCACCTGCGACGCAGATATCTACCTCACCAGCTTTTTCATGGACGCGGATTTCGGCGAGGGGGGAGACAGGAAACTCACCTTCGAGGCGCCATGGGATTTCGACTCGGCTATGGGTCTCAAAAACCGCGTGACCTCCGGGGAGGGTTTCTATGCAGCCAACGCCATATGGGACGTGAACGACTCCTACAAGTCGGTGAACCCCTGGCTGGCGGTGCTGATGTACGAACCGTGGTTCCAGGATATCATCAAGGAGAAGTGGTCTGCCGCCTACGACGACGGCGTGTTCTCCCGGACGATAGACATGGTGGAGAGCGATGCCGAGCAGTACGAGGAGGCCTTCACCCTCAACTATGACAGGTGGAACAACATAAACTTCAACGACGCAAGCAACGAGTGGAGCTCCGGCATCAAGGCCTGCCGCACGCAGAAGGACGCGGCTGACCAGCTGGCGCAGTGGCTCACGGCAAGAGTTGGATTCATGAACGAAGCATGGCACAAATAAACAGAAAGGCGGTGCGATCATGATAAAGACGATCACAATAGCAAGAGGCATGGGCAGCGGCGGAAGGACTATCGGCAGGATGCTTTCCGAGAAGCTGGGATACAAGTACTATGACAAGGACCTGATACGTCTCGCCAGCGAGGATAGCGGAATCAACGAGGCCTTTTTCGGCAGAGTGGACGAGAAGCTCAAGACCTCTTTCATCAAGCGGGGCGGCGTTTACAAGGGGGGCGTTATCGACCCCTCCAGCAAGGAGTTCACCTCCGACCGGAACCTGTTCAACTTCCAGGCGAAGATCATCAAGGAGCTGGCTGACAAAGAGCCTGCGGTCATCGTGGGAAGGTGCGCGGACTTCATTCTTGCGGACAGAGAGGACGTGCTGAGGCTGTTCATCTACTGCGACCGCAAGACGGCTGTGAAGAACGTGATCGAGGCCTACGGCGTATCCGAGAAGGACGCAGACAAGCTCATCGAGAAGACCGACAAGGTCAGGAGCGACTACTACCGGCACTACACCGGGCGGGACTGGTGCAGCGCCATGAACTACAATCTCTGCCTTGACACCGGGCGGCAGGACTTCGCCACCTGTGTGAAGATCATCAAGGGCTATATGGAGATAGTCGGCGGATAAACAGCGCGGTATGCGGCGGCGATATAGGAGCGGTTGCTTTTATACGCCGCCGCTGATATTGTTCATCGGAAATGCGAGGCGATGTAATGAATAATAATAACACTTCCGCACCGGAAACAGAGGGCATTTTTCGTCTGTTCTTTGACGAGGCTCTGAGCTCCTGTCAGCTGATAGACACCGGCAGAGGCGACAGCGATTTCCGGGAGACGATAATTGCCCTGACCGAATCGGGGTGCAGGCGGGTCATCAAGCTTGCGGATAACGACTTTACCTTCCCTGAAAAAATAAGGATGTGGCAGAGGACCGTGCAGGAGTATCGTGATCTGGGCTACTACTGCCCGGGGATAATCTGCGACAGGACAGGCGGCTTTCCTGTGGTGGAGTACAAGGGGCATAAATGCGCGGCATATGCAGAGGAATACTCGCTGTACGGCCCCTTAGAGGACAGAAGCTCCGGCGACAGCGGGCAGACCGAGCCCCTCAGCGAGAGCTGCAAAAAAGCCATATGGACTATGACGGCGAGGATCGCAGCAAAGCATTTCGACTACACCGAATACCCCTCAGCCTACTGCCTGTTCGAGAGGTTCTGTCCCAGCGACAAGACCGACGAGGTGCTTGAAAACGCCCTGAGTTGGAAGGAGTACGCCGATACCCTCCCCGACGAATTCAGCGGTCAGGTGCAAAGGATATGGCGCCTGTGGACTGACAACCGGACCAGGCTCGAACCGATCTACAAACAGCTCCCCGCCTCTGTATTTCAGGCCGACCTGAACAGCACGAATCTGCTTGTGGATGAGAGCGGCAATTTCGTGGGGGTGTGCGATTTCAACCTCTGCGGGAAGGATGTTTTCCTGAACTATCTTATGCGGGAGAACTTCCTCGGCGATCACGAGACTGAGCTCAGGTCGATCTGCGACGCACTTGCGATCGCACGGGAGTACTATCGCTTTTCCGACACAGAGAAAGATACCGCACTGCTGCTGTACCGCTGTCTGAAACCCCTTTGGTTCACCCGGCTGGAAAGGCTGAAAGAGCTTCGCGGCGACAGTGAGGCAACGAAGGCGTTTCTCGGCCTGACTGAGCACTGTCTCACTGCGGATATAGACTTCAAGGCTTATATGTGAGCAAAAAGGCACTCCTGCCGCCATGACAGAAGTGCCTTGTTTTATGCGGTTTAATCGCCCAGGTACGCCTTCTTGACCTTCTCGTCGTTGATGAGGTCGGAGGCCTTGCCGGAGAGGGTTATCCTTCCGGTCTCCAGGACGTATGCCCTGTCAGCAATGGCAAGGGCTTTTTTCGCGTTCTGCTCAACGAGAAGAACCGTCAGGCCGTCCTTTCGGATAGACTCGATGATGTCGAAGATCTCGGAAACGAAGATCGGGGAGAGACCCATTGAGGGCTCGTCCATAACTATGATCTTCGGCTTGGACATCAGCGCTCTGCCCATGGCAAGCATCTGCTGCTCGCCGCCGGAGAGGGTGCCCGCGATCTGGGTTTTGCGCTCTTCAAGACGGGGGAAACGCTTGTAGACCATTTCGAGATCTGCCGCGATGCCCTCTTTGTCCTTGCGGGTGAAGGCGCCCAGTTTCAGGTTGTCCAGAACTGTGAGCTGCTGGAAGATGCGCCGTCCCTCGGGGACGTGGGCGATGCCCATTTTTACGATCTTGTGGGCGGGAGTTTTGGTCAGCTCAACGCCGTTGTAGAGTATGGAGCCGGTCTTCGCCGGGAGTATGCCGGTGAGGGTGTGGAGGGTAGTGGTCTTGCCGGCGCCGTTGGCACCGATAAGGGCTATTACCTCGCCCTCGTTTACCTCAAAGGAGATGCCTTTGAGGGCCTGTATGATGCCGTAGTAGACGTGCAGGTCTTTGATTTCAAGCATTGCCATATCCGTGCCCCCCTTACTCGCCCAAATAGGCCTTGATGACTTCGGGATTCCGGAGAACGTCGCCGGTCTTGCCCTCGCAGAGGAGCTGACCGAAGTTGAGCACCGAAAGCTTCTCACAGATGCCCGAAACAAGGCTCATATCATGCTCGATGAGCAGCACCGTCACGCCGAAGTCGTCTCTTACCGTGAGTATCGTATTCATGAGCCCGGCAGTTTCCCTGGGGTTCATGCCTGCGGCAGGCTCGTCCAGCAGCAGGAGCTTGGGGCCTGTTGCCAGCGCCCTTGCGATCTCCAGCTTGCGCTGCTTGCCGTAGGGGAGGTTGGAGGCCAGCAGGTCGGCGTCGCCGTCCAGCTCGAAGGGTTTGAGCAGCTCAATGGCCTTTTCGGTCATTTCCCGCTCGGTGCGGAAGAACTTGGGCAGGCGGAATATGCCTGTGGCGGTGGAATAGGTATAGCGGTTGGTGAGCCCGGCCTTCACGTTATCCAGTACGCTGAGCTTGGAAAAGAGCCTGATGTTCTGAAACGTTCTGGCAATACCGGACTTGTTGATCTCGGTGGTGGACTTGCCGGTGATGTTCTTGCCGTCCAGCCAGATAGAGCCGTCGGTGGGCTTGTATACGCCGGTGAGCATATTGAATATAGTAGTCTTTCCGGCGCCGTTGGGTCCGATAAGGCCGTAGAGCTCCCCCTTTTCGATAGTCATGGAGAAGTCATCCACCGCTCTCAGACCGCCGAAGGATATGCCCAGCTTTTTTACCTCGAGGAGAGCCATATCATTCACCCTCCTTTACGGCTGACTTGTTCTTGAAGACAATGCCCTTGAGCCTCATGAAGCTTGCAGTGAAGAAACCTCTGATCTTGGCATTGGAGGTGAAGATCATCATGATGATGAGTATGATGGAATAGATCAGCATACGGTAGTTGGTCAGGTTGCTGCCCGCCTTTCTCAGGGCCTCGGGGATGTAGGTCAGCACGATAGCCGCGATAACGCTGCCGCGGATGTTGCCGATACCGCCCAGTACGACGAATACGAGGATGAGTATGGACAGGTTATAGTCGAACTTGGAGGCCTGGAGCGCCGACAGGTTGTGGGAGAACAGCGCACCCGCAACGCCGCCCAGAAACGCGGTGAGGCCGAAGGTTATGAGCTTGTACTTGGTGATGTTGAGGCCGATGGACTCGGCGGCGATGCGGTTGTCGCGCACCGACATGACTGCCCTGCCCGTCCGGGAATTGGTGAAGTTGTAGAGTATTACCAGGGAGATCATCAGCACGATAAAGCCGATAACGAATGTGGAATCCTTCGGCGTGCCGGAGATACCCAGAGCGCCGTTTATGAGCATCTTACCGTCGGGGGCGAGGTTCAGGTCGCCCTGACTGGTGAGGGAGAAATGCAGTCCGTTGCTGTCGTAGCCCACATAGAGGGCGGCGAAGACGTTCTTGATTATCTCACCGAAGGCGAGGGTAACTATCGCCAGGTAGTCACCGCGGAGCCTGAGCACCGGGATGCCTATGAGCACGCCGAACAGCGCAGCGAAGATGCCGCCGATGAGCATGGCTATGGGAAACCTGATCCATGCCTGGGTGATAGTATCCTTGGTGCAGACGGAGAATATGGCGCTGGAGTAAGCGCCTATGCACATGAAGCCAGCCTGTCCGAGGCTGAGCTCGCCGAGTATGCCTACCGTGAGGTTAAGGGCTGCGGCGGATATGGAGTACACGCAGAACGGCACCAGCAGACCCTGGAACATATTGCTGGCGTTCCCCGTCGAGACAAGTATCTCAACGAAGATGAACGCGGCGATCATTATGGCGTAGGTTATGAAGCTTTTCCGCGTCGCCGGTTTTATTCTATGCTTCACAGCTTATCTTTCCTTCCCTTGTAGAGTTTATAGGCCAAATATCAGACTTTCTCGTTGACCTTCTTGCCGAGGATGCCGGTGGGCTTTACGATGAGCACCACTATCAGTACTGCGAACACTATCGCGTCGGCAAGCTGCGGGGAGATGTAGGCACGTCCCAGTATCTCGATGACGCCTATGAGCAGGCCGCCGATCATAGCGCCGGGGATAGAGCCGATACCGCCGAATACCGCCGCTACGAAGGCCTTGATACCGGGCATAGCGCCGGTGGTGTTGGAGAGCACCGGGTAAGTAGAACAAAGCAGTGCGCCCGCGATCGCAGCAAGACCGGAGCCTATGGCGAAGGTCAGGGAGATGGTGCGGTTGACGTTGATGCCCATGAGCTGAGCGGCGTCCTTATCCTCGGAGACAGCCAGCATGGCCCGTCCGCTCTTGGTCTTGTTTACGAACAGCGACAGCCCCACAACGATGAGCACCGACACCACGATAGCCGCGGTGGTCTCGCTCTTAATAACGATCTGACCGTCAAACAGGGTGATCTTGGGGATATCAATGACGGAGGTGAAGGTGACCGGCTTCTCGCCGAAGATCAGCAGCGCCATATTCTGCAAGAAGTAGCTGACGCCGATAGCGGTTATGAGCACTGCAAGACTGGTTGCCTGACGCAGCGGCTTGTAGGCCACCTTCTCGATAATGATACCGAGCACGGTGCAGGCCAGTATAGCGATCAGCACCGAGAGATAGGCGTTGAGCTTCATGGAGGTCATAGCCGTAAAGATCACATATCCGCCGACCATGATAACGTCGCCGTGAGCGAAATTCAACATCTTGGCAATGCCGTAAACAAGGGTATAGCCCAGAGCTATAACGGCATAGATGCTTCCCAGACTGATACCGTTTATCAGATTGTCCAGAAAAGCCATATAAACAGCCCCCTTTAAGGAATTAGAGGTTAGAAGGCAGGAGGTCAGAGGTGCTAAGCTCTGCCTTTTCTAATCAAACATAGTATATTATAGCACAAAAGCGCCTGGATTGCAAGAATTTTCGGCGAACAATCAAACTTTTGATTATTTGCCTATAATACGCGCTCTGCAAGGCTCTGTTTTCGCCAAAATAACAAAAGAGCCGACGGTGAATGACCACCGTCGGCCTTGGTTTGCTCAGATATTAGAGAGCGGCGTAGGAACCGTCCTTGATAACTACTGCCTTAGGAGCCTTGGAAACAGCACCCTCAGCAGACCAGGTCATGCCGGTACCGGTAAGACCGTCGAAGCTGAAGCCGTTGGAGATAGCAGCCTTGAGCTTGTCGCACATATCGGATGCGGACATATCAGCGGTGATGCCCTCCTGCTTGATGAGCTTGGCGATGATCTTTACGCAGTCGTAAGCGTCAGCAGCGAACTGGTTGGGAGTCTCGTTGTTGTAAGCAGCCTTGTAGTCTGTAACGAACTTCTGAGTAGCATCGTCAGCAGCGTCGGCAGCGAAAGGAGTCAGGAGCATTACGCCCTCGGCAAGGCTCTTGTCGAAGTTCTCAACAGCAAGGATACCGTCGAGACCGTCGCAGCCGAAGAACTTGGGAGCATAGTCAGCGCTCTTGCACTGAGAGAGGATCAGAGAAGCCTCGGTGTAGTAGATGGGCAGGAATACCAGCTCAGCGCCCTTGTTCTTGGCGTCAGCGATCTGAGCCGAGAAGTCGGTCTTGGAATCCTTGGTGAATGCGCCCTCGGAAACTACCTCAAGACCCTTGGTGTTAGCCTCGGACTTGAAGGTGTTGTAGATACCGGAGGAATAAGCGTCGGAGCTGTCATAGATGATAGCTACCTTCTTGGCAACGTTGTTGTCAGCGATGTAGTCAGCGGATGCGATGCCCTGGTTGGGGTCGGTGAAGCATACCTGGAAGCAGTTGTCGTTCCTGATAACGTCCTGAGCGGAAGCGGAGGGTGTGATCTGGAAGATGTTGTCAGCCTTGGTCTGGTCGATAACAGCGAGGCAGGAGCCGGTGGTAACAGTACCTACCATGATGTCCATGCCCTTGTCCTTCAGGGTGTTGTAAGCGTTTACAGCCTTGTCAGCGGGGTCAGCCTCATCGTCCTCGAATACTACCTCGAGCTTGATGTCGCCCAGCTCGCCGGATGCGTTTACGTCCTTGACTGCCAGCTCAACAGCGTTCTTAACGCCTACGCCGTACTGAGCTGCGCCGCCGGTAAGAGGACCGCTGCCGCCGATGGTGATGACCTTGGAGCTGTCGCCCTCGGTGCCGCCGGCTGTGCTGTTTGCGCCGTCTGCTGTGCTGCTCGAACCCTTATCGCCGCAGGATGCAAGACAGGTGGCTGCCATTACTGCGGAGAGGGAGAGTGCGAGCATTTTCTTGATCATTTTCATACTTGTCACTCCTTACAATTTTTCAAAAAGCGCAGTTATGCGTTTTAAGATATTAACACTATACCATTTTGCGCCTTATTTTGTCAACGTTAAATCCTCCAAAGATTTTTTCACACTAAATTTCATTATATACATTTTTCACAGTTTGCACTATATTAACATAGTATATAGTGTTACGGCTGTAACGATGCAGGCCGCCAAAGCCCGGAAATGTCGGATTTTTGCCGGGTAGAGGGCGTTCTGCAAGATCTTGAACAGGAGGAAACTATGGAAAATATAAACTCAGGTCTGCTGGGAGCGCTGCTTGCCGCCGATGACGACGTAAAGCCCGAGGCGGGCAGCTGCCCCATGCCAAAGACCACATTCCCGGAGGATATGCCCTACGCTATGGCGTATGTGCCCTTCCAGCGCTGGCAGAAGACCTACGACGACGAGGCCGGGCTGGAGCGGGGCACGGTATTCCCCTGCCTTGACAAACCCTTTATCGGAGAGGAGGCTGTGAAGCATGACAAGTGAACAGCACAAGCTCATGAAGAAGCTCCAGGCCTGCTCCTTTGCGCTCACAGAGGCCAATCTCTACCTTGACAGCCACCCCACCTGCGCCGACGGGCTGGCGTACTTCCGCAGGCACAAAGACGAGTACGAAAAAGCCAGAGCCGAATACGAGAAGAAATACGGCCCCCTGACCGCCTGCGCCGCCGAAGGCACAAGGAAATGGGAATGGGTCACGCAGCCTTTCCCCTGGGAATACAAGGCTAACGAAGGAGGCGAGGACTGATGTGGCAGTATGAGAAGAAATTGCAGTACCCGGTGAAGATAGCCAACCCGAACCCCACGCTGGCGAAAGTAATCATATCACAGCTCGGCGGCCCCGACGGTGAGCTGGGGGCGTCCATGCGGTATCTGAACCAGCGGTATTCCGCGCCCTGCCGGGAGGTACAGGCGATACTTTCGGACATCGGAACAGAGGAACTGGCGCACATGGAGATGATCTCGGCGATACTCTACCAGCTGACCCGCAACCTCAGCATCAAGGAGATCAAGGCGGCGGGCTTCGACGCTTATTTCGTGGATCACACCACCGGCATCTACCCCCAGGCGGCCTCGGGAGTGCCTTTTACGGCGGCCTATTTCCAGTCCAAGGGCGACCCGCTGACCGACCTGCACGAAGACCTGGCGGCGGAGCAGAAGGCTCGGACCACCTATGACAATCTCCTGCGACTCATCGACGACCCCGACGTCCGCGACCCGATCAAGTTCCTGCGGGAGCGGGAGGTCGTGCATTATCAGCGGTTCGGCGAGGGTCTGAGGCTGGTGCAGGATATGCTGGACTCAAAGAATTTCTACGCATTCAACCCGTCCTTCGACAAGTAAACAGTCACGTCTCAGAGGACACCGACTGCGGGTGGTGTCCTCTTTTGGGGACTGTTGTTGTTTGCTGTCCAGCCAAGAGGACAGATATGCGCGGCGGCGGCAGGGGTAGGTTTGTTATTAGACATTGTTCGCGCCGCCGCTAAAAGAATAAAGAAGATAGAATAAATAAAAAAGAATAATTAAGGTATCGCCTCCGGCGATGATTCCGCAAAGCGGACTCCTTAATTATTCTTTAGTCTTTATTATCTAAGGTTTATCAAAGCTGATGTACTACGAATATCTCGTAAATGCTCTTGATCGCGGCCTCGAAATCGCTCTCTGCTACGCCTACGATGATGTTGAGCTCGCTGGAGCCCTGGTCGATCATCTTGACATTAACATGAGCATGAGCCAGTGCCGAGAAGATGCGTCCGGCGGTGCCGCGGGCGGACTTCATGGCGCGTCCCACGATGGCGATGAGCGCCAGGTCGGTCTCGATGTCGATAGTATCGGGGTGAACGTTGCGGTGCAGACCGGAAAGGATCTCCTGCTCCTTGGGCTCGAACTCGCTCTGGTGAACGACGATGCTCATGGTGTCGATACCCGAGGGCATATGCTCGAAGGAGATGCCGTTCTTCTCGAAGACCTCAAGCACCTTTCTGCCGAAGCCCAGCTCGGAGTTCATCATGTCCTTTTCGATGTTGACTACGGTGAAACCCTTCTTTCCGGCAATGCCGGTGATAGTGAAGGGGGGCTTCTGCGAGGTGCTCTCCACGATCATGGTGCCCTGATCCATGGGGGCGTTGGTATTCTTGATGTTTATGGGGATGCCCGCCTTGCGCACCGGGAAGATAGCGTCCTCGTGGAGGACGGTAGCGCCCATGTAGGAAAGCTCACGAAGCTCCTTATAGGTGATAGTGGTGATAGGCAGAGGATCCTTGACGATGCGGGGGTCGGAGATCAGGAAGCCGGAAACGTCGGTCCAGTTCTCATAGATATCAGCGCCTACTGCCGCCGCAACGATCGAGCCGGTGATATCCGAGCCGCCGCGGGAGAAGGTCTTGATAGTGTCGTTGGGCATGGAGCCGTAGAAGCCGGGGATAACTGCCCTTTCGATGCCGGCCAGCCTTTCCTTCATGGCCTTGTTGGTGCGCTCTGCATCGAACTCGCCGGAGTCCTTGAAGTAGATGACGTCCGCCGCGTCGATGAACTCATATTTCAGGTAATTCGCCAGCACGATGCCGTTGAGGTACTCGCCTCTTGAAGCGGCGTAATCACGGCCGGCCTTGCCGATGAAGCAGGCCTTAACGATGCTGAACTCCTCGGTCATATCCAGGTCGAGACCCAGCTCCTCGATGATCGAGGTATATCTTTCCTTGATCTTATCGAAGGCCTCGTCGAAATTCTTGCCCTTTGCCGCCAGGTCATAGCAGGCATAGAGCATATCCGTTACCTTGGTATCTGCGGAAAATCTCTTTCCGGGTGCCGAGGGGACTACATAGCGTCTTGAATCCTCAGCGTGGATTATGTCTGCGACCTTCTTGAACTGTTCTGCGCTTGCCAGCGAGCTGCCGCCGAACTTAACTACCTTTGTCATTATCACAAAACTCCCTCAATAGCGGCGCTAAGGCCGCAAAATTTCTCACCTGTATATTATATAATAAAGGTATACGTTTAGTCAATATGCATTATGCAGATTTTTATAGGCATTTTGTATGTACGTTTGTGAAATACGCTTGTGTTTGAACGGCATACACATACACTGAAACTGTCTTTTGACATTCTTCACGCGCTTCATCGGATATAATATACCCAGATACATCAAAGGGAGGACGATGAAATGAAAGGCCATTTGCAGCTTATGGTGATATTTACGGTGTTTCTGATAGGGCTGCCATTTATCGCGCTGCTGTCGGACAGGCACAAGAGCCGGCCCGCCGCCGCGCAGCAGGAGACGGTGCTGATGCTATTCGGCGGCGACACCGAGCCCACTGAGCTGACCATGAAGCAGTACATCATGGGGGCGGTGGCGGCGCAGATGCCTGCGGATTTCGACATCGAGGCGCTGAAAGCCCAGGCGGTGCTGGCGCACACCTATGCCCTGCGGCGGCGTGCGGAGGAGGAGCTCTCCCCTGCCCCGGCGCTGAGGGGGGCTGACCTTTCCGACGACAGCACCCTCTACAACGCCTACTTCACCGAGAGCCAGATCCGCTCCCTATACTCCGGGGAGCTCAGCGAGGTGCGGGAGAAGCTTTCAGCCGCGGCGGAGTACGGGATGAGCCGGGTGCTGGTCTTTGAGGGGGAGCCTATTATTGCGGCGTTCCATGCTATATCGTTTGGGAGGACACTGTCCGCCCAGACCGCCTGGAACGAGCGCATCCCCTACCTGACCGGCGCCGACAGCAGCTGGGACGCCGACAACGAGCGCACCGTCAGCGAGCTGCGGGCAGGCCGGGAGGCGCTGTACAGCCAGCTCAAAGCGGCCTTCCCGGATACGGAGCTCAGCGAGGACAGCCTGACGGTAAAGATCACGGAGCGGACGGAGGAGGGCTGCGCCGCCACGGTGGAGCTCTGCGGCAGCGTATACGTCTCGGGGAGTCAGTTTGCCGAGGCTGCGGGGCTGCCCTCGGTATGCTTTGAGGTCAGCGAGGACGGGGAAGGGTTCCTGTTCACCTGCCGGGGGCGGGGGCATCTTGTGGGCATGAGCCAGTACGGCGCACAGTCCATGGCGGAGCGCGGCTGCACCGCCGAGGAGATACTCTCCCACTACTTTAAAAACGCCGAGCTGCGCAGCACGGAGGAATCGAAATAGGTCATGGACCCTCCTTCCCGTCCCGGAACACCTTTATAAATAATAAAGAAGAAAGAATATAGAATAAAGAATAATAAAGGTATCGCCTTTGGCGATGATTTTTAATCGTCCGCAAAGCGGACTCCTTTTTTATTCTTTATTCTTTATTGTTATTCTTTCTTCTTTCAGCAGGCGCTCAACAAGGTATAAGTAAAGGCACTTTTGTCAGTATACCGACAAAAGCGCCTTAGTATAACACATTTTTATTGCGCCTGCGCCACCTCCGCCTTCGGGGGCTTGGGGCGCTTTCTCAGGTACTTGTAGATGTGCCTGTAATGGGCGTAGACCTCCGCGAACCGCTGGTCCTCAAGGGGCATACCGCCGAAGCAGGTGCGCTCGAACAGCTCCGCTATGGGCCTGATATCGGCCTTGTTGTTTTCCTCGGCGTACTCAGTCAGCATATTCGCGGTGCTGGATGCAAGGTCGTCGCCGCCGGAGAATTCCAGCAGCTTTTTCACCCTGGCGTAGAGGCTGATCATGCGCTTGTCGCCCTTGGTGAAGCGCAGTCTGACGCGGAATACCAGCTCCAGTATCCTGTCGAGCATGACGACGATGAGTACAAAAAACAGGACTGCAATAAACACGAACACCCTGCCGAGATACTCGGTGATAGAGGACATGGATATCCCGCCGCCGCCGGTGCCCTCCGCCATATAGCCGGGGATAGTCGGGTCGAACTCGATCCAGCCCGCGCCGGGGATGAACACCTCAACGAAGGCGTGGGCGTTGGAGTCCCGGACGGCTATGGAGCCGTCGTCCATACGCTCGTAGGCGGCAAAGCCCTCCACATACCTTGCGGGCAGCCCGATGATCCTTGCCATCATTGCCATGGAGGTGGCATAAGAGGTACAGGAGCCCGTCTTGCCCTCGAACAGGAAGTAATCTATGGAGGTGTCCTCGGGGTAGTAGTCCACATCGTAGGTGAACTCGCCGTTCTCGAAGTAGGTCTCCAGCGCCTTGGCCTTGGCGTAATCAGAGGAATACTTGTCCGTGATCTGATGCGCCAGCTCCGCCATACGCGGGGAGTACTCGATGTCGCCGGTGTAGTTTTCAACAGCCATTTCGTACTGGTCGATGAGGTCATCGGCCTCAGAAATGCCGTCCTCTCTTGCCATGCAGAGGATCGAATAGTAAGCGTCTCCGGAGAGGCCAAGCTGCTCCGCGAAATTCACATACTGAGGGGTCTGGGGGTAGTAGTAGACCGTATAATCGTAGTCCAGATCCACGTTCTTCACCGCGATCTCGCCGTCGCCGTACATATAATACTTGTCCGACAGCGACTCCGAGAAGGTCTTGGCAATAACTCCGAGGGGCGTGGGAACGTAAACGCCCTTGAACTTGTCATCGAAGACCCTGAAACTGTACTGCGCCATATCCGGCAGCGTGAACTGCTCTGAGGACAGGCCGTAGGTCTGATACCTGCCTGTGTCAGCAATGGCCTTGATGCTGTTGTAGTACTGCTGGCGGTCGATGTTTATACGGCTGTAATAGTCGTAGTTGGTGTATTTTTCACCGGTGCGGTCGCCATGCCACTCCTCGTCGTAGAAGCTGTCGAAGGACTGGCGTTTCAGATAGTACACGTCGCTCTTGTAATCTGATTCCATGTAGAACAGTATCTCACCGGTGTAGGATGCGCCGTAGCGTGCGGAGGATGACTGTGTGTATTTGGAGTAGGCGGCCTGGGAGTTGTTGTTGAACGGTGTGATGTCAAAGGCGTGGGAGTCTCTTTCCAGCACCGATCTCACCTGGGGCTTGGGCAGCAGCATCGCCACCGCGCCTGCCGCCGACACGAACAGCGCCACCGTCACCACATAAGCCAGGTCATGCACCGCAAGGACATTGTGCTGCTTGTTCTCCTGCAAGCGGTTGTGTACGACTATGGCCAGGAACACGGTGATTATCAGCGTTACCTCGTAGTTGCTCATGATATCGGCACGCTTGGCGTAGATAACAAACGGGAACAGCAGACAGAGCATGAGGCCGAGACTTCTGAACCTTATCTGCGTAAAGTAGTAGATGATCGAGATGAGGAAGAACCCTCCGAAAATGTATACCGCCAGGAAATAATAGATATTGAAACCGGCGGTATCGCGGTTGAGATAGAACCAGTCGGTGAAGAAGACCCTGGTGGCTTCCCAGCCCTCCTTGACCAGCTTAGAGGTCAGAAAGCCGATGCCGGCGATCATGGAGGCATAGAGCAGGGAGCCCAGCAGACGGCGCTTTTTCAAAACGTCGTACAGCACAAAAAGAGCTACCGAAGCCACGGCAAACAGCAGCGTGAACAGCTGCGTCTGCTCGAAGTAATAGCACTGCACCACCATATTCGCGATTATGCAGCCCAGCACTATGGGTAATGCGCTGCGGCTGATAAAATCGATCACTTTCTTCTTAGGTTCCATAGATACACCTTAATTCAAATGCTTGAACTCGAAGTCCTTAGAGACTGTCCAGAAATTGCCGAGGCCGGAGTGGAACATGGTGTTCTCGCCGATAACGAAGGTCACGTTGGGATATTTCAGCAGCTCGGCAGAGACCTTCTGGTCGGAGTTGTCCGTCGTAGTAAAGCAGACGGCTATGCCGGATCTCAGCGCCTCCTTGGGGATCCGCTCGACCCCGTCATAGGGCACAAGTCCCGCAAGTTCTTCCGCCAGCAGATAGACATCTCCGAGGGTCTTGATAGCCATGGAGCGCCATTTACCCTCCAGGTAGTAATAGAAATCGCTCTCCAGGCCCTGCTGCGTCAGCATCGAGAGCATGGCAAGAGCGCCCTCTATGATAACGTCGGGTTTCTTGCGGTACTCCTCGAGATAAACCTGCAAGGGCGGCTTGGGGGTGGGATAGTCGAGGATGAAGACCTGGCTCGTGACTGAGAGTTTCTCGTCGAGCCTTACCATATATATGCCCCGCTTGGAGGACATTTTCCAGTTGATCTTTTTGAGGGGGTCGCCGGGAGAGTAGGCGCGGTGCTCGTAGCCGGGCATACCGGTGGAGCCCATGGCGGTCTCGGAGGTCTCGTCCTCGGAGTCGTCGAAACCCAGGTTATCCGTCGCCGTCCTGATGACCTCCAGCTGAGTGCCGGTGTCGGGGACGTTGGGCATGATCTTGAGGTCGAGGTTGCTCGTCTCTGGATCAACGGCGATGACCCTGCGGGTAACGCCGAGGAAATCCACGATCTCAAAGGCCGCCACCCTGATAAAGGACGCACCGGAATACTCCGCCCGGAAGGGGATCTTGACGGTCTGCACCTGACGGTTCGGCAGCAGCGAGAACCTTACTCCGCACTCATTGACCGGCGAGAGCTGCAGGGAGCTTTCCAGCCGGATCTCGATTATGGGGGAGGGAAAGCGGGTGTGCTTTTCCACCTTGACGTTGACCTCCACGATATCCCCCTTGGCAAGGAGCTTGTGGGTGCAGTCAATGGACAGGGTGAGCTTGTTGCGCAGGTATACGCTGATAAACAGCGACATTCCCAGGGCCAGCAGCAGTATCGCCGCGATGAGCACGCCGCCTGTTCCGTCGATCATTACCGCCATGAGCACGGCTATGGCGATACAGAACAGATATCCGAACAGACTTTTCATATCAGTTACCGCCGTCGGCAGGCGCCTTGACAGTCAGAGCGATCTGTTCGAGAGCCTGCTCGTTGGACTCGAAGGCGCTCTTGCCCTTGGGAGAGAGCATGAGCCTGTGAGCGAGGACGTTGACCATGATATCCTTGATGTCGTCGGGGACCACGTAGTCTCTGCCCCTGACGTAGGCGTAGGCCTTGGATGCTTTGAGCAGGGCTATGCTGCCTCGGGGGGAGACGCCAAGCTTGACGTAGTCTGAATTTCTTGTTGCATTGACCAGGTCGATGATGTAGTGCTTTATAGCAGGGACTGCCCTGACCTTGCCGGCCTCGGCGATCATGTCGAGGACGTCGTTAATGGTCATGACTGCGTCGATAGAGGCCACCTGCTCCCGGCCGTCCTCGGCGCGGTCGATGATCTCCAGCTCCTCCTGCATAGTGGGGTAGCCCATGGATATCTTCATGAGAAATCTGTCCATCTGCGCCTCGGGGAGGTGATAGGTGCCGTAGGTCTCAACGGGGTTCTGAGTTGCAAGCACCATAAAGGGCGAGGGCAGGTCGAAGGTCTTGCCGTCAAGGGAGATCTGATGCTCCTCCATGACCTCCAGCAGCGAGGACTGGGACTTGGGGCTGGCGCGGTTGATCTCGTCGGCCAGCATGAAGTTGCACATAGCGGCGCCCTGCTTGTACTCCAGCTCCCGGGTGTCGGGGTTTATCATGGAGAAGCCCACAATATCCGAGGGCATGATATCCGGGGTGAGCTGTATACGGTTGAACCGCCCCTCCACGGACTTGGCGAGTGCCG
Source organism: Ruminococcus sp. (assembly GCA_017529875.1). Classification (GTDB taxonomy): domain Bacteria; phylum Bacillota; class Clostridia; order Oscillospirales; family Ruminococcaceae; genus FB2012. The sequence goes on along the minus strand of JAFXNC010000015.1, from coordinate 8,422 downwards.
AGACCAATCTCGTCTTGCCGACGCCGGGCACATCCTCGATGAGGATATGACCGCCGCAGAGCAGCGCTGCCAGCACCTTCTCGATAGAATCTCTCTTGCCGACGATGATCTTTTCGATATTTTCAATGAGTATCTCAGTTTTGTTAGCCATATATATTGAACCTCCCAGGGTGTAATACGTCTATATATATTATACTATACTTTTCGGTCAATGTCAAATATAAAATTCAAGGCACAAAAAAACCGCGCCCCGAGGGACGCGGTAATTCTTGTGCTGCTCCGAAGCATTAGCCCTTAACGGCACCGAGTGCGATACCGCGGATAATGAACTTGGAGAGAATGAGGTATACGATAGCAACAGGTATGATAGAAATACCGATAGCCATGTATACGGCACCCATATCAAACTTAGCATAGTCGGCGCTACGGATAAGCGCGATAACTATAGGAAGCGTTCTCTTGTCCTTGTCACTGAGGAGCAGGGCAGGAATGAAGTAGTTGTTCCAGCTTGATACGAAGGTGAAGATCGCCTGAACTGCGATAGCCGGCTTCAGAATGGGCAGGATCAGGGAGTTGAAGGTCCTGAACTCGCCTGAGCCGTCTATTCGGGCCGCCTCTACGATGTCCAGCGGTAGCGAGCTCTCCATGTACTGCTTCATGAAGAAGAAGGTAGCGGGAGCTGCGATAGCGGGAACGATCAGAGGGATGAAGCTGTCCAGCAGGCCAAAGGAACGCATCAGCTTTACGAAACCGAGGGCAGAAACCTGAGTGGGCACCATCATGATCATGAGGATGAAGGTGAACATAGGCTTTCTGAGCTTGAAGTCGTAAACGTGGATAGCGTAAGCGGTGAGAGCCGAGAAATAGGTGGAGAGGAAAGCAGTCAGACCCGAAATGATCAGAGAATTTCTCAGGGAGCTGAGCATCTTCCAGTCTTTGTTATTCACTACTGTCTTGAAGTTCTTCCAGAAGAAGGAACCGGGAACAAGTGAAAAGCCCTTGTTAATATCTCCGCTCGGCTTGGTCATATTAATGATCAGCATAATAAAGGGGAACAAAGATAAAATAGCAAAGAATGTTAAAACAACGTAGCAAACGATACGTCTTACAAGCAACTGCTGAGAATTCGACTTAACGCCGACTGCATCAATAGGAGCTGCCATTATCTCTTACCCCCCTTCTTCTTTTTCTTCTTGCCGTCGGATTCTCTGTTGAGCATAAAGATGAGCATACTGAGAACACCGGCAACGATAAAGAGGATAACCGAAAGAGCACCGGCCATACCGTAGTTCTTGGAATACAGATGCTTATTCAGATACATAACGATAGTCATGGAGGTCCTGTTTACGGACTCACCGCCGTTGGTGATGATCTGCGGAACGTCGAACATCTGCAGACCGCCGATAAGGGAGGTGATAAGAACGTAAACGAGGATAGGTCTGATAAGCGGGATAGTGATCTTCCAGAAGGTCTGCGTCGGGTTCGCGCCGTCGATCTGAGCGGACTCATAGAGTGACGGGTCGATACCGTTGATAGCAGCCATGAGCATAATGGTTGTATTTCCGTACCACATCAGGAAGTTGATCAGGGAGATGATACCTCTCTGCGACCAAATGTGATCGAAGAACATATAAGGAGATTCTGCGCCTGTAATGCTCTGATATACGCTGTTGATAGGGCCGCTCTGAGAGAAGAGCGTAAAGAACAGCATACCCATGGCAGCAGCCATGATAACATTAGGCAGGTAGAATATGATCTTATATGCGCCTGTTTTCAGTTTAAGTCTCAGATCTGTGAACCATGAAGCGAACAGAAGTGAGAAGAATATCTGGGGAATGAAGCCCAGCATCTGAAGGATAAGGGTGTTGCCGAAGAATTTGCCGAGATCCTTAGTGAACAGCTCCTGATAGTTTGCGAAGCCGACCCAGTTAGGACCGATCTGTGTGGTTCCGCGGACAAGATAATTCTCAAAGAAGGAATTATACATAGTCGAAACCAGAGGAACGAGGTTAAACACAAAGAATGCTATGAAGAAAGGCGCCGTAAATATGTAGCCCCACTTAGCATAGCTGATAGATTTTCTGCGCATCTGATCACCTTCTATATAGCTGTGAACGACTATATCCTTTCCAAAATTATCGAGAAAAATCGGGGAGGGTCGAACCCGCCCCGATTCTCTTAACTAAGTTTTAAAGCGTTCTTACTGATTAAGCTGATCAGTTAGCAGGCTTCTTGAGCTCAGAATACTTCTCAATAGCCTTGGTATAGAAGTTCTCGAGAGCCTCTTCCTTGGATTTAACATTGCCGGTGAAGTAATCCTTGAATGCAGCCTGGAAGGACTCATTCAGACCCTGATCATACGGACCCATCTTCGAGCAGTCGATCTTGGGAGCAGCTGCAACGAACAGAGCGATGTGGTTCTGACCGCCGAGGAACTCAGACGAGAAGTTCTTAGCAAGCTCTTCCATAGCGGGCTGGTTGTTGGTGTAGTCCTGAGTGGTCTTGGTGATGTTGAGGAGGGTATCCTTGTCGCAAGCCATGTACTTCATGATATCCTTAACTTCCTCAACGTTGTCAGTACCGTCTGCTGCGCAGATCCAGGTACCGCCCCAGTAATAAGCCTGAGGACCTTCGCAAACGGCATACTTACCGTACAGACCGTCCTTCTTGCCTGCATGATCCTCAGCCTGCTCAACGAGGGTGAAGTTGATGCCCCAAGTGGAGTAGAAGAAGCCGAATACCTTACCGGAAGAGCCCTGGTCAGCCTTCCACTGGTCATTCCAGAGAGAAGTACCGTTGTTGTAGCCCTTATCGGTGTATTCCTTGGTCTGGTCAACCCACTTCATGAGGTTGTCGTCAACAACGATCTCGTAATTGTTGTTAACCCAAGCCTTCTTAACGTTGTTGGAGAAGGTTCTGTAGCTGTCATCGTAACCGGAGAGCATGAAGTAGCCTTTCTCCTTCATCTTAGCAGCTACGTCGTTGAACTTATCCCAGTCAGAGAGCTGAGCCTGAACCTCGGTAGGATCGTCGGTGCCGAGAACTTCCTTAGCGATGTCGCGTCTGTAAGCGAACAGACCGGGAGTAGCCTGCCAGGTAACACCCTCGAGGTCGCCGTTAGCGTCGGTAACAACTTCCTGAGTATACTTGTACTGATCCTTGATATCGTCATCAGTGATGCCGATCTCCTTAACGGGCATTACATAAGGTCCGTTAACATACTTCAGAGCGTAGTCAGCCTCAACGAGGAACATATCGATCTTGTCGTCGGAACCGGCCTGAGCCTTGAGGTCATCATCGAGCTTGTTCTGATAAGCGTTGTTGTCGGAAGGTGTGGTTACCCATTTGATCTCCTTGCCGTTCTTGAGGTACTCCTTCTCGCCTACTTCTTCCTTGCCCTCATCATTGATCTTGAACTTGGAAGCTTCCTTATCGTAGCTGGGATAGAAGTTACGCAGTCTGCTCTTGAACTCGTCGTTCCAGGTGTAGATCTTGATAACGTTCTTGGAAGCATCGCTGCCCTGAGCAGTCTGCTTGATCCTTGCGTCCTTGGTGAGCTTGAGGTCGCCGACATCGCTGCCGCCGCCGTTGCCGCCGTCAGCAGTGCTTGCGTCGCTGCCGCCGCTGGTAGCTGCGCCGCCGTTGGAGCTGGAGCTGCTGTCGCCGCATCCTGCGAATACAGCTGCTGTCATCATAACTGCGAAGGTACCTGCAAGGATCTTCTTTAACTGTGCCATAGTAAATTTCCTCCTTAAATTATGCATTTTATTATTGTTCCGCGGTTGTCCGCGTTACTTAATGCCGTTGAGCTTCTTAACGGATCCTCCTTCGAGGAACTGTCCGTCAACAGTGATGACCTCTGTAAAGGTCGATCTGGGGTTCTCGATAAGCGAGATGAGTTGTTTCGCCGCCGTTGCACCTATCTTAGGAGTATCCTGGGAATAGGTTGTCAGCCTGGGAGACAACAGCTGCGAGTAAGCTATACCGTCGTACCCTACCGCCGAGATGTCATCCGGAACCGAAAGTCCGCAGTCCTTGATGGCGTTAAGACCTCCGATAGCCGCATAATCGTCCGGCATAAAGATACAGGTGGGTATCTCTTTGCTTTTGAGCAGCTTTTTAGTGAGCTGGTATGTATTATCCGGATTGCAGTAATCTCCGGTCAGCAGCCATTCAGGTCTGATCTCTATACCCCTTGCTGTGCAGGCCTTCCAAAAGCCTGCGAGCCGTTTCTCGGCTACAGCCGATCTTTTACCCTGAATGTAAGCGATCTTCTTATGACCGCAGTCCGCTACATAATTGAGGAGCTTTTCCATACCGCTTTCGTTATTGGAAACGACCGCTGTACGGCAGTCAAAAATGTGGTCGATCGTTACGACCGGGATGTCGCCGTTGATGACCTCGAAGACATCAGGTGTTGTGAAATCGGTGCATGCAATAACGATCCCGTCAACACTACGGTACTTACAGTGTTCAAAGGTCGACATCCTTCGCCCGCCGATATCCTTATTACTGATGAATGTGATATCGTAGCCGGCGAGCTCTGCCTCAGTTTTGAAACTGTTGAGCACCTTTGCGAAGAACTCATGAGTAAGTCCCCTGCCCGCCTCGTCGAGGAACATCACGCCAAGGTTGTACGTTCTGTTCGTCTTGAGTGCACGCGCCTGAGCGTTGGGGAAGTATCCCATTTCTCTGGCTGTGCGAACGAGCCTTTCTCTGGTCGCTTCGCTGACATCTTTATGACCGTTGAGCGCCTTGCTCACTGTTGCAACCGAAACGCCGCAACGAACGGAAATGTCCTTTAGTGATACCAATGATATTTCCGCCTTTCAGTCATTTCAAACGTTTAAGGTTCGTCCCTGCGCTGAAATGAACAGTTATTTCAAACGTTTCCGTTAATAGAAATATACAATATTTCTCCTGAGATTTCAAGCTTTTTTGAGTTTTTTTCTGCTCTGTGTAATAAAATATGGAGTTATGTACAAATACTCCTCACTTCAATTAGGCAATCTCAACATAAAATCATCGCAATTGTAACCTTTCTGTAACCTTTGGAAGTTTTTGGATCTACGAAAAGGTTATCTAACGAGGGGCGAGATCACACTTTTTGGTATTCATAATTGTAACAGAATCCCTACTTTTTAGTTACAGTATTGGTACAAATTAAACAAAGGAATATTTAATTTTTGCAAAAATCTTAATATTTAAACGTTTTCGGTGTTTTACGGGGCAAATGCACAAAAAGGCTCATAAACAGTGTTTTCGGAGGCCAAAAACCGCGATATCTTGTGTCCGTTGTCCGTTTTTTGACACTTTTCACAAACAAAGACCGGTGCATCCCTGCACCGGCCTTCGGTTTCATTTTGTCAGGTTCACGGACCTGTTATTTGTTTTTGCGCTTTGCGATAACGATCATTGCGCATACGATCACGAGCGTAGCTGCCGCTGTGCCTGCTGCTGCGCCTGCGCCGGTATCGGGTGAAGAACCGCCGCTGCCGCTGCCGCCGGGAGTAGAACCGCCCTTGGAGCCGGGTGAGCTGTCATCGGGGCCGCTCTCGTCAAGGCCGGTATCGCCGCCCTCGGAGTTGCTGTCGGAGTCACCGCCGGAGCTGTTTCCGCTCTCATCGGTGCTTTCGTCGCCGCTGTTGTCGCCGGGAGTACTGTCTGAGCTGCTCTCGTCGGTGCTGTCGTCGCTGCTGTCATCGCCGGGAGTGCTGTCTGAGCTGCTCTCGTCGGTGCTGTCGTCGCTGCTCTCGTCGCCGGGAGTGCTGTCATCGGTGCTCTCGTCGCCGCTCTCATCGGAGCTGTCGCTGCCGGAATCGAGGGTGCTCTCGTCGCCGCCTTCACTGCTCTCTTCTGAGCTGTCGTCGATCTCCTTGAGCTCGGCGTCGTTGAAGGTGAACTTAGCGTAATCGTGGTCTGTCTCATCATCGAAGGTAACGAAACCGTCTACCTCGTCGTGTTCGCCGGTGCCGTCGGAGATACCGGTGATGTTGATGACCTTGCCTTCCTTGATCTCGAACTCAACAGTCTGCTCTACGATAGCGTAGTCAAGCTCGTTGAGATCGTTGTCGACAGCGGTCTCCTTGAGGGTGTAGGTGCCGTCGGAGAGTGTGAAGAATCTTTCCTCATCGCCGGATACCCATGTAAGGGTGTCGCCGGTCTGGGTGTTGGTGATCTCGATCTGAGCGCCAAGGACCTCGGTGCTGCCTGTGATATCGGTCTTTGCAAGCTCGATCACAGTGGTGAGCTCAGCGTCGTTGAAGTTGAAGGCGTTGCCCTCGTTGGTAACGAAACCGTAGTTCTCGATGCCGGGTGTCGTACCGTCGGAGGTGCCTCTTACGTTTCTGACCATACCGTTCTTAACGGTGAAGGTCACGGTCTGGTTCACGATCTTGTAGGAGAGCTCGTTGAGGGAGTTGTCGATGCCGGTCTCCTTCATGGTGTAGTTGCCGTCGGAGAGGCTGAAGTACTTGGTCTCGCCGTCGGAGATCCACTCCCAGGTCTCGTTGGAGCCTTCCTTGGTGATCACGATCCTGGCGCCGAGCACCTCCGTTGTGCCTGCGATGTCGGTCTTGGAGAGCTCGATCTCGGTAAGGAGCTCCGCGTCGTTGAATCTGAACTTGTTGCCGTCGTTGGTCACGAAACCGTTCTGCTTATCCTCGAAGGATCTGCCGTCGGATACGCCGCTGACGTTGGAAACGGTGCCGCCCGAAACGGTGAAGTTGACAGTGGAAGGAACTATCCTGTAAGACAGGGTGTTGAGCTCGTTGTCCACGGATACTTCGGTCATGGTGTAGCTGCCGTCTTCGAGAGCTACTATCCTGTCGCTGTCGCCGGAGATCCACTCGATGGTATCGCCGGTCACGTCGTTGGTAATGGTGATCCTGGCACCGATGACCTCGGAAGCGCCCACGATATCAGTCTTGGTGATCTCGATGTAGGTGATGTTGGGGATATCCTCCGCATCGTTGAAGCGGAAGGTCCTGCCGTCGTTGTATACGTAGCCGTATGCCTGGTCTGCCTGGCTCCTGCCGTCGGAAGTACCGGAGATGACTCTTACGTCACCGCCCTTGACCTTGAATACTACCTCGGAATCAATGATCCGGTAGGTGGTGATGTTGGCGGTCTGGTCGATGCCGGTCTCCTTCATGGTGTAGGTGCCGTCGGAGAGGGTGAATGTCTTGGTCTGTCCGTCGGAGATCCACTCCCAGGTCTCGTTGGAGCCTTCCTTGGTGATCACGATCCTGGCGCCGAGCACCTCGTTGGTGCCTGCGATATCGGTCTTGGAGAGCTCGATCTCTGTGAACAGCTCAGCATCGTTGAATGTAAAGGTATTGCCGTCGTTGGAAACATAGCCCTGATCCTTGTCGTCCTGGCTCTGACCGTCGGAGGTGCCCTGTACGTTGCTTACGGTACCCTCGTTTACGGTGAAGGTGATAGTGGACGGGATGATCTTGTAGGACTTGTCGTTCTTGGTGTTGTCGATATCGGTCTCGGTCATGGTGTAAGTGCCGTTCTCGAGAGTAACGGTCTTATCCTCGCCGTCGGATACCCAGGTGATGCTCTCGCCGGTGGTATCGTTGGTGATGGTGATGACTGCGCCGATAACTTCGGTGGAGCCTGCGATGTCGGTCTTTCTCAGCACGATATCGGTGGTACCGGTGAGTCTGATCGCATCGTTGAAGGTGAAGGTGCTGCCGTCCTGAGAAACAAAACCGTTTTCAGTATCGCCCTCGCCCTTGCCGTCGGAGGTTCCGATAACGTTCTTGATCTTGCCGTCGTTTACGGTGAACTTGATCTCGGAGTCAACGATCTTGTAAAGGGCATCGTTGGCGGTGTCGTCTATGGCGGTCTCCTTCATGGTGTAATTGCCGTCGGAGAGGGTGAAGGTCCTGGTCTTGCCGTCGGACTCCCACTCGAACTTCTCGTCGGTGCCGTCCTTGGTAATGATGATCTTCGCACCCAGTACCTCGGTAGTGCCTGCGATGTCGGTCTTTCTCAGAGTGATGTCTGTGGTGAGCTCGGCATCGTTGAAGGTGAAGGTGTTGCCGTCGCGGGAAACGTAGCCGTTGGTCCTGTCCTCATCACTTGTGCCGCGGGATGTGCCCTGTACGTCGGTGACTGTGCCGCCGCTTACGGTAAATGTGATAGTGGACGGAACGATCTTGTAGGACTTGCTGTTCTTGCCGCTCTCGTTGTCAACGGCGGTCTCCTCCATGGTGTAGGTGCCGTCAGCAAGAGTTACGGTCTTGTCGCTGCCGTCGGAAACCCACTCGATAGTCTCCTGGGTCTCGGTGTTGGTGATCTTGATCTTAGCGCCGATAACTTCCTCGGAGCCTGCGATATCGGTCTTTCTCAGAACGATCTCGGTGGTCTCTGCGGGGAGCTCTGCGTCGTTGAAGGTGAAGGTGCTGCCATC
>JAFXNC010000001.1 GCA_017529875.1 Ruminococcus sp. | reverse complement strand
CCCGGCTCGTCGGGGCGCTGATTTTGGGGCGGCGTTCTCTCCGCTCCTTCGTCGCTGCGTTCACTCTGCCCCAAAGGCCCCTCCTCGCCAGCGTTTTTTGGCATTACCGAACTGTCATTTTTTTACTCTTGATTCGTAACCGCTCCGGTGGTACAATAGATACAACAGTAAATCCCGAAAGGAGACACTATTATTATGAAACTTAAATACACCGTTGCCGCGGCTATTGCGGCACTCATGCTTGCATCCTGCGGCAGCACAGGTTCCTCCGGGAACTCTGCTGCGCCTATCTCCCCTGCTGATACGTCTTCTGCGGCGGCGGCTGAGAGTGCTCCCGGCGAGAGCACCCCTGACGTGTCCGACGCTCCTGCCGACAGCACCGACGAGCCTATGCAGCCCGACAACACCGTGTCCGAGGCTGTTCCCGCAGATGACAGCTCCGAGGCAGAGGAAGTCCCCATGATCGACGGCATTGAAGATACTCACATCTTCGATTCTTTCGCCGAGCAGGTGACCTTCTCCCAGCTCAAAGCCGCAGGCATGGCTAACACCCTGGGCGACGGCAAGGCCTATGCTCTGCCTTACTCCGGCGGCGGCGCAGGCAACGTATTCTATGACCTCTACTACACCACCGACGCCGGCAAGACCTGGGAAAAGGGCGAGCCTGTGTCCATGTTCAACGGCAAGATGAGCCGCATCGCTTTGGACGACGGTAGGCTGCTCATCCTCAACAGCCTCTTTGCCACCGAGGATCTGCGCACCGAGGTCTATGCGGTGAGCTGCTCCGAGGACTTCAAGATCACCGTTGACACTCTGGAATACTGGTTCAACGGCATCCGCTTCAACAGCATGGTGGATGTTGAGCCCGACCACAACGACTACTCCAAGCCCAACATCTTCAAGATTACAAGCAACGGCGGCACCAACGTCACGGTGGAGCTCTACCTGCTGGAGGATTCCGGCGAGGAGACCGGCCCCCTTGCCAAAGCCACATTCGACCTCGACCCCGACAGCCTGATGCCTCAGGTCGAGGATATCTGACAACGCAAAAAAAGACCGCCTGCGAGGTTTCCCGCAGGCGGTCGTTGTTTTTTTCCGAAGTATGCGCAGGCTGTCAGCTTGCCGGAACAGTAGTTCTCGCCGTCGGTAAAGGCCTTGCCCTCGGCGAAGACGATATCCAAGCCCACGCCGGATCCGCCGGAGTGTATGGAGTCAAGGGCACTGCGGCAGCTGATAGAGAGCTTGTCGCTGACAAAAGCCTGTCCGCTGCCGGTCTTGTCCCATAGGTCGATGCCGTCCCCGGAGCCGATGTTCAAAGCTCAGCCTGCTTTAAATACCTTGCCAGAGCGTCCTTCCAGTCCGGCAGAGGGGTGAAGCCGTTGTCCAATAATTTGGACTTGTCCAGCCTGCTGTTGAAAGGGCGCTTTGCCTTGCTCAGGCCGTATTCGGCAGTGGAGACGGGTATGACTCTGGTGGTGTAGCCCGCCTGCCTGAATATCTCGCAGGTAAAGTCGTACCAGCTGATGTAGCCGCCCTCGTTGGTGGCGTGGTAATAGCCGTACTTGTCGGCGGAGATCATGTCGACCAGCAGCCGCGCCAGGTCGAAGGTATAAGTCGGCGTGCCGATCTGGTCGTTTACGACTCTGACCTCAGGGTACTTCTTCCCGACGTTCAGCATGGTCTTGACGAAGTTCTTGCCGTTCACTCCGAAGGCCCAGGCAATGCGCACGATGAAATACTTATCCATCGTCTCCGCCACCGCCAGCTCGCCCTCGAGCTTGGACTTGCCGTAAACGCTCAGGGGGGCGTAGTTCTTGTCGTCGGGCTGCCAGGGGCGCTCGCCCTGACCGTCGAAAACATAGTCGGTGGAAATGAAGATCATTTTGCAGTCCACGGCCTTGCAGGCCTCGGCGATATTGCGGGTGCCGCCGGCGTTGACGGCAAAGACCTTTGCCCGGTTCTCCTCGTCCTCGGCGGCGTCAACGGCTGTCCAGCCCGCAGGGTGGATGACTGCGTCGGGCTTGATGTCGGCCATAGTTTTCATCACCGCCGCTTTGTCGGTAATGTCCAGTTTTATGTACTCAAAACCAGAGGGTACGCTGTCGGCGATATCGCTGCCGACCGCAGTATGTCCGCGCTTTATGAGCTCGTTCATCACATCGAAGCCGAGCTGTCCGGCAACGCCTGTTACAAATACTTTCATGCGCCTCACCTGTTTCTGTCAGTGTTTTACCTTGCCCTCCGCCACGGCTTTGAGATGTGCGCCGTAGGGAGATTTTCCGTAGCGCTCGGCGGCCTCGCAGAGCTTGTCCTTGCTGATCCAGCTGTTGATATAGGCGATCTCCTCCGGGGCGGAAATGGTTATCCCCTGCCTCTTGGCGATCATCTGCACGAAATCCGCAGCCTCCACAAGGCTGTCCATGGTGCCGGTGTCGAGCCATGCAAAGCCCCGCCCCAGCAGCTGGACGTCCAGCAGGCCGTCGTCGAGATACATCTCGTTGAGGGTGGTGATCTCAAGCTCTCCCCGCGCCGAAGGCCGGACGGTATTCGCCCGCGCAGACACGCCCTCAGGATAGAAATACAGTCCTGTCACGGCGTAGTTCGACTTGGGCACTGCGGGCTTTTCCTCGATAGAGGTAGCCTTGCCGCACTCGTCGAAGGCCACCACGCCGAAACGCTCCGGGTCGTTGACATAGTAGCCGAAGACCGTCGCACGCCGGTTCTTTTCGGCATCCTCCACCGCAGCCCGGAGTATCTTCCCGAAGCCGTTGCCGTAGAAGATGTTATCCCCCAGCACCATCGCGCAGGCCTCGCCGCCGATGAACTGCTCCCCCAGGATGAAGGCCTGTGCAAGGCCGTCGGGGGAGGGCTGCACCTTGTATTGCAGCGATATGCCGAACTGTGAGCCGTCGCCGAGAAGGCTCTCAAAACGCGGAGTATCGTCGGGGGTGCTGATGATAAGTATGTCCCTGATCCCTGCCAGCATGAGAGTGCTCAGGGGGTAGTAGATCATGGGTTTGTCGTATACCGGCAGCAGCTGCTTGGATGTTACCATTGTCAGCGGATAAAGTCTTGTGCCGGCGCCTCCGGCAAGGATGATCCCTTTCATAGATTCCCTCCGTCTTCTGTTGATGTTTTGACCCTTCTGAGCTTTGAGAGCAGCCAGCGCAGCTCCGGACGGTACAGCAGTACAAAGATACCGCTCACAGCAAGGGCTGCCGCAAGGCCGATGAGCAGCTGCGAATCGAACAGCAGCCGCCATGCAGCGAAAAACCCGGCTGCCAGCGCCGTGCAGAGCAGGAACCGCTTTGTGACTACCATGAGCTTCATCCTGCACAGCACGATAACGCAGATCACGTCCGAGACCGCGTAGCCCAGAAGCGTGGCGAGGGCGGCGCCCTCTATCCCCAGCACAGGGATGAGCAGGAAGTTGACGATGACGTTTATGACCGCTCCGCAGAGCAGTATCACCATATTTGGCCAGGTCTTTTTCACCACGATGAACTGGTTAGCGATGACCTGGAACAGCATTTGCAAAAGCGGCGCAATGAACAGGTAGGGCGCAATGATGTAGGCCGGGTAGTATTCCTCGGTGAACACCGCTCTGAACAGGGTGCTGCTGACGGCGCACATAAAGAAGGTGGCCGCAAAGGATATGACGCCGAGGTACTCAAAGACCTGGGAATTCTGCTTGACCTGGTCTTTTTCTTTCATGGTGGAGAAGGCAAAGAACTGCCAGCCTCCCGCAAAGGCTATGTAGATCAGCTGGCTGATATGTCCCAGCTTGGAGCCCGCCGAATACACTCCCGCCGCGCCCAGGTCGATCATGTTAGTTATCATTATCCTGTCGCAGGAGTTGAAAAGCCAGTATATAAGGAAGTTCGGGAACAGCGGTATGCCGATAGCCAGCAGCTGCCTGAGTATGGTCTTGTCGAACAGTTTCAGGGAAAACCAGCTGCGGTTCATGACTCCGAAGGCGATCTCCAGCACCACTCCGGAGATCACCGCTGCAAGGGGCATGGCGATGGTGTAGCAGCCCATCAAAAGCAGGGGTATCGCCACCGCGTAAGCGATGAGGGGACTCAGGGTGTTGGTGACGAGGTAGACCTTTCGCTTGTTCTGCATCCTGGTGGGGGCGGAAATGATGCTGTTGGTGCCGGTCACGAGGGTACCCAGAGCCGTCAGGTACACGATGTAGGCATATTTCGGGTCGTCAAAGAACCAGTCGGCGATAGGCTCCTTGAGGATCACCATTATCAGGAACACTATGACCGATGTTACCAGCGTGAATGTCATGGTGGTGGAGCAGACCACCTTTTTGTAGTCATCGTCCTCCTTCTCGAAGAACATCCGGTACATGGCGTCAAACATTCCCATGACGGCAAAGGCGCTGCCGAAATTCACCAGCGTGAAAGAAAGGTCGCTGATGCCGTAATACCCGGTGTCGGGCATGAGCCTTGTAATTACCGGGACCATTATAAGAGGGATCACTTTGCTGATGATCCCGCCGAATCCGTATACAAGAAAGTTTTCAACAAACAGCTTGAATTTACTCATTGCTCGTTTTTCCTATGAAGTTCCTGAACTCATCATGATCCCGTATGTAGTCCGCAGGGTCGTAATGCTCCGAGGCCGCAACGCAGAGCACCGAATCTTTTTTGAGCCAGAGCATCTCTCTCCACACAGGCTTATCTATCAGAACGCCTATTGAGGGGTCGCACAGCTCGATCTCCTCACGGCCGTTTATGTCCTCGAGGATCAGCTGTATCCTGCCGTAAGGGCAGAACAGCATCTGTTTGAGGGCCTTGTGGGCATGGAATCCCCTGCGCATACCCTCCGGGACCTTGGAGATGTAGTATATCCGCTTTATCTCAAAGGGGATGTCCTGAGCCGCCTCAAAAAAGGACAGCTCTCCCGCATCCACCGTGGGTATGGTCTTTATGTGTATCACCTTGCAGCCCGCAACGTTGTCCCGCGGGGTGAAGTCGTCGCCCTTGAGCACCGAGTACCATTTCAGGCCGGGCATACCCTCATACCGTTCAAGGACTTTCCCCGGGATATCCAGCGCCTCGTGGAAATTGTGCTTGTCATAGAACCGCACTGCGCGGCGGTTCTCCCGCGATACGCACCAGTAAACGCTGTCCAGTCCCAGCTCCGAGAAGGCCTTCTCCAGTATGCTCTTGATGCCGAACCAGGCATAGCCTCTGCCCATTGCCTCAGCTCTGACCGTTATCGCAAATTCGGCGGTGGTATCCTCTATGTGTTTCAGACTGACCGTGCCCATATACTCGTCGGTATCGGAGGCAACGGCAAGATGCAGATCGGCCTTGCTGTCCCAGCTCGATCTGATAAAGCTCACTGCATCTTCGATTGTCTTGGATGCAAAATCAGCTTTCAGCTTTTCGGTCACGCTCTTGTCGTGCATCCATGCAAGCATCAGCGGTGCATCTCTAAGTTCAAGTCTTCTTAAATACATTTCTTCACCTTAAAACTCGTTTATCGCGTCGATAACGTACTGTATCTGCTCGTCGGTCATGCCGTAGTACATGGGTATGCTAAGCTCGGTGGCGCTGATCTCCTCGGCTATGGGGAGAGCGCCCTCCGGGATGTTCAGGTCTTTATAGCACTCCTGCAAATGCATGGGTATGGGATAGTGCTTGTTGGTGCCGATACCCCTGCCGTTAAGATGCCTTTCGAGGGCATCGCGTTCCTTGCAGCGTATGCCGTAGATGTGCCACACCGGCAAACAGTATTCCGGGACAAAGGGAACAGTCACCTTCGGGTTCGTGATGCCCCTGGAATAGAGCTCAGCGATCCTGCGGCGTTCCGCGTTCATCCTGTCCATGTGCGGCAGCTTTGCCGAGAGGAACGCTGCCTGCATCTCGTCAAGACGGCTGTTGCTGCCCTTGTAGATATGATGATACTTATAGTCCGAGCCGTAGTTACCCAGGGCTCTGACCTTGTCGGCTATTTCCTTGCTGTTAGTCACCACAGCCCCCGCATCACCGAGGGCGCCTAAGTTCTTGCCGGGATAGAAGCTGAATCCCGCAGCGTCCCCGAAGGAGCCGACGCGCCTGCCCTTGTATGTGGCACCGTGAGCCTGAGCACAGTCCTCCACCACGAACAGGCCGTGCTTTGCTGCGACAGCCATAACGGGCTCCATGTCACAGGGCTGACCGTAAAGATGAACGGGCATTATCGCCCTGGTCTTATCGGTGATCTTTGCCTCTATCAGCGAGGGGTCGATGTTGAAGGTGCGGATGTCCGGCTCAACGAACACCGGGGTCGCGCCCACATATGTAACAGCAAGCGCCGTTGCGATGTAAGTGTTTGAAGGCACGATGACCTCATCGCCCTCGTCCACGCCGAGGGCTTTGAGGGCAAGCATCAGCGCATCGAGGCCGTTGCCGCAGCCTACGCAGTATTCCGTACCGCAGTAGGCGGCGAAGGCCTTCTCAAACTCAGTATCTTCAACTCCGCCGATGTACCAGCTGCGTGAAAACACCCGGTCGAAGGCAGATCTTATGTCATCATTCAGTTCTTTCTCCATGGGGAGGAAGGAGACGAAGGGGATGTTCATGGCTGCACCTTGTTGTCCTAAAAATTTGTTGCTTTGAGGAATCTTTTCTCCGTGTCCTTCGGAAGTCTCTGACTGCTTTTCTTTTTGCGCAGTCTCACGCTGAACAGGATCATTGCCATACGCGGATGCGTAACAAACAGTCTGACCCATTTTTTCAGTTTTCCGGACTCTCCGATAAAATCGTAATAGGGTCTGATAAAGGGAGCGCCGTATTCTTTTTCGGCGATATCGTACAGCAGGCTGTGCTCTGCGGAGAGGATAGCCGACCATTTATCGGAATTGCCGGAGCTTATCCCTGTATTTGATTCGTACCATACGATATACCTGTCGCAGTAGCTCACCTTGTTCCCTTCAAGCAGGTAAAATGCAGTAGTGGTACTGTCCTCGGTGTACCTGAAATGCTCTGCGGCTCTGCGAAGATATTTGAGAAATGTTTCTCTCTCTCTGAAATATGATGCCCCGAGTATCAGGCCGTCAAAGAAAAAGCAGATCTGCTGATAAAACGTGCAGTTCACATTATAGGATCCGGGCGAGTTCGGGGACATATTCTCCTCAAAGAAAAGCTCGCCGTTGCTGAGGCAATAGTTCACTGCTTTGCCGAATACCACTTTTGACCCGTACTTTTCAGCATAGCTGTAAAAATATGCCAGGGTATTGCAGTCAAAAAGGTAATCGCCGGGTGATGTGATGAAAACGTATTTCCCCGACGCCTGTGTAACGGCGCCCAGAACGTTTCTGACCGTTCCGAGGTTTTCGGGATTCCGTATTATCTGTATCGGCTTGCCGCACTTTGAGATATAGGCCTCTACTTCTTCTTCGGGAAACACTGCCGAGTGATCGTCTGATATGATTATTTCAGTAACGACGTTCTTTTGCCTGACCACCGACCCCAGCGTACGGATCAGCTTTCCGGCATCGCAGTTGAATACCGCAACGATCACGGACACCTCCGGCGCATTATCTTGTGTTGCTTTCATGCATTTTCCGCTCCTTTGACGGTGCAGACCCGAGCAGGACAAAGCCCAGATCTCTGACAGCGGGAACAATACCGCTGCGGTATCTGAAATAGTTTCCGTTGAACAGTTCCCTGATAACGCACTTTACGCCCGCTGCTCTGCCAATGCGTGTGAGCTGCTCGCAGCTGCGCCAGAACCTTGCGCACTCGGCTACCCGGGGATAGTTTTCCTTGCTGCTGTATTTTTTCAGCTCCTCATAGACAAGCGCCATATCCCGGCATCTTTTTTCGGTTTTTTCCCTGTTGAAAACTCCGCGGTCTCTGACCTGCTCCACAACGCCGGGAGCGGCTGCGCCCACAACATTATTGGAGTGCTGCCTGTAATAGAAAGTATAGCTGCGGATGAACTCTATCGAATCGTTGGCAGCGGCGATAAGTGAAAGCCATCTGTCATGGAGCACGTTGGGAGGGATATCAGCGGCCATTGCTGCAACTTCCCGGGAAACAGCCGATGCAGCTCCGGTCACGATGTCCTTTATGAACATCGTGACAGAGATATCCTCGCGGCGGTGGTCGAATCCCACCGAGCGCCAGAGAGTGCCTGTCTGAACAAGGTCCTCGTCAACGACTATCCCGTCGCTGAAATAGAGCATTTTCCCTGTCCTGACAATGTGCCGGTGAAATATCTCAACTTTCGTCTTTTTCCAGACATCATCCTGATCGCTGAAAAAGATATAGTCTCCGGAGGCTTGCTGTGCTCCGTCGATAAAATTCCGGGCGACGCCCTTGTTCTGTTCGTTTTTGGTGATCCTGTAAGGTATACCGCCCTTTGAAAGAAGCTGTCCGGCGATGCTCAGAGTGCTGTCTGTGGAGCCGTCATCAAAAAGCAGTATCTCGTCCACCCTGCGGGTCTGGGCGAGTATGCTGTTTATCTGTTCGGCGATAAAGCGCTCGCCGTTGTATGTACATATCACAACAGAGTATCTCATTACTGTCCTCCGTATAAGTCACTGGCCTGACCGCCCTGCCTCATCTGCCGCAGAACTCCCTGAAAGAGGGCTGCTTTTTGTCCTTTTCGCTGAGCTTCAGGGGGGTGCCGTCGGCAAATGCACAGCCGTCGGCGGTGTGCCTGATCTCAGGCCATTCGATACCTATATCGGGGTCGCACCACATGATGCCCCCCTCGTCGTCGGGGTGGTAATAGTCGTCGCACTTGTAGCAGAATTCGGCTATGTCGCTGAGCACGAGAAAGCCGTGCGCAAAGCCCTTGGGGATGAGGAACTGCTTTTTGTTCTCCTCCGAAAGCACCTCGCCGTACCATTTGCCGAAGGTGGGGCTGCCTGCACGCAGATCCACCGCCACATCGTAAACGCTGCCCTTGATGACCCGCACGAGCTTGGTCTGCGGGTAGTTCTTCTGAAAATGCAGACCACGCAGCACGCCCTTTGAAGAACAGCTTTGATTGTCCTGGACGAAGCCGATATCTATATCCGCCTCCAAAAGATCCCGGCGGTTGTAGGTCTCCATGAAATATCCCCGGTTGTCACCGTGAACGGCGGGAATGATCACGCACAGTCCCTCTATCCCGCCGACGTTTTTCTCAACTTTTATCTGACCCATTTGATCAGTACCTCCGTAATATATCCCGGCACGAACGAAACGCTCCTACCGCATTATCCCTTTGCTCCTCAGAAGATCCCGCAGCCTGTACTCCAGCAGCGAGAACCTCATCGAAAGTTTCAGCAGGATCAGCTGCGCCTTGTTGATCCTGTTGTAGTTCTGATGATAGTAGAGCCGCGAATCATAGAGCAGCTTTATCTGTTTTGCCACGCCCTTGTAGGCCTTGTTTATCGTGGCTGAGTGGTTGTGATAATACCTTGCCCCCGTCACGACGCCCAGCTTTTCTCCGGCTTTCTGCAAACGACGCGCAAGGATAGTTTCTTCAAGAAAGAGGAAGGTGTTCTCGTCAAAGCCTCCGACTTTCAGAAAAGAGTCCAGCCTGACCGCCAAAAAAGAACCCTTCACAAGCTCTGCCCGCTGGATCTTCACGCTGCGGTCAAGGGGAGATCCCTTCTTGGCCTTGCAGAGCTTTCTGCCGATGAAGAAACAATCCATAAGGTCATCCTTGTAGGACATCAGTTTCCACAGCGGGGGCTGCTCGATCTTTCTTCTGATGTTGTATTCCACTCCCGACAGCACGGCATAGTCGGAGCCGGCAAAAGCGTCGATGATGAGGCCGACGTCCTTTTCGCTCACGTCAACGTCGGGGTTTGAGATGAACAGGATGTCAACGCCCTGCTCACGGCAGAAGGCTGCGCCGAAGTTGTTCCCGTAGGCATAACCGCCGTTTCTCTCCGAGCGGATGACGGTGAACCTTCCCCGGCTGAGCGCTATGAGCTTTTCATAGGAACCGTCGGAAGAACAGTTGTCCACCGCCAGTACAAGGTCGATATTCTTAAAGCCGCTGACCTTGGAGGCAAGCTTTGCGGTCAGCTCCCATGAATTGTAGTTTAGTATCAAGAAACCGGTCTTCATTTTCCGTATACCTTTTCTGTTATTGTTTCAGCCATATCGGCTGCCGTGGGGATGCTCACCGCATCCACGATCCGTCTGTTCATTGAGTTCAGCTTTGCCGCGTCAAGGCTTTGAAGGGCTCTGAGCAGACTTCCGACGCTGTTGTCCTCGGTTATGATCCCTGCGCCGTCGGCGAGGATGTCCCTGGCACCCACAGTCCCGCTAATGACCACCGGTACGCCGAAACTCAGCGCCTCAAGCACTGTATACCCAAAGGTCTCATACAGAATGCTGGGGGCGACGAGCACATCCGTCCTGTCGAATATGTATTCAAGATCCTTGTAGCCGTATCTCGGGTGCATCCGAAGATAGGGCGGCGGGTCCTTCACCTCAAAGTGAACGTCGAGCCTGAGATCCTGCCTCTGCCGCCAGAGCTCGTCGAGAGCCTCCCGGAGCAGATAGTAGCCCTTTGCGGCGCTGCAGGATCCGAGATATCTTATCCTGAGCCGGCCGTTGCGATAATATCTGAGCCTCCTGCGGTCTCGGATATCGGAATGGCTGATGCTGATGACCTTGCTTTCGGACGCTCCGAAAAACTGCTCGTAAACGGCCTTCGTCACTGTGCTGTTGTAGTGGATCATATCGACCAGTGAGAGCATCCCGGCGTAATATTCCCGCAGAGCCCTGAAATCAGCGGCTGTCCCCACAGGCGCGGCACTGCCCTGCGGCTCGGCGTCGCTGAGGTAGCTGTCCCGGTGCCTTTTGCGCAAGGCTCTGACCGGCGCAGAATCTTTAAGCGCCCTGTAAGCCGGTGATTGCAGCAGCATGATCTTTTTCAAGCTCAGAGCGGTGCTGTTGCACTGACCGCATTCCGCGCAGGACTCAGCCGTGCCGCATATCCCGCCGTTTCTGAACAGCGTTACCTTCGGGCAGATCGGATAGAAGTCGTGAGCGGTGAACACCAGCCGAATCCCTCTTTCCCTGGCTGCATCGAGAAAGCTCCGGGGCAGCCCCATAAACGTGTGTATATGTATGACATCGGGCTTCAAGACCGCCAGGAAACGTTCAAACACCGACTTGTCACCCTCAGCCGTGAAGCTGTCAAAGTCGCTGATGCCCTCGTCAAAAGGCACAGGCAGCGGGTCTGCAAGCTCCAGATTGCCGATGCCGTCGATGTCCTTGCCCCTGATGATCCTCGTATTTTTGCGGAGAAAGCTCATCCTTCCCGGCCAGAGCAGGAACACCTTGTGACCCGTTTTCTTCTGCTCGCGGATAAGGTCGATACAAAACTTGGTCAGCCCCCCGGATCTGTAAGGAGGGAAACCCAGGGAATAATGCAGTATCCTCATTTCAGCCACTCTCTCTTATACAGTTCGGCGATACGCTCCCAGTTATAATGCTCCCTTATACGCGCTTTGGCCTTCTCGCCGCAGAGCTCGCGTTCGCGGGCGGACATGGCGTCGGCGCGGTCTATGAGGGCTGCGAGGGAGCCTTGCTCCTTCGTCCAGTAGAGGGCGGCGTCCTCCGCCACCTCACGGTTGAAGCCCACGTCTATCAGCAGGTCCAGCTTAGTGCTGCCCAGGGCTTCAAGCAGGCTGGGGTTAGTTCCCCCCACCGTGTGTCCGTGGAAGTAGCCGTAGGCCTGCTCGCGTATCTTTTTGAGCAGCTCGCTGTCGTAGACGGTGCCCACGAATTTGATCCGCGGGTCGCTGCGGAAATGCAGCTTCTGCTCAAGCTCCGCTAAGAGCTTGTCGTTCTCGGTGGTGATGACGGCGAAGCTGCGCTTTGTATTGCTGAGCATGAACTCCCGTATCATTATCTCAAAGCTGTTCTCCGGCACGAACCGTCCGCAGCACATATAGTAGCCGCCGGGTTCGAGGCCGTGCTGATCGAACCAGCCGGTGAGCTCCGGGGCGTCGTCTGCAAGCTTTGAGGGGACGGTGTCCGCGCCGTAGGCTATGAATGTGGTCTCAGGTGAGTATTTCGCATACTCGGTGCGGATGTATTTCTCGATGTTCACCGAATCGCAGACCAGCAGGTCGGCGTGCTTTACCATGAGCCGCTCCGAGCTTTTCCAGTAGCGGCGGACAGGCTTTGACCACTTGGCACGCATCCACTCGTGGCCGTCGGGGTTGACCAATACTCTTGCACCCAGCCTGTGGGCCCTCCTGACCAGCGACCCGAAAAAGGGTCCTATCCGGCAGGCCAGAACGTAGATGACTGCGCCCTTTAAGCCGTGGGTCCTGATGTATCTCAGGCACCATTCAAAGGCCTTCACGTCGTAGGCGATAGCCTGGGCGGGGCCTATCTGCGGCACCTCCAGCTTTACTACCCGGGCGTTGTGGTAGGTGAACCCCCGCACTCTGCCCTCCTTGTCCCGGACGGTCTTTGTCACCCCGGAGAGCCTGGTCTCGTCCATAGCGCCGTCGCCGTTGAGCTTTGTCACGATATGATAGCATATAGAAGTATCACCGCTGTGCTGTTCGGTGAGCTTGTCCACAAAGGTCTCATACCCGCCGTACTGCCCGATGCACTTGGCGCCGATGATGAAAATATGCTTAGCCATTACATTGCACCGTCCTTCTTGAACACGGCCTTGACAGTTTTGAGCAGTATGCGCAGATCAAGACCTATGCTCCAGTGGTTGATGTACTCGGTGTCCAGGCGGACTACCTCCTCGAAGTCGGTTATCCTGCTGCGCCCGCTGACCTGCCACATACCGGTGATGCCCGGTTTGGCGGCGAGCCTCGCCCGGTGGTGATACTTGTATTTCTCCCACTCGTCCACCGTGGGAGGACGGGTGCCCACAAGGCTCATCTGCCCCCGGAGGACGTTGAAAAACTGAGGCCACTCGTCCCAGCTGCCGGAACGGAGCTTCTCCCCGATGCCGGTGACCTGCTTGCCGTCAACTATCTTGTTGCCGATGACCCGGGGGTCCCAGTCCAGCTTGAACATCATGCCGTCGGAGACACGGTTGCTCTCCATGAGCTCCTGCTTGCGTTCCTCGGCGTCCATGTACATAGTCCGTATCTTGTATATCTTGAATTTCTTGCCGTTGAGCCCGATGCGGGTCTGCTTGAACAGCAGGGGGCCGGGGCTTTCCTTCTTTATCCTCCGGGCGAAGACCGCCATTATTATCAGCGCGGCGATGCTGCCGATGAGCCCGCCGATTATGTCGATAGTGCGCTTGGCAGCCAGCTGCATGGGGGTGGCGTAATTGGAGGCGGTGGTCAGCACGCTGTACCCGCCCACCTTCTCAACTATGGTCTTGCCGCCGTTGTCCGAAAGGGGCAGCCTGATATGCACCGGCACCGCCATTTGTCTGCACTGGGAGATGAGCCCTGCAACGGAGGCCTCCTCCTCCACAGCTCCCTCGGCGCCGATGTCGAAGTCTCTCAGCTCGTCGGGGTAGATGAACACCTCGTCCACCCACTCCCGGCAGATGTAGTCGGCAGCGTCGGAGAGGTTTGCCACCACCTTGATGCCCTCGACAGTCTCCCCCTCGGCGTCACGGTCGCTGAGGACTATGCCCTTGCAGCTTATGTATGAAGCGCCGCTCATATGGGAGAGGATCTCGGGGATACGCGCCTCGTCAGCCACGAGGATCATGGTGGCGTTGGGTCTGTCCAGCACCAGCCTTCGCACCACCGGTTTCCAGGCCATCCTGACGGCGTACCCGATGACCAGATGAAATCCCGCAGTCAGGAACATAACGATACGGCTGTAAACGTCGCCGGTCTGCACCGAGAACATATACAGCGTCATGACCGCAAAGACTATGGCGGTATGTTTGAGGGTCTCCGCAAACTCTTTGTAGGGGCCTCTTTTGAGGACGTTGTGCATGGTATTGAAGATCGCTGCGGTGAGGATATCCACCGCCAGCAGCATAAGTGCGAGAGTACGGTATGCTTCGAGGGAGTAGGGCAGCATAAAGCCGTGACGGATAATGTAGGCGAGAACAAAGGCTATTTGCAGGCATACGGCGTCGATGACGATAAAGTCGATGTGCTTGAGCCAGCCCTGATTGTTGCGCTTGTACATTTATCCACCCCTCCTTCCGACGGAGAATGATCTGTCCGGCTCAGCTGCGGCTCTTTCTGTAACCGAAGGGTCTCTGATCGTCCTTGCAGAGCACCATTCCCGCTGTGATCCAGAAATACGGAGCTATATTTACCACGCTGCTGTTGAACAGCGCCTGAACGACATAGGCCGTGAACATCGCCAGCAGCGTCCAGGTCATGAAGCGGCGCTCGTCGTCCTCCGTTCTGAGGACTGTCCTGATGCCGACAACGAAAGCATAGATTATAAACGAGAGATAGGTCAGCAGCTGGAAGGCTCCCTGAGTTACCAGGTAGTGGATATACTCATTGTGAGCCTTGCCCTGGGACCAGGTATTGTGAGGCAGGTCGGGGGCATGGGAGAAACACCAGCGGTAGTTGTCCAGACCTACGCCGAACATCCAGTGGTCGGGCACGCAGGCAAGACCGTATCTCCATATGTGGCCTCTGTTGTTGGCGAAATGCCCTATGGCAGTATCGTCGGCGAAGTAGGGGCCCAGATCCTCGTCGAGACCGAGGAAGCCGTTGAGGTCGGCTGTGCTTGAATCGTCGGCGGATGAATCATCGGTATCGGCTGCCGAGCTGTCGTCGGCCTGAGAGCTGTCGGTATCAGCCTGGCCGGAGCTTGAGGAGGACAGTGCGCCGATCTCGTTTAGGGTATCGGCTATCTCGCTTTTGAATCTGCCGAAGCCGAACATCAGCACCGCGAATATGCCCACAGTCACCAGCGCCACAGCCAGCCAGCGGAGCATGGAGAGGCGGAAGACCTCTCTGTTCTTTCTGACGGCGCGGAATATGAGCAGCGACACCGGGAAGAACAGCAGCAGCACTGCCAGGCTCACCAGTGCAAGGCGGGTCTCGGTAGCCAGCAGAGCATAAACGCCCAGCGCGGAGAGGCCGAGGAAGATCAGGAATCTTTTGCGTTCTTTGGCGAATATGGCGATACCCATAGCGCAGCCGGAGGCAAGGGTCATAAGTGCGGCGTACCAGTTGAAGTGGGGTGTAAGGCCGTAAGCCCAGCTGTGCTCAGTGACAAACTCGGAGTCAAAGAAGCAGTTGGTGAACTCGATGCCGAAGCTCTGGAGCAGGCCGATGCCCCCCTGCAACACAAGCACAAAAATAAACGCCTTGACGATATTGCGACGCAGCTTCATGTCCCTGACCATGGTACCGGCGTACATCAGGGAGAAATAGGCCATGAAGTGGGTGAGCCATTCGTCGTAGTCGTAGCCCTGGATCGAAGCCAGCAGGTTTTCCGACATAGCCAGCGAGAGACCGCAGAATATCATCAGAAGGGCGTATATCACATCGGTGGGATAATAGCTTATCCCTTTATGTATCACAAGGTGTCCCACCACCATAACGATGCCGGCGATACCGGCAGCCTCGACGATTATGGGCTGACCCTCGAAGTTGCGGTCATGCTGTTCGACGAGCAGCTCGCATATCGGCAGCGAGATCATGGTCGTCATTATGAGCAGATAAAATGCTTTCTCGCAAGTTATGAGCTCCATTAAAGCCTTCAGCTTGTTCTTAACATTTGACATTATACCAATACCCCAATCGTTGTCATAGTCGTATCTTATCTTTTCTGCGGGACATCATACCTATATTTTATTATACCAATAACAGACCCGCTTTTCAATTCGCAACATTGATAAATTTGCACAAACATCATTGACCAATTTGTGCATTTATTAGTGAAGTGTGTAGTTTTGAGAGTTGGTTTTCGGCATTTGTACCGCATTTGAGCGGTCAGCGGCAGCGGCACACGAAAAGGGCAATATGCCAAAAAAGGATTGACTTTGAACGGCATTTGTGGTATAATTTAAACATTCTATCGGTACTGCAAAGATCAGAAGCTTACACCCCGCCTGATCGGAAAACCGGCATCAGAGAGGAAGGTTTTATGTCAGATACAATACAGAAACGCGAAGAACACTTTCACGATGACTGGGCGCACAGCGTAGATCCCGCTTCGGTAAAGGTGGATGAGCTGGAAACAGCCTGCACCCTTCCCGAAACACGGTATATCATCAAACGTCTCGGAAAGAGTCACCTCAAGGGCAGGAAGATCCTTGAGATCGGATGCGGCTGCGGTGAAGCCAGCGTGTATTTCGCCAAGCAGGGCGCCGAGGTGTATGCGACGGATCTTTCGCCGGGCATGGTGGAGCTGGCTCAGAAGGTGGCGGCGCATCACCGCTGCAAGATACACGGATGCGTATGCGCGGCTGAGGAGCTGCCCTTTGAGGATAATACATTTGATGTGGTATATGCGGCAAACGTGCTGCACCACGTTGATATCGACAAGGCGCTGGACGAAGTGGTCAGGGTGCTGAAAAAGAACGGCGTGTTCGTTGCATGGGACCCGGTGGCCTACAATCCCGCTATCAACATATACAGGCGGCTGGCAAGGCGGGTCAGGACCGAGGACGAGCATCCCATAACCCGCGCCTATCTCGGCAGCGTGCAAAAGCGGTTCAACACCGTCTACTCGAAGGGTTTCTGGTTCCTGACCAACCTGGTCTTTGTCAAGTATTTCTTCATTGACAGGCTGGATCCCAGCAAGGTGCGGTACTGGAAGAAGATAATCGACGACTGCAAAAACCTTGAATCTCTCTACCTGCCTTTGGAAAAGGCCGATCAGAAGCTTTTGAAGTACTTCCCGCTTTTGAAGTGGATGTGCTGGAATATGGTTATCATAGCCAGAAACAGGGGTAAATGATATGTTCAATTTAAAGACCAATCTAAGCATTGCAAAGGGCGCCCTCACCAAGGAATCTCCCTTCTATATCCAGTTCTTCATTTCAAACCAGTGCTTTTTGAAGTGCAGGATGTGCAATATCGTTGCAGCCAACAGGGAGCTCAAACGTGTGGATCTTGAACAGATCGAAAAGATCGCCTGCAATCTGAGCAAGATCGGTGCAGGCGTGGTGCTGCTGACCGGCGGAGAGCCCTTCCTCAGGAACGACATCGTGGACATCGTGCGGATCTTCCGGCAGTACGGCCTGACGCCGAGATTGCAGACCGCAGGACTGCTCAGCAGGTTCGACAGTATGCTCGAATGCTGCGAGCTGGGTGCCAGGGATATCAACGTGAGCCTTGACACCCTGGACGAAGAACTGGGAGACTGGATCAACGGCTCAAAGGGCTCCTGGCGCAGAGCCATACAGACGATCGGCAGGATCACAAGAGAGTTCCCTGCTCACGACACCGTCTGCGCCTTCGGGTGCGTGCTGTCGCCCTATAACATCGACCATGTGGAGGACGTGCTGGATTTTGCCGACGCTATCGGCTGGAGCCTGTCTCTTGTCCCGGTACACGTCAACAGAACGGCGCGGGAGTTCCATTTCAGGGGTTATGACAAGTCATTCGTGTTCAGCCCTGAGGACAGGAAAAAGATCAGGGCGCTCATCGCAAGGATCCACCAAAGGAAAAAGAACGGCGACAACATCTTCGATTCCGAGAAGTACCTCGATTCGATAGTCAGCTTTGCGGAGACCGGGCATCCCTCATGGAGGCACAACGGCGTCTGCGATTCTCCCAACCTGTACTTTGCCATAAGGCCTGACGGCCGCTTTGCCCCCTGCTGCGACCAGGATCTTGAAAAGCCCGTCTATGTCTATGACGAGAACTTCCCGAAGATCTACAAGTCCCGGAAATTCCGGGAGCAGGTGCGGAAAGTCACCGCAGGCTGTCCCGGCTGCAATTACGGCAGCTACCCCGAAATGACCCTGACCGTAAGGCACTTTCCCACCTTTGTCGAAAGGGTGAAGCTGGAGCTGTCCGGGGGACGTCTCAAACACAAGGCATATTCGGACGAGGAACTCTTTGCACTGATCGAAAAGATCAGAAAAAAACGCGGTCATGCATCTTCAAAGCCGCGCATCTGATCCTGCACCGACAGCCTGTGTCCCGAATGGAGAATGCTTATGAGCAGAGTTGATAAAAAATGCATTCTTGGACTGTTCGCAGTGATACTGCTCGTTGCCGGGGTCTTTGTCTGCAAAGCCGCAAAGACCACGGCGCTGGTGGATCACAGCTACATGATCGAAAACTCCTACCGCATCTATCTGGGTCAGACGCCCTACCGGGATTTTGTGCTTTCGCTCCCGGTGGGCTCCTTTTACATAACTGCGCTGTTCTGGCATCTGTTCGGGCTGTCGCAGATAAGCGTTATCATCGGCCTTGCCGTGACCTATGTTATCGGGCTCTTTATCGTTTGGGACACTCTCAGCGAGCTCACGGGGGACAGGCTTTGGTCGGCAGTTATGCTGTTCCCGCTGGCTTTTGCCGGCTACGGGCTCATCGGCATGATGCCCTCATACGATATCAACGAGACCTTTGCCTGTGCGCTGTCTCTTGATCTGTTTTTGAAACTGCTCAGGACAAAAAAGCACCGCTATGCCGTCCTGACAGGCTTATCCATGCTTCCGGTGCTGCTGTTCAAGCACACCACAGGCGCTGTGTTTCTCGGGCTCATGTTCCTGCTCGTTACGGCGGCTCTGGTATGCAGGAAGCTCCCCCGGAAAGACTACCTGTGTTACTGCGCCGGCACCGCAGCATCGGTGGGAGCCGTCGTCGGGTGGCTCTTGATGAACGGCGTGCTGAAAAGCGCCTGGGTGCAGATGTTTCAGTACCCCTCGTCGGTGAGAAGCGCCGCGGGGCCTGTCAAGGATGTTATCAAAAGCTTTGTCAGCAAGGATATCCTGATAATACTGGCAACCACCCTGCTGATCTGTGTCTGCGGGCATATCCTGCTGAAAAAGCGGGAGAATGCCGGGGGCGTACATATCGTCTGCATAGTATGGAGCATGGCTGTGATGCCCCTCATTCGGCTGCTCATCAGCTCATGCGACGCGCAGACGGCATTCGGGTATCAGTGGAACGTGCTGCTGATAATGACCGTCCTCCTGCTGGCAAAAAAAGCGATCACGGAGCGCCGGCTTGATCTCAGATACGCGGTGTATGCCGTCGTTCTGCTGTTCATCGGGGCGAACTTCACTTCCCAGGGCATCAACGGCAGCACCTACGGACTTTATCCCTTTTTCATGATACTGCTGGCCATACTGTACCGCGAAAAAGCATTGCAGAAGGCAACACTCATCGCTGCCGTGATCTGCACGGCCTTTGGACTGATAATGATAAACGTGACGGAATCCCGCCTTGACTATGTCACCCACGACAGCGATCTCAGGGCAGTCACCGTTCAGGAACGGCTGTACCCGCTGGCGGCTGACGAAAGCTTTATCCGGGAGTTTGACGGCCTTGCGGCATGGCTGGAGGACAACGTCAGGGAGGACGAAACGGTCTACGCGCTGCCGGGCGAGGATCCGCTGTATTTTGCCACCGGCAGAGAGCCTCAGCTCGGTTACTTCCAGCTCAACGAGACCACCTTCCCCTACGAGCCCGTTAAAGTGGCCGAGGACTGCAAAAACGCCCGGATAGACTATCTGATCGTCAAGGAGCATTTGCAGTGCCCCAACGGTTTCATGGACTTCGGGGAGATCATCGAGTCGTTGAAGGACAGCTACGAGTTATACACATCTATCGAGGGCTACCGTATCTACAAGCTGCGGGCCGGCTGACGGCTTGTCCCAGTGTTTTACAATGTTCGCACAACCGCTGTAAAGAATAATAAAGAAGAAAGAAGAACGAATAAAGAATAATCAAGGAGTCCGCTCAGCGGACGATCTCAAAAATCATCGCCGCAGGCGATACCTTAATTATTCTTTATTTTTATTCTTTCTTCTTTATTCTTTTTTGGCAGGCACTGCACAAAGCAACGCAGCTGTCGATGTTGATTCAGTCTCTCTTTTTTCTGACCGCCACTGCTGCTGCGGCTGCCACTGCGGGAACAGCTGCACCGGTCACGGGGTTCTTTCCGTCGGAAGGCTTGTCTGCCTGGCTGCCGGGATCCTCGGAGCTGTCGGGTGCGCTGCTGTCCTCGGGCTCGCTGCTGTCTTCGGGCTCGCTGCTGTCCTCGGGCTCGCTGCTGTCCTCGGGCTCGGAGGAGCTGTCCTCCTTGACCGCTGCGTCAGCACGGAAAACAGGATGGCTGAACTGCTCAAACAGCTCGATCTCCCTGTAAAAACCCTCCTGATCGAAGTATACAGCAGCCTCGCTCTCAAGATATCCTCTCTCCGCATC
This sequence comes from Ruminococcus sp., assembly GCA_017529875.1. GTDB lineage: Bacteria > Bacillota > Clostridia > Oscillospirales > Ruminococcaceae > FB2012. Next base: position 1,868 of record JAFXNC010000001.1, on the reverse strand, counting down.
CTCATCGGTAACGGTGTAGATGTACTTGATATCACAGGTGTCGCCGTAATCCATGACCTCGGTGGTGCCGACGATCGAACCGTTGATATAAACATCAAAGGCCTTATCTTCCGAAACATTGCACCTGAGCGTTACGGTGCATTCGATCTCGTCGCCGGGATTGTAGGCTCTGTTCTCCGGCGCATCAATGTGGTTGTCAACGGAAACGATCTCACATTCGGTAAAGGACTGGATGCCGAAATTGTCTGTGGCAGTTGTGTCGGACTGATCGAGACCGCTGGTGTACATGGCGTCGAGCACCTTCGACCAGTCATACCAGCTCCCGTCATAGTAAACGAAGCTCTCGTTCCTGTTTACCACGGCGCGGTTGTAGTCTACCTGATTGGGTACAAAGCCTTCATCGGTGCCGTTCTCAGCTATATATGCCTGCCTCTGCTTCTCGGCGAGCGTTTCCGCATATTTCAGGTTGGGACCAGCCTTGAAGCTGATGCTGTTGTTTCCGTTCTCCTCGGTGATAGTCGCAACTATCGAATAGAAGGAACCTGCCGGGATATAAAGCGGCTGTTCAAGATCGACCCTGTGATATCCCGCCAGAGGATAGAACTCGGTCACGGAAGCGATAAGCTCTCCGTCGGTAGGCACCTCGCCGTCATTGTCAAGCAGACAGAAGTCGTATTTAACGGTCTCGTTGCAGGCGGAATTGGTAAAGCCTGTAGCCGTTACCTTGAGATCGTTGCCTGCGTAGGAGACATTGGCCTCTGCGATGCCGTTAAGCTCACAGCGGTCGAGAACGGGTGCAGCCATCAGATCGTAAAGGTTGGGAACAATAGCCGTGGCCTTTGTTGTCTCTGCCTGCTCGGCGGTGGTGATTTTGAAATCAAAGCTCTCGAGGATTTCAGATGACAGCAAAGATCACGACGAAAAAGACGCAGGCTCTGAGTAGGGACCTGCGTCTTTAATGGTGCCGGTGGCGGGGGTCGAACCCGCACGGTATTGCTACCAACGGATTTTGAGTCCGTCACGTCTGCCAATTCCATCACACCGGCGTATACAGTTATATGGGAATTATATCACAATTTTTAATCAAAGTCAAGGGCAAAGCGCAAAAAAAAGGGGTTGCAAATTTATGCACAATTACCACAAAAAATATCTTGGAGGCTCTTGATTTTTTATTTGTTTTGTGCTAAAATATATATGAATAATACTGTGCGCAGCCATATTTTGGCTATGCTGTGCGGTATAGCTCATATTGGAGGGATCTGAAATGGATTTTAAAGACATCAAAATACTGCTGTGCGACGATTCAATGTTTGCCCGGAAGAAGCTGGGAATGTTCCTGTCTTCCCTGGGCGTAGTGAATATTTCCGAAGCATCCGACGGTGAGGACGCCGTGAACAAGTACAAGGAGGTCGCTCCCGACCTGGTGTTCATGGATATCGTAATGCCCAAGCTCACCGGCATCGAGGCGCTCAAAGCCATCAAGGAGTACGACAGCAAGGCCAAGGTGGTAATGGCATCCTCTGTTGGTACGCAGAGCCACCTCAAGCAGGCTATCGTGCTGGGCGCCTATGACTTCGTGCAGAAGCCTATCGACGACGCTCAGGTAGAAAAGATAATCCGCAACGCAATGAAATAAGGAGGACTGTATATGTTTGCACAATTCTTCGGAGCCTTCCTGCTGAACAACAAGCTGGTCTCTCCCGATACCCTCGCACAGGCTATCGACGACAAGAAGAATACCAGAATGCGTCTCGGCGTACTGGCTATCAATGCCGGGCTCATGACCGCAGACCAGGTCGAGCACGTCAACGTCGCCCAGCAGAGCGTGGATAAGCGTTTCGGCGACCTTTGCGTTGACCTGGGGTACC
>JAFXNC010000014.1 GCA_017529875.1 Ruminococcus sp. | reverse complement strand
GATGCAGGGCTCTGCGCCCTCGGTGTTGTCTGCGTTGCAGACTATGTTCTTCTTTACAGTAAGGGTATTGGTCTCAGGGTCATAGGAGGCCTCGCCGCCGCCCAGGATATCAGAGGCGTTGTCTTCGCAGACACGGGTGCCGCCCACCACAAGGTCATATATCTCTGAGGTGGTGATCTCCACTTCCAGCACCGGCACATCGTCGAACAATTCCGCGAAGGAGCCGTCACGGATCACACATTCATTGGTGAGGATGCCGCAGTCGATAAGCTCGATGCCCTGACCGAAGCCCACTACCGCGCCGTCCTCGGCAGCGCAGGCGCGGAGCCTGGAGTTATCGACGATGAGCTTTGAGCTGTTCTCGCGCCCGGGCATACCGCCCACTATCGCGCTGCCGCTATTGCCGTTGATGCTCAGCTCGGCGTCTTTGAGGGTGAGGGTGCAGTCGGATACGACTATGCCCGCCCCGCCGGTGATGTTCATTTTGCCGGTGACAGTGATATCTTTCTCGGCGTATATCGCTGCGCCGAAGTTCTCCCGGGTGAGGGAGACTTCATTCTCAGCCTTTACGGTCAGGCCGGAGATGCGGTTTGTGATGCAGGGCTCAGCGCCCTCGGAGTTGTCTGCGTTGCAGACTATGTTCTTCTTTATAGTAAGGGTATTGGTCTCAGGGTCATAGGAGGCCTCGCCGCCGCCCAGGATATCGCTGCAGTTTTCCTCGGTAACGTCGGTGCCTGCCACCTTGAGGTCATACACCGACGGAGCGATCCTGACATAGTCGGCAAGGGTCTCGCCGTCGCTCTCGAAGACGGTCAGTCGGGAGCTTTCGGATGTTTCCTTGTCGATGATCTGAGCACCCTCGGGCAGGGTCAGGCCGCAGCCTGTGAGGGAGATCATATACCCGATCTTGCTGACGGCATATTTCGACGCCTCGATGCAGACCGTCGAATCGGTGATACTCAGGGATTCATTTGCTGATTTTCCGATGATGCCCCATTTGCTCATAATGCTTATCATGGAATCCTTCACCGTAAACGCGGTGTTACCGCCTGACAGGTATACGCCTGCGCCGCCGTCGGCTTTAAGGGTCAGCAGGCCGTTGGTGATAACGGTCATGTCCCTGGAGGTGGTTATGGCATTGACGTTCTTAGCCTTGACGGTAAGGGGACAGGCGGTCTCCAGGGTAAGGCCGTCGATGTTGTTCATGATGCCGATTATCAGGGCGGAAATGTCCTTGTACAGAGTAAGTGTGTTGGTCTCGGGGTCGTAGGAGGCCTCACCGCCGCCGAGAATGTCGGAGGCGTTGATGCTTGTTACCGGGACGTCCGCCACGGTGAGATCGTACTCCGCGTAGTTATCCACGGAGAACTTAGCGTAATCTGTGAGTGTGGTGCCGTCGGCATCATAGACGCCGCCGTCCTTGATAATGCCTCCCTCAGGTTCGGTAAGGTAGGTATCGGTATAGGTTATCCCGCCGCCGAAGCCGGAGACTGCATAGATATCGCTGTTCGCCTCCACGTTGGAGTTAGTTATGATAAGCTGCTCGCTGCCGCCGCTGCCGATGACAGCGTTCACGCCGCTGGCGATGAGCTCCGAATCGGTCACGGTAAGAGCGGCGCCGTTGTTGACGGACACGGCGTCCTTGTCCTCGCTGCCGATGACAAGCTCACCGCTGGTGCGCAGGCAGGTGTCCTCCGAGATCACAAGTCCCGGAGCGCCCTCTGCAAAAAAGGTCAGCTCTCTGGTGGTCCTGATAGTAAGGCCGGGGATGCTGCTCTGCACGGCGGGGGCGTCCTCCGCCCACAGGCTGTCCTGAACGGTCAGCACGTTGGTGTCGGGGTCGTAGGCTGCATTGCCGTTGCCCAGGATATCCGGGGCATTTTCGGATGTGACCTCCACCCCGACGATGCTGAGGGGGAAGACTGTTTCCTCACTGTCCGCCGCGAAGACCTCCTGCGGAACGGACGCCAGCATCGACAGCATCATTGCCGAGGCAGTCAGTATACCTGACAGTCTGTGTTTTTTCATAAGTTCTACCTCCTTGTCAGTATTCTTTTACTTCTTTTATCATTGGTTGAGCAGCAGCTTCTGCAATGCTGCATAATCGCGCATATTGATCTTGCCGTTGCCGTCGAGATCGGCGTTCGACTCGATTATCTCCACCGAGGCGGGGTCAAGCAGATACTTCTGGAGCAGGGCGTAGTCGCGCATATTCACCTTGCCGTCGCCGTTGACGTCGCCTTTGAGGCCGGGAACTATGGTGACATTTGCCGCCCTGTACCGGAGGCTGTCATTCAGATAGACTGTGCCGGAATATATGACAGCGCCGGAAGGATCCTTGATCCGGCATCCCGAAAGAGAGATGCTCTTGAAATCGGCTATGGCAGCAGCTTCGCCCCCGGCCTTGACAGTGGAATTCTCAATGATAAGGTATTCGTTGTCAGGCATACCTGCGATACCGTATACGCCGGTCGCGTCGATCTCGGTGTCCTTGACAGTGAGGGCGGCGTTATTTGAAAGGATGCCGCAGTCGGTCCGGGAGGTAAGTGTGAGCTTGCCGGTGCCTGTGACAGTGGTGTCAGCTTTTAAGTAGAAGGCCGGTTTGTTTTCCGAGGACAGACAAACATCGCCGTTGACTTTAATTGTCAGATCCGGTATCTCGCTTTGTACAGCACATTCATCGTCAGGAACCAGGAAATCGCAGTTTAAGGTGAGGGTGTTCTTCTCAGGGTCATATACTGCCTCGCAGAAGCCTGTGCCCAGGATATCCGAGGCATTGGCTCTCGTTACCTGCTTGCCTTTGACGCGGAGGTCGTACTTGATCTCGGAGTAGGGCTTGATCTCCACAAACATAGCGGGAGAGGATGTGCCGTACTCATAGATAGTGCCGCTCCTGTTGGAGCTGACCTCGGGGGTGGTGATAAGGCTGTCGGTTATGGTCATGCCGCCGTTGAAATCGCTTATGGCGGAGCCGTTGTCGATGCCTGTGGCTGAAACGTAGGCGTTGGAGACATAGAGCTTCTCCCCGGAGGGATAGCCGGCGATACCGTAGTTGCCGGAGGCGATAACTCTGGTGTCGTAGATAGAGAGCTTGGCGCGTTTCTCCATGAAGATGCCGCATTGCTTGGAGCCGCTCACGGTGAGCTTGCCGGTGCCGGTAATGGAGGTATCAACGTAGCAGTGGATCCCGGATTTCACGGTGGACAGAACGGTCGCATCCTTGGTGACGTTGATGAGCAGACCGCTGACGCCCTCGTTTCTGATCGCGTCATCGAAGGTGCAGCCGATATTTGCATTGATCGCGAGGGTATTCCTGGCGGCATCATAAACTGCCGACTTGCTGCCGGTACCCAGAACATCGGAGTAGTTTTCGACAGTCACCTGTTTTCCGCCCACATAGAGCGGGTAAGCGGGGATTATCCTGACTGTGTCGGCAAGGAGAGTTCCTTGCTTGTTGTAAATACCGTAATGATTTCCGTGTTCATCAGTCTCATAGTCAACATAGCCGCCGGTGGGCTGTACTATGGCGCTGTCGGTGAGCTCTATACCCTTCTTGAAATCGCCCACGGCAAATTTGTTGCCTGTGGTCTTGGCATAGACCGTGGAGTTCTTGATGACCAGCTTCTCATTGTATGGGAAACCGGAGATGCCCCACTTGCCCTCGACGTGCAGATCAGCATTGTCGATGGTGAGGGTGGCTCCGTCCACAAAGATGCCCGAACTTTTCTGAGCGATGACGGTCAGCTTGCCGGAGCCGGTGATGCAGGTGTTTTCGCTGAGGGACACCGCACTCAGATCGCCGGTGGAGGTCACTGAGCAGTTGGAGTTGACCTTGATAGTCAGGCCGTCGATCTCCGACAGGATAGCGTTACCGATGCCCCCCGCGACGCTGCCGCTGAGGGTGAGTGTCTTGGTGGACGGTGTGTACACCACCGTCTTGGTAGTGGTGCCCAGCACGTTTGAGGCGTTGCTGCTTGTTACCTGCGTACCGGCTACCCACAGAGCATAGGTGGTCGCCGCGTCAGCCCGGAGCAGTCCCTCCGGCAGTGCCGCGAACAGCGACAGCACCACAGCCAGCGCCGTGAGCAGGCCGAAAAGCCTGTGTTTTGTCATTGGTTACTCCTCCTTAACGAATTGTAAAACCCGTGTGGATAAACTATTACTCCATAATAAATCTTACCATAATCTGCCGACAATGTCAAGCACAGACAGGGTAAGACGACAAAAAAAGCGGGCGCTTATGAACCAGCGCCTCAGCCTTACTGTGTGCAGCGCCGCCTGCCGCAAAAAGAAGAAGGATGAAAGAAGAAAGAAGAAAGAATATCAAAGAAAAAAGAACAATCAAGGAGTCCGCGTCGCGGACGATTTCAAAAATCATCGCCGAAGGCGATACCTTTGAGGCGGAGGACTGTCTCTCGCCCCGATAGCACTCGGCTCAGTCATTTTTATCACCACACAATCATGTCAGGCAGGCCTATTTCCTTAAAAAAATTAACACAGGTTTTGTGCTATTTATCCAAATATACCTACTTTGATTGTATGATTGCAAAAAATACAAAAAAACGGCATATCTCGCCCCGGAACAGGGGGATATGCCGTAATGCGCGGTTTTAGATGAGCACCTTCGAGAGGAACAGCTTGGTGCGGTCGTTTTTGGGGTTGGAGAAAAACTCCTGCGGGGGAGCCTCCTCCAGTATCTGACCGTCGTCCATGAACATCACCCGGGAGGCCACTTCCTTGGCAAAGCCCATTTCGTGGGTGACCACGATCATGGTCATGCCGTCCTCGGCCAGCTGCTTCATGAGGTTGAGCACCTCGCCCACCATTTCCGGGTCAAGGGCTGAGGTGGGCTCGTCAAAGAGCATGACCTCGGGGTTCATAGCCAGCGCCCGGGCTATGGCGATACGCTGCTTCTGTCCGCCGGAGAGCTGGGAGGGGTAGGCGTCGCACTTGTCGTAGAGACCCACCTTTTCCAGCAGGTCGTCGGCCTTTTCGTTGGCCTTTTCCTCGGTCATCAGACCCAGCTTCACCGGGGCAAGGGTGATATTGCGCCTGATAGTCAGGTGGGGGAACAGGTTGAAATGCTGGAACACCATGCCCATGGACTGCCGCATATAGCAGACGCCCTTTTCATTGAGCTTAAGCAGGTCAACGCCGTCAAGGTAGATAGAGCCGGAGGTGGGGCGTTCCAGCAGGTTGAGGCAGCGCAGGAATGTGCTCTTTCCTGAGCCGGAGGGCCCGATGATGACCACCTTTTCACCCTGCTTGACCTCGGTGTTTATGCCCTTGAGGATGTGAAGGTCGCCGAAGGACTTGTGCAGGTCCGAGACCTTTATCATGCAGTCAAGGGCGTCGATATTTACTTTGGGAGCGGCGTTTTTCTTAGCGTCGGTCATTCTTGGCGAGCCTCCTTTCCAGCTTGCCCACAAGGGCTGTGAGGATTATTACCATTATAAGGTATATGGCGGCCACAGCCAGCAGCGGCATGAAGGCCTGATAGGTATTGGCACGGATGATGTCGCCGCCCTTGGTGAGGTCTTCCATGCCGATGTATCCGGCAACGGAGGTCTCTTTGAGCAGGACTATGACCTCGTTGGCCAGGGCAGGCAGAACGTTCTTGAAGGCCTGGGGCAGTATGATGAACAGCATCGTCCTGCGGTAGCTCAGACCCAGGCTGGCGCCGGCCTCGAACTGCCCGTTGTCTATGGACATGATACCGGAGCGGACTATCTCCGCCACATATGCGCCGGAGTTGATGCCGAAGGAGAGTATGGCCACCACGATCTTGTACTTGGAGCTGAGGGTGGCAAAGATAACGAAGTACATTATCAGCAGCTGCACCACCATAGGCGTGCCGCGGATGACGGTCAGGTAGATGCGGCAGAAGATGTTGGCTATTTTCAGCTTGCCGGTCTTGTCGTGGGTGGAGCGTATCATGGCAACGATGAATCCCAGCAGTATGCCCAGCACGGCGGCACACAGGGTGATTATCAGGGTGTTGCCAAGGCCGCGCAGCAGGTACTGCCACCGGTCATCCACCACAAAGGTCTCTTTGAGCTTGTCGATAAAATCGGACATAAGATCTCTCCTTTTGCTTACCGCGCCGTTTCGGCGGAGTGTTTTTTGTGTTTGTATATGCAGACCGCGGCGTAGACTGCCAGCAGTCCGGCGGCGCTGAGGGTAATTATCAGCCCCGCGGTCAGATATCTGTTTTTGTAGGTAAAGACGATGCTGCTCTCCCCTGCCCCGCATTTCACAGCCATGAGGCCGTTATCCACCTTCTCGATCAGGGCGGCCTCGCCGTTGACCTGAGCGCTCCACCCCTCGGAATACGGCACCGAGAAGAACACCAGCCCGGGCTTGTCAAGGCTTATCCCGGCGCTGAAGCTGCTGCCCTCAGCCTTGAAGCCGGTGCAGCTCCTTGCCCGGAGCTTTGAGACAGCCTCTTTGTATCTGCTGCCGGCATCGGACAAGCCTGCCGGGTCGTACCGGGTGAGGATATCGGAGTAGCGGCTTATCTGCTCCCTGTCAAGGACGAGGGCCTCGAGGCAGGCAAACTCCTTCATCAGGGCAGGCTGCCCCTCCAGCGCCTCATTGGTGGTATAGCTGTCGAAGGCAAAGCCCATAGGCAAAAACTCGCTGTTCTCGTAGAAGTTCAGGTCGTTTTTCTGATACATCAGAGTGAAGGTGTCCTGCGTGCCGGATATTATTTTTGCCGCCGGGAGGGCGTTGCCGTCGGCGTCGAAATAGGCGCCGTCGATATAGTACCGCACCGATAGCAGGGTCATCAGCGGGTAGTCGGTTATGTCGGGGTCGGACTTCACCGAGCGGGGTATGCCCAGGGTGTCATAGAAGCTCATGATCGACGGCTCCACGGTGGAGTTGAAATATCTGAGCGTGGGCAGCCCCCATACCGTAGGCATATTCTGGAGGTTGGCCTCGGTAGAGGTGCGGAAGAAGTTATCGCCCGACGTCAGTCTGTCGCTGCTGTCCCGGTAGTCGAAGACCGAGTTCATGGTGCCGCTCTCGGAGGTGCCCCGGAAGATGTAGGCGCTCCACACCGTCAGGCACATACCCGCCGCCGCGAACACCGCCGAGCGGATCAGCAGCGTCTTCAAGGCGGCTTCCCTGCCCCCCTCCGGCTCTTTGAGTATCACCATGCCCAGGAAGGCCAGCGCCGTCAGCGAGAACACCGGCTGCACAAGTGCAAAGGCGTAGTTGTCGAAGCCCAGGCTCAGCACGCCGTTTTGCGAGAGCAGCGTCACCGCCAGGGATACCGCGGCGGCTGCCCCGGTGAGCACCGCCGAGGGGATGAAGCCCTTCCTGAGCTCGCAGCCGCCGTCAAGCCACATATCTGCGGCCTTTGCGGTGACTGTGGCGCCTATCAGCGTGGGCATATAGAACCACCGTCCGTAGAACAGGGAGTTGAACATGGAAAAGGACTGATTGAGCACCGGCACGAACATCATCACGGCGCAGATGCAGAGAATCACTTTGAAGAAGTCCCTGCCCTTTACCGCCCGGAAATAGGCGATGACCCCGCAGAGCGAGAAGAAACACAGCCCTCCTGCAAAGCAGCCCGATGACTGCGCTGTGGTCATGCCGAAGTTGTTGAGCAGGGTGATATCCGGCAGCAGCAGCAGGTTTTTGAGTATGAACAGGTAAGTGGAGCCCTCGGGGTACACAAAGAGGTCGAGCCCCGACAGGGTGGAGGACAGTCTCGGGTTGCCTATGACCGACATAGCCGAGGGCAGCAGCAGCACCGCCGCCATAAGCGTGCCGGCAACGGCCTCGAAGACCAGCGTCCCGAAGCGCCGGGGGGTGAGCCTGAAATGCCCGGTAACGAGCCCCGCGGCAAAGTATATGAGCAGGAAAATGACCTGCCCGAAAAAGAAATAGTAGCTCGTAAATGCTGCTATCGCCACAGTCACCGCGAAGAAGACGTGCCGTCCCTCCCGGATAAGCCGTTCCAGAGCCCACAGCATAAAGGGCAGCATCAGCACCGCGTCATGAAAGTGGTTGAACAGGACGTTGGCGGAGTTGTAGGCCGAGAGCCCGAACAGCACCGAGGCGATGAGAGCGGCGTTCTTGCTCTTGACGAACAGCCTTGTGTAGCCGTAGGCGCCCACGGCGGCGATGCCGGATTTGAGTGCGATGAACACCGGCAGCAGCGATACCGCCAGCGACGACGGGAACATCGACATCAGCCAGAAAAAGGGGCTCCCCAGCAGGTAGAAAGAGAAACTCGACGCAGTGTCGGAGCCCAAGTCAGCCAGCCAGTCCCAGGCCGAAAGGCTCCCGGAGCGCACCAGGTCGGTCATGTGGGTGTAGAATGTCACCTGCTGCTTGTTGAAATCGCCGTAGTAGAAGAACCGCCCGCCGTTTAGTATCATCACCGGCAGGAAGCAGAGCATACACACCCCGAAGGCGATAAGGAAAGCGGTCAGATATTTCTCTCTGTTTTTGTTCAACGCCTTCCCCCCCGTAAAAATACAGCGCCCGCAGAGGGGCGCCGCTGATCTGGGATCAGTCCTTTCTGATTACGATGACCTGAACGCCGGTGGCGTAGGAATCGGAGAAAAGGACGTTCTTCTTTCTCTCGTCGGTAACGGTCATGCCTGCGGCAACGATGTCGGCCTTCTTGGCTTCGAGCTCAGGGATAAGGGAATCAAATGCGATATCCTCGATCTCCAGGGTCATGCCCAGCTTGTCGGCTACTGCCTGCATGATATCGGGGTCGATGCCCACGATCTTGCTGTCCTTTTTCAGCTCATAGGGAGGGAACTCCGCATTGGTGGCCATTTTCAGAGTGCCGTTGCTGCGGTCGGTGCCCTCGGGGGAGGTGTAGCTCACCTCGTCCTTGCTCTCACCGATCCAGTGCTTGAGGATGCCGCCGATGGTGCCGTCAGCCTTGAGCTCTGCCAAAGCGGCATTGACCTTCTGCTGGAGCTCGGTGTTCTGGAGGTTCATAGCCATAGCGTAGTCCTCGGAAACGAAGGGGTCGTCCAGTATCTTGAGATCGTCGTTCTTGGAAACGAAGACCTTGGCAGGCTCGTTGTCGATGATGACGCAGTCGATCTTGCCGTTTTTGAGAGCCTCGATAGCGTCGGCGCCCTTGTTGTACTTCTCAACGGTGGCGTCCTTTACGTCGTCGGCGTAGATCATGCCGGTGGTGCCCAGCTGTACGCCTATGGTCTTGCCCTCCAGGTCGTCAACGCTGTGAACGGTGTTGGCGGGAACGCCGCAGGATGCCAGCATAGAAACGGACATAACGCCCGCAAGCAGAAGTGAAGCGAGTTTTTTCATATTCATTTTCCTTTCGTGTATAGAGTATAATCGCTTAAACATATACCATTATAAAACAAATCCCCGGCAATTTCAAGAGGCAGGCGGCAAAAAGTTGCACAAAATTCGCCAATATCAGGGAATTACACTAACAGGGCAGGCACGGGAGCGTATATTTTATAGAATAAATCCCGCAATATACAGCGCGTGTCTGAAAACTCTCAGCGGTTGTTTATGCTCTCGGGGTACAGGTCGTGGTGAGTCAGCCTGTCCCAGGCCACAGCCTCCCATTTGGTGCCGGGCTTGCCGTAGTTGCAGTAGGGGTCTATCGAGATGCCCCCCCTCGGGAGGAACTTGCCCCATACCTCGATGTACTTGGGATCCATGAGCTTTATCAGGTCGTTCATGATGATGTTGACGCAGTCCTCGTGGAAGTCCCCGTGGTTGCGGAAGCTGAACAGGTAGAGCTTCAGCGACTTGCTCTCCACCATCCTCTCGGCGGGGACGTAGCTTATGTAGATCGCCGCGAAGTCCGGCTGCCCTGTTATGGGGCAGAGGGAGGTGAACTCCGGGCAGTTGAATTTCACGAAGTAATCCCGGTCAGGGTGCTTGTTCGGGAAGGTCTCCAGCACCTCGGGGGCGTAGTCGGTCTTGTAGGATACGTTCTTGTTTCCCAGCAGCGAGATGCTGCCAAGCTCGTCGTCTTTGCGTCCGGTCATGGTCATACTCCTTTCAGAAGCGGGTCTTCAAGCCCGCCGGCAGCGAAGGCCGCTGCTCTGTCGCGGCAGGTGCCGCATTTGCCGCAGGGGGCATCTCCGCCCTCGTAGCAGCTCCAGGTCTTCTCAAAGGGCACCCCCAGCTCATGCCCTATGCGCACCACATCGGCCTTGGTGAGCCCCACAAAGGGCGCCTCGATGCGGACGGTCTTGCCGCTGCCCAGATATATGGCCTCATTCATGGCGGCGTTGAACTCCTGTGAGCAGTCGGGGTAGGCGTTGCCTGCGGCGTCGTCGGAGTGGGCGCCGTAGTAGATCACCCCGCAGCCCTCTGCTATGGCGACGCTTGCCGCCGCCGACAGGAACAGGCCGTTACGGAAGGGCACATAGGTCGTGACCGGTGAGCCGCCGGTCCTGGTGAGCTGCTCGGCGTAGCTTTCCTTGGGTATCTCCTCGGAGGAGCCCGCAAGCAGCGAACAGTCCGAGCCTGCGAACACCGCCGTCAGGTCGAGCACCCGGCGCTTAACACCGTAATGCTGCGCCACATTCTCTGCCGCCGCCAGCTCTTTTTTGTGCTTCTGACCGTAGTAAACAGACAGCGCGGTGACGTTCTCCGCTCCGTATTTGTCTATTGCCAGCCCGAGACAGGTGGAGCTGTCGAGGCCGCCGCTGAACAGTACAAGTGCTTTCATAGGGAAACTTCCTTTCGGGTCGTGAAAAATTTATCAAACATCATTGACATAACGTGTTTGCGGTGTTATAATATAATAGTATGTAACAAAGCAACGTATCAGGACAACATTTTTCAGGAGGTAATGAGAATGAAAAAGCTCTTTCGGAGCATTTTAAGCACAGCCGCTGCGGCTGTGGTCGCTCTCAGCTGCATGGCAAGTCCGGTGAGCGCAGCGGGCACCGCCGAGATAAACGTGATAGGCTGGAAAGCGGTCGTGCAGAAGACCTCGGAGGTATACATAGGCACTTTCATGCTCGACGATGAGGTGGTATTCAAATACATCTATTCCGATGATGTCACCAACAGCCCCAAGGTACAGGCGGCTGTGAAAGAAGCCCTCGAAGTGCTCAAAGAAACCGATCCGGAATTTTTACTGATGATGGATGACGCACCCGCAAGCGGCACAGGGCTCAAGCTGTGCACCGACAGCAAATACATCTCCAAGATGAACCAAAACTGCAAGGATATCAGAAATCTGGGTCTGATGTTCAAGGGCTACTACCAAAGGTATATGCTGATGGAGTTGCTGGAGATGACCAAAGTCGGCGCCAGCAAATCCATAGATAGCATTCTCTCAAAAGCACTCGACGCCGAGAATTACAAAGATGTCGAGATAGTTGACAGCAAGGGCAAAACACTCTACCCCTTCGGAGTCGTTGCGATAACATCCAGGAAAAACGAGGACACTGCCAGAACCATCGTGAAGAACGGTCAGACAGTCAACTTCGTTGACCGCGTCATTGTCGGCAAGGGCGAGAATGTAGTTATCAGATACAGCGAGCTTAACCTCTATACGATAAAAGGCGACCTCAATTACGACGGCAAGGTCAATATGCGGGATTACGCCGAGCTGCAGAAGTATCTTCTCGGTCAGACCAAGACCATCAGGATGAAAGCCGCCGACCTCAACTATGACAAAAAGATAAATATGCGCGACTATTCACGGTTCAAGACCCAGCTGCTCAGAGGAGTCTCAGAGTAAGTCCTTTAACTCCTGGCGGGTCTTGAAAGCGCCTAAATACGTCCTCGTCTCGGTCCGGGACGAGGCGTTTTTTATGCCTCTTGCAGTCATGCAGCTGTGGGAGCCCACTATGCGCACTCCCACGTCCTCGGTGCCGGCGGCCTCGGCGATTATCTCGGCGATGTCCTGACCGATGCGCTCCTGGAGCTGGAGGCGCTTTGCCGCCATGTCGCAGATGCGGGCGATCTTGCTCAGACCCAGCACCCTGCCCCGGGGGATGTACCCCACGCTGACGGTCATATCGTACATCAGCGCCAGGTGATGCTCGCAGTAGCTGAACACCGTTATGTCCTTCATGACAATGGCCTGATCCGCCTGCTGCTCCCCGGCGGAGAAGGTCTTGCCGAACATCTGAGCTATCTCGTGATTGGTGTAGGCGGTGCCCTCCAGCACCTCCTCCAGCATATCGGCCACCCGTGAGGGGGTCTCAACGAGGCCTTCCCTGTCGGGGTCTTCGCCGATAGCTTCAAGCAGTCCGCGAATGTGGTATTCTATCTTTTCTCTGTCCATTTCAGACACCTCTCTTTTCGGGATCCCATATGAATTTGTGGAGCTGCAGCTGCAGCCGCACTCCGTTGAGCTTGCGCTCGATCATAAAGCTTACCATATCCGCAGGGTCTATCGCTCCGAACACCGGACTGAGATAGACTCTGCATTTTTCTGTGAGACTGTACTTCTCTATTATCTGCGCGGCGCGTTCCAGATCATCTATACTGCCGGAGACGAATTTCACCGCGTCCTCGCCGCTCAGGTATTTGTAATTCCCGGTAAGCATGGCGCTCTCCATGCCGCTTGAGGGGAGCTTGTAGTCCAGGGTGAACACCGGCCTGGGGTCAAGCCCGCTGAGCTGCGCTATGGGCTGGCTGCCGTTGGTCTCCAGCTCCACGCGGTGTCCGCTCCCGGTGAGCAGGGCTATAAGCTCCGGCAGGTCTTTTTGCAGCAGCGGCTCGCCGCCTGTTAAAGTAACATTGGTGATGCCGGTGCTTTGGACGTAGTCGGCTATCTCCTGCGCCGTGAGCTGCTCTGCGGGGCAGCCGGGGGCGTTCGCCCATTTGGTATCGCAGTAGGAGCAGGCAAGGTTGCAGCCCGTGAAGCGTATGAACACCGCAGGCTCCCCTGCCCGGATGCTCTCGCCGTTTATGCTCACGAATTTTTCGGCAACGGCAAAGCTCATTTTTCCACCTCGTATACGGCGCAGTTCTCGGGGGTCTCGTAGACAGTAACCGAGCTCACCGGCAGCCCCTGTGCTGTCAGCAGCTCATAAAAGTGCCGGGCGAAGTTCTCGGCGGTGGGACGGAAATCCACCTCGGTGAGGGAAAAGCCCTCCCGGGTCAGCGCCTGCAAGGTCGCGGGGCGGAGGCTGCCCTGCTCAAAGATCAGCGTATGGTCGAAGCTGTCGGCAAGGGCGCGGACGGCCTTTTTCAGGTCGCCGAAATCAATGAGCATACCCCGCTTGTCCCCCTCGGCGACAAGCTCTCTGCCGGAGACCTCGGCCTCGATCTTCCAGCGGTGGCCGTGGATATTGGCACACTTGCCCTCATAGCCCGCGAGGAAGTGGGCGCTGTCGAAGGCTGCGGATGTTCTGAGTGTATACATATTCCCCTCCGAATAAAAAAGCGCTCGCCGCAGGGCGAACGCAGTCTGAGCATGAAAACAAGAGGGCAGCATACCCTCTGAAATGCATCAAAAAACTGCCCTGGTTTTGTTTAACGACAGGATGGCGCAAACGAACTGTCGGATAGTATTATACCACTATATTAAAGATAAGTCAAGAAAACATTTTATTAACGCTCCGCGTTCGCTATTTCAGCTTTCTCTCACACTCGCCTTACCCTTGTCACCGTCAGCGTGGCCCCGCCCACCGCGAAGCTTATGTCATAGTCAGCGTACCGCATACTGTATTCCCGCTCCGGGTCGTTCTGATAGGAGGGGCGCGGGTCGTCAGCCAGAGCCTCCAGCAGCGCAGGCCGCTTCCTCGGCGGTATCTGCCCCAGAAGTTCCTCCGGGAACACCACCTCCAGCCGGTACCCCGTGAATCCGTCCGCATACCCTCCCACCGCATCAGGGCGGCTGTCAGCAGAGGGCAGGTAGGGCTTGATGTCGTATATCGGCGTGCCGTCCAGCAGGTCACAGCCTGAAACGATCAGCACCGTCCCCTCGGAGAGGGTCTGTTCAAGGCGTTCCAGCTTCACGCAGGAGAGCCCTATGGGGTTGGGTCGGAAGGGCGAACGGCTGGCGAAGACCCCTACACGGCGGTTGCCTCCCAGCCGCGGCGGGCGCACTGTGGGCGACCACCGGTCCCGGTGAGCCTCGGAGAAATCGAAGATCAGCCACAGATGCGAGAACCCCTCTATCTCCCGAAGCGCCTCCGGCACCCGGTACTCCGGCTCGAAGACTATCCTGCCCAGGGCCGAGGGGGCGCGTCCGCTCTGGCGGGGTATGCCGAATTTTTCCTTGAATTCTGTATGTATCACCGCGATGCGGCGCAGAGTTATTCCGTCCATGTTCACCGGCCTTTCTCAATTGCGATAAAGGGCACCGTCAGCTCATCCGGGGTGAGGCCGGCGTGATGGCCTTTCTGCCCCTTGTCGTAGGTGACGAGAGCCTTATCTGAAACACCCACCGCAAGCCAGTCGCCCAGCAGCTCCCCGAACCGGGGGTGAGACCTGCCGGGGCCGAAAAGCCCGCTGTCGATGACCTGCTGCCGGGTCATGAGCCTGAAGGAGTCCCCGAAATGCCTGTTGAAGATCTCCGGGAAGACTGCGATGCGATCAGATCTGACAAAGAAGTTCACAGCCCGCGCCTCGAATGAAGGCATCCTCACCAGGCACTCGCAGATGTCGGGGTAGTCGGTGAGGATCCTGCCGTCGATGTTGATATGGCCGTGGTCGGCGGTGATGATGAGCAGGGTGTCGCTGAGGGTATCCGCCATATCAGAGACCATGCTCTCAATACCCCGCAGCAGGAAGCTTATCTCCTCGCAGTCGATGCCGAGCTCGTGCATATCCTTGTCGGGGCGCTTGTAGTAGGTGTAGATGTACTTTTTGCCCCCGGCGGCGCAGAGGCGGGAGACCTCATTGCAGATGTTGGCAAGGCTTTTGTACTCGGGGCGGCCCTTGTCAAACTCCGAGAGGAAGTGGCTCTCATAGCCCGCCTCCCGGATAAGGTCTGTGATATCGGAGTAGGGTATGGCCTCCCGGATGTTGACGGCGGGGAGAGAGTGATCGTCGTGGTCTTCGCCGGAGAAGTACTCCGCGTTGCGGTCGAACTCCTTGATATATGCGCTCCACCCCAGCCACGCGGACTGGTTCGGGTAAAGTCCGGAGCGTATAGCGACGGTGGCAGGGACGGTAGTAGGCGGGAAAACGGAAGAAAGACTGCACACCGTGCTCCGGCGGAACAGCCCCTCCGGGGAGAGATGTTTTTCGATGATATTGGTACCCATGCCGTCAAAGAGCATGACGACCACGTTTTTATAATTCTTTGCAAGGAGCCTGTCCATAGGCGGGTAGGTGGTGTTTGGGGGCTCGATGCCGAAGTGGCTCAGAACAGAGCAGCCGAGGTTCGCAAGGCAGCTGCCGTATGAGGGATAGCTGAAAGGCACAGGGTGTCACCTCCTTAGGGGTTTGGTTTGATTATAGCACATCGAGGGGGAGAAATCAATAGCAGGCAAAGGGAGCAGGCCGGGAAAACAAACGCGGAGCGTTTACCGCGCTCCGCGATCAGTATTATGAATCCCTCAGAAATTCGATCCGTTCCAGCCCCAGTAATTCGTGGGGGTGTACTTGACGTAGATCCTTGATGCAGGGATGCTCAGCTCGCCGCCGAGAATGTCTGTGATGCTGCCGGTGAGGGCTGACATGGCGTCGGCGGACGCGCTGCCGTAGATGCTCACCTCAACCATGGCGGCAGGGTCGCCGGTGCCCTTGAACCAAAGGTCATAGCTGTCCTCGATGCCCACCATGAGCCAGCTCTCGCTCTTTCCGGGGATGAGGGTGATAGCAGTGCCAAGTTTGGACTTGATGCTGACCTTGACATCGTCAGCGATCTGCTTGTTGGTCTTTACGTTGATAAAAGGCATGATGATTCCTCCTGATAATATATTACGGAGCGCCGCGCTCCGCAGCGTTCAAGTGTCAAAGACAAGCCCGTGCTCCCGGAAGGAGAATACCTCGCTGTCTCCCACGATCAGATGATCCAGCAGGTGTATGTGCCGCTCCGAGAGCTCCCTTGCGATGATGCGGGTGTTGACGATGTCCGGGTCAGAGGGCTCACAGTCCGATTCGGGGTGATTGTGGGCGATGATGATATCGCTGCACCGGGTGCTCCGGGCTGTGTCGATAAGCAGCTGTATGTCTATCTGCACCGAGGAAAAGAACCCTCTGTCAATGAGCCTCGATACCGATATCTCCTTGCGGGGGCTCACGCCGTAGATCCTGATAGCCTCCCTGCCCAGCCCCGCAAAGCCGGAGAACACCAGCTGCTTGACCGCCCGGATATCCGAGATGCTCACCCGCACAGCCCGCCCGCCGGTGCCGAGATATCGCGCCACCGAGCTGAAAAAGGTGAGCGATACCGCGCAGTTGCGGGATATTATCCCGATGGCAGCCAGCTCGTCCGGCGTCCGGGACATGACCGATGCCAGGGAGCCGAAATGCATGATGAGCCTGTGCGCCAGCTCGTTGGTGTTGACCCTGGGCAGGCAGTAGTAGAGCATGACTTCAAGTATCTCATGCTCCGAGAACCCCGACAGGTGCGGATCCAGTTCGAGGCGCTTTCTCATGCGGCTGCGGTGTCCGTCGTGGGGATTCTTGACGCTCATCTGCTCTCACTCCCTGCTGCAAAGATCTCGTCGGTGTTTGAAAACAGGAACTCCTGCCCCTCGGGAGAGATGATGAGCTGCTTGTATTCCTCGCCCTTCTGGTTCACCTTGCTCACCTCTGTCACCCCCGCCTCGTCGGAGAGGATGGTGGCGGTGAGCTTCTTGCCGTCACGGGTGCGGGCAACGTAGTTGTTTTTCAGAAGCCAGTCGGTGAGCGCCGCCTCTATCAGCTTGCGGTCAGCGGAGATGCACAGACATTCCAGTATCCTGTCGCAGAAGCCTGTCACCGAAACAGCCTCCTCTGCCGGGGAGAGCTTTGCCTTGTTGAAGCGTATCAGCTTAAACAGCATACTCCCGTCCCCGGCGGTGTGCGCCGCCCTCATGGATTCCAGCAGAGAGCCTCCGGTCTCGTCGCTGCCCTTGTAGTTTTTCACCGTTTCAAGTATCTCAGCGCCGTAGTTCTGAGCCTTCACGGGGCCTATGCCCTCACATTCCAGCAGCTCCTCCGAATCGGCGGGGCGCTTCTGACAGATGCTGCGCAGCGCCGCGTCGGAGAATATGATGTAAGCCGGCACATGAGCCGCAGCCGCCAGCCGCGTGCGCATGAGTTTGAGCCGGGTGAACAGTCCCTGGTCGAGAGCGTAGATGCCGTCGCTGACCGCGCTCTGATACATCTTCTTGTGGGACTTGGGCAGCGCCATGGTCAGGGTCTCCCTGCCGTGGAGCAGGGGCTCGGCCTTGGCGGTCATCACCAGCGTCTTGTATTCGCTGTCCTGACGGACATATTCGTCCTGTATGAGCCGGTTGATAATCAGCTTGATATTGGCGGCAGGCACCTCGGACATGATGCCGTAGGTGGACAGGCTCTTGAACTTTGCTATCTTCTCGGCCTTGGAGCCCCGGAGTATATCCGTGACCGCAGCCGCCCCCATGGGGTAGAAATGCAGCTTCAGCTTCACGATGCAGGAGAGTATCTTCTGCGCCTCCACCGTTACGTCTGTCTCCTCAAAGCCTCTCAGGCAGTTGCCGCAGCTGCCGCAGTTACCGCTGTGCTTTTCCCCGAAGTACCGCAGGATATACCCCCGGAGACACTCGGTGGTGTTGCAGTACATCTCCATGCGGCGCAGCCTTTCGGTGTCACGCCGGTGCAGAGCGGCAGCCGTTTCCTCGTCCAGGTCGGAGTTGTCGCGGTTCATATCCATTATGTACTCCTGCAAGCCGATATCGTTCTTGCTGTACAGCAGTATGCACTCCGCATTTTCGCCGTCGCGTCCGGCACGGCCTGCCTCCTGATAGTAGCTCTCGATATTGCCGGGGCAGTTGTAGTGGATGACAAAGTTCACGTTGGACTTGTCTATGCCCATGCCGAAGGCGTTGGTGGCAACGATCACTCTGATGCGGTCAAAGCTGAAATCGTCCTGAACGGAGCGGCGTTCCTCGTCGGGGAGCCCCGCATGATAGCGCCCGCAGGAGACGCCCTTCTCCCGCAGCTTGGCACAGACCTCCTCCACATTGTTCCGGGTGGCGCAGTAGATTATGCCGCTTCTGTCCTTGAAACGCTTGAGTATGCTCAGCAGCTCGGTGAATTTGTTTCTTGGCTTCACCACCGAGAAGAACAGGTTCTTGCGGTCAAAGCCGGTGATCTTGATGAAGGGCCGGTCAAGCCTCAGCAAATTGATGATGTCCTCCCTGACCTGCCTTGTGGCGGTGGCGGTGAAGGCTGCCACCGGCGGACGGCAGCTCAGCTGCGCCATGAACTCCGGTATGCGCATATAGGAGGGGCGAAAATCCTGCCCCCACTGGGAAACGCAGTGCGCCTCGTCCACCGCTATCAGCGACAGCCGGGCATTCCGGGCAAATCGCAGGAACGAGGGGGTGCAGAGCCGCTCCGGCGCCACATAGATCAGCTTGTAGACGCCTCTCTCGGCGCAGGCGAGGGCGGTCTCGTACTGCTGGGGGGTGAGGGATCTGTTGAGATAGGCGGCTCTTACTCCCGACTGTATCAGGGCGTTGACCTGATCCTTCATCAGCGAGATCAGCGGAGACACGACTATGGTGATACCCTCCGACATCAGCGCCGGGATCTGGTAGCACATGGACTTTCCGCCGCTGGTGGGCATTATCCCCAGCACGTCCTGCCCCGCAAGCACCGCGTCGATAAGCTCCTCCTGGCCTTCAAGGAAGCTGCTGTGACCGAAGTAGTGTTTCAGCACCTCGAGTTTGGTCATCTGACTTTTTCCCCCTTATATGAGCTGCGGCAGAGCCGCTTCTGCGATCCTGCCGCTTGTGTTTGATATCATACCCGGTAAACTCCGAGCCTTTCCCCGCCCTTGTAGACTACTCTCGGCACCCGGGAGCTTATGCCGCAGGTGATCTCGTAGCCTATGGTGCCGGCAAGTCCTGCCACGTCGTCGGCGGTGACGGTCTCGTCTCCGTCGGTGCCGATGAGGGTCACAGTATCATGCTGGGCGGCCTCGGGGATGTCGGTAACGTCTATCATGAACTGATCCATGCATACCCTGCCCACTATCCTGGCACGCTTGCCGTGGAGCAGTACCTCCCCCTTGTTGGAGAGGGCTCTGGGCCAGCCGTCGGCATAGCCGCAGGTGACGGTAGCCAGCATCATGGGCCTGTCAGCGGTGAAGGTCCTGCCGTAGCTGACGCTTTCCCCCGCCTCGATGCGCTTGACCTGAGATATGGTGGAGCGCAGCTCCATAACAGGTGACAGCTCAAAGGGCAGCGGCGTTGCAGGGTCGGGATAAAGCCCGTAGAGGATGATGCCAAGCCTTGCCAGCGTTGAGCGCTCGTCGGGGCAGTATACTCCGGCTGCGGAATTGAGGCAGTGGCACTGTGCAGGCGTTACCCCCAGCCTTGCAGCCGCGTCCCGGACGGCGAAGAATTTCTCGGTCTGGGCGGCGGTGTAGGCCTTGTTGTCCTCGTCAGCGCTGTCTGCCACGGCGTAGTGGGTGAAGATGCCGTCCAGCAGCAGATCGTCAAGGTCGTATATGTTGTAAAGGGTCTGAGCTATCTCCTCCGGAGTCCCCCGCAGACCTATGCGGGTCATGCCTGTATCTATGGCTACATGGCAGCGCAGAGGCTTGCCGTAGCCGTTGATGGCCTCGTTGAGTGAAACGGCATAGTCGTAGTCGGTGACGGCCTGGATTATGTTGTGCTCCGCCAGCTCGAATACAGCCTCCGGCGGGGTATAGCCCAGTATCAGCACATTCCCGGAGATGCCCATATTGCGCAGTCTCAGGGCTTCATCCGCATTGGATACCGCGAACCACTTGATGCCCAGCTCCTTTTCAAGATAGGGACATATGGCAAGGTCGGCGTGTCCGTAGCAGGAGGCCTTCACCACGCAGAGCAGCTGCGTCTCGCCCTTTAAGCAGGCGCAGTAGTTCATCAGGTTGACAGCCAGTCTGTCCAGGTGTATCTCCGCCCATGTACGTTTTATCATGTCCATAAACTATCGTCCTTTACAGGCCGCTCAGCCGTCTTTGTCCCGGTTCGCGGCGTTTATTCGTAAGTAGTATTCGTGTACGAGGCTCCTGTAACCCAGGGCTTTGAGCTGTCCGTACCTCACCGAGTACCTTGACTTGGTGCGCCTGCCGCTGAGCAGGAACCTGAGACAGTCCTGTGCGTAGGCGTCCAGCAGCCGAAGGCTTTGGTCGGTGTTGATCACCGGGAAATACCAGTGAGCCCAGGAAAGCTCGTTATCCGCCCCCGCCTCGAACAGCTTGCGGTCAAATATGCGGATAAAGGCCTTGGCGGCGCTTTCACGTCCGGCGCCGCTGCGCTGCTGCCAACGGTCGAGAGCCCGGGTCTTGCGGCGCATACGGGCTTTGAGCTTGGTCACCGAGGCCGGTGCGATGTCCACCGTGCCCCCCTCACAGCTCAGTCCCAGAAAGACCCATTTCTCCCCGGGGGAAGTAAAGCTCTCTTTTTCGGGGTTGAGGGTCAGCCCCCTCTGCGCGAGGTGATCTCTCACCTCAGAGGCGAGATCATCCAGCTCCCGGCGGTCGGGGGAGAATAATATGATATCGTCGGAGTACCGGGCGTAGGGTACGCCCTTTTCGGCAAAGCGCCGGTCAAGCTCCGACAGAAAGAGATTCGCATAGAATGCCGACAGGGGTGTGCCAGCCATGATGCCCTTGCTCTCGGTGAGGGGTACGCCCCGCTCCAGCACCCGGGGCTCACATAGCAGCGAGCGCAGAAAGGAGTACAGCTCCGGGTCATCGGCTGTGACCCGCTCCAGCACGGGCAGCAGAAGACTTATATCCACCGAGTTGAAGTAGTTGCTGATATCCGCCTTGTAGCTGTACATCTCCCCGATGCCGGGGGTGTTGGCAAGGCTGCGGAAGGCCTGCTGTGCGGTGCGTCCGGGTCTGAATGAGTAGAGCCCCGGTGCGAATATGCCGTCATAGTGCCGCAGCATCAGGTGGGTCAGCAGCTTGAGAACTGTATTTTCGGCCTTGGGGTAGATGTAGACCACCCGCTTTTTGTCCCTGCCCTGCTTGCTGATGACCGAGCGCTCCGGCAGCGGAAAGGCCTCCCCGCGGCTTATGCGCCCGCAGACCGGCAGGTAGCCCTGACTGTCGATGAAGGCTCTCAGCTCCTTTGCAAACTGCTTCGGGCAGGCAAGGGAGCATTTGTATCTGTAAAAGCTCTCCCAGCATCCCGCCTCGGAGAGCATATGGAGCAGAGACATATCAACACCGCCAAATAATATAAGCAGAGGGAGAAAAAGTTAAATCCAAGAAATTCTTGGATATACAAGGCCGTACACGGGGCGGCTGCCTGCGAAGCCGCGTCAGCCCCATGCCTGACCCTCCGCAGGCGCAAAGCGTTCTCCCTCTGCTGTTTTGTATGATATCAGACCGACAGCCTTGCTCTTACCCGGTCGGTCACATAGGAGCGGGCGTTCCACCAGCCGTCATGATCGTAGTAGAACCGCAGATACGGCACGCCGTCCCGCTGGCACTTGTCCCGCAGGGCGCGGCTGGAGCTCTTTTCGCTCATGAGCTCGACGATCAGGGCGACCCTACCGCCGTTCATAAAAGTGAAGACCTCAGCGTGGTGGATGCTGCGTCCCTGACCGGGGGCGTGGCTGATCTGGTAAGATGAAAAATCAGCCCCGAATATCTTCTCGAAGTACTGGATATATGAACCGTTGAAGGAATACTGGTTCTCCTCGGCGGGCATCAGCTCACCCCAGGGGCAATTGCCTCTCGGAGGGGGCGCGGAGCCTTTTTTGGCAGCCGGTTTTGGGGGCTGAGGGGGCGCGTCATCGCTTCTCAGGTTATCGAAATAGTGTTTCTCGCTGCCGAACATATCAGCGGCGGCGTCCTCGACGGTCTTGCCGAACAGCTTGGAAAGAAGACCCATAAGTATACCTCCTTCGGTAATGATCACTGCAAAATAATTATACACTATCGGCGGTGAAATGTCAAGGTTTATGCGGGGGTTTTGTTACAGAAAAACCGCCCGGTCTCCCGAAGCGGCTCCGAAAAAATGGTTATCAGGCAGACGCAGCATCCTCCTGCATCTCTCGGGATCGCTCCCTGTCGTACCGTCGGCGTGCGGACTGTACGAGATCTGCCGCCTCTGACAACCCCTTTTATATTATACGCCTGACCTGTCAACAACCTGCTCCACCTTGACACATCCCCCCGTTTATGGTATACTTATGTCAAATCAAAAAGTATCGAGGTGTTCGTTATGACCGTTACTGATAAGAGCAGTTTTGAGAAAAAGATCAGCCGGATACTGATAACCGAGACCGAGATCAGGGACAGGATACATGAGTGCGGCGAGCAGCTGAGCCGGGAGTATGAGGGCAAGCCTCTGCTTTTGGTGAGCGTGCTCAAAGGCGCCTTCATCTTCCTTGCCGACCTGACAAGAGCCGTCACCATCCCCTGCGAGATAGGGTTCATGGCGGCACAGAGCTATTTCTCCGGTACGTCCTCAAACGGCAGCGTCGAGATCACCTACGACCTGACCCAGGACATCAGCAAGTACCATGTGGTCATCGTCGAGGACATCATCGACACCGGCAGGACCCTCTCGGAGATCGTGAAGCTGCTCCGGGCAAGGGATCCACTGTCTCTCAAGATCGTGACCCTGCTGGACAAGCCCTCCCGCCGGGTGGTGAAGATCGACGCCGACGTTTCGCTGTTCACTATCCCCGACCACTTTGTGATAGGCTACGGCCTGGACTGCGGCGAGTATTACCGCAACCTGCCCTACATAGCCGAGTATGACGAGAGCATCGGCGGAAAGGAATGATCATTATGGGAAAGACATTTATCATGGATCACCCCCTTGTGAAACACAAGATAACCCTCCTGCGGGACGAGACCACCGGGACAAAAGAGTTCCGCACTCTTGTTGAAGAAATATCCATGCTCATGGGCTATGAGGCTCTGCGCGACCTGCCCACAGAGCCGGTGAAGGTCAAGACCCCTATCACCGAGACCGTCCAGCCCATGCTCACCGGGGGCAAGCTCGCCATCGTGCCCATACTCCGGGCAGGACTGGGCATGGTCAGCGGACTGCTGGCACTGGTGCCCAACGCCAAGGTAGGCCACATCGGACTTGCCCGGGACGAGGAGACCCACAAGCCCTACGAGTACTACTGCAAGCTCCCCAAGGCGGTGTCGGACATGACCGTCATCCTCCCCGACCCCATGCTGGCTACCGGCGGCTCGGCGATCCACGCCATAGATTTCATCAAGACCAAGGGCTGCAGGAAGATCAAGTTCCTCTGCCTCATCGCGGCGCCGGAGGGTCTTGAAGCCCTGCAAAAAGCTCACCCGGACATCGACATCTACGTAGGCAACGTGGACGAAGGCCTCAACGAGAACTCCTACATAGTCCCCGGCCTCGGCGACGCAGGAGACCGTATCTTCGGGACGCTTTGAGCGCGGCGGCGGGAAAGCTGTTTTTGCTTATCGTGCCTTGACCGCGCCGCCGCTAAAAGAATAAATAATAAAGAATAAAGAATAAAGAATAATAGAGAGCTAAAGCTCTCCGGTATCGCCTTCGGCGATGATAAAAAAATCGTCCGCAAAGCGGACACCGCAATTATTCTTTCTTCTTTATTCTTTTTTATTTATTATTTATATAACAAAGATCCCCCTCCGGAGACCGGAGGGGGATGTTATTATGCTTGGGGGAATTACTTGTTCTCGTCGTTGTACAGCTTCGAGTATCTTACGAGATAATCGTATCTGTCAGCTGCGTTCTTGATAGCCTTGTCGAAGAGCTTCTCTGCTCTCTCAGGGTTCTGCTTAACGAGGGAGTTGTAACGAACCTCACCCATGAGGAAGTCCTTGTAATCCTTGGTAGGAGCCTTGCTGTCGAGGGAGAAGGGATTCTTGCCCTCCAGCTTGAGCTGAGGATTGTATCTGTACAGATGCCAGTAACCGCACTCAACTGCCTTCTTCTCCTCGGTCTGAGCGATGGACATACCGCCCTTGATACCGTGGTTGATGCAGGGAGCATAAGCGATTATCAGGGAAGGACCGTGATAAGCCTCAGCCTCGCTGATAGCCTTCAGGCACTGGTTCATGTCGGCACCCATGGAGATGTGTGCAACGTAAACGTAGCCGTAGCTCATTGCGATGCCGGCCAGATCCTTCTTCTTGACTTCCTTGCCGGCAGCAGCGAACTGAGCGATAGCGCCGGTAGGAGTGGACTTGGAGGACTGTCCGCCGGTGTTGGAGTAAACCTCGGTATCGAATACGAAGATGTTTACGTCCTCGCCGGAAGCGATAACGTGATCAAGGCCGGAGAATCCGATATCGTAAGCCCAGCCGTCACCGCCGAAGATCCACAGGGACTTCTTGCGGAGGAAGTCAGCATCCTTCAGGATCTCGTCAGCAGCCTTGGTCTTGGTCTTCTTCAGAGCAGCGACCAGAGCCTCGGTAGCGGGAGTGTTGGCAGCGCCGTCGTCAACGGTGGAGAGATAACCCTCGATAGCCTTCTTCAGGCCGGCGTTCTTGGTGGTCTTCTCCAGCTCGAGTACCTTAGCGATAGTTCTCTGACGGATGGTGTTCTGAGCAAGGAACATACCGTAGCCGTACTCAGCGTTATCCTCGAACAGGGAGTTAGCCCAGGCGGGACCCTTGCCTGCCTTGTTTACGGTGTAAGGAGTAGAGGGAGCCGAGCCGCCCCAGATAGAGGAGCATCCGGTAGCGTTGGCGATATACATTCTGTCGCCGAAGAGCTGTGTTACGAGCTTAGCATAAGGAGTCTCGCCGCAGCCTGCGCAGGCGCCGGAGAACTCAAGCAGGGGCTGCTTGAACTGGGAGCCCTTAACGGTGGTAGCCTTGAACTTCTCAAGTACCTCAGGCTTCTCAGCCAGGGTAAGACCGTAGTTGAATACCTCCTGCTCAGCCAGCTGGCTCTCGAGAGGCATCATGGACAGAGCCTTGTTGCCCTTCTTGCCGGGACATACGTTTACGCAGGAGCCGCAGCCTGTGCAGTCCAGAGCAGACATAGTCATTACGAAGAAGTAGCCGGCCATACCGGTAACGGGAACAGCCTTCTCCTGAGCGAGCTTGGGAGCCTTCTTGAGCTCAGCCTCGGTCATGATAACGGGACGGATAACGGCGTGAGGACATACATAAGAGCAGAAGTTGCACTGGATGCAGTTTGCGCCGTCCCATGCGGGAACGTCAACAGCGATGCCGCGCTTCTCGAAAGCAGCGGAGCCCTGGGGGAAGGTACCGTCAGCCATATGGGTGAAGGTAGAAACGGGGAGAGTGTCACCCTTCTGCTCGTTGCAGGGGATCTGGATCTCGTTTACGAACTTCTCCAGCACCTTGTCAGCGCACTTGGCCTTGGGCATACCCATAGCGGTATCCTTAGCCTTCTTCCAGCTTGCGGGGACCTTGACCTCAACTACCTGCTGATAGCCGGCGTCGATAGCGTCATGGTTCATCTTAACGATAGCGTCACCCTTTCTGGAGTAGGAAGCGGTGGCAGCGTCCTTCATATACTTAACAGCATCCTCGATAGGAATGATGTTGGCGAGCTTGAAGAATGCGGACTGGAGAACGGTGTTGATCCTCTTGCCGAGGCCGACTTCCTTACCGATCTTAACGCCGTTGATAGTATAGAACTTGATGTTGTTGTTGGCGATAGTTCTCTTTACCTGACCGGGCAGATGCTTTTCAAGCTCCTTGGCATCCCACTGGCAGTTGAGCAGGAAGGTTCCGCCGGGCTTGATGTCGGAGACCATATCATACTTGTTGATATAGCTCTCGTTATGGCAGGCAACGAAATCAGCCTGGTTGATGAGGTAGGTGGACTTGATGGGAGTCTTGCCGAATCTCAGGTGAGAAACGGTTACGCCGCCGGACTTCTTGGAGTCATAGGCGAAGTAAGCCTGAGCATAGAGATCGGTGTGGTCGCCGATGATCTTGATAGAGTTCTTGTTGGCACCAACGGTACCGTCAGCGCCGAGGCCCCAGAACTTGCAGGCAGTAGTGCCGGCAGGAGCGGAATCCAGCTTCTCCTCGGTAGCGAGAGAGAGGTTGGTAACGTCGTCCTCGATGCCGATAGTGAAGCGGGGCTTGAAGGTATCCTTCCAGCTTGCGTTCCAGAATACAGCCTTGATCTGAGCGGGAGTGGTATCCTTGGAGCCGAGACCGTAACGGCCGGTAGCAACAGGGATATCGTGGAACTTGGTGCCCTTGAGAGCTGCAACTACGTCGAGGTAGAGAGGCTCGCCGAGAGAACCGGGCTCCTTGGTCCTGTCAAGAACAGAAACCTGCTCGCAGGTGTCGGGGATAGCAGCTACCAGCTTGTCCGCGCAGAAAGGTCTGTACAGACGGACCTTCACGAGACCCAGCTTGGTGCCCTCGTTGGCGTTGAGGTAGTCGATAGTCTCCTCGATAGTGTCGCAAACGGAACCCATAGCAACGATAACGTGAGTAGCATCGGGAGCGCCGTAGTAGTTAAAGAGCTTGTAGTCGGTGCCTATCTTGGCATTGACCTTGTCCATATACTCCTCTACGATGCCGGGGATAGCGTCATAGTAGGGGTTGCAGGCCTCACGGGCCTGGAAGAAGATATCGCCGTTCTGAGCTGTACCGCGGAGCACGGGATGCTCGGGGTTGATAGCTCTCTTTCTGAATGCCTCGATAGCGTCCATGTCAACCATCTCGGCAACGTCAGCCTGATCCCATACCTCGATCTTCTGGATCTCGTGAGAGGTACGGAAGCCGTCGAAGAAATGCAGGAAAGGAACTCTGCCCTTGATCGTCGAGAGATGAGCGACTGTGCCGAGATCCATAACTTCCTGAACGTTGGACGAGCAGAGCATTGCAAAGCCGGTCTGACGGCAGGCATAGATGTCGGAGTGGTCGCCGAAGATGTTCAGCGCGTGGGAGGCTACGCATCTTGCGGAAACGTGGATAACGCAGGGGAGCAGCTCACCGGCGATCTTATACATATTCGGGATCATCAGGAGAAGACCCTGTGAAGCAGTATAAGTCGTAGTCAGAGCGCCTGCGGAAAGGGAGCCGTGAACTGCACCGGCAGCACCGGCCTCGGACTGCATCTCAGTCACCTTAACGGGTGTGCCGAAGATATTCTTCTGACCCTTAGCTGACCATTCGTCCGTATGCTCCGCCATTACCGACGAGGGTGTGATCGGATAGATAGCAGCGACTTCTGTAAAGGGGTATGAAGCCCATGCAGCAGCGTTGTTTCCATCCATGGTTTTCATTTTTCTTGCCATGTTTTGTACCATTCCTTTCGTTTGATTTAAAACCCAATGGCAGGGGGAAAGATAATTATGGGGCCCTCAGATACGAGTGCCTGCCTTATCCATATTATTATAGCACTTTTATTCCGTTTTGTAAATAGCTTTTTTGACAATTGCTTGTAAATATTTTTGTTAATTCTGTCACAAACTGTCCCGTTACCCGGTAAAAATACGACATTTTATATAGCACATATACCAAACTGTATGCCCTGCGGACGCAAAGCGCCGCGCTGCACAGAACGCAGCGCGGCGTGAGAAAGATATGTTTTGATCTTATTCCTTTTCCTTGAGCAGCAGCGAATAAACGAGAGCTGCAACGAAGGCTCCGCACATGGGTGCGATAAGGAACACCAGCAGCCAGAGCATGGACTTTCCGCCGGTAGCAAAGGAGCCGAAGATAGCGGGGCCGATGCTTCTTGCGGGGTTGACGGAGGTGCCGGTGAGGTTCACGCCGATGAGGTGAACGAAGGTCAGAGCTGCGCCGATAAAGAGGCCGGCGTGCTTCTGGATGCCTGCATCCTTGTGAGCGGTGATAGAGAGAATGAACAGAACGAATACGCAGGTCAGGATAACTTCAACGAGGAACGCGCCGAAGAAGTTGAGCCCGCCGAAGCTGTTGGCGCCGAAGCTGCACTGATTGATCTTCATGTCGCTGCAGGCAACGATGATCAGGTGGCAGAGAGACGCGCATACAGAGCCCACGGTCTGGGATACGCTGTAAGCGATAGCGTCGTTGATGGACATTCTTCCGTCAAAGAACATGGCGAAGGAAACTGCGGGGTTCAGGTGTGCTCCGCTGATCTTGCCCACGGTATAGGCGGCTATCACGATGGAAAGGCCGAAGGCCAGCGAGGTAGCCACAACGTTGCCGTTTGTGAAGATCGCGGTGCCGCAGCCGAAGAACACGAGCCCGAAGGTGCCCAGGAACTCAGCTATGAGCTTCTGTGATTTGGAATACATGATTATCTTCCTCCCGTTTATAGATTTGCAACCGAATGGTCAAATATATTTTAACTCATTTTTGCAGGTTTGTCCAGTAAAAAATTGATATTCATTTAAAATTTTGTGATTTGTACAAATATCCCTATCATATTTGTGACATATGAACACAAGACCCTCAGCCCTCGGTGATGTACTCGGTTATCACGCCGTACCAGTAATCGGCAAGCTTTTTGTAGCCCTCCTCACTGGGGTGTACGCCGTCGTAGAGATCCTCCTTGGTCAGCACGGCATGGACGTCGCAGAACTCCACGTTCCTGCCCTCGCCCTGCTTCTTCTCAGCAAGCGCCTTCACCTTCTCGTTGTACTCCGCCACGCAGGTGTCCATGAACTCCACGGTGAACTTCTTCTCGTCGATGTAGGTGTTGTCGCCTGCGTCCATGTCCGGCAGCGACGCAAGATAGAGCTTGCCTCCCTCGGGCATCTTCTCCAGGCAGGCATCCACCAGAGCTTCAAGCCTGCTGCCGGCCTCGTCCAGCTTGTAGAGGGAGAGTATGTCGTTGGTGCCGATCATGAGGGTGAGCACGTCGGGCTGGAACTCCTCGATCTTGTCGGGAGCTTCCTTGGCGATGCCGGAGCGTGAGCCCACTCCCCTCTCTCTGAACCCCTCGATGGCATAGGCCGTATAGCCCTCGTGGTCGTTGTCGTAGCAGTCGCCGCTGTGCTTGCTGCCCACGAAGTCAACATATTGGGACAGGCCGTTTTCCTCCAGCTTGTTGCAGAGGAACACTCTGTAACCGCCCTCCAGCCAGAATCCGTCGGTTATGGAATCCCCGAGGGTCATGAGCTTGATGCTCTTGTAGGACGGGGCTTCGGGGGTGCTGTCTTCGGCGTTTGCGCTGCTATCAGCAGCGCCGCTGTCAGGGACGCTCTCAGCGACGCTTTCGGCAGCGCTGTCGGCGGTGCTCTCAGCGGTGCTCTCAGCAGCACTTTCGGCGGCGGATGCCGCAGCAGTTTCGGCGGCTGACGAGGTGCTGCCCTCACTTGTGCCGGAGCTGCCGGAGCTCCCGCAGGATGCCAGCATCAGAGCGGCAAGCAGCGCCGCTGCGGCGGTCTTCACATTCTTTGATCTCTTCATAATATCTCCTCCTGAATATATTCCCCTGAGGGGGTCAGTCCTTCTGCCCGCCCAGGAATCTCACAACATCTCCGAGCCTGTCCTGCCCTGCCTGTCTGCCCAGCTGATAAGCCCGCTCCAGCTCGTCGGGGTCCCGCTCGAGGCGGCTGATGCCCAGGTCCTCATAGGGTCTTATGACCAGAGCAGTGCCCTTTTCCTCACGCTCCCTGATGCCCCGCAGCTGTGCGTTGTACATCTCGCTGCGGTCGTACATGGCCTGAGCCACCTTCGGGTATTTGGAGAACATCAGCTTGAACAGCTTCTCATGCTTCGGGGGCTCCTTGAAATACCCCTCCGGGCGGGTGAGGATTATGACGTTGCGGTCATAGCCCTTCTTCTCCATGAACTCATAGGGTATGGAGTCCGACATACCGCCGTCCAGGTACTTGTGCCCGTTTATGTTCACCGGCCTCGATACCAGCGGCATCGAACCGGAGGCGCGTATCCACAGCATATCACGCTTTCTGCCGCTGCGGCATCGGTGGTAGACTGCCTTGCCTGTCTCAACGTCGGTGGCTCCCACATAGAACTCGGCAGGGTCGCGCTCAAAGGCCTCGCAGTCAAAGACATCCAGCTGTTCGGCGATGACCTTGTAGCAGAATATGGTTCCGTAGATATCCCCGGTGAATATCAGCGACCGCAGACTGCAATACCTGGGGTCCTTGCAGAAACGCTTGTTGTATCTGATAGACCTGCCGATCTGGTGGGACTTGAAATTTATCCCGAATATCGCCCCTGCGGATATGCCGGCGATGCCGTCGAACCGCACGTCGTTTTCAAGGAACACATCGAGTATGCCGCTGGTGAACATCCCCCGCATGGCTCCCCCTTCAAGTATCAGACCTGTTTTGTGTTTCATAATATCATCGCCTTTCTCTGACCGGTATATTATACCACATTTTTTACGGCATTTCAAGAGGCTGCACCCCTGCCCTGCCGGGGTATTTGAAAAAAAGATAAAAATATTTTCTCAGCCCCTTGACAAACGCCGGAAAATGTGCTAACATATGAACAGGTGTTCAAGTGTTGCAACGAGAGGAGGACTCAACATGAACAACGAAGCAGCCGGGCGGGTCATCCCCGCGGAGGAACAGCTTTATGAGCTGGCGGAGCTTTTCAAGGTCTTCGGGGATCTCACCCGGGTAAGGATACTTTCGGCGCTGCTGGACGGCGAGCAGAGCGTGGGAGTGCTGGCTGAGGGGCTGGGGCTCACGTCAACTGCCTGCTCACATCAGCTCAGGGTGCTGAAAAACAACAAGCTCGTCCGCTCACGGCGGGAGGGCAAGACCATATTCTATTCTCTCTCCGACGGACACGTCAAGTCCATAATCGAGATCGGACTGGAGCATATTCTGGAGTAAAGGAGCATAGCTATGTCAGTATGGGATAAGTTTTCACGGATCTACGATGTCGCCGAGACCCTCTACAACGGCAAGGTCTTCAACGGCACCGGCGAGGTGGTCGCCCGGTACATCGACCCCGATGACAGGGTGCTGGAATGTGCCTGCGGCACAGGCGCCATAAGCGTCAGCATCGCGCCGGTATGCCGCGAGCTCACCGCCGCCGACCTGTCAACAGGTATGCTGAGACAGGCGGACAAAAAGCTCAGAGGCTTTTCAAACGTCCGGCTGCGCCGCGCCGATATCACAAACCTGAAATGCCCCGACGGGAGCTTTGACAAGGTGGTGGCGGGCAACGTCATCCACCTGCTGGACGACCCCGGCAAGGCCCTCTCTGAGCTGCTGCGGGTGTGCAGGCCGGGAGGCAGGGTCATCATCCCCACCTACATCAACAACTCGTCCAGATCCAGCAAAGCCGCTGTTTCGGTGATACGCAGGTTCGGGGTGGATTTCAAGGAGGATTTCGACCTTGCGTCCTACCGGCAGTTCTTCGAGGACATGGGCTGCCCTGCCGCGGAGATCAGAGTGGTACAGGGACGTATGCCCTGCGCAGTCGCTGTGATAGATAAACAATAGACGATCTCCCTGCCCCGGGCAAAAGAGAGCAATACACAAACAATTATTCAAATACAGGAGGAAACCCACATGAAAAAGACATTCAAACTCGACGAGCTGGACTGCGCCAACTGCGGCGCCAAAATGGAGGCCGCTATCAAGAAGATCGACGGCGTCAACGACTGCACCGTAAGCTTCATGACACAGAAGCTCACCCTCGATGCCGCGGATGACAAGTTCGACGATATCCTGAAACAGGCTGTCAAGGTCTGCCGCAAGATCGAGCCGGACTGCGAGATAGTTATAAAATAAGCGTCCGTTCTGCGCGGCGGGAGCCTCACCGAAAAGGCAGGGACCGTATGATGTGAAGCCCCCGCCGTCAAGCGAAATGAAAAGCTATGAACAAAATTCCCAAAAGGCGGAGTTAAAAGAAAATGAAAAGAAAGCAAAAGAAAGTTCTGATACGAATAATCATCAGCGCGGTGATGCTGGCGGGGCTTAAAATATTCGCCCCGGAGGAGGGGTGGTACTGCGCCCTGATGTATGCCGTACCCTACGCGGTCATCGGCTGGGACGTGATCTTCAAGGCGGTGCGCAACATCGCCCACGGTCAGGTCTTTGACGAGAACTTCCTGATGATGATAGCCACCGTGGGAGCCTTCGCCACCGGCGAATACACCGAGGCCGCCGCGGTGATGCTGTTCTATCAGACCGGAGAGCTGTTCCAAAGCGTTGCGGTGGGCAGGTCGAGGAAGTCTATCTCGGCGCTCATGGATATCCGCCCCGATCATGCCAATATCGAGATCGACGGCGTGCTCACCGAGACCGACCCCGAGGAAGTCGAAGTCGGCACCGAGATCATCATTAAGGCCGGCGAGCGCATCCCCCTTGACGGAGTAGTCCTCGAGGGCGAGAGCGCTGTTGACACCTCAGCCCTCACCGGCGAGAGCCTCCCCCGGACAGTCCGGGAGGGGGACGATGTGGTCAGCGGATGCATCAACAAGTCCGGGCTGCTGCGTGTTCGGGTGACTAAGCCCTTCGGCGAATCCACCGTGGCAAGGATACTCGACCTGGTGGAGAACTCCGCCTCCAAGAAAGCCCGCACCGAGAACTTCATCACTCGCTTTGCAAGGGTATACACCCCTGCCGTGTGTATCGCGGCACTGGCGCTGGCAGTGATCCCGCCCATATTCGCCGGCAGCTGGCTGACCTGGCTCCACAGGGCGCTGATATTCCTTGTTATCTCCTGCCCCTGCGCTCTGGTTATCTCGGTGCCTCTGAGCTTCTTCGGCGGTATCGGCGGAGCCAGCAGACTTGGCATACTGGTCAAGGGCGGCAGCTTCCTTGAAACGCTCTCCCGCAGCTCGGTGGTGGTATTCGACAAGACCGGCACTCTCACCAAGGGCGTGTTCAACGTCACCGCAGTACACCCGGAGAGGATCTCCGAGGCACGGCTGCTGGAGCTGGCGGCCTACGCCGAGAGCTACTCCACCCACCCCATAGCCAAGTCCATAACCGACGCCTGCAATACCGACATAGACCGCCGCAGGATAGGCTCCTGCAAAGAGCTCTCAGGCCGGGGCGTCAAGGCCGAGATCGACGGCCTGGAGGTATGCGCGGGCAACGACAAGCTCATGGACGACATCGGCGTGAAGTGGCACCCCTGCCACCATGTGGGGACGACTGTTCATGTGGCGGTAAACGGCGAATATGCGGGGCATCTTGTGATCTCGGACGAGCTGAAAGAGACCTCTGCAAAGGCCATAGAGCTGCTGCGTGAGGCGGGCGTGCGCAAGACCGTCATGCTCACCGGGGACTCAAAGGCCGTGGGCGAGGACACCGCAAAGCGCCTGGGCATCGACGAGGTACGCTCGGAGCTGCTGCCTGCGGACAAGGTGGAGAAAGTCGAGGAGCTGATGCAGCAGAAACCTCCCAAGACGGCGCTGGCCTTCGTGGGCGACGGCATCAACGACGCCCCTGTGCTTTCCCGGGCTGATGTGGGCATAGCAATGGGAGCCATGGGCTCGGATGCGGCTATCGAGGCTGCGGACATAGTCCTCATGGACGACGACCCGGCGAAGCTGGCTGCGGCCATAAGCATATCCCGCCGGACGGTGCGGATAGTATACGAGAACATCATTTTTGCTTTGGGTGTAAAGGCATTGGTGCTGATACTCGGGGCATTCGGGTTAGCCTCCATGTGGGCGGCGGTATTCGCGGACGTGGGGGTATCGGTGATAGCCATACTCAACGCCATGAGGTGCCTGCTCACCGGAAAGGCCGACAGTAAAGAAGTATTATTCAAAACTTAAGCGCCTGCGTAATTAAAGAATAAAGAATAATAATAAAGAATAAAGAATAAAAAAGGAATCGCCTCCGGCGATGATTTCAAAAATCGTCCGCAACGCGGACTCCTTAATTATTCTTTATTCTTTATTCTTTCTTCTTTATTATTTTTATTATTAAGGGGTGTGCCGTTTTTTCACATCCGCCTTCCCTGCCCCCTTGCAAAATCCGCAGTATTATAGTATAATAGTATCACGAAAAAACTTTGGGAGGTACAACATGAGAGAGAGCATACTGACCATCCCGGTCAACGAGATATTCGAGCCCAAGGAGGGCTGCCCTGTCTGCCGCATGAGGGATATGCTGGAACAGCGCACCGTCGAGTACATTATGGGCGCCGCCATGATGGAGCCGGACGTTCGCATCGAGACCAACCGGCAGGGCTTCTGCAAGGTGCACTTCGAGCAGATGCGTGCCTGCAAGAACCGCCTTTCCCTGGCGCTGATGTTACAGACCCACCTGCAGCAGCTGCAAAAGGACGTGTTCACCAAGGCCAGGACCGGCTTCCTCGAAAGCAAGACCGCCAAGCAAAAGAAGGTCTCGGCGGTGAATAACGACTGCTTTGTCTGCGGCAAGATCGAATGGGGTATGTCCCGGCTCATGGTGACGTTTTTCGAGCTCTATCAGAAGGAGAAAGAGTTCCGGGAGCTGTTCGCCGCCCAGGAGCAGCTCTGCCTGCCCCACTACGATATGCTGGTCTCCCACGGTGCCGAGGCGCTGGACAAGAAGTGGCTGGGGCAGTTCGTCAACGACTGCGGCGAGCTGACCAAGAAGTATCTCGACGTCCTGGAGGCTGACGTCTCTCACTACTGCAAGATGTACGACTACCGCAACACCAGCAAGAACGCCGACTGGGGCAACTCCAAGGACTCCATAGAGCGGGCGATCAAATTCCTGACCACAAGATAAGCGGTCTGCGGCGTTAATGGTTACAGAACGGTTACAGAAATGACACCCTTGATTTTTGACGGTCAGGGCTTTGAAGTCCGTAAAACCGTACTCGTTACCGAAAAACTGCGGGATAACGGCTCAGCCCGTCCGGCAGGCAGTTTTTTTGGACAGTTGACGAAAAATCCCGGCTTATTTTTCGCAACAAATTAAAAAAAGCCCTCGTCCCCCGAAGTTTCGGCATATGCGGGGAACGAAAAACTTGAAAGGGCTTTTCGTTAATATCTTGTTCATACTTGTAATCCGAAATCTGACATTTTCTGGCAATTTTCCGGCTCTCTTGTACGATTTTTCAGACTCTGTATTCTTTCAACACTCAAAAAACCGCGTAAATACTGTACATCTTTCAACGGTTTCAACAGAGTTTTCAACAGTTTTGTTGGCTCGGAGGCCTGTTTCAACACTGTTTTTCAACTTTTTGTTGAAAGATGCGCCGGATTTACCTGATTTTGCCAAAAGCAGGAGTTTTTCAACATTTTCCGCTGAATATCCGTTCGACAGGTTAACAAATCGCCTGTCAACGGTGAACATTTTATGAACAATACTGAACGTTTTGTTGCGGCAAAAACCCCCTCTGAACAAAACTCAGACCGCAAAAAACGGCAGGCGGGAACGCTGACGCTAAAAAAAAAGAAGAGAGAATAAAGAAGAAAGAACAAAGAAGAAAAAAGGAGTCCGCTTTGCGGACGGATCTATTGATCGTCGCCGAAGGCGACACCTTTATTATTTTTTATTCTCTATTCTTTATTCTTTCTTCTTTTAGCGGGCGCCGCACAAAGCAGCGAAAAGGCACTCCCATCAATACCTTGACAGAAGTGCCGAAAACATCGTTATTCCAAGTGCGCCCGCGCTAAGCCCGCGCTGTCAGTAATTGTCGATGAGCTCCGAGAGCATCCTCTGAGCCTGCTTAACTACGTCGTAGGGCTCCAGGATCTTTGCGCTGGTGCCGAACTGGAACAGCCAGCCCCAGAAGGTGGGGGATACCTGCACCTCGCAGCTTATCACGAAGGTGTCGTCGCCGTTCTTCGTGCACTCCACGTTCTCGCCGAAGCGGTCTATCACCGCGTCCATGAGGTGGTTTGCAAACTGTATCTTCAGCTGCCGCTTCTCGCCGCCGTACATCAGAAACAGCGACTTGTAGCTTTCCAGCTTCTTCTTCTCGTCCTCGGTGAAGGGTGCGATCCTTTCATCGATCATGTTGACGTCGGTCATCCTGTCCACGCGGTAACGGCACACATCATTGTGGTTATGGCACAGGCAGGTGAGGTAGTAGTTGTCGTTTTCCCACACCAGCTCGTTGGGGCTTACGCGATAGGGCTCGCCCCCGTGTTTGAGCTGACGCTTTTTCAGGGTGTTGTATGTATAGTATCTGAACGTTATCTGCTTCTTTTTGAGGATAGCGTTCTGAATCGTGTTTATGCTGTAATATATGGTCTCGTTGATGGACTTGTTGCGGGATCTCTGAGCCACATAGATCTGTCTTCCCAGCTGAGCTGCGGTGAACTTGTTTGTGATGCGCTGCAGCTTTGAGATGAGCTCGTTGGACTTGCGCGAGGTCAGGAACCTGCATGACGCCACGGCACTGGCCAGTATGAACAGCTCCTCCGCGTTGAAATCGCTGCGGTTGAAATAGAAGTAGGCATTGGAATGTCCCTTCTTCACCGTCTCGATAGTCACTCCGCTGTCGTTGAGGGTAGCTATATCATCGTAGATAGTTTTTCTTTCCGCCTTGATGCCTTCCTTTTCGAGCATATCAATGAGCTCGTTACCGGTGATGACATTGTTCTCGTCGGTAAGTGTTTTGAAGATCTGCTCCATACGCAGCAGCTTCTGCTTCTGCTTAGACTGACCTGCCATTAGTTTTCCTCCCCGTCTCGTTTCATATCCGCGACTCTTATCTTAGAGCCGTCGGGCTCGACGATGGTCATGCTTTCAAGCTGCGCTCTGAGATTGCCTGTTACCGATGCCCGGTACTCATTCCGAAGGGCAGTTCTCTCCTGCTTCTCCTCGGCGGTCAGCTCTCTCGTGCGCGAGATCCTTGTCAGCTCTGACAACCTGTCAATTTTCGATCTCTCCATAAATTTTACCTCTCGGACATTTCTGCCCATGTTTTTCGCAGGCGGGATCTTTCCTCTGCCTGCTCCCGGCGGCGGCTACACAATACCGCTTTTACACTGTTCACCCTTTTGAAGACCCGGTTTTTATATATTTTATCTTTTTGAAGTCCACAAAAAAGCCCACAATGTGTCGGTAAATCATATTATATCACGTTTTTCCGCACATTTCAACAAGTAAATTGCACAAACTGTCCAGTAAAAATCCCGCATTTTATACAAAAAACATTAATTTCACCCCCGTTCTTGACAAATCCGGATTTCTGTGCTATCATATAAGTACAGGTTCAGAACAAATGTTCGCAGCTTTGAAAAATATCGCTTCACTCCTTTTCCCCGTGAAGGAGTTTATTATTTGGGCTGTTATCGAACATACATTCGAGCCTTGGAAGACATACCGACCACAGACAACGGAGGAACACAAAATGGAAAAGCTTATCATTCAGTACGAAAAGGAGATCGCGGGGCTCCGCGTAAGAAAGGCGGAGCTTGAAGGGCTTTGCCGCGCCGGAGGCGATACTGACAGCCTTGCCCGGCGCATTGAGCTCATTCAGGACGAGATCACGGATATGATGTATTCGGTCATGCTCATGAGGCGCTGGCTGGAGCCGGTCAGGCCTTCGCCCAGCGTGTCGGCGACTAATAGTCGCCGAGACACAGTCCCGGAAGGTGATGCCGCTTGCTGAGACTGAGCTTCAGCGAACTGGCCGAGGGCAAGCATTACAGCAAAAACCTTGCTGCCGACCGCTACCTGATCGGCTCCTATCCCAGGCTGCTCAATGCCCTGCTCAGCGACAGTTTGACTAAAAAGCAAAAATACTATATAATGTTATATTATGGGGAGGGGCTCAAGATCCCCGAGATCGCAGAGCGCTGCGGAGTCAACCGCTCCACGGTCTCCCGCACCATCAAGCGCGGCAGAGAACGGCTCAAATACGCCATCGGCTGCGAGCTGATGAAGCGTGCGGCAAGCAAGCCCCCAAAAAATGACGACTGAGGAAGTGTTCGCTATGAAGGATGTTCGCGCTCCCATCGCGGAGTTTGTCAGGCAGTACGGTGAGAGCGGTACTGTGCGTATGCATATGCCGGGGCACAAGGGCGTGCCGCTGCTGGGTGCAGAGGCCTATGATATCACCGAGATAAGGGGCGCGGACTACCTCTATGAGCCTGCGGGCATCATCCTGCGCAGCTCCGAGATCGCAGCAGAGCTCTACGGCTCCCGCCGGACGCTGTTCTCCACAGAGGGCTCGTCGCTGTCCATAAAGGCCATGCTGACCTGTGCAGCGGCCAGCTTAGGCAGGGGCGCCAAGTTTGCCTCCGCCCGCAACTGCCACCGAGCCTTTATAAACGGCTGCATACTGCTGGGCATCGACCCGGTGTGGATATACCCTGAAAAGCCCGCTGCATCCATATGCTCCTCGGAGATCACCGCCCATGACGTGGAGCAGACCCTTGCCGCCGACCCGGATATCAGGGCGGTATACATCACCTCCCCGGACTACCCCGGCAATTTGGCGGATATCCGAGGCATCGCTCAGGTCTGCCATGCCCGGGGGGCGCTGCTGCTGGTGGACAACGCCCACGGCGCATATCTCAAATTCGCAGGGCAGCTCCACCCCCTTGACCTGGGCGCGGATATGTGCTGCGACTCGGCGCACAAGACCCTCCCTGCCCTCACAGGTGCCAGCCTGCTGCACATATCGAAGTCCGCGCCGGCGCAGATAGCTGAGATCGCCCCGGAGGAGATGTCGCTGTTCGCCTCCACCAGCCCCAGCTATGTCATCATGCAGAGCATAGAGCGGTGCATGGCGGAGCTGCAAAGCGGCCTCGCAGAGCGGATAGCGCTGCTCTGCCAGAGGCTCT
The DNA here is from genome assembly GCA_017529875.1 of Ruminococcus sp. GTDB lineage: Bacteria > Bacillota > Clostridia > Oscillospirales > Ruminococcaceae > FB2012. The sequence continues at coordinate 12,639 of JAFXNC010000014.1, read as the reverse complement.
CAGAGCTCAAACAGGAGATACGCGCCCTCGGCCTTGATACCGCCGGGGACGAGCCCATGAAACTCACCCTCTCCCCTGCCGGGGCAGGCTATACCGGGGACGGGCTGGCGGAGCATCTGCGCTCCCACGGCATCGAGCCGGAGTACTCCGACGGCGCTTACTGCGTACTCATGCCCACCCCCTGCAATACGGAGGATGACCTCATCAGGGTACTTGATGCGCTGAAAGCCCTCCCAAAACGCACCCCGATCACAGACCCCCTGCCGGAGCTCATAAGGCCGCGCAAGGCTCTCGCCCCAAGAGAGGCCTACTTCCTGCCCCACGAACGCATACCCCTCTCCGAGGCCGATGGCCGCATCTGCGCACGGACAGCCGTGAGCTGTCAGCCCTCGGTGCCGGTGATAGTGGGCGGAGAAGTTTTTGACAAAAAAATCATAAAAATTCTCGAAAGGTATAGCTTTTTTCAAGCAGATGTGGTAAAATAGAATAGATAAGCCTCGTCACATCAAGGCTAACTTTGGAGGTACTCATATGAAACTGGTATACGCGATAGTAAATGACGACGATTCCTACGCCGTGACAAAGCAGCTGCAAAAGCTGGGGATAAGGGCTACCAAGCTCTCCTCCACCGGCAGCTTTCTCTCCCGGGGGAACACTACATTTATGATATGCTGCCGCGATGAGCAGGTGGACGACGTGATCGAGACCTGCAAGAGCCACTCCCGCAAGCGCAAGCAGGTGGTAGCGGCAAGCACTGTCACCGAGAACTCCGGCGGCCTCGGACAGCCGGTGGAGGTAACTATCGGCGGAGCCACCATTTTCGTCACCGACATAGAGCGTTTCGAGCAGGTATGATATGAAGCTTTACTCAAACGAAGAAAACAAGCGGCTCATCTCCCTGCTGACTTCAAAGGGCAGAGAGCCCCATTCCTTAGTCATCACCGGGGAGCCCGGCTCCGGGCGCAAGACCCTTGCGCGGTACTTCGCCGCCTCGCTGATGTGCGATTCCAAGTCCGGAACACCCTGCGGCAGCTGCAAGAGCTGCCGGATGCTGGCAAACAACGAGCATCCCGACTTCATCACCGCCGTACCCAACGACAACGGCAGCTACACCCTGGACTCCATACGCCAGCTGGTGTCTGACTCGGTGATAAAGCCCAACGAGGGGGATCTCAAGGTCTATCTTATCCCCGACCTCGACCGCTCCGGTCAGACGGCGGCGGCGGTGCAGAACGTGCTGCTCAAGCTGGTGGAGGAGCCCCCCGACCACTGCATCATCATCATGACTGCGGCGGCGAAAGAGATATTCCTGCCCACCATAATATCAAGGGTCATCACCCTCGCCACCGAGCCCTGCTCCCGCAGCGACGCGGAGGAATGGCTCACCCTGCAGGGGCGCTTTCAGCAGGAGGACATCATCCGTGCGGCGGCCTGCTGCGGAGGGAGCTTCGGCAGGTGCATCGAGTTTCTCGAAGGCAGCACCCTTGCCCCGGCCTTTGAATGTGCCAAAGACGTCGTAACCGCCGTACTCGCCCGGGACGAATACATGATACTCAAAGCCTTCTTCGCCTGCGAGGGCAAAAAGCAGGTGCTCAAAGAGGCTCTCGGTTTCCTGGCGCAGATAATGCGGGGAGCCTGCCTCATGCGCATAGGCGCCAAACCTGAGGACTGCTGCTGGGACAGGGGCGCCGAGATGCTCTCGGAAAAGCTCTCCGGCACGGCTCTTGAACGGCTCTACGAGCTGATGACCGACGCCTCGCAGCGGCTCACCCTCAACTGCAATCAGAACCTTACGGTAAACACACTTACCGCTCAGATATACTTGGCGCTGAGATAAGCGCATACAATACGGAGGAAGTAAAATGATAAAGATAATCGGAGTACGCTTCAAGTCCGTGGGGAAGATATACTACTTTGACCCCTCGGGACTGGACATAAAAATGGGCGACAACGTCATCGTCGAGACCGCCAGAGGCGTGGAGTGCGGCGAGGTGGCTCTTGTTGACCGGGAGATAGACGAGACCCGGTTCTCAAACCCCCTCAAAAAGGTCATCCGCATCGCCACCAAGCAGGACTACATCCAGATAGAGCGCAACAAGAAAAAGGAGGCCGACGCCTTCAAGGTCTGCGAGCAGAAGATCGCCCAGCACAAGCTCAAAATGAGCCTTGTGGAGGTGGAGTGTACCTTCGACAACAGCAAGCTGCTTTTCTACTTCACCGCGGAGAACCGTGTGGATTTCAGAGAGCTGGTAAAGGATCTGGCGTCTGTGTTCCGGACGCGCATAGAGCTTAGGCAGATAGGCGTGCGGGACGAGGCCAAGATGCTGGGAGGACTTGGCATCTGCGGACAACAGTTCTGCTGCTCGCGGTTCCTGGGAGAGTTCCACCCGGTATCCATAAAAATGGCTAAAGAGCAGTCCCTGTCCCTGAACCCCACCAAGATCTCCGGCACCTGCGGCAGGCTGATGTGCTGCCTCAAATACGAGCAGGACAGCTACGAGGAGCTCTACCGCACCACCCCCAAGGCGGGCTCCATAGTCAAGACCGCCGAGGGCAAGGGCGTTGTTGAGGACGCCAACCTGCTCACCGGCAAGCTCCGGGTCAAGATCGACAAGAGCGACAACGTGATAACCGTCAGCAAGGACGAGGTGGAGCTCATCAAGGCCGGCGTGGAGCGCATGAGCCGCAGCGAGATGAAGGCGCTGAAAGGCCTGGAGGACAACTGACAGTTGATAATATCAGGCGGGAAATGCATTTTCCGCACCCACCGAGCCGCTTACAGGCGGCGGGGGAAAAATAATTACGGCTGTAAAGAATTAGGAGAATTGCTATGATAAGATTCAAGAACGGACGTGTACTTACCCTTGACGGCGGCTGCGAGGTCAGCCGGCAGGAGGTGTGGACTGAGGGCGATAAGATCGCATTTGTGGGCGTGCCCTCGGACGAACAGCTCAGGGAGGCTGTGTTTGAGCGGGAGATAGACCTTGAGGGCAACCTGCTTATGCCCGCCTTCAAGAACGCCCACACCCACTCGGCTATGACCTTCCTGCGCTCCTATGCCGACGACCTGCCCTTGCAGGACTGGCTGTTTACTCAGGTCTTCCCCATGGAGGCCAAGCTCACCGGGGAGGACGTTTACTGGTTCTCCAAGCTGGCGGTTTTGGAGTATCTGACCAGCGGCGTATCTGCCAGCTTTGATATGTATTTCGAGCTGGACGACTATGTGAAAGCAAATACGGAATGCGGTTTTCGCACCGTACTGTGCGGGGCGGTCAGCGGCGAGAGGGCCAATGCAAAGGTCCTCGAAGAACGGTATCTGAAATACAACGGCATCCACCCGCTGATATCTTTCCGGCTGGGCTTTCACGCGGAGTACACCGCAGAATACGGCCTTCTCGAAGACATCGGGGAGCTGGCCAAGAAGTACAAAGCCCCTGTCTCCACCCACAACTCCGAGACCGCAAAAGAGGTGGCTGAGTGCATCGAGAAGTACGGCAAGACCCCCACGGCGCTCTTTGACAGCTTGGGCATCTACGACTACGGCGGAGCGGGATTCCACTGCGTGCACTTCACGCCGGAGGATATGGATATCTTCCGGGAGAGAGGGGTATACGCTGTTACCAATCCCGGCTCCAACTCCAAGCTTGCCAGCGGCATCGCGCCCATAACTGATATGCTGGCAAAGGGCGTAAAGCTGGGCCTCGGCACCGACGGCCCTGCCTCCAACAACGCTCTCGATATGTTCAGGGAGATGTACCTGCTGACGGTGCTGCAAAAACTGAGAAACAGCGACGCTGCCGCCATGCCCGCCGACGAGGTGCTGAAAATAGCCTGCTGCGGCTCGGCGCTGGCTATGGGGCTTGACGACTGCGACTGCATCGCAGAGGGCAAGCAGGCAGACCTCACCGTGATAGACCTGAACCGCCCCGGTATGCAGCCTTTGAACAACATCCCCAAGAACATAGTATACAGCGGCTCCAAGGAGAACGTAAAGCTCACCATGGTAGCCGGACGCATACTCTACGAGGACGGCAAATTCTTCGTGGGCGAGGATGCGGCGCGTATCTATGCCAGAGTCACAGAAAACTTTGAGGCGCTTAAAAAGAGGTAAGCGCCCCCGATACATAAACCCAATATTTTACATAAAGGAGGAAAAACTATGTCAGAGAAATTCTACACAAGCGGAAAGAGCGTACTTGCGCTGCTCAGCGGAGAGGGCGCGGAGCTTACCGAGCTCATCGCCGGCACCACCGACGCCGCAAAGGAAAAGCACGTCCCGGTGTATGAGGTCAAGGAGGGCACCGTTTCGGTCAAGGTAGGCGACGTTGCCCACCCCATGCTCCCGGAGCACTTCATCGAGTGGGTCGCCGTCAAGACCGACAAGGGGCTTTACTTCAAGTTCCTTAAGGCCGGGGACGCCCCCGCGGCAGACTTTGCCCTCGCCGGAGAGACCGTTGAGGCGGTTTACGCCTACTGCAATCTCCACGGGCTCTGGAAGGCCTGAAACAGCTGACGGACAATAAAAGTATCACGGTGCTGTCTGAAAAGGCAGCACCCTTACTGTCAGCAAATACACTATTTTAATACCACAGAGAGGAACCCAAGAATGAACATCAATGAAATGCTTGCAAAGGAATTCGGCCTGAGACAGGAGCAGATCGACAACACCGTGGCGCTGCTGGACGAGGACAAGACCATACCCTTTATCGCCCGTTACCGCAAGGAGGTAACAGGCTCCCTCGACGACCAGACCCTGCGCCAGATCGCCGACAGGCTCACCTATCTGCGCAATCTCGAAAAGCGCAAGGAGGAGATCATCAACTCCATCACCGAGCAGGGCAAGATGACCGACGAGATCATGGAGGCCATCAGCAAGGCCACAGTTTTGGTTGAGGTGGAGGACATCTACCGCCCCTTCAAGCCCAAGAGAAAGACCCGCGCCTCCGTCGCCCGTGAGAAGGGTCTTGAACCCCTGGCGCAGATCATACTGGAGCAGAAGGACGACATCGCCCCCTTCGAGGCCGCCTCGCAGTTCGTAAGCGAGGAAAAGGGCGTTGCAAGCATCGAGGACGCCTTGCAGGGCGCCGAGGACATCATCGCCGAGGACATCTCCGACAACGCCGAGCTGAGAAAGTACATCCGCACGCTGTTCGGGCAGGTGGGCAGGGTCGTTTCCAAGGCCGCCGACGACAGCGCAGAGACGGTCTACGAGAACTACTACGTCTTCTCCGAGCCGGTCTCAAAGATCGCGGGACACCGCATCCTTGCCATTGACCGGGGCGAGAAGGAGGACGCTCTGAAAGTCTCCGTCGAGGTCAACGAGGGCGCCGGCGAGAGAGCCTGCATATCCCGGTACGTCAAGAACGGCTCCGCCTACACAGGCTTTATGATAAGCGCCTGCGAGGACAGCTACAAGCGCCTGATCTACCCCTCCATAGAGCGGGAGGTCAGATCCGACCTCTCGGAAAAGGCGCAGGAGGGGGCTATCAAGGTCTTCAAGGAGAACCTGCGTCAGCTGCTTATGCAGCCCCCTGTCAAGGGCATGACCACCCTCGGCCTTGACCCCGGCTACACCCACGGCTGCAAGCTGGCGGTGGTGGACGACACCGGCAAGGTACTGGACACCGGCATCGTCTACATCAACTCCAAAAATCAGACTGCCGACGCCAAGCGCAAGCTGATACAGATGATACGCAGGAACCGCGTCAACGCGGTGGCTATCGGCAACGGCACCGCCTCCCGGGAGAGCGAGGCACTGGTGGCTGAGATCGTCCGTGAGATACCGGAGAAGGTGAGCTACATCGTGGTCTCCGAGGCGGGAGCGTCGGTGTACTCGGCATCAAAGCTGGCGGCGGAGGAATTCCCGGATTACGACGTTTCCCTGCGTTCGGCGGTATCTATCGCACGGCGCTTGCAGGACCCCCTGGCGGAGCTGGTGAAGATCGACCCCAAGGCTATCGGCGTAGGCCAGTATCAGCACGATATGCCCCCCAAGCGGCTTGAAGAGGCACTTTCCGGCGTGGTGGAGGACTGCGTGAACTCGGTGGGCGTTGACCTGAACACCGCCTCCCACTCGCTGCTGTCCTACATCGCGGGCATCAATGCCACAGTCGCCAAGAACATCGTGGCCTACCGGGAGGAAAACGGCGCATTCACCGACCGCAAGCAGCTGCTGAAAGTCAACAAGCTGGGCGCCAAGGCCTTCGAGCAGTGCGCGGGCTTCCTGCGGGTGCGTGAGGGCAAGAACCCCCTCGACAACACCGCCGTACACCCCGAGAGCTACAACGCCGCCAAGGCGCTGCTGGAAAAGTGCGGCTACGAGCCCCGTGACATCGGTTCCCTGTCGGAGCTCAGCGAGCGTGCCGACAAGCTGGGCGTTAAGGCTCTCGCAGAGGAACTGGGGGTAGGCGTTCCCACCCTGCGGGACATTATCTCGGAGCTGATGAAACCCGGCCGCGACCCCCGTGACGAGCTGCCCCCGCCGCTGATGCGCTCCGGGGAGGTCATGGAGCTGAAAGACCTGCAAGAGGGTATGGAGCTCATGGGCACGGTTCGCAACGTCATCGACTTCGGCGCATTCGTGGACATCGGCGTCCACGAGGACGGCCTTGTACACATCTCACAGCTGGCGGACCGCTTTGTCAAGCACCCCCTGGACGTGGTCAAGGTGGGCGATATCGTTAAGGTGAGAGTGCTCTCGGTGGACGTGAAGAAAAAGCGCATCTCCCTGACAATGAAGGGCGTCAGGCAGTAAGGCGTGTTTCGACAGGATCATGTACAAGCCAAAGTCTTGATGCCAAAAATGCCGGTTGATTTTTGTGCTATCCGCACAAATTGTTGGTTAGATATTTTATTTTTTTGAAAAATGCTTGATTATTTCGCCCCGATATGTTATAATAATGTTAATCTGAAAGGGCGGAGATAACGCCGAAATAATAAGATTACAAAATCAAAACGAAGGAGTGTTTTATTATGGGTAAGAAACTGAAGGTCATCGCTGCTGTTGGTGTTGTAGCTGCAGGTACTGCTGCTATTTTCGCTCTTAAAAAGCGCAAGGAGCTCGAGGACTATGATTACGAAGAGCTCGACGATGATTTCGATGACTGCGTAGCAGACGCTGACGAGACCGCAGAGGCTGCTGAGGAAGGCGCAGAGGAGACCCTTGACAAGGTAGAAGACGAAGTTGAGGAGATCGACGAATAATTCAGACTTTACGAATTTTTTCTTTTTCATACTTTCCTGAAAAGAAGGGTTGCTCCGGCAGCCCTTCTTTTTCGTGTATTGAGCCGCGCCGCGACAAAGGCGGGGCTCAGCTGCAACGAGGTGCGGTTTTTTGACAACGACAACGGCTTCCGCGAGACCGCAGAGTACCGCAACGGCGCTCTGATAGTCAAGACCGACGATGTCCCGGAGTGGCTGTCGGCGCTGAAAAAGCACCTCTCCGAAAATAACATCTGACCGCAAAAAGCGCCTGTCCAATTTCTTGGACAGGCGCTCTCTGTATGCCTATATTGGATCCCGGTACTGTACCGGTCTTATCCCATTACCACCGTAACCTCGGTAACGTCGGTCAGCTTGCACTGGCAGAGGAAGTTGCCCTCTACCTTTTCGCCGTTGACGGTCATGGACTTAACGCCCGACTCAACGTGATCCGGGTTCTGGATGTCGATCTTCACCAGCTTGCCGCGGAAACGTTTTTCGATCTTGAAGCCGTCCCACTCGGAGGGGATAGAGGGGCTGATAACAAGGCCGTCGGCGTTGGGCCTCATGCCGCAGATACCCTCAACACAGCCTACCATTACAGTAGAGCCGGTGCCGGTGAGCCAGTGAACATGGCTCCTGCCCGCGTAAGGCGAGCGGGTGGACTCGGTGAACTGACCGTGAACGTAGGGCTCGAGAACTCTCTGCTCGGCCTTGTCGTTCATGTTGGCAGGCGAGCTCTCCAGGAAGTACTCAAAGGCTCTGTTGCCGTGACCCAGCAGGGACTCTGCCAGGATAGCCCAGCCCTGAGTCTGGGAGAAGATACCGCCGTTCTCCTTGGTATCGGGGTTGAATATGTGCATCAGCGCACCGTTGAAGTAGTTGTCTACATAAGGGGGCTCGAGGAGCTTTACGCCGTAGGGGGTGTTGAGGATGCGGTGAACGCTCTCCATAGCGGTCTCGCCCTGCTCCTTGGAGGCAAAGCCGGAAATTACCGACCAGCTCTGAGGATTGAGCCACATATTGGCCTCGGGGTCCTTCTTCGCGCCGACGATAACGCCGTCCTCGCGGATGCCGCGGATGAATCTGTCCTCGTCCCAGCAGTCGGAGAGGGACTTGCCCAGCTCGGCCTGAGCCTTGTTCAGATACTCGATGTAATCGGTGTCCTTCTTGTCCTCAGCCCAGCCCTTCATAACGCTCATAGCATAGTAGAGCTGGAAGGCCACAAAGGTGCTCTCGCCCTTCTTGCCCATTCTCAGGCAGTCGTTCCAGTCGGCATGGAGGCCTGCGGGCATCTTGTGGTCGCCGAGACGCTCCTGAGAGAAGCGGATAGCGTTCTTGAGATGCTCGTAAACGGTGGCACTTCCGCCGCCTTCCTCCGCGTATACGATCTCCTCGTCCAGGAAGGCGCTGTTGCCGGTCTCACCGATATATTTGAGTACGGTGGGGAAGAGCCACAGGGCGTCGTCTGCTCTGTAAGAGGGATGACCGGTCTCCTTGGCGTATACGCTGTTCTCGTCGTTCTCGTCGGGGCAGGTCTCGTGGCCGGCCTTGTGGTCGAACTTAACAAGGGGCAGACCGCCGCCGTTGGAGACCTGAGCCGAGAGCATGAATCTGATCTTCTCGGCGGCAAGCTCCGGATTGATGTGGATGATGCCCTGGATATCCTGAACGGTATCGCGGTAGCCGTAGCCGTTTCTCAGACCGCAGTAGATGAAGGATGCGGCTCTCGACCAGATGAAGGTGATGAAGCACTGATAAGCGTTCCATACGTTCACCATGTTATTGAACTCGGCGGAGGGGGTCTCTACCTTGAAGTTGTTCAGCTGGCCGTGCCAGTAGTCGGTGAGCTCCTTGAGCTCTGCGTCAACCTTGCCGGGCTCCTTGTAGCTGTCCAGGATCTTGGCGGCCTCGGCGGGGCACTTCTGACCCAGGATGTAGATGATCTCCGCCTCCTCGCCGGGAGCCAGCATGATCTCGCTCTGGAGAGCGCCGCAGGCGTTGGAGTTGTAGTTGCACTTGTTGTCGCAGAATCCGCGCTCAACTGCAACGGGGTTTGAGTAGGTCCTGTAAGAGCCGATGAAGCTGTCGAGAGCGCCGTTGTAGGCGGAAACGGGAGCGCCCACAGAGCCGAAGAAACGCTCACGGTAGTTAGTACCGGTGGCGTCCTTGCCGGAGTTCTCGTTGATGTGCTGAACGATCATATTGCCGTTCTCGAAGCTTGTCCGTGTGATGAACAGGGTGTACTGGAGGTTTACCTGATCCTGCTCGTAGTTGTTCTCGTTGGTGAACTCGATGAAGCCGAACAGCGAGAGGCTGCGGTATCTGTCGGAGCAGTTCTTCACCTTGGTCCTCCACACCTCATAGGTCTTGTTCAGGGGGACATAGTAGGTGACTGCACTGTGTATCTTGGTATAGTGAGCCTTGATGGTGGTGTAGGCGGTGCCGTGGATGCACTTGCTCTTGTACTGATCCAGGGGCTTGCCTACGGGCTGCCAGGATGCAGACCAGTAGTCGTTGGCGTCGTTGTCGCGGATATAAACATATCTTCCGGGCAGAGCCATATTGCTGTTGAAGCGGTAGCGGGCAATTCTTCCGTTAGCGCCGCTCTTGACGAAGCTGTAGCCTCCTGCGTTATTGGAAACGATAGCGCCGTACTCGGGGGAACCGAGGTAATTCGCCCAGGGAGCGGGCGTGTCGGGACGGGTGATGACATACTCTTTGTTTTCCAGGTCAAAGTAGCCGTACTGCATAGTTCATCATACTCCTTTATGTTAAAATATTATTACAGGCGATGCTTCGCCGGGTCTTCGCAAATGACCTTATATAATTGTAGCATATATTTCCCTTCTTGACAAGGGGGTGAGGGGAATATTTTTTTATCAACTTATTATTTCATATGACTATCTTGGTAAAATAAGAATGAATAAGGAAAAACAAATAATCAAGGCTATTGACAACACCCTTGATCTGTGATATGCTTTTATTCGGTATAACAGCCTGTCCGGGACCGGACGTAAATATTTATGGAGGTATGATAAATGAAAACACGCAGATCATCAAGCCTGCTGACAGCGCTGGCACTGGTGCTGAGCCTGTTGGCATTCCTGCCCGCAGGGGCGTTCAGAGCGGACGCCTACACAGGTGCGGGGAGCGAGACCAGCCCTTATATCGTCTCGGGCTACACAGAATTAAGGTCGCTGATCAGATCCAGCTCCGAAAGTATGTATATCAAGCTGAGCGCAGATCTCACCAGCAACGATACCGGCAGCCTTCATTATTTTGACGTAGCCGACGATGAGTCAGCGGACCGCGTAGTTCATATCGACCTTGCGGGTCATAAGCTGGAGCGTACCGCGACTACTACCGATACTGAGATGTTCAGGATCACCAACTCTACTCTGGTCATCGACGATTCCGTGGGCGGCGGTAAGATCAGCAGCAGCATCGCTCTCGAAGGACAGACCGGTACCGGATGCAGGATCTTCCAGGTAGACGCAAACTCCAGGCTGATCATCAACAAGGGCACCTTCAAATCAGATAACAACAAGATCATAAACAACAAAGGTACCACGATCATAAACGACGGTACCTTTACCGGAAAAAACTCCTATGTGATTTACAGCGACGGAACACTTGATATAAACGGCGGTAAGTATTCAACTGAGGCTGCCATTATTTACGCTGTTTCCGGCTCCGGGACCGTGATCGCCGACGGTAAATTCACCTATAACGGCAACGGCCAGAACATATCCGGGATCTTGAGCATCACCGGAGACCTTAAGGTATTGGCAGGAAACTTCCATGCTGCCAACGGCAGCTTCAAATGGGGCATCAATATAGACAATATCTCCACCAGCTCCACCATATACATCGACGCAGCACAGACCAACCGCTATGATTACAAGTCAAAGTGCAAGGATCTGGTCATATCCTGCAAAAACGCCAAGAGCGCAGTACTCAGCGTCACAAAGCCCAAGCACGGTGCAAAACAGACAAAAGCCTCTGTTACCGACTCTGAGGGCATCACACTGAACACCGTCAGCACCGAGTGGTTCGACCTGACCACCGGCTCGCAGCTTTATACAGAAAACACCTTTATCGGCGGTCACACATACAGAATGACCGCGCTTCTCACCGCAGCAGGCGGCTATGTCATCGGCAAGCTCCCCGAGGTGATCGTCAACTACGACGTCGATCCTCATCCCGTAGTCGAGAGACAGGCCAGCGAGCTGTACTGCAAAGTTACCGTTGACTATGTGTGCCCGAAGGTCACCGTTTCAGACGTGGACGTGATCATCACCGAGCCGAAGGTCGGCAATTACATGAGCAGGATCATGATCTCTATCACCCCGGGCGTGACCCTTTACTCCGGAGCATTATCAGACGACACACGAAACAAGGGTATCTGGTATCAGGACGCAGAAGTAATGTCCGCAGGCGACAAGTTCGAGCTGGGCGCCAGCTGCACAGCACGTTTCAATCTCCGTCCCGTGGAAGGCTATGAGTTCACGAAAAACATCACTGTCAAGGTAAACGGCAGCAGAGAAGCGACCGAGTACCTGAAATACAGCGCATACAGAGTCTATGAAGTGACCTACGTCATGCCAGGCACCATGGTCACCTTAGACACTGTGGAATTTGAGGTCACCGAGCCGAAGGCAGGCGAGCACATCAGCGACGCGATAGAAGCCACCACCGGCATCGAGGTCATCAGCATGAAGTGGCTGGACCGCGACCATGTGGCGATGCAGGACGGCAGCGTATTCGTGGCCGGCAGGGAGTACACCGTTTCGATAAAGTTCAATACGAAGAACGGATATGAGTTCGGCTCACCGCTCTGTGTAAAGATCAACGGCAAGACCGTCGGTGCGATCTCTACGGATCAAAGCGGCAACAACAGCGTGACCTGGACCTATACCTTGGCCAGCGTTCTTAAAGGCGACGTTGACGGCAACGGCAAGGTCAATATGCGCGACTACGCTCTGATGCAGAAGCACCTGCTCAAGCCCGGTTCGGTAGAGATCAACATGACAAACTCCGACATGGACGGCGACGGCAAGCTCTCCATGCGCGACTACGCTCTGCTGCAGAAGCTGCTGCTCAAACAGAGCAAGTGACAGGCTCAACTGAATAGCTTTACCCCGCTGTGCTTTGGTGCATGGCGGGGTATTTTTTTGGCGAGGAGGGGCGGCACTGCGTTTGCTATTATCTAAATGGGGGGCGGAGCCCCCGGTTTCTTGCGAGCGCAGACGAGCAAGAAACTTCCCCCCGGCTTCGTCGGGGCTCGAACTTTGGGGCGGCGTTCTCTCCAGATTATCTAAATGGGGGGCACAGCCCCCAGTTTCTTGCGAGCGCAGACGAGCAAGAAACTTCCCCCCGGCTTCGTCGGGGCTCGTCCTTTGGCGCTGCGTTCTCTCCGGATTATCTAAATGGGGG
>JAFXNC010000013.1 GCA_017529875.1 Ruminococcus sp. | reverse complement strand
TATATCTTTTAAGGAGAGGGGTGAGTTCATGAAGCATATCAGTTTTATAGATACCGAGGTCAGCGAGGCTGATAATAAGGCTTACGATTTCGGTGCGGTAAACGAGAATGAAGAAAAGCTCCATACAGGCTCTGCTCATGAGTTTCATTCCTTTATTTTGGGTTCGGAGTATCTGTGCGGTCACAATATCATTGAGCACGATACCAAGTATATTGATGTCCCCGAAAACGCCAAACTGATAGACACGCTTTATCTTTCCCCGCTGATGTTCCCGAACAAACCCTATCATGCTCTGCTGAAAGACGACAAGCTGCTGACCGATGAGCTGAACAATCCTCTCAATGATGCGGTCAAGGCCAAGGAATTGTTTTACGATGAAGTAAATGCATTTGCCGGGCTTGATGATAAGATGAAGCTTATTTACTATATGCTGCTGAAAGAGAGCCCCTATTTTTCGGCCTTCTTTGACTATCTTGATTTTGCTGCGGAAGACGATCTTGTGACTGCAATTTTTGTCAGGTTCGCGAGGAAGATATGCGAAAATGCGCCTCTGTTCAATATCATCACAGGCTGTCCTGTTGAGCTTGCCTACTGCCTTGCACTCATTTCTGCTACCGAGGAATACTCCCTGATACCGAGGTGGGTTCAGGTCAATTATCCCAATGTTGATAGGGTGATGCGCTCTCTCAGAAGCACCTCCTGTCACGGATGTGCATACTGCAAGTCGAGGCTTGATCCTGTTTCGTATCTCAGAAAATATTTCGGTTACCCGGGGTTTCGCAGATACAATGATGAACCGCTGCAGGAGAATGCGGTCAATGCCGCTGTGGAGCACAAGTCGCTGCTTGCCATATTCCCCACAGGCGGAGGCAAGTCTCTGACCTTCCAGATTCCTGCGCTTATGGCAGGCGAAACAGAACGTGCGCTGACTGTCGTGATATCTCCCTTGCAGTCGCTGATGAAGGATCAGGTGGACAATCTTGAAAAGCGCGGAATCGCACAGGCTGTTACGATAAACGGATTGCTCAGCCCTATCGAGCGAGCCGAAGCCATAGAACGTGTGGAATCTGGTATGGCTTCAATACTCTACATATCTCCCGAATCCCTTCGCTCGATAACGATAGAGAGGCTGTTTTTGTCGCGCCATATCGACCGTTTTGTTATTGATGAAGCTCATTGCTTTTCTGCATGGGGACAGGATTTCCGTGTGGATTATCTTTACATCGGTGACTTTATCCGTGAGCTTCAGGAGAAAAAAGGAAACGACTGCAAAATACCCGTGTCCTGCTTTACGGCAACCGCAAAGCAGAAGGTCATCAGCGACATAAAGGAGTATTTCAAGGACAAGCTGAGTATCGAGCTTGAGCTGTTTGCTACTAATGCCTCCCGTACCAATCTGCGGTATGAGGTGCTGTATAAAGAGACCGACGAGGAAAAGTATGAGACCCTTCGCTCCCTTATCGAGCAGAAGGACTGTCCGACTATCGTTTATGTCTCACGGACAAAGCGTACCAGACAGCTTGCCGAAAAGCTTACCGGTGACGGCTTCAAAGCGAGAGCCTTCAACGGCAAAATGGACAGCACCGAGAAACAGGAAAACCAGGAGGCTTTCATAAACGATGAGGTGCAGATCATTGTTGCCACCTCGGCTTTCGGTATGGGCGTTGATAAATCCAACGTCAAGCTTGTTATTCACTACGATATTTCCGATTCTCTTGAAAACTATGTCCAGGAGGCAGGCCGCGCTGGGCGGGATCAGAATTTGCAGGCGGAGTGCTATGTGCTGTTCAATGACGGCGATCTGGACAAGCATTTTATCCTGCTTAATCAGACCAAGCTCAGTATCAGTGAGATACAGCAGGTATGGAAAGCAATTAAAGACCTTACCCGTACCCGCCCGGAGGTGTGCTGTTCTCCCCTTGAAGTGGCAAGACAGGCTGGTTGGGATGACAGCGTTGCAGATATCGAAACGAGAGTAAAAACAGCGATACAGGCTCTTGAAAATGCTGGTTATATCAAGCGTGGAAAAAATGTTCCCAGGATATTTGCAACGAGCGTGCTCGTTAAGTCAATGGTAGATGCCGCACGGCTGATCGAGGACTCGCTGAGATATGAAAACGACGAAGAAAGGACTCTGGCAAAGCGCATAATCAAGTCTCTGATATCCAGCAAAAGCATAGCAAAGGCCGGCAATGCAGACGCTGAATCAAGGGTCGATTATCTTGCGGACAGGCTTGGCATCGACAAAGCGGAGATCATTCACTCTATCCAGCAGATGCGGGAGGACGGTCTGCTGGCTGACTCCAAAGACCTGACTGCCTACATACAGAAAACAGATACCGTCAACAGATCAATGCTGATCTTGCACCGTTTTCAGACACTTGAAACCTTCCTGCTCGACTATATAGATGCTGACAAGCTTTCCATGAACTACAAGGAGCTGAACGAAGCTGCACTTGCAGCCGGTATCAAAACAAGCTCTGTCAACTCCATCAAGACCCTTTTCTATTACTGGACGATACGCAGCTATATCCAAAAGGAACAGGATCAGGCAACGAACAGAGTAAACATCGTACCTAAAATGGATATGAAGCGAATCAAGGCCAGGCGAAAGACCAGTTACAGCATCGCGGAGTTTATAATAAACTATCTGTTCAGGATAAGCGGAGAAGACGCAAACTCCAAGAATGAGGTGCTTGTGAGCTTTTCCGTGCTTGAACTGCTTGATGCTTACCGCGAACAATCCCTGATTTCTATAAATGAAAATGATATCGAAGAAGCTCTGCTGTTTCTTGCGAAGATAGGCGCAATGAAGCTCGAGGGGGGCTTTCTTGTGCTTTACAGCGGTATGCGCATCAAAAGGCTGGAGCTGGACAACAGGATCAAGTATAAGCAGGAGGACTACAAACAGCTCAACGAGTTTTATCAGCAGAAGATACAGCAGATACATATAGTCGGCGAGTATGCAAATATGATGGTGCGCGATTATAACGAGGCTTTGCAGTTCGTCAATGACTATTTCCAGATGGACTATAAAAAGTTTCTGTCCCAGTATTTCTCCGGCAAGCGTGCGGCTGAGATCGCAAGGAACATAACTCCCGGAAAATACAAGCAGCTTTTCGATACCCTGTCCGAAAGACAGCTTGAGATCATCAACGACGACAGTTCAAAATACATAGTTGTATCAGCAGGCCCCGGGAGCGGTAAAACAAGGGTGCTGGTACATAAACTTGCCTCCTTGCTTTTGCTTGAAGATGTCAAGCATGAGCAGCTGCTTATGCTGACGTTTTCAAGGGCTGCCGCCATTGAGTTCAAGCAGAGGCTTCGTGAGCTTATCGGTAATGCCGCAAATTTCATAGAGATCAAGACTTTCCACTCCTATTGCTTTGACTTGCTGGGCAAGATTGGTAATATCCAGGAGTCCGAGAATATTGTCAGAGACGCGGGGAAACTGATCCGAAGCGAAGATGTTGACCTGGGGGGGATAACCAAGACCGTGCTTGTGATCGACGAGGCGCAGGATATGGATATCCACGAATACCGACTTGTTGAAGCACTTATGGAGCGCAACGAGGATATGCGGATCATCGCAGTAGGCGACGACGATCAGAATATTTATCAGTTCCGGGGTTCCGACTCGAAATACCTGAGATCGTTCATAACCGAACACGATGCAAAGCAATATACTCTCATTGACAATTACAGAAGCTGTCAGAGCATTGTTTCATTTGCAAATCAGTTTGTAAAGACTATTTCAAACAGAATGAAAACCGAGGATATCGCCGCAGTTAACAATTCCGCGGGAGAGGTCAAGCTGATAAAGCACAGCGGAGCAAATATGGAGACAGCATTAGTTGAAGATGTTATCTCTGTCAATGCGAAAGGTACTACCTGCATACTTACTAATACAAATCAGGAAGCCCTGCTTATGCTGGGAATATTGAAACAGAAAAATATCCCTGCAAAGCTGATACAATCCATCGACGGTTTTGATATGTATGATATTGCAGAGATACGGTTTTTCCTGAAAAAGCTGAACGTTGAAAATGCTACTCCGGTCATCAGCGATGAACAATGGAACAGCGCAGCAGAGGTCTTGCAGAGACAGTACCACAACAGCAGCTGTCTTCCGATCATCATGAATATCCTGCGGACTTTTGCGGAGACCAACGAGAAGAAATACCGCACCGATCTGGAGATATTCCTGCACGAATCAAAGATAGAAGATTTCTATACTGACGAAAAAGGTGTTGTAACTGTCTCGACAATGCACAAGTCCAAGGGCAGAGAATTTGATAATGTATATATCCTTCTCAGCAACGTGAGCATGGATACCGACGAAGAAAAAAGAAAGCTCTATGTCGCTATGACAAGAGCCAGGAAGCTGCTTCATATACACTACTTTGGAGATGCATTTGACAGGTTCACGGAATATGCGACTACTGACGAGGTCGATCTGCATACCTATCCGAAGCCCTCGGAGCTGATATTGCAGCTTTCTCACAAAGATGTGTTTCTTGATTTCTTCAAGGATAAAAAGCCAATGATACTGCGGCTGCAAAGCGGTATGCACCTTTTTGTAAAAGGCAACAGGTTATATATCCAATCGAACGGTAAACTGCTTCCGGTGCTTCAATTCTCTGCTAAATGCAATGACGACGTTAAGAAGCTCATCTCATCCGGATACACTCCGTATGATGCGGTGATACGATTCATCTGCGCATGGAAAGGCAAGGAGGATACGGAGGAAACAGCGGTTATTCTGGCGGATGTTTATTTCCATGGGGATACTTGAGAATAATTATCCACGAACGATAAACGAGTACAACTATTTGTACTCGTTTTGTTTTTTTTGATTAACAATCCAATAAATTGCATTGACAAAACTCTATGCTGTGATATAATGCAAGTAAGAAGATAAAAGCGCGAGTTAACAGGCATTAAAAAGGGGAATGGCTCTTTGAAGAATACATATCAAGATCAGCCGCACCGTTCTTTTCAAAAGCATTTATTGATTTGATCGTTCTGTCGATCAAGTCGAAAATACGCTGAAGTGTGAGATAAAACGAGTTGACGGAACTCTCAAGTCTTTTCAACAGATTTATAGCCATAAGTCTGCGAATACCCAGCTCACGGTTTGATTGTCTGAAGTTGTCGCTGATATCCATGTATTTTGAGAGCTTGCTTTCAAAGATATAATGCGATGGCATAAAGAAACTATCATAGAGTATCTCACAGACCATGTAAGTGCAAGATCAAGCGAGCTTGCCGAACTGCTTGGAGTTAAATCTACAAGGGCGAAAAACCTGCTGTCGGCACTTATTGCTGATGGAATCGTTGTTGCTGAGGGTGCTAACAGGAACAGGACTTACAGGCTGAAATAAAAAAGCTGATTTGATGATATTAAAGAGCCGACCTCACAAGAGATCGGCTCTGATATTTTTGAACACACTGCAAACCTTGTTCCTGATATTCTCAGTTCAAACCTGTCATTTTGCGGAGCCTATCCGTAACCTCAATAATATCCTCCGACAGCCTTGCCCGACATTCCTTCACAAGCTCATCCGGCACTCCGTAGAACGCCTCGGCAATGCTGCCGGCGATGCAGGTCAGCGTGTCGCAGTCCCCGCCGAGGGACACTGCCGTGCGGATAACGTCCTCGAAATCAGATCCTTCAAGAAAAGCCGTGATCGCCTCTGGAACGGTCTGCTGACAGCTCTCAACGTGGTGATAGGTCGGTCTGATCTCATCGCAGGTGCGGGAAAGATCATAGCCGAACTCTGTCATGATGTACGACTTGATCTGCACTTTGCTCTTGCCTGTCCGGGCAAGGAAGATCGCGCTTGCGGTGGCTTCCGCACCCTTGATTCCTTCGGGATGATTATGTGTTACTGCCGAGGTCAGAGCTGCCGCTTTGCGTACCGAGCCGATGTCATTATACAGCCAGCCCACAGAGGACGCCCTCATAGCCGAGCCGTTGCCGAAGCTGTTGTAGGGCTTCGGATCAGCCGCCGCGAGCCAGCCTTTGAACATAACGCCGTACCCCGCATTAGGATAGCGCCTGCCCCATTTCTGCATGGACGAGATCAGCTCTGCGCGTATCTCGTCATCGGACTTGCCGAAACTGTTCATCAGCGCCTCCGCCACAGCAGCAGTCATCACCGAGTCGTCGGTGAACTGCGAGCTGCGCTTAAAAAGAGGGAAGTCCTTGCTCTTGTTTCCTCTGTCAAACTCATAGGGCGCACCGATCATATCGCCCAGAAATGCACCGTACATAGTGATCGCCTCCTCATTATCAATTGTACCACAGACGCTCATTAATATGGTCGCTTGCAATGCGACTTTTACAATGTACCTGTTGAAACCTTGCTAATGTGTCCCAAAGATAACAGAATTCAGCAACGAAATATGGAGTAACGAGGCCCTTCTTCGCCGATTTTTCCGTTTGGTTTAAACCCGCATTTTTCAAGAACTCTTTTTGAGGCAGTATTTTTGGGATCGGTCTCCGCTTCAACAGCGGTGACCTCCGGATGTGAAAACGCCCATTCCAATATCGCTTTTACTGCTTCGGTAGCATAACCGTTGTTTTGGTATTCTTCGGAGATCCCATATCCGATCTCTGCTGTACCGTCTGCGAAAAGCCCCTTGAAGCAGAGCTCTCCGATGTGTGTGCCGTCTTTCAACTCGATCATCCAGATCGCATACCAATCCCATTGATCGGGATGCTCCAGACAGCCGTTCAGCATTTCCGTGTATGCTGCCTTTAGTACATCAATAGTCTGCGCTTTAATGAACCGTTCCATCTCATCACGAGAGGCAGCATAAATTTTTAATCTTTTAGTTTCTATCATAATATCCTCCTGAGAGATCCCTTTTTTCATTACCGATCCAGATAGTCTGCAACAAACTCATCGACATCCGCATACCGCTCGACGTTTATCCCCGCCTGTTGATAGACCTGCTCATATTTCTGCAAGTACTTATCGAATACCGTTACATCGTTTTCAAGATGTTCCGGGTCGAATTCGTCCATAACAGGGAAAGAACCTATCTCAACATCCTCCGCGATATCCGAGAGCATGAATTGAAAACTGCACAGCCCCATAAATGACGAAAAAGCGTTGGCATTTTTGGCGGCTTCTTCGACCTTGTTCCGCCAGTTGGAATACATTTCTTCATAAGTTCCCGATAACGACGCTGAGGGCTGTTCTTTTACTATCCTTTTTTGTATGTGACCTTCCGCATAAAGGATAAGCTGTTTCAGCAGGTCACGCATTTGACCGACATCTTTACAGACAACGGCTTCCTGTATCAAGCGGACAAAAACACCGTCAATAGGCAGTGCCGACAATTCTTCAAATGTTCTTTTTACACCGCGTTTGAAATACTGCCCGTGATAAAGCATCACGGCATCGCAAAGATAAGTTATCACTCCGCAGGTCTCCAAGCGCACCTGTCCCAAGCCGTCATGCAGGCAGGCGTTTGCGTAAGCTATCTTCGCTTTATCGACTGCCTCATTGGCTCTTTGAATACGCTCCTCGGAATTTAAAAGCTGTTGAGCCTGCGCTCTTAATTCGGTCAGATCGTCATACGCATCCTGATGATTCACATACACTATCCGCGAATCCATCAGCTTTGACAGGCGGGCATGGTGACATTCTGCATCGTATTTCAAGCCGTCCCGGGTGGTGCAGTAAATGTCGTAGCCCACCTTTCTGTCATCGAGGATAAACCCCGTTCCGAGCTTCCAGCCCTCGTCATTTTCGATCAGTATTAGCAGGTCAAGGTCGGAACGCTCATACTCGTCCTCCGTGTCAGCCGAACCGTACACCCCGATCAGTGCCAAAGCATCGGGACAAATTTTATTCGCCTTGTCGATCACAGCCTGTATGATCTTTTGATTTACAGTATTCATAATATCACTTCCTCAGATCACGAATTATCAAAAAAGGCTTATGTTTTCTGCTTTTATTGTTGCCCAAACGTCCCCGCATCGCTCCTGGTATAAAACGTGCTTCGCCCTGTCCCGTGCCTTACAAGCACTCCCTCTTCCACAAGCTGCCTGATCGCATTCTCCACGGATGCCTTGCTGATCGTGGGACAAAGCTCCATAACTTCGCTCTTGGTGAATTTCCCGATCTTATTGCAGACTGCCCGGCGAACTGTTTCTATTGCGGGCAGCTTTTCATCCACAAGCGACACACGCTCCTCAAAATCGCGGTATGCCGCAAGCACGGTCTGCAAAAGATACTTTATAAATGGCGTGGGATCATCCTCGTTTTCCGGCCAGCCTTCCTGACATCTCTCCAAAGCGTCATAGTAAAGCTCCTTGTTCTTAGCGATCTTGCTTTCAAGGGAGATATACCTGCCGATCATATATCCCGAACGGTACAACAGCAGAGTGGTCAGCAGTCGGCTCATTCTGCCATTGCCGTCGTTGAAGGGGTGTATGCAGAGAAAGTCGTGTATGAACACGGGTATCAGCAGCAAAGCATCGATCTCCTGCATGTCTGTCATGCGGTTATAGCTCTCGCAGATTGCATCAACTGCCGCAGGCGTTTCATACGGAGCAAGGGGAGTGAACAGCACAAACTCCCGTCCGTTTTCATCAGTCGCACTGATATAATTCTGTGTGTTCTTGAAGGACCCGCCGATGCTCTTGTGGGAATACTTATACAGATCGCGGTGGAGCTGCAAAATATAATTCGCTGTGACCGGGATATATTCATAGTTCTCGTGGATGGTATTCAGCACATCGCGGTAGCCCATGATCTCTTCCTCGTCACGGTTGCGGGGCGTTGTCTTATCCCGGACGAGTTGGAGCAGACGAGTATTTGTGGTGCGGATACCCTCGATATCATTGGAAGCCTCGGTACTCTGAACCTTGGCGATCTCGATTAGGCGGTCAAGCTCCGCAGGTTTTTGTTTCAGATAGATCTCCTGCCTGCCCTTGTATTCATGTACCTGTGCCACAAGCCCGATGATCTCGCTGTCCCAAGAACGGCTTGCAAGCACGCTGTAATCAAAGTTTCTCATAAGGCGACACCCCTTTCGCCTAAATTATATATCATTTTAGGAGAAAAGTCAAGGAGATAGGAGAAATAATCGCCTAAAACCATTGACAGTTAGGCGAAAATTGCCGTTTCATTGAAAAGTACGGCAAGAGTTGGCGCAAGTTTTCAGTAAGCTGATTTTTAGACTTTTTTGTCATAACACTGCAAAATAATCTTTGTTGGCGATAAAACTGCGTCAATACGCAAAAATTTCTCGCATCGCTCTTGACTAAGCAAGGATGAATGTGGTATAATATTGACAAGAAATTTTTGCGGCAATACGCATTTTTATGAGGTGAGAATATGTTCCCGAGAAAACAGTATCTTGAAAAGCTGATAAAGAAAAAGGATAACGGCAGAGTAAAGGTCATCACAGGGCTTCGCAGATGCGGCAAGTCGGTGCTGTTGTTTAAGCTCTACAAGGACTACCTGCTGAGCGAGGGCGTGGCGCAGGAGCAGATCATCGGGCTTGCACTCGATGTTCTTGCTAATGCAAAGTACCGCAATCCTATGGAGCTTGATAAATACATCAGAGATCAGATAACCGACAGCAGCAAGCGCTACTATGTCTTTATCGATGAGATACAGTTCGTGTCCAAGATCCAGAATCCCTATGTTGATGACCCGACTGCGAAGATCACATTTATTGATGTGGTGCTGGGGCTGATGCAGATACCCAACGCAGATATCTACGTTACCGGAAGCAATTCAAATATGCTGTCTTCGGATATCCTCACCCAGTTCCGTGACAGGGGCGACGAGATAAGAGTACACCCGCTGTCCTTTGCGGAGTTCTATGAGGAGTACAAGGAAGATAAGCGCGGCGCCTGGCAGGACTACTACACCTACGGCGGTATGCCCGTAGTCACCACCCTCGACAGTCACGAGGAAAAGAGCCGCTACCTCAGCGACCTGTTTACAGGGACATATATAAAAGATGTGTTGGAGCGTCACAAGGTCACTAACGATGACGAGGTGCTCGGCATCCTGCTGGATATACTTGCTTCAAGCGTAGGTTCACTTACTAATCCGAGCAAGCTCTCCAATACCTTCAAGTCCGAGATGCAGAAAAGTATTGCATCGGATACCATAGAGCGTTATCTCGGATATTTTACCGATGCCTTTATTATCCGCAAAGCTGAGCGTTACGATGTAAAGGGCAAGCGGTATATCAAGACCCCTGCCAAATACTATTATTCCGATCCGGGACTTCGCAATGCAAGGCTCGGTTTCAGACAGATCGAAGAGACCCACCTTATGGAGAATGTGATCTACAACGATCTTATCAGGCGTGATCTCAATGTTGATGTAGGCGTGGTAGAATACAACACCCGAAATGCCCGGGGCAAAAGTGAACGCCGGCAGTTGGAGGTGGATTTTGTAGTAAACAAGGGCAGCGACCGTTACTATATCCAGTCGGCACTGACCGTTGCAGATCCCGCAAAGCGTGAGCAGGAGATTGCCTCGCTCCTTCGCATCCCCGATTCATTCAGGAAGATAGTCGTTGTCAAGGACTACATGAAGCCCTGGCACGATGACCACGGGATAATGTACGTCGGGGTGGAGCAGTTCTTGCTTGACAGTGAACTTGTAATGCGTTGAAATTTATTGCTCATCTTAGTTATGTATGCCCTCGCCGCCTGTCGGCGGCGAGGGGAGATGCGGAAAATGCATCTCCCCCGCTGATGCGGGGGAGAGCATTTTCCGCCGAATATCTGTCAGCAATCCACTATCAAATTGGAACAATGCTATTAACATAATGCCCCCTGCTGTCATGCTTAACAGCAGGGGGTGATCCATTACTATACAACGATGAGCATGATCCGAGCCATTACCAGCACCTCCGGCTGTTACGCTTTGTCCGATATGTTCTGCTCGGTGCAGCCCTTGCTGCCGCAGTGCGGGCATCTCAGGCTGTATTCATCGTATGAATGTGTCGTGAAAATGAGCCTTCGCCAGCTGACCCTGAACTCCTTTGCACAGGCCTTGCACCGAAAACTGTGCTTTGCAAGCTGCCTCGCCCAAAGAATGACGGCCAGCACAGCCGCCAGCAACACTATCCCCGAAACTATCAGCCACCCCATATGAAAGCCTCCCTGTGTCTTTTACTCTACACACATTATAAAACACGCGCCGGGTCTTGTCAACTATTGAAGACGGTTTTGTATTATTGATAGTACTCTGAGCTTAACACTTTTAGAGAAACGTTCTATTTTCCCGCAGATTATTCCTTGCCGACCCGCGGCATCCGTGCTATAATGAATACAACAAATAAAGGAGGCTGCCACAATGATCTATCAGGAAACCTACACTTTATCCAACGGAAACACTATCCCCAAGGTCGCCCTTGGCACCTGGCAGACCCCCGACGAGGAGGCCGCGAGGGTGGTCAAGTATGCCCTTGACATCGGCTATCTGCACATCGACACCGCTATCGCCTACGGCAACGAGGCGGGCGTCGGCAAGGGTATGAAAGCCAGCGGCAAGCCCCGGGAGAGCTACTATGTGACCTCCAAGCTGCCCGCGGAGATCAAGGATTATCCCACCGCTGTTCAGTACATCAATGACTCCCTTGAAAGGCTCGATACCCCCTACCTCGATCTTATGCTGATACACTGGCCCCGTCCCTGGGGCGGCGAGCCGGGCAAGACCTACAACGAAGAAAATCTTGCGATCTGGAAGGCCTTCGAGGAGGCTTACAAGGCAGGCAAGCTGAAGGCGATCGGCGTATCGAATTTCAGCATCGAGGATCTTCAAAACCTGCTTGACAACGTGGAGATCAAGCCTATGGTCAACCAGATCAGAGTTCATATCGGTCACGTTCCGCAGGAGCTGATAGATTTTTGCAAGGCGAATGATATTCTCGTTGAGGCCTACTCTCCCAACGCCACGGGCAGACTCTCCGGCAAGGCTGAGATCGCAGCTGTGGCGGAGAAATACGGCGTATCGGTGTCACAGCTTGCGAACCGCTTCGACTTACAGCTCGGAGTGCTCCCGCTGCCGAAATCCGTCCACGAGGAATACATCAAGCAGAACACCGAGCTTGACTTCATCATCAGCGACGAGGACATGGAGACCCTGCTGGCGATGACTGAATGATCAGAAAATATGAAACAGGGCTGCTGCAACTTGCAACAGCCCTGTTTCGTATCGTTCTGAACTGCGACCCGCTGTTATGCTGCTTTTTACACTCCCGTCTCAACGGTCATCTTACTTCCGTCTTTTGTCTTCTCTACCCGGATCTGCTGCGGGATATTCTCCATTAGTTCCTCCCGGTGGCTGATTATTCCCACCAGCTTGTTCTTGCCGGACAGATTGATAAGGATCTCCATCGCGCTCTCCATGGACTTGCAGTCAAGGGTGCCAAAGCCCTCATCAATGAACAGTGCATCCATCTGTACGCCCCCCAGGTTGGTGGAGACCGTGTCGGACAAACCCAATGCAAGGCTTAGTGAAGCCTTGAAGCTCTCTCCGCCGGACAGATTTCCGACAGGCCTTCTGTGCCCGGTCATATTATCGAGCACCTCCAGATCAAGGAAGGTATTGATGTTCTTTCCCAGCGCACCCTCCTGGCGGTACAGCTCATACTGACCGTCGCTCATGGGGAGCAGTCTCCTGTTCGCCGCCGCAATGATACCGTCAAAGCCTGCCGCCTGGATATACTGCTCCAGCGTGATCCTGCCGTTGTGGGTGGTGCCTTTTACAAGCTCGTATAATCTGTTGCAGATGTTGTATTCTTTCCTTGACTTTTCCAGGGCAGCTTTCTTGGATATGATGTTTTTAAGGTTTTCTTTATTCGATCTGATCCTGTCATTTATAGAATTGTATTTATCCCGTTTCTTCGACAGCTCAGACTCCTGAGAATCATGCTTTTCTTTCAGCTGCGCAATATCAATGACCTTGCGCCCCCCGGCGTCTTTCTCGGCATCCTCCAGCAGCTTTTTGTTCGTTGCGACCGCCTGCTTATAGCTGCTGATCTCCTCCTCAGCCGCTGCGATCGCATCCTCCGCAAGGACAAACCCGAGCATATCGTCAACGGATCCGAATTTGTTCTTCGTTACCGCAGCATCAAGGTCCAGCTTTCTTTCCTCCGCCTCTTTTTCCTCTTTCGTCAGTGACTTTTCCAGAGTCTCCAAAGCAGACTTCTCCGACGCTAAGGTGTTGTCTGCTTTCTTGCTCTCTTTGTCCGACCTCTCGATCAGATCAAGGATGAGCTTTTTCTTCTGCTGAGCTTTGTTTCGCTCAGCCTCAGCGGCCTTCCAGTTATCATAGCTCAGCTGTTCCAGCTCTTTCAGCACCGCTTCTTTTTCTGCTTTTGCTTTTTCTGTATCCTGTTTCTTTCTGGCGAATACTTCCTTGTCACGGGTCAGGTCCTCCGTTTCTTTGCCCTGAGCATCTTCAAGAGCCTTTTCCGCTTTTGCCAGAGCGTCACAGTCTTTCTTCAACTCTTTTTGCAGCCTGGTGTTGTCTTCGATCCTGTCGTTTAAGGTGCTCTGCGCTTTTATTGTTGCTTTTATCAGATCGTCCAGTTCGCTGCCGGTATCCTTGATGTCAAGCAGCTTGTCCCCCAGACAGTCAGCGATGTCTGCCCGCAGCCGGGCTTCAGAGCCTTCCAGTGAAGTCTTGGCTGTTTCGGCGGCTGTGTTGGCTTTCGACTTATCGGCCTGAAGCTTTTCGGCCTTGGCTTTAAGTTCCTTGAACCTCTCCTCAGTGATCTCATCGTCAGGTATCTTTGCCGGCTCCGGATGATGCTCAGAGCCGCAGACGGGGCATTTCTGTCCTTCTTCCAGCCCCTTGGCCAATATACCCGCACGGCAGTCATCCAGTATCTTCTCAGCCTCGAGCATTTCGGTATTAGCTTTCTTGTAGGCTTCAAATGCGTCGGTATAAGCCTTCTGCTTGCTTTCAAGATCTTTCTTTTTGGTATCTCTTTCAGGCACCCTGCTGCCAACGACGGTATTGATCCTGTTGAGAAGTATCTGACAGCTGTCGCAGAGGGCTTTGACCCCGATGAGCTTTTCCGGCTTATCCTTGAGGGCTTTGACAGTATCTTTAAACTTAGCGATCTTTTCTTTGAGAGTCTTCTCTCTGTCCTCAAAAGCCTTCTCCGTCTCAGCAAACCCCTCGGAATCCTTCCTCAGCATTCCGATCTCAGCCATCAGTTTATCCCGCTGCTGATACTTCTTTTCTTCCTCCCCGATCTTGTCTATCAGCTTTTGGAGTTCATCGGCTTTGGGCTGATCCTTCTTTGCCTCCGCCAGTGAATTCTTAGCTTC
Source organism: Ruminococcus sp. (assembly GCA_017529875.1). Classification (GTDB taxonomy): domain Bacteria; phylum Bacillota; class Clostridia; order Oscillospirales; family Ruminococcaceae; genus FB2012. Next base: position 19,133 of record JAFXNC010000013.1, on the reverse strand, counting down.
GGCTGATCTGTCCGACGCTGCCTTTACAGCTTTTTTCTTTTCTTCTATCTGAGCCCCCAGCGCTTTTACAGAGGTCGCTTTTTCCTTCCACGACCGGTAAACAGGATAAACCTCTCTTGTCGCAGCTTTCTGTCTGATCAGCAGAGTCTCTTTCTCGCCGATATCTTTCTTCCTGCCGTTAAGCGCTTTCTCTTTCACTTTAAGACCTTCGAGCTTGGAGATGAAGTCATTGTTCGTTTTAGCTGTTGCAATGGCTTCTATGCTTTTGCGGCATTCCTTTTCAACAGCTTTCAGGTCAGCGTCTGCGATATCCAGCTTTTCCTGATCCGAGGCGATCACGGCCTTTATCATATCGGTGATCTCTGCAAGCTCCAATACGCTTCCGGATATCTTTGCACGGGCTTTGAGTTCGGAAAATCCCTCTGCCAGTTCATCATCCTCATCCACCTTAACACGGGAAAGATCATCTGCAATGCTGTCTTCTGTCTTGTCTTTCAGCTTTTTGCTGGCTTTCTGCCGTTCGTCCAAAAGGGATTCGATCTTGTTATAGCCGCTCGTCTGAAAGATGGAGCGCAGGATCCTCGTTCTGTCAGCGGTCTTGGCGTTGAGCAGGCTCCAGAACTCTCCCTGTGCGATCATAGCGATCTGCATGAACTGCTTTGAATCGACGTGCAGCAGCTCGCGTATCGCACCGTTTTCTTTGTTTTCATATCCGTCGACCTTCGTTGTTCCTGATATAGGGTCCCTGTCAGGATAGTAGAGTGTGACCTTCTCAGGCGTTTTGTTTATTTTCCCGTCCTCATCTATATATTCATATGGCGGCTCTCTGTGTATGTGATATTCCTTTCCCTGATGTGAAAAGTAAAATTCCACATAGCTCTTTACATTATCTTTTGCATATTCACTTCTCAGATACTTGATCCCTTTGAATTGTCCGCTGGTCTCGCCGTACAGCGCAAAACAGATCGCATCAAAGATAGTGGTCTTTCCCGCGCCCGTATCGCCTGATATCAGGAACAGACCCTTATCCTCGAACTGAGAAAACTCTATCGGCGGCATTGTATCGGCATAGGGCCCGAATGCGCTTATTATCAGTTTAATCGGCTTCATGCAATACACCTGCCTCTCTTGCAACTTCTCTCATAACATCCATTTCATCATCACTGATCTCGCTGCCGTATATCTGCCTGTAAAAATCACTGATCAGATCATCAAAGGATCTGTTCTCGGCGATCTTTGATATATCCACCTGCTCCACTTCTCTTGTATGGGAATTGTCGTAGTCGATCTTTACCGTGTTGGGATATACCGTCCGGAAAATGTTCATGGCGTCACTTATGATATCTTCGTCCGTGAGCGTCGCATAGATATAGTCATTCGGATCGGTCACGTTGGACTTGTCAAGCAGATCGTGCAGCTTGCCTTTCAGATGCCGCACATTTCTCATGGGCTTGAGGGGCAGCAGTTCTATGTCCACATCGCCTTTGCCCTTCACCGTTATCAGGGTCACGGATTTTTCCCTGTTCACCTCGCTGAGGGAGTATTTCAGCGGCGTCCCGGAATATCTGACCTCCTTGCGCCCCACCTGCTGGGGAGAATGGATGTGCCCCAGTGCAGCATAGTCAAACAGATCAAAACAGTTATACCCGATCTTTTCAACAGTGCCTACGCTCTGTGTGCCGAGGCTCTCGGAACCGGAAAGATCAGGGTCGTCGCTCTTTCCTGTCACGAACTGATGAGCTACGATCATATTACACCTGGACGGGTCGATCTCCGCACTGTCTATTATTGCCCTGACCGCGTCATCGTAAGTATTGATCGTTTTCTCCGGATGGTAACGCTTTACCTGCGATGCTTTTACAAATGGCATCAGGTAGATGTCGATCTCCTCGTTCTCACACTTTAATGTTTTCTTGTAAAGCTTTCCCTCATATTTTGTGGAGATAAAAATACGGTTCGTTTCAAAAAGACCGCTGCCGTAGTTCAGCCTCTCGTCGGAATCGTGGTTGCCGCTGATCATGTAAGTATAGACCTGCCGTTTAGCCAGACTGCTGAGAAAATAGTCCAGCATCATTGTGGCAGCTTCGCTGGGGACGGCCTTATCATATACATCCCCTGCGATCAGCACCGCATCCACCGACCGGTCGTCGATCATTTTGAGCAGCTGATCCAGCATATACTGCTGATCGTCTTTCAGATCATATTCTCCCAGTGATCTGCCCAGATGCAGATCCCCGATATGCATCATCTTCATCCAATACTACCTCCTGCCTGAATCATGTATAGAAACAGTCTGCCGCTGCGAGAGCGGCAGCTCTGTTTCGTCATTACATACTATTTCGATAAGCTTATCATACCATATTTTGACGTATTTTTCAATAGCTTTCTCAGAATTTTGATTTGTACTGCTCTGAGCAAACAGTTTTGTCCCCGCCGCCTGTCGTGTGAGAGTTTTTCCGCTGATCGTTTGATGCTGCTCATATCGGGAGGCGCTTTTTCAATATGATATTGACACCCCCCCTCCCCTGTGATAAAATAATATTGTACAATATTTACCAAAAAGAGCAGGGGCGGCTCTTATAGGACCGATCGCCCCGATCTGCTGTGACCCGTTCCGGCAGACTTATCAAAAACCACATCAGGAGGAAAAACCATGAGAGAATCTTTAAAGCGTATCTGTGATGATTACAACACTAACCGGGAGGTCATCGGCAACTGCTTCAAGTGGGAGTACTCGGTCGTTCACCCGCTGTGTGCCTATATCTACGGCTCAAACGGCAAAATGGCCGATGCAGACGCCATTATGAAAAGCAAGGAGATCGTGAAGAACAATTCGGGCGCGTTCTCATCGTTCCGGGGCTCGGCATTTGCGCCCACGACCTGCCTTGTTTCCCTCAGCGCCGACCCCGAAGGCGAGATAAAGAACGCCGTCGAGACTAACGAGCTTTTGAAGAAAGCCTTCGGCTGGTCGGAGTACCTGTCCCTTATGTCCATGATGATCAAAAAGCTGGAGGGCTCCAACGATCTTGACAAGCTGGTGGCTCGCGGAAAAGAGATATTCGACGCTATCAAGGCCAAGCACAAGCTGGTAACAGGCGGTGCGGATGCCGTAATGTCCCTGCTGCTGGCGATGAAGTCCCAGTCCGTGGAGGACATCGTCAACGAGTCCGAGGAGATCATGGCGGAGCTGAAGGACTACGGCACCACCGGCAGCAGACAGACCGCAGCGCTGGTGCTCACCCTTTCCGACAAGCCCGCCGCTGAGAAGTGCAGCCGCTTCAAGGCGCTGTTCGAGGGACTGAGAGAGCGGGGCAAGAAGTACCGCAGGGACGAGTCTATCGCGCTGCTGGCAAGCCTTGCGGTGTCGGATATCGAGGTAGACACCCTGCTGGACGACATCTGCGAGGTGGACGATGAGCTGGCGGATAAGAAGGGCTACAAGGGTATCACAGCCAGCTATGACAGACCCATGAGGTCGATGCACGCGGCTATGCTGGTCTCCCTGGACTACACTCCCGTGGGCTCCGACGACGAGGCCGCCGTATCCAACATCACAGCGCTGTTCCTTGTTCACCAGATCATCGTATTCTCCATCGAGATGTCCGTCGCTATGGCGAATATGACCTTGTTTATCTGAGAAAAATATCAAGCCGGTACTGACTTTCACGGTCAGTACCGGCTTTGCTGTTTATATGACCCATTCCTTCAGGTTGACGATCATGGACGAGGATACCGACGCCGTGAAAAGGCCGCCCTGTCCCCGGTGAGCTTGCGGATCACCTCGTCCTCGTAGGGACCCATTCCGTCAAGATGCTCGCACCGGATAGCGCCGCCGTTGCAGTTCAGTTCAAATGACTTTTTGTTTATCCCCGCCTGCCTGATGCTGTTTGTCATAGCCGTTCACCTGTTATAACCGCAGGTCGTTAAGATAGTGACAGGCCGTTTCCTCCGCCTTCTCCGGGTAAGCAAAGCTCAGCAGCTCGGCGCAGGCTCTTGCGGTCTGTGCGAAAAGGCTGTGGGTGTTTTGCAGGGCAGAGAAGACGTCCTCCTTGTCATAGCGGGCAAAGCACCGGCTTAGATCGTCAAGGAAAGCCTTGTCCGCCCAGCGGTCTATGAACCTGCCGTCGTGCCATACGTCGGCGCCGTTTTTCCGGGAGAAGTACAGCTCCGCCACTGTCAGCAGGCGGGCTTTCAGATAGGAGTCAACGCACAGCTTCGCCGACCACAGCTCCCCGCGTTTCAGCTTCTTGTACGCCCATATGTTGTGGAAAAAGAAGTCGCTGACTAAGTTTACAAACTCCCCCTCGGTGAGCTGAGGCTGCCTTACGCTGGAGACAACGTGCTTATTCAGCAGGGAAGTGTAGTCCCCGGCATCGTAAAGCACCCGGTGCCCCCTGTTCATCAGCACGGTCGCCAGTCCGCTTGTGACAAACTCGGTGAACTGCTCCGGGGTGTGTATGATGAAGTCCGCGTCCCGGTCGCCGCCGTAGATGACCCGGCGTTCGGTGCCGCCGCCGATAGTGGGCTCGGTGAAAGATATGCTGATATCCCCCAGCCGCCCCGGAAAATTGCCGCTTATCCAGCTGTCGGGGTCGTCGGTGACTATTATCAGGTCAAGGTCGGAGTACTCGTCAGCCTTGACGGACTCCCGGGTGGATGAGCCTATGGCGGTGACGCATTTGATGCTGTCCTCCGCCTTGCAGAGCCTGTCCAGCGCCTCCAGAACGTCTGAATACCTGCTGTTCAAGGTCCCTTCCCCCTTACATCAGAGACAGGGTCTCGTCGTCGATGACAACGACCCTGCCCTCGGCAAGGGAACGCTGCACGTCGATGAACCGCTGATTGCGGCTGCCCCGGAATTTGAGTTCGAGGCTCCGCTCCGCCAGTACGAACCGCCCGTCGATCAGGTAGTCGCACTCCCGCAGCAGATCAAGATAGCCGTTGTTGTCGTCAGCCAGCTCCAGCAGCTCCTCGTATGTGAACCCGGTGTAGGCGATGACGTTAAGCTTGAAGCCCTCATAGCAGCGTATCCGGCGGGCAAGCTGCGCCATGGCCTTGGCCTGGAAGAAGGGGTCGCCCCCGGAGAGGGTCACGCCGTCCAGCAGGGGATTGGAGATCACCTGCTCAAACACCTCGTCGGTGTCGGCCTCGAAGCCGCCGTCAAGGGCGTGGGTCTGAGGGTTGTGACAGCCCTCGCAGTTGTGCAGGCAGCCCTGTGTCCATACCGTGAAGCGCAGGCCGGGGCCGTCAACTATTGATTCGGGGGTAAGCCCCGCACAGCGGAATTTCATATGATACACCTCGTATCTGTGTTCTATGACAGCAACAGGCGGAATGATCCGCCTGTCTGTCTTATGTTAGCCTTATATCAGCAGTTGCAGTTGATGCGCTTGATGCGCTCGTGAACGGTCTTCCTGTGCTCAGCCTCTGTTCTGCCGCAGAGGGGGCACTTGTCGCCGATGATGCCGGTGTAGCCGCATACTGGGTCGCGGTCAACAGGGTGGTTGATAGCGCCGTAGCCGATGCCCTGCTCCTTCATGCAGCGGATGATCTTCTCGAAGGCCGAGATGTTCTGAGTGGGGTCGCCGTCCAGCTCGATGTAGCTGATGTGACCCGCATTGGTCAGCGCATGGTAGGGAGCCTCGATCTTGATCTTCTCGAAGGCGTTGATGTTGTAGTAAACGGGAACGTGGAAGGAGTTGGTGTAGTAATCCTTGTCGGTGACGCCGGCGATCTTGCCGAAGCGCTTTCTGTCCATACGGACGAACCTGCCCGACAGACCCTCCGCCGGAGTAGCCAGCAGGGAGAAGTTGAGGCCGGTGCGCTTGGTCTCCTCGTCGAGGCGCTTTCTCATGTGGGATACGATCTCGATGCCCAGCTCTCTTGCCTCCTCGCTCTCGCCGTGGTGCTTGCCGATGAGGCTCTTGAGGGTCTCGGCAAGGCCGATGAAGCCCACGGACAGGGTGCCGTGCTTGAGCACCTCGCCCACCTCGTCATTGATATCCAGCTTGTCGGAGTCGATCCATACGCCCTGACCCATGAGGAAGGGGTAGTTCTTGACTCTCTTGCTTGCCTGGATGCGGAAACGGTGCATGAGCTGTGCGATGCACAGATCCATCATCTCGTCGAGGCTGTCAAAGAATGCCCCCACGTTGCCCTTGGCGTTGATAGCCAGCCTCGGCATATTAATAGAGGTAAAGGAGAGGTTGCCTCTGCCGGTGACGATCTCGCGGCTGGGATCGTGGGCGTTGCCGATAACTCTGGTGCGGCAGCCCATGTATGCGATCTCGGTGTTGGGGTCGCCCTTCTTGTAGTAGTGCAGGTTGTAGGGAGCGTCGATGAAGGAGAAGTTGGGGAACAGCCTCTTGGCCGATACCCTGCAGGCCAGCTTGAACAGGTCGTAGTTGGGATCGGTGGGGTTGTAGTTGACGCCCTCCTTGACCTTGAAGATGTGTATGGGGAAGATAGGAGTCTCGCCGTTGCCCAGACCGGCCTCCTGCGCCAGCAGTACGTTCTTGATGACCATTCTGCCCTCGATAGAGGTGTCGGTACCGTAGTTTATGGAGGAGAAGGGTGTCTGTGCGCCTGCACGGGAGTTCATGGTGTTGAGGTTGTGGATCAGCGCCTCCATAGCCTGATAGGTGGCGCGGTCAGTCTCCTGATAGGAGGTCTTGTAGGCGAATTTCTGTATCTTCTCAACGGTCTTGGCGTCGGTGAAGGAGAGGAGTATCTCCGCCTCGGCCTCCTTGTAGCCGTTGTTGTAGCCCAGCGTTACGCCGATGCCCTTTTCCTTCTCGATCTTCTCCATGATCTGCTTGGAGATGTCCTTAGAGTCGGTGACGTCGCAGATCAGGTTCAGAGCGCGGTGGATGTTGTCACGGTAGCGGTGGCGGAAGGTCTTCTTCACGCCCTCAGCCATGTCGTACTCGAACTTGGGTATGGACTGACCGCCGTGCTGGTCGTTCTGGTTGGACTGGATAGCTATGCAGGCGAGAGCCGCGTAGCTGGATATATCGTTGGGCGTCCTGAGGTAGCCGTGACCGGTGGAGAAACCCTTGTTGAACAGCTTTGTCAGGTCGATCTGAGTGCAGGTGGTGGTCAGGGTGTAGAAGTCCAGATCGTGGATATGAATATCGCCCTCGGCGTGAGCCTTGGCATGAACGGGGTCAAGGACATACATCTCATAGAACTCCTTGGCGCCCACGGAGCCGTATTTGAGCATGGTGCCCATGGCGGTGTCGCCGTCGATGTTGGCGTTCTCGCGCTTGAGGTCTGAGTCCTTGGCGGACTTGAAGGTCAGGTCCTCGTATACCTTCATAAGGCGGGTATTCATCTCTCTGGCGCGGGTCCTGGTGGAGCGGTAGAGGATGTAAGCCTTGGCGGTAGCGGCGTGGCCTTCCTCGATGAGCACCTTCTCGACTCTGTCCTGGATCTGCTCAACGGTGGGCGAGTCCAGCTTGTCCTGCATCAGCAGGTCAACCACCTTGCCCGCCAGCTCCAGAGCCTCGTCGTAGTTGCTGCCGCCGACGGACTGTGCGGCCTTGTAGATAGCCCCTGCGATCTTTTCTATATTAAATGTAACGTTTCTTCCGTCTCTCTTTTTGATCTTGATAATCATTTTCTCTCTGACCTCCGTGAAAATATGTACTTGCTGCCGGCGTTTCACAAGTGTTGCCTCTCCGCCGGAAAAGAGCTCCCCAAACACAACATCTTGTGGTTTATCGTGAACATTTACAAGTATATAGTATTTTTGAGCCATTGTCAAGGGGATTGTTGCCAAAAAATCAGCAACACTTTTGTGTAGACTGCACAAAGCCCCTCAGAGCCCCGGTTTCACGCGGCTTTCGGGGGCATCAAAGAGAGGCCTTGCGAAAGACTTTTTGCTTTACAGCTGAAATATGAGAAAATTCCGTCAGCAAAAAAACTTTACACCGCATTTCATGGGGCTCCGGGAGGGGGTTTGTTAAACCTCTGACGACCCGGGAGCAAAATAGTATCAGTCCCGCAGGGATATACGCTGCCCCTTTTTTGGACAGTTGGTTTTCGGCCTGTTTCGGAAAGCTCTGTAAAGCCCGGAGGCTTGAAAAAGCACCATGCCATTCTAATTTGTATATGCCATATGCCGTCGCCTATATAATTTATTATATGGCAAATGTTAATTCCACGCAACAAATTGACCGTTTCGGCACAAAAAACGCCCTCCCGGCAGGGGGGGCGTTATCTCAAACTTGTGTCAGCTGAGGCTCAGATCATTTCAGCAGCTTCTCGATGACCACATCGGTGGTGGTCTTCTTGAACCAGACCTTAACATCGTCCGCCAGCTTGGCGATGATGGACTTTTCCAGCTCGTCCCACTGCTCGCCCTCGCTTTCGCCGCCGGAGGCAATGTTGCTTCGGTAGCTGGTCAGCGACCACATCTGCTGATCCATGTAGCCTGCGGTAGTGCCGGCGGTGTGGTTCATGCCAAGGCTGTACCAGGCGTTCATGGCAGTGTACTCGTTCATGTAGGTGCCGTCGCCGGAGTACTGCATACTTACCCGGAAGGCGTCCCTGATCTTGCCCAGGATGCCCCTGGCGCTCTCGTTCTTGCCGCTGGTGGAAACTCCCAGCAGCTGTGTCTCCTGAGCGGGAGCCACAGGCTTGTCAGCCGAGAGGTGCAGTCTGCACATGAGCCCGCCGCTGACGTTCTCGCTGTCGATCCAGAAACGTCCGCTGAAATCGTCAAGTATGCCGTGGATCATGCAGACAGTCTCCTCGGTGAGCAGCCGCAGAGTCATGGCGTTCTTGCCGCTGATGCCGTGATAGGAGCAGAATCTTTCGGCGGCCTTGAGAGCCTCTTCCTTGCCTTCGAGCTTGCTGCTGACGGTTATCACATCAGATTTCATACTTTCTCCTTTACTGGATGGTAAGGATATCCGAGAAACCTGTGATCTCAAAGATCTCCATGATGTCCTCGCTGCATCCTGTAACAACCATAGAACCCTGCTTGTTCATCTGCTTCTGAGCAGAGAGCAGAACACGCAGTCCGGCGGAAGAAACATACTCCAATGTGCTGAGGTCGAAGATGAGCTCGGTAACTCCGTCAAGGCTCTCCTTGATCTTCTTCTCCAGCTCGGGTGCGGTAACAGTGTCGAGTCTGCCCTCGACAGCAATTGTTAGTGTGCTTCCGTTTCTCTTTTCGTTGATCTCCATTAAAGGCCAACTCCTTTCGGTTTAGTCAAAATTTTATATCCGGACAGCCGCCGCTCCTGCGGTCGGCGGTCCCTGATGTCATAAAAGATAGGTCATCGCCAGCATGGTGAGGTCGTCGAACTGGGGCGCCTCGCCGACGAATTCATTTACAGCCGCTCTTACTCCGGTGAGCAAGTCCTTGGGCTCGTTGACCGTCATGCTGTTCATAGCGGTCAGCAGCCTGTCGGTGCCGAAGAGCTGATTGTCAGCGTCGGTGGCCTCGGGTACGCCGTCGGTGTAGAGGAACAGCGTGCTGCCCTTTTCGAGGGTGAGCTCATACTCCTTGTACTTGACGCCGCTCATGCCGCCGATAACGAAGCCGTGCTTATCCTTGAACAGCTCGAAAGCGCCGCCGGGTCTCTTGATTATGGGGTATTCGTGACCGGCATTGGCGGCGGTGATCTTTCCGGTGGATATCTCCAGGATGCCGAACCATACCGTAACGAACATTTCCTCGTCGTTGTTCATGCAGATGGTCTCGTTGGTCTGGGACAGCACCCTGGCAGGGGAGCTGCCCATCATGGCGTAGTTCTTTATGATGATCTTGGACATCATCATGAACAGCGCCGCCGGAACGCCCTTGCCCGAAACATCGGCCATTACCATGCCCAGGTGGTCGTCGTCGATCATGAAGAAGTCGTAGAAGTCGCCGCCTACCTCCTTGGCAGGGGTCATGGAGGCGTAGATATCGAACTCGGGACGGTCGGGGAAGGCAGGGTAGATGTTGGGCAGCATATCCGCCTGTATCTTCTGAGCCAGCCCCAGCTCGGCGCTGATGCGCTCTTTTTCCTTGGTTATCTCGTTTATATCCTTGAAGTACTTCACCGTCTTCTCGGACATCTCCGCGAAGGCCTTGGCCAGCGTTTCGATCTCGTCCTTGGTGCGGTAGTCGTCCTCCATTTCAAAGACCTGATCGGTGCCGCTTATGGCTATGGCACGCTCGGTCATCTTCTCTATGGGCTTCACCAGCCTGTTGGCGATGAAGTAGGAGGCCAGCAGTCCTGCCGCCAGTATCAGGGCGATCATGATGAGGGTGAGGCGCCTTGAATTGGCAACGCCCTTCTCATAGCTCTCGCCGGCGGCGTTGCTGATGCGCTCCAGCTCCCGGAGCATTTCCGAGGCGGTGGTCTCGGTGGCTTCCTTTTCCGCCACGGTGACGACTGCCCAGCCCACGGTGTTCATGGGTATGCCCGCCATATAGTAGTCGCTGCCGTCGATGTTTACTTTGCGCAGCCCGGTCTTGCCGAACAGGGAATCCTTTACGAACTGCGCCAGCTCGGCATTGGAGGACTCTCTGAGATCCTCGGCGGTATCGGCGGTCTCGACGGTGAAAATGCCGTTATCCTTGGGGGCGAAGATCACCTGCCCCTTATCGCTTATGACGAACACAAAGCCCAGATCGGTCTTTGAGGAGTTGTTGACGTATTCCGACATGGCGTCAAGGAACAGGTCTGCGCCCACAACGCCCACCAGCTCGCCCTCCACATACACCGGAGCCGAACATTCAACGCCGATGCTCGAAGTGTAGGTGTCATGCTCTACTCCCGAGAAATACACCGCGCCGGTCTGTTCGGCGCCTGTGTACCAGGGCCTGCTCCGGACAGGGAAGGAGGTGAGCTTGCCGTTCTCATCGTACTTGTTCTTGGTGTACTTGTCTACCACCAGCACGGTGCCGTCCACCAGTCCGAAAAAGCAGTTGCGGATGTAGTTGGAGTTTTTGCACACCGCTATCATGGTGTCGGACATATGCGCGGCAACGCCTATGAGCTCAGAGCTGTCGGGGTCTACGCCCTCCTCGCTGAGCACGTGAGCGGAGTACTCGCCGTCCTTTTCGGGGTCGGGAGCCTCAAAGGGGTAGGGCTCGAAGCTATCCTTGTGCTCAAAGAGCCCCTTGGCCAGGGTCTTGAGCAGCTGTACCTCGTTTTTCAGGTCGGAGAACATATCGTCGGCTATGTAGGCCTGCAAAGCCCCCGTCCTGGTCATGGATTCCTCTATGAACTTATGTATGGTGTCGCCGGATATCCGCTCAACGGTCTCCCGCTGCTGGACGTCGGCATCGTTCATGATCTTGTTGAGGCTGCGGGTCTGATAGATCGTGACCGCGCTGAATATGGCTATTACCGCAAGGATAATGACCAGCACAAGATTAATGACTTTCTGCTGAAGCCCTCCGAAGGTGACTCCAAATATTCGTTTCAATCAGACCACCTCCGCTGTGTGTCCTTAGAGGGCATACTGCTCCATTTATATATTGTATAGCAAAATTGTGAAAAGCACAAGAAATATAAATAAAATTTACATATTATTAAGAAATCACCCCCTCTGAGATTGACATTTCACCGTGTATGTGATATGATATGATTATAAAATTCCGATAAGACCGGAGGAATGAACATGGAAAAGAGTGAGCATAAAATGAGCGTTGCCATATCATGGCTGATAATGCTGTATTTCATTATCCTGTTTGCCGAAAGAGTCCAGAGCATGGCGCGGGTCGTATATGTGGGAAACAAGGGATTGCTGTCCTCGGGCTTCGATTCCTATGTGAACGTGCTGACCTGCTGTTCGCTCCTTGCCACCCTTGTGCTGCTGTTCGTGATAAACCGGGATTTCCTGCGGTCGCTGTTTGACAGCTCCGTGGTGCCCGATTACAGCAAGCTTTCCATAACCGCCGGCGTCCTGCTGGTGGGAGGCATGGTGCACAGCGAGTACACCATAGCGCCGCTGCAGTTCGGCGCATACGGCGCCCTGATACTGGCAATGGTGCTGAGGACCGTTGAAACCGCTCCCACCGCCGACAGCAAGCTGAAGCTCTGGTATTCCCTGGCCTACCTGACGGTGTTCTCCATGTCGATACCGGTAATGTACCACTCCAACATCGAGCACGCCACGCTGTTTCACATCCTCTCGGCGATAACCGCGCTGGTGCTGGTATGGTGCTTCACCTATATGATGAGGCTGGTATTCATCGGCGAGGCGGAAGACCTGCTGCTGATCGTCCCGGTGGTGATCATGGCGGTGCTGGACACGGTAGTGATCGTTATGCGCTGGCATGAGGAGGTCAACACCTTCGCGCTGATCTTCGCCATAGCCTCGGCGGCGATGTTCGTCATAGGCAAGATCATGTTTGCGGCAGTTAAAAAGTAAGTCCCTTTTTTACTCTTGTGCTGCTGATAAGATAAAATGTTATTTTTAGCAGGACACTTTTGTAAAATGGGAGAAAAGAATTGAACATCCGGCGGAAAACCACCGCAAGCGATCCACAAAGAAATATCAATATAAATAACGGAGGAAAGAAAATGAATATCCTATTCAAGTCCCTGCTCACCGCGGCTGCGGCGGCAGGCATGGCGCTGGCGGGCATGGCTCTCCCGGCAGACAGCCCTCTCACACAGAGCACTCAGACGGTATATGCCGCTGACGGCAGCGGAAAGCTGGCCTCCTGCACCGTGAGCATGAGCCAGAGTACCTTCAACTACACCGGCAGCGCCATAACCCCCGACAGCTACAACGGCAAGGATCTCATCACCGTCACCGACGGCGGCGTGAAGCTGGTCAAGGGCGTTGACTACACCGTCTCCTATCAGAATAATATGAAACCCGGCGCGGCCACCGCCGTCATCACCGGCACCGGCAAGTACTCCGGAGGGATTTCCAAGACCTTCATGATAAGACCGAAGAAGAACTCCATCACCGCCCTCCATACCGGCAACGGCGCTATCAGGGTGGAGTGGAACGAGGATCCCGACGCTCTGGCATATCAGGTGCTTTACAGCCAGGACAGCTCCTTCTCCACCTACCACAGCACTACTATAAAGAGCACCTCCCGCACCTACGTCAACCTCACCAACGTCCCAAAGGCAGGAGAGACCTGGTACGTCAAGGTCCGTTCCTTCGTGACCAGGGACGGTGACGTGTCTTCCACCCGCTACGGCTATTACAGCGCCGTCAAGAGCATCACCGCCGCTCTGGACATCAACAAGGTGTCCATACCCTACATCTCCTACACCTACACCGGCGGGCAGCGCAAGCCCTCCGTCAAGGCCTATGACGTCAAGGGCAGCCTCATCCCCGCCCAGTACTACTCCGTCACCTACGCCAACAACATCAACGTGGGCGAGGCGCGTATCGTAGTCACCTGCAAGGGTCCTTACAGAGGCAGCTATATCAAGACCTTCTACGTCAAGCCGGAGCAAAACGAGATAACCTCCCTCACCGGCGAGAACGGCGCCTTCAGGCTCAGCTGGAAGCGTGCCACCGCAGGCGCAGTGGGCTATCAGGTGCTTTACAGCACCACCTCCGATTTCTCGGATAACGTCCACAGCTACACCTCCACCGATCTCAACGACCTCACAGAGCGCTTCTCCAAAGTCCCCGCAGTGGGCGAGACCTGGTACGTCAAGGTGCGCTCCTTCATCACCAAGGACGGCACCGTCAACTCCACCCGCTACGGCAATTACAGCGCCGTGAAGTCGGTCTACACCAAGGTCGCCGACTACAAGACCACCACCGCCAATGCGCAGCTCTACGCCAATGCCGCTTTCTCGCCCACATCTCTCGGTACAGTAGCGGCAGGCTCCAAGGCTGAGATCCTGACTCAGAGCGGACGCTGGTACAAGGTCAGCGTCAACGGCAGCGTGGGCTGGCTCTATAACAAGGCCTTCGGTGTTACCGCCAACGTCACCGGCAGGCTCACCGCCTCCACCGTGGGCATCAGGGCCGACGATATCATCTTCGACATCGGCACCACCCCCTCGGCGATCATGAACTACTCTATCACCAAGGTATACTACCGCGCCTCCGCTGCCCCCACCGGCACCAGAGACGACACCGCCGCCGAGGCTCTCACCACCATGTTTGGCGCCTGCTACCAGCACGCCGCAGTCTGCGACCTGCTGCTGGAGCACGCGGGCTATCAGCACATCATCATCGAGGGCAGGAGCACCTCCGGCGAGCACAACTGGAACGCCTACAAGACCCCCAATGGCTGGCGCTACCTTGACTCCACCTCCTTCGTAGTATACCCCCAGGGCTTCGCAGACTTCACCTCCAAGCAGGTCAAGACCATCAGAAGCTTCGTTTGGGACATGAGCAAGTACGAGGCAGACTGATCATTCAATGCACAAACAGCTTTCAGCGCAAAATGGGTATTCCCCCGCCCGGGGGGAATACCCATTTTGCGCATTTCGTTCTTTTTTTAAGCTGTGCAGCCCCGCTGTGCATTGCTCACGCTCCGACCTTTATCGCGTCTGTCCAGTAGGTCTGATTGTAGATATCGGTGAATCGGTAGGTCAGGGAAAGCTTGGCGTTCTCGCCTACGGAGCGGTTCTTGATCTCCATGTCGGCGGTGACGGTGACGGGGTCGCCCAGAAGGTAGGTGTTCTGATATACCTGATCGTAGGTGTAGTAGTCGCAGATGAACTGTAACTTGTCGCCTTCCTCAAGGCCGATCATGCTCTTGGCTACCGTGTCGGTCTCGTCGTTCTGATAGTCGTAAACCGCGCCGGTGATGTAGCCGTCGGGATGCTCGGTGTCGAACATGAGCAGCAGCTTCACCCGCTCGTCGTTGAGCAGCGCCGGAACATAGCCCGAGATCATGTATCTGATGCCGTCCTCAACGGTATCGGTATGGGTGTAGGCCACGGTCTGACCGTTTATGGACAGCCAGTTTGCAGAGGTGTCGGCTATGAGCTTGTCGCCGTCGAACTTGTACACGTTGTCGGTGCCCAGGTCGATGTAGCCCGCGCCGTCGTCCAGGAACATATTCAGATCCAGGCTGTGGACGTATTTCCACTGCTCCGCAGGAATGTCCAGATAGTACTGATCGTCTAAGGTCTGCCAGTTGAGGTCGGTGGTGTTGAAGTAGTTGGCAGCCAGGTATTCCGAGGTCTGGGACTCGTCTAAGTCCTTCATAAAGGCCGTGTTGGTCTCGTCAAGGCCGGTGATGCTCTTGTTGGAGCCTCCAAGAAAGCCCTGCAGCAGGGAAGCGATGACGTTGGAGTCGCCCGACGAGCCCGCCGAACCGCCGCCGAACAGCGCCGAGAGCGGGGATGCGGTGCCCTGAGCAGCGATCTGTCCGCTGGTCTCCAGCTTGGCGAACTGCTTTATGCACTTGGAGTATTCCTGATCCATGCCGATAGAGCTGTAAGTGGAGCAGGCCGAGTCAACCATAGAGGCTCTCTGATAGGGGAAGTAGATGGAAACGCCGTAAGCGTTGGTCATGTTGGAGGAGGTGCGATTGTACTTGACAGCCTTCTTCATGGCCTCGGCAAGCGCCTTGCCCTCCTCGGTGCCCAGATTTTCAGCCAGGTTCACGAAGTCCACCTGATCAATCTTGGAGCTGCGGGCAAATTCCCGGGTGGCGTATCTGGCGTCGGAGACCTTCTGATAGTCCTTGTTCTCGATGAGGCCGCTGACCGACTTGGAGAAGGCCGACAGCTTCGAGGGTACGGTGTTGGAGAACTCCGCCAGGTCGATGACCGAAAGGGTGGTCTGCTGACCCCGGCACTTGGCGGCGCAGGTGTCAACGAAGTCGTCAACGATGTTCTTGCCGATCTCCACCGTGGACATGGAGGTGTTCTTTGCCAGCTTGTTGAGCCAGTTGGTGTAGTACCAGCCGATGCCGGGCTCGGTCTCCTCGGAGGCTACCATGTAGTCGGCGTGGGAGTTGAGCATAAGCGCGGTCTCGGCAGTCGCCATAAGGCAGGCGTCGAAGCCCACGAAATCGAACTTCACCCCGGCGTCGTTAAGTGCTCGGTTGATGCCGTCAAGGCTCATGGAGCCCTTGCGGGAGTTGCGCTCGTCATAGCCGTAGCCGGTGACGGAGCCGCCGCCGTGATCCCACAGGATAAGATCGTTCCGGTCGGCAGGGAAGTTGTCCTTGCAGTACTTGATGAACCGTGTCAGGGTGGCGGGATCCACCATGGACCTGTCGCCGTCGTCAGCCACGAGCTGCTGTAAGCCGCCCTTCTGCACCTGGTAGATCTGGCTCACCGAGTTGCTGATGCCCTGGGTCTTCCAGTTCTTGCAGCCGCCGGTGTACACGATGATGTTCACGTTTGAGCCCAGGTCAGCCTGAGCCATTTCGTTAAGGTCGCTGGTAGCCATGCTGTGCTTGGATTCAAGGTCGGTGCCGCACATATAGACCATGACAGTGACCTTGTCCTTGCCGCCGCCCTTGACCGCCGTATACTTGGCGCGGGAGCCGGAGGCTACGGTAGTATCGGCGTCTATGGCAGAGTTCTGCGAGTAGCCGCCGGTGGAGTCCCCTGCGAAGTTCTGGGGGAGAGTGTCGCCCCCCACGAGGGAGCTGATAGCGCTGGTACCGCCCATTTTGATAAACACTATCACGCCCACGATGAGTATGGGAACCAGCACTGCGGCGGCTATGATGATGTGCTTGCGTTTGAGCTTGCCCAGCATCCCGAGGCCGATAGCAGCAGCGCCGCCGCCGTCGCCCTCTGAGGCTCTGACGGGGGAGGCGTCCTCCTTTTTCCGGTCGGCGTAGCCGTCCTTTGAGCTGACGGGGCCTGAGTCAAGGCCGTCGCCGTGTTTATAGGCATTGCCGTCCCCCTCGGCGAGGAATTTTTCCCTTGCCCGGGGCTTTTTGTTATGTTCCATATCTGATCCCTCCGAATACAGATTAATATACACATTCATTTTACACGATATATCACAGTATGTCAAGCCTTCTTTTTTAATGCCGCCTTTTGCCTCACCTGTGCCGTGCTATTCACTTGGTTCGACGGCGGGCGGGGCTTTGGTGTAAGCTCCGGGGGGTAACTGGTTATCAGGGTGGGTGGTCTTGCAGGAGTGAGAAATCCTGATCGCGGGTCGCTTTGGGGTATCTTTCTTCCTCGCCGGTGCTGGTGGCACGATATATCGTATGCGGCCGTTCTGACAACCACTGGTCGGACGGCGGGCAGGGCATGGTGGGAAGCTCCGGTGGGTAAATGGTTATCAGGGCGGGTGGTCTTGCAGAAGTGAGAAATCCTGATCGCGGGTCGCTTTGGGGTATCTTTCTTCCTCACCGGCGCTGTTGACACGATATATCGTATGCGGCCGAAATCCGAACCACAGTATATAGGCCGCCGGCCAATGTTTACAGAATCATTACAATTGGTACTACGTCCTGTAATACGTTGTAACCTGAATCCCGTTAACATTTTCACCGAAAGGATAAATTTTCGTAAAACTGCGGAAATACTGAATAATCCGCTCCGTTCTGCCAATGATGCAAGTACAGATTTCAGTACTTGATGCAGAATGTTAGTTCTTTTAACGAGCTCAAATTGCACGGAAAAGGGACTTTTATTGTACATTTTACCCAATCTTGTTTGTGAAAAACGGAGAAATGGGTCTGATGCTGTTGCTATTTTGTAATATATATGATAAGATGTATTCAATCGCCGTCGGCGGGGGACGTTCATACCGCCGGCAAACCCAAAGCTCCCCGGAGCCCAAGTCATTCTATAAAGGAAAGGATCAGTAATGAAGAGCTTCAAGACCCGGATAATCTCTCTGTTCAGCGCCGCCGCGATGCTGCTCACAACGCTCCCGGCGATCACCGCATCCGCCGCTAACGGCCTTACCCAGGAAAACGTCAAGATCACCTACACAGGTCAGGTCGTAGATACCTTCATGGGCGTCTCCGCCAGATACGCCACCTACTATGAGTGGTCAGGCCCCTATTCCTGCGCCGCTTATATCGACAATTTCTATTACTATCATTTCGGCGTGAATCTGTATGATATAAACAACTACAAGGGCAAGCCCCGCGTATATTACCCGATCTACGGTCACACCGCAGAGCTGGTGGCAGTCAAAAATCCCATTCCCGGCGATATCGCTCAGGACAAGGATTACTCCCACGTGGCTATCGTCAAGGACGTGAGCAACTCCACCGTTACCCTCATCGAGCAGAACTGGAAGTGGAACGACTGGGCTACCGGCGATCTGGTATGCACCGTCAACCGCAAGATCGGCATAAACGACTACTACTTCTACCGCCTCTATATCGACGGCAAGCCCAAGACCGTTTCTCAGGTCCCCGAGGATGACGACCCCGTGCTGGAGCAGCCCGCTCCCACCACCAGCGTCATCAAGCTCTCAAGCGTCGCCGCCGAGTCGGTGAACTCCGCCGGCTATAACGTCAGAGTCAAAGCCACCGATACCGTGGGCATCGAGAGGATCGAGTTCAAGTCCTACCCCAAGAGCAAGGGCGCTGCCGCTGCCAAGACCAAGACCGTCTACAAGACCGGCACCTCCGTTGACGCTCTCTCGGCAGTAAGGCTCTACGACTACGAGTACACCGAGGGCACCTATGTGACCGCCGTTACCGCATACAGCAAGACCGGCAAGACCGCCTCCAAGACCATTGAGACAGTCATCAGCCGCTCCGCTCCCGTTATCAGCGGCGTATCGGTATCCAACGTCAGCGCCTCCGGTTATACCGTCACCTGCAAGGTCAGCTCCGACAGCGGCATCAAGACCGTGAAGTTCCCCACCTGGACTTCCTACAACGCCACCGATGACCTGGCATCAGACTGGGCAAGCAGCTCCGCCTCCAACGGCAAGATCAGCGGCGACACCGCCACCTTCACCGTTAAGGCCTCCGACCACAACAGCGAGCTGGGCGAGTACAACACCTATATCTACGCATACGATTCCTGCGGCAACAGCACCAGCAAGGCCGTTCAGGTCAACCTTTCAAAGTCTGTGGGCACCCTGAGCGTCAGCTCCATATCCGCACAGAACTATACCGGCAAGCCCCTCTGCCCCGCAGTCACCGTAAAGGACGGCAGCACCGAGCTTTCCGAGGGCAAGGATTACAGGATCACCTATGAGAACAACACCGAAGTCGGCAAGGGTTATGTCCGCGTTACCGGCATAGGCAACTACTC
>JAFXNC010000012.1 GCA_017529875.1 Ruminococcus sp. | reverse complement strand
CAGTCAGATTTTTCGTCAGATTGCCTAAATTCGACGCCGCCTTGCTGGCGCAAGGCAAGGAGAATTTGGGTAATATGACGGAAAATATGCAAGCGGATGATGTACAAAGGCGTTAGCCGGTGGTTGTGCGGTGTTGCCTTAACAACGAGCAAGACTGTCGGTCATGACATCGGCAGCCTTTGTTTTGATAGAGATAAGAGGTGTGTGCGGTCATGAGATATGCCTGGAAAGAGATAACCTATGAAAAGCGGAAATACATCCTTATCGAACTGCTGCTCATACTGCTGATGTTTATGGTGCTGTTCCTGACGGGACTGGCATCGGGGCTCGGGCGGGATGTGTCGTCGGCGATAGATACGATGGACGCAGATCAGTTCATAGTCGATGAGTCAGCGGAAAAGCTGATAACGGTGTCGGCAGTGGAGACAGGACTGCTTGACAAGCTCCGCAGCGACGGCTTTGAGGCAGCGCCTCTGGATATCCAAAGAATGCACATCGCCAGGCCGGGCAGCAGCGAAAAGCTGGACATCACCTATTTTGCCATAGAGCCCGGCAGCTTCGCGGAGCCGGAGGTCACGGAGGGAAGCCCGCTCTCTGAAAGCGGCGCCGGGCATCCCATACTGCTCGACGACAATTTCAAGGCCGAGGGCATCTCCGTTGGCGACAAGGTGGTCGATCCCGCCTCCGGGTATGAGTTTACTGTGGCGGGTTTTGTGAAGGACAGGATGTACTGTCACAGCAGCGTGGGATACATCTCCGGCGACTGCTACACCGAGCTGCGCCTTGCCTACAATCCCATGTATCAGACCGAGTACCACGCCATAGCCGTAAAGGGCGATAAGGCGCCTGATATCGACACGGAAAAGTACGAGGCAGTGAGCAAGCACGACATCATCCAGAAGATACCCTCCTACACCGCCGAACAGATGACGGTCACAATGATAGTGTGGGTGCTGGTCATCGTATCGGCTGTCATCATAGGCATATTCAACTACATTATGACCCTGCACAAGCGCAGGCAGTTCGGCGTGATGAAGGCCATCGGTCTGAGCAGCGCAGAGCTGGCGGGAATGGTCATCTGCGAGGTCTGCATCATATCGGTATTCGCAGGCGCCGTATCGCTGGCGCTGACCTTCGGCATGGCTGCGGGGATGCCCGAGAAAATGCCCTTCTTTCTTGAAGTGCCCAATGCGCTCATCGTCACAGCGGCCTTCATAGCGATCTCGGTGCTGAGCAGTCTGATCTCGGTGGTAAACATCTCCCGCATAGACCCAATGATCGCAATAGGAGGCGGAGACAATGAGTGAGATACTGCTTGAACTGAAAGACATCTGCAAGTCATACCCCGACGGCTCCGAAAAGCGGGTCATCCTGGACAATGTTTCCCTCAGCGTGCAGGCGGGGGAATTTGCCGCGGTGGTAGGACCCTCCGGCTCCGGGAAAAGCACCCTGCTCTCCGTTGCGGGACTTCTGCTCTCCCCCGACAGCGGCAGCATCCTTATCGCAGGCAAGGATGTCACCGGCGTCTCCAAGAAAGAGCGCACCCACATCCGGCGCCGGCAGATAGGCTTTGTTTTCCAGAACCACAATCTTATCCCCTTTCTCAAAACCGAGGATCAGCTTGCCTTTGTGCAGGACAAGAGCCTTAAAGACAAGATCAGAACGGATGATCTGCTGCGTGAGCTGGGCATCGAAAAATGCCGCAGACAGTACCCCTCGAAGATGTCCGGCGGCGAGAGACAGCGGGCAGCCATAGCAAGAGCCTTTGTCAACGACCCGGATATCATCTTTGCCGACGAGCCCACAGCCAGCCTTGACGCCGAGCGGGGCAGAGCCGTTGCCGAGATGATCAGAGCCGAGGTGAAAAGGCGGGGCAAGGCCGCCGTCATGGTGACTCACGACACCCGCATCCTCGACCTGACGGACAAGGTCTACCGGATAGAGAACAGCAGACTGGTCACGGAGCGGTAGTGGCGCTGCAAACCCAAAACAGCACGATCCTCACAGCGAAAAACTGTGGGGATCGTTTTTGTGCATACGCATCAGCTCTCGACAGTCAGCTGCCTGTCCGGCTTTGAGCCCAGCGCCTTTGCCCTGGAGCGGCTCTCGATCACTACGGTGTCGGTGAGATCGCTTTCTTCGCGGTCGATGCTGTGCTCGGCCAGGGTCTCGCAGTTCTGCTTTTTCTGATCCCGGAGATCCTGGAACGCCCCCATGATCACGAACATCGTGTCATTGGTGTCCACGGTGGAGTCCTTGTCCGGAACGTACTTGACCGCACCCTCGATCAGCGTAAGCAGGGAAGACTGGGTCGATGCATTGAAATCTTTGCCGTGGCTGTTGAAGTCGGGTCTGAACTTCTTGTCGGCCTCGTCGAGGAAGAATACCGCCGCGCCGCGCTTTGAACCTTTGTTCACAGAAGTCACTCCTTCCCGTTAAGATCGTTGTTGTGGTGCTGCACAGGGGACTTCCCTGCGTCTGTATAAAGTCTACCACATATCCGCGGCAAAGTCCCTGAAACACCGTTTCCGTTTTTTGGGGGCATTTGATACTGCGGGTCCGGGATGATGCCGCGGTGTATATTTGGCTGTTGCTCGGCACCGGCTTTCTGCACAGATGATCCTGATAACGCCGCTCCTGCTGATGTTCTCATATATCAAGACCCGCAAGAGCAGGGTGATGGACGTGCTCATCCCCCTTGCGGGAGTTTTTATGATCGTGTTTATCTATGTGGATAAAATGTTCGGAGCGATATGCGAGCTTTTCGTCGGCGGAGCTTCTGTCGGAGGGAAATTATGGATAAAAAAGATCTGGGAGATCTTAAACGCGAAGAACTCGTCGATCTGGTCTATGACCTGATGAACGAAGATAATAAAGAGAACCGCCCCACCATCGAGCAGGTACGCGCAGAAAAGGACAAGCTTGCCCATAAGCGGAGATTCCGCAGGATGTTTGTGAACACCCTTGCCGTGCTGATAGTGGTGGCAGCGGTGGCTGTGCTCATCTCAACGCTGTTCATGCCTGTGATACAGGTCTCCGGCGACAGCATGGAGCCCTCGATGAAGGACGGGGATATCCTGCTGCTCGTCAGGTCGAAGGATCCGGACAGCGGGGATGTGTGCTGTATCTCGTGGCAGAACAAGATGCTGCTAAAACGTGTCATCGGTCTGCCCGGAGACAAGGTGGATATGGACAGCGAGGGCAACGTTTACGTCAACGGCTCAAAGCTTGACGAGCCCTATGTTCAGGATCTGTGCCTCGGGGAATGTGATGTGAAGTTCCCTGTCTCCTTCATACCGGATGACTACTATCAGAACGGCGAGCCGGGACATCCTCAGTACGAGCTGACCTCACAGTACAAGATCGTAGACGGTCAGCACGTTAACAGTATCAAGCGCTATAAAGGATCGCAGGTCATAACTACATCAGCGGGTTCTCTCAGCTGGGCAGTCTCAAGCTCGGCGACAGGGTGGATCTTACAAATATGGACGGCGAGACTTACAGCTATACCGTGGCCGAATCCGAGGCTCTCGAACCGAGGCAGGTGGAGGATATGGTCGCATCGGGATATGATCTGTCGCTGTTCACCTGCAATTACACCGGCTCGTACAGATATACAGTAAGGTGCAGGATCATGCAAAGCGAATAATGAGGGCTGCACACCAGCCAAAGAAACAGAAGCCTGACACACGGAACGCTGTGCAAGGCTTCTCGTTTTATAAGTATCCAAATTTGGTTGTGTATTGCTGACAGATATCCGACGGAAAAAGCTCTCCCCGAGCCGGCGAGGGCATAAGAGCAATACACGTCAAAAAAGGGATCTATAAGTAATGTTTAAGGCAACACCGCACAACTTGCGCAGCAGCTAAAAATATGATATAATAAACGTATGAAAAGCAATCTACAAACTGCGCTCTTCGGCGATGCCTTCCAGAGTGCAAAGACCAACAAAAAACAGTTCCTTGAGAAAATGGATTCTCTGATTCCTTGGCAAGACTGGGTTTCTATAAGGCGGGGCCGG
Source organism: Ruminococcus sp. (assembly GCA_017529875.1). GTDB lineage: Bacteria > Bacillota > Clostridia > Oscillospirales > Ruminococcaceae > FB2012. Next base: position 32,559 of record JAFXNC010000012.1, on the reverse strand, counting down.
CCTGCACAGAAAAAATGAGGAGGAAAAGCAAATGGAACCAAGGGAATATCTTGACATACTGCACATAGCGGAAAGGCTGAAAGACACTCCGCGGCACTGTACGACATCCCACGGAAGGACTGAGAGCGTTGCGGAACACAGCTGGAGGATATCTCTTATGGCGCTGCTGCTGCGAAATGAGTTTCCGGAGGCTGATATGAACAAGGTGGTGGATATGTGCATCATCCACGACCTCGGAGAATGTTTTACCGGCGATATCCCCACTTTCCTGAAAACCGATGCAGAGAGAGAAACGGAAGATTCACTTCTGCACAGCTGGATAAGCTCAATGCCGGCGGAAGTATCAAAGGACCTTTCTGCATTGTACAGTGAAATGGAGGCTCAGAAAACAGCGGAGGCAAAAATATACAAAGCACTCGATAAACTTGAAGCACTGATACAGCACAATGAATCGCCCCTTGAAACGTGGTCGGACAACGAATATGAGCTGAACAAGACCTATGCATTCGACACCGTTTCATTCTCAGAATGGCTGACCGAACTGCGGCAAGCGATACTTGAAGATACTGTTGAAAAGCTTGGTGCCGCGGGGAAGGGATAGTATACAAAAAGGAACTGCGGAGCAGTAAAACAAGGACCAACGAAAAAAGGCTTTTCTTGATCTAACGGTCAAGAGAGGCCTTTTTGTTTCGTTTATATTCGGAGCCGCGCAGGCGGCGATATCATACGTTGCCCACGGCGTCGATGAGTTCGGTGAATTCTTCCGGGGTCATGTTCGCGGCATCGGCGAAATAGCCGTCAATGATCTGCTTTTCATAGAGGTCTCTGAGCTGCGGAGCAGTAAGAGTACCGCCGTAGAGCAGGGGCAGAGGCTCCGGCAGGGTGGGCAGCGCAGAGGCGGCTGCATCCTTGACCGCCCCGATCATATCAAGGGCATAGTCAAGATCTGTGGCCTCGCCCCCGAACTCCCAAAGCGGACGGTATAGCAGGCCGGTGCGGTAGGCGGCGTCCACGGTCACATCTGCAAGGCCGGTCTTTATCTGCTCGGTGACAACGGCTTTGGCTGTGCCCTGCTGTTTCATCTGAGCTGTCTCGCCGAAGCAGAGCAGGCACTTCATACCCAGGGAAAGCAGCTTCCCTACGCCCTCCCGGATGAAGCTGTCCGGCTCGCCGAGGATGTATCTTCTGTCGGCAAGGCCGGTCATCCCGGCGTGGGCGCCGATGGCTTTCAGCTGCTCGGCGGTAGGCATACCGGAAACGCCCTCCGCGCAAAAGCACTGCGAGCAGAGCTTCACAAGCTCCCTGTCCTCGATGCTCTTGCAGACCGCTTCAAGGGACGCGGTGGGCACGCCCACAAAGAGCATTATGTCCTCCATGCGCTTGTACTGCATGGTCTTGTCACACATCATGTTTATGTCGGCGACGATCTGCTCCGCAGAGCTTGAGGGCGAAAAATTGTACAGATAAAATTTCAGCATACTGCTTACCTCCTTAATTCAACAAGCATATTGTTGAGCCCTATGACTCTTGAATACTCAACGTTTTCGGCAACGCTGTTTATCATTTTCAGGTTCGAGAATTCCTCGGTGTCTTCATCGGTCTTGGCAGGGTCGAATACTGCGCCGTTGTCCCTGACAGTGAGTATCAGCTTATCCGGCAGCACCTTGCAGAACAGGTCGATGCGGGGCGGCTTTTTGCCGGTGTTGAACCGCCGTATATGCTCCACAGTCTCCTCCGCCAGCAGACCCGCATAGCGGGCTGTCTTCTCGGAGACATCATTCGCAAGGGCAAATCCGCTGATGCTTTCTGAGACGCTTACGGCCTGCTGCACCTCTGCTTCAAGGCTCACATCGTATTCGGCGGCGTTCTCCGCGTCCTTTTCAAAGAGCAGTATGCCGGTGTATTTGTCGCTTTTGCGTTTGCTGATAACAAAGCTCACGGCGAACACCGCCGCCGCAGTCAGCATTTCAGAAATGAAGATCGACCACCAGATGCCCTCTGCGCCGAAGGCCTTACCCATGCCCCAGGCCAGGGGTACGGTTATTATCAGTCCCCGCAGCAGCGAGATCATCACCGAAAGGGGCTTGTGCTTGGTGGACTGGAAATAGTTCATCATAATGTAGCTGATGCTCATACCGATGAGGCTCAGGGAGAATATCCTGACCGCGGGAACGCCCGCCTCCAGCTTTTCGGGAGCATCGAAGGAGAAAAAGCCCAGCACCGTCTCCGGGAACAGACATACAAAGGCTATCACCGCCGAGCAGCAGCCGAGGACGAAGATGAACGTCCGCTTCATAGTCATTTTTATGCCCTTGAGATCCCTGTCGCCGCAGAGCATACTCACTATGGGAGTCATGGTGTCCGCGCCGCCGGAGACAAACATGGAAATGAAGGTCAGCAGCAGATTGCACACCGAGAATGCTCCTATGCCCTCAACGCTGGCGGTGGAAATAACGATCCTGTTGAGCAGCACCGACTTGACGAACAGCAGTATGGTATTGAGCACCGAGGATATACCGCTGGCACAGAGCTCCCCCAGCAGCTTGATCTCCTGTATGCCGAGCTTAACAAATCTGAGGGCTCGTTTACTGCTGAAAAACAGATAGTAGATCACGAATACCAGGCCCACGGCATAGCCCGTCACCGTGGCGAGGGCGGCGCCCTTTATGCCCATATCAAAGACCTTGATGTAGACAAAGTCCATAATAAGGTTCACGGCGTTTGATGTGATGAGTATGGCAGAGGCCAGCTTGGGCTGACCGTCAACTCTCATCAGAAAGGAGAATGCGGGTACAATGATTATCAGCGAGCAGCCGTAAAAGCTGTAAAGCACATAGTCCGTCACCATACCGGTGAGCTTTTCTTCGTTGCAGATCAGGGACACTATGCCGTCGGTGAAAAGCGTTCCGAAGACCGTCACCAGCACCGCCGATATCACCGAGCCCACCACGGCAAGAGTGAACAGCGCATTTGCCTTGCGGTTGTCCCGGTTGCCGAGAGCTGTGGATATGCTTATGAGCCCGCCGATGCCGAAGAGGAAGAACACGGCCTGAAAGAACAGTATCACCGGGTCGGAAAGATACACAGCCGACAGCGCGTCGGGGCTTATGAGGTCGGAAACGATGATGCCGTCGATAAAGGAGGCCAGCAGTATGGACATGGCGCTGAGTATGGCGGGGATAAGATACTCGTTAAATTTTCTGTTCAGCAGGACGCTGTTTCTTTTCAAAGTCATTCTGCGCCGCCTCCTGCGTCAAAGAATGTGAGCCCGTTCAGCAGTGTGATGAAGTTTATGATGTAGCTCTCCGCCGTCATCGACCAGCTGAATCCCAGACGGTAAAGCACCTGAGTGGTGTACTCGTTGTCAACGGAGATCATCTCCACCTTCTTTGAGCTGTCCTTGTTGTCGTAGGCCAGCAGGGTGGTGAGCATAGCCGCCTTTTTCGGATCGCTGCGCACCTTGTCGAGGCGGGAAACAAACTCATCCGTTTCCGCAAGCCTGATATCAAGTCCGGCCTCCTTCATCCTCAGAATGATATCGCCGAGGGGGATGAAGTGGTTGTTGAAGGGGTGGAAGATCACGCAGCTGTCGGGGGTGGTGCAGAGCTTCATTATGGCGTCTGCGGTCTCGTCTATGGGGGCGAACTCAACGGGGTAGTTCATCATGGAATAGGGGTAAGCCCCGATAAGATCATAGGCGCGGAGCCTGCCCATAAAGCCGTTGGTGGCAAAGTTTATCTGGAACTCGCCGTCCGATGATCTGGGGGCGAGGTTGCCGACGCGCATTATCTTGGCTCTGAGGCCGTCACGCACTGCTTCGAGGACGTATCTCTCCGCAAGGAACTTGCTCTTTACATACTGGTTGTCGATGTACTGTCCGAAGTAGAAGCTCTGCTCGTCCAGCTTTCGGTCAGACTGCGGATAGCCGTTTACTCTGTCCCCCGCCACGCTGCCTGTCGATATCTGCACCAGCATACTGTTATGCTCCTTGCAGAAGCCGATAAGGTTCTTTACGCCTCCTGCATTTACCCTCTCGATATCGTCGGTATCGGAGAAGTGCTTAACGAGAGCGGCGCAGTTTATGACGGTGTCGATCTTCGTATCTTTAAGCTCCTCAAACCAGCTGTCCGAGGTGACAGAGCCGTTCACCACAAAGATGCGCTCACCGAAGAGGCCGTCATACTCGCCGGGGAAATAATAGTGTAACATTCCTTTGAGCATAAGCTCCGACGGGATGCCTTTGTCCTTGCGGTCTCTTATCAGGCACCATACCTTGCCCTTGAAGTTGTCAAGGAAGTTTCTGAGGATATGTATACCGAGGAACCCGGTGGCACCTGTAAGCAGCAGATCGCCCACAGCGTTGGGCTCGCCTGCTCCGAGCCCGAATTGATTGGCTTTGAGTATGCCGTCAAAGGCGCTGTAATCGTAGTTTGAGAGGCCGTCGTCCTCGCTCTGACCTCCGAGAGCCTTTGCTGCAAGAGCCCGGGGAGTTTTCAGCGCGAAGATATCGGTGTAGGATATCTCCAGCCCCTTTTCGTTGGCGTTCACAAGCACGCTGGTAACGGTAAGCGAGGTGCCGCCCAGATCAAAGAAGCTGCTGTCGGCGCTGACCTTGTCGAGACCCAGCACCTGTGCGAAGATATCGCAGAGCTGCTTTTCCGTCTCGTTGACAGGCTCGCTGAACTCGGTATTGAAGGAAAGATAAGGCTCCGGCAGCGCCCGGACGTCGGTCTTGCCGTTGGGGGTCTGAGGCATGGCGTCCATTCTTATCAGGCAGGAGGGTATCATATAGGCCGCAAGCCGCTTTGAGATATGCTCCTTAACGGCGTCGGGAGTGATGCTCTCATCGGCGCAGTAGTAGGCGCAGAGATGCTCCACCGAGTTGATCTTTCCGATAACGGCAACCGCCTGCTTTACCCCCTCGCAGGAGAGTATGGCCTTTTCCACCTCGCCCAGCTCTATCCTGAGACCTCTGAGCTTGACCTGATCGTCGTTTCTGCCAAGTATCTTAATGTCGCCGCTGTCCGTCCAGCGGGCGCGGTCGCCGGTCTTGTAGATGCGCTCGCCGTTAAGCTCACGGAAACTCTTTGCGGTAAGCTCCGGGTTGTTCAGATAACCCTTGGCAACGCCCTTTCCGCCGACCCAAAGCTCGCCCACAGCGCCGGGAGGCAGCAGGTTGCCGTCGTTGTCAACGATGTACTCATTGACGTTGAGCAGCGGTCTGCCCACGCAGATCTCGGTCTCGTCGGTGAGCTCCTTGGCGTTGCAGGAAACAGTGATCTCGGTGGGGCCGTAGGTGTTGAAGATCCGGGCTTTGGTGACGGCTTTCAGGTTTTGGAGCAGCTTGGGAGAATACTTCTCTCCGCCGCACATAATTATCTTACACCCCGCCAGCACGCTGCGGAAACTGTCAAGGAGCATATACTGTTCGAGGCGTGAAGGCGTGGCGTTGAATACGTCGCCGCCGGTCTGCTCAAAGAGGGCGCAGAGCTTCTGCGGGTCTTTGGTCTGAGCCTCATCAGCCAGCACAAGAGTAAGCCCGTTGCAGAGGGCGGCTGCGGTCTCTTTCAGCGACATATCGAAGGATACCGTCGTCACCGAAACATAAACGCTGCCCTCGTCGGCAAGAGCCTTGATGTGTATATTTTCCGGGTATGGCGTGAGATAGTTGGCGATAGAGCCGTGACCCACAGCAACGCCCTTGGGTCTGCCCGTGGAGCCCGATGTATAGATAAGGTAGGCGGTGTCCTCCGGGGTCACGCCGCTGTCGGGGGCGGAGGCGTTCTCATTTTTGAGCAGGTCCTCCGCATAGATTTCGTTGGCAAAGCCCCTGGGCGAGTCGGTGATGATGAACTTCGCACCGCTGTTTTCAAGGATGTAGTCCATGCGCTCCTGGGGGTATTCGGGGTCGCAGGGGATGTAAGCGGCACCGGCTTTCAGGGTGCCGTACATGGCGATGATCTGCCTGCCGGTCCTCGGCAGGAGTATGGCTACTCTGTCGCCCCGGCACACGCCTAAGTCTGTCAGAGAGTTGGCGAGCCTGTTCATTTCGGCGTTGAGCTCGGCATAGGTATAGCTTGCGTCGCAGGCGATAAGCGCCGTCCTGTCGGGGTGCTTCGCGGCCTGTGCTTCAAAGAGCCCGTGGAACAGGTGAACAGGTATCTCCCGCTCTCCGCCGCAGGCAAAGCCCGCAAGCATCTTGCTCTCCGCCTCGGTGAGCATACTTATCCCGCAGAGCTTTCCGGCGGGCTCGGCGATGATGTTCTCCGCCGTCCGTGAGATAGCCGAGGATATCATCATGGCGGCCTTCTCGGAGTAGAGCGCCGTGTTGTACTGTACCTTTACGGCGAGGCTGTCGGCGCCGCCCTCCTCGATATGAACGGACAGGCTGAACTTGGGCGTCGGAGCGATGATAGCCTCCTCGGTGACTGTCGCGCCTTCAAGGCTTATCTCGCCTTCGATGCCCAGCTGGCAGGCATAGTTGATCTTCGAGGCAAAGCCGTATTTATCAAACAGCTTGATAAAGGGATAAACGCTGTTCTTCTGCGCGGCGGCAATCGCGGCGGCGGTGTCGGTGACGAACTGCTGCGCCGTCCTTTCAGTGTCGATCACGGCATGGAGGGGCAGGTTCTTGACGAACATACCTATCGAATCAATATATCTAACATCCTGCCTGCCGCCGGAGATCATGGACATATAGACCTGCCTGTCACCGGTGCAGCGGCTCACTGCATACTGGGTCGCCGCAAGGAACAGCGCCGCAGGGGTGAACTGCCCCGCGCGGCAGAAGGCCTCGGCGCGGCTTCGGTCAACAAGGCATACCGCCTCGCCGAGAGCGCCGTTTTCGGGGTCGCCGTTCAGGTCGGGAGTGATATCGCTGGCGTTTTCGTAATCCGAGAACAGCTCCTTGTAATACTCCCTTGCTTTCCCGCCTGCCTCGCTCTGTTCGAGCTCTGCTTCTTCGGCGATATAGTCGTAGTAGGAGCTGTCCGTCTCCGGCTCGGTGCCGTCGGTGTAGAGCTCCGTCAGCTTACTTATGAATACCGAAAGAGACAGTCCGTCCATGACGGCGTGGTGCGCGTCAAAGAGCAGGATAACGCTGTCGTCGGTCTCGATGATCTCAGAGCGGAACAGAGGGCCGCTTGAAAGTCTGAAAGGCTTGACGAAGGACTTCATATGCATTTCAAGCGTATCTCTGTCAACGGTTGTGACAGGTATCTCCGGTTTGAGATCGGGGATGATCTGCTGAGTTATGCCGGTGCCGTCAAGGACGATGCGTGAGCAGAGCACCGGGGTCGCAAGTATCAGCTTTTCGAGAGCGGCTTTCAGCCTTTGCACATCGGTCTTCTTCGGGAAGGTGTACTTCACCGGGATGTTATAGACCGTGGAATCCGGCTGTTTCATGCTGTCGTAGTAAACGCCCAGCTGCTCCGAACCCAGAGGCGAGGAGGTGCGCTGAATATGCTCCGTCTCGGCGGCAGTCCCGCCCTTGGAGGTCAGCAGATGATCAACGATCATATCCTCAACGGTCATCAGGGTGCAGTCGTCCTCCATAAGCTCGGAAACGCCCACCTTCAGGCCGTACTCGTCAAAGAGCTTCGCCGCGAACATTATGGTGGTCAGCGAGGTGAGTCCTATGGAGATCAGGCTCTCGGTGACGCAGCTGCACTCAAATCCGGTTATGGCGCTTACGGTCTCGCAGAGGCGCTTTTCAAGGCTGCTGAGCTGCCTCGGGGCGTTGTCGTCGCCGCTCTGGATCGTGGGCTTCGGCAGCTTGCGTTTATCCACCTTGCCGTTGGGGGTTATGGGTATGCTGTCTATCTGCATTGTGACAGAGGGTACCATATATGGCGGGAGCTCGTCGGCGATGAAACGGTTGAGGGAGGGGATATCCACCTTTTCGGGCGACACCACATAAGCCGCCACAGCCTTGCCGCCGCCGGGGAGCTCCACCGCGATAACGCTGGCATCGGTGATGCTTTCATATTCTCTTATGCGCCGCTCGATCTCGGTAAGCTCGATGCGGAAACCTCTGATCTTCACCTGCTCGTCACGTCTGCCCACGAACTGGATATTACCGTCCGGGAGATAGCGGCAGACGTCTCCGGTGAGATATGTCCTCTCGTAGCCGGGGATATCAAAAACTCTGTTGGGGATGAACTTCTCAGATGTCAGGTCTTCCCTGCCGAGATAGCCCCTTGTTACGGGGTATCCGGACACGGCAAGCTCCCCGACGGCTCCGGGAGGCAGCAGCCTGCCGCACCTGTCGAGAATGTAGATATCGCAGTTGCCGAAGCTCTTTCCGATCGGCACGCTCTCATACTGCCTGTCAACGTGGTAGTCGCTGACATAGATAGTACATTCGGTGGGGCCGTAGGTGTTCCAGAACTCGAATTCCGGGGGCTGGCAGGGTACAAGCTTCTCGCCGCCCACGGTGAATATCCTCATATAGGGGCTCTCAGGGTAGGCGGTGATGTACTGTCTGCCCAGCTGGGTGGTGCAATCCATCATGGTGATCTTGTTGCCGATGACGAACTCATGGAGCCCCACAAGGTCGAGCCGTGTTTCCTCGGGAACGATATACACCGAAGCGCCGTGGGTAAGTGCGGGATAGATATCCTGCATGGAGGCATCAAAGCCGAAGGCTCCGAAGGCGGCGAACCTGTCCCCGGAGGTAACGTCAAACTTCTCCGCAAATGAGATGCAGAAGTTCACCAGATTTGCGTGCTCCAGCATACAGCCCTTGGGCTTGCCTGTGGAGCCGGAGGTGTAGATCAGGGCGAACAGAGTATGCGCGTCGGGAGCGTCAAGCTGGGTCTCTCTGTCCTCGGGGAGGTCGTAGATGCTGTTGGCTGAAATGATCGTCCCGCCGAAGCCGGGGATAAGCCCCGCAAGCTCGTCATCGGCAATAACGATCTGCGCCCTGGAGTCCTCCAGCATGAATTCAAGCCTGTCCTGAGGGTAGTTGCTGTCAAGGGGCTGACAGGCGCCGCCGGCTTTCAGCACGCCGAGGGTGCATACCGGGAACAGCTCGCAGCGCTTCACCATTATACCCACAGGATGTTCACGCTTAACGCCCTGCTTGGCAAGCATCCTTGCGAGGTTTTCGCTGTATCTGTCGAGCTCGGCATAGGTCAGGCTCTTGCCCTTGAAGGACACCGCGATGTTATCCGGGTGAGCCTCGGCCTGCCTGCGGAACAGCTCCGTGAGGGTGAGGCTGCGGTCAAATTCGACCTTGTTATCGTTGGCCTTGCGGATGAAGGCTCTTTCACGCTCACCGCAGAGGGCTATCTCAGAAAGCCTGTCACATTCGGTGAGACCCTTGACTATGTTCATATACAGGCGGGCAAAATTCTCCACCGTTTCGTCGAGGTAGAGATCCTTTCTGTACTCGAAGGAAAGGGTATAGCCGCCCTGCTCTTTGAACACGTCGAGGGAGAGCTTGGAGACCGCGTCCCCGGTCTTGCGGATGTGGGGAGTAACGGTCCTGCCGCCGAAATCCACCCCGCCGAACATCTCCCCCTGATATACAAAAAGGATATCCGAGCTGACTTCGTACTCGTTGGCGAGCTGAACTATGGACACAAGATCGTGGTCGAGGCTGCCGAAGAGTATCCTCTGCACCTCGGAGAGATAGTCGGAAACGGCCTTGTTATCGTCGGTCTTGATGTACAGCGGCAGGGTATGCACAAGCATACCGAAGGTGTATTGCAGCTCCGGGAGATGTCTGCCGTTTTCCACCACGCACAGCGATGCCGGCTCCTGCCCGGACTGCTTTGCCAGAGCATAGGCAAAGGCTCCGAGGAAGAAGGTGTTCTCGGTGATGCCCAGTTTTTTGCACAGGGACTGTATCTTATGGGCGTACTCCGCAACGCTGAACCGCTGCACACCGCCCTTTGCCTCAGGGAGAACGGTGATCTCGTCGGGGATAAGGTTTGAATCGGTCTCAGCCCCCGCCAGCATATCGTCAAAGAACTTTTTGCACTCCTGATATCTCTCGCCGGACTTCTGCTCCTGTTCAAAGGAGCTGAGCTTGAAGCTGCTGACGGTCTCGGGTATGGGTTCCTTGCCCGCGCAGATCAGGGAGAGGTTCTTCATGAACAGCGAAAGGGATGTGCCGTCGGTTATCAGGTGGTGAACGTCGCTTATGAACATCACGCCCGCAGGGGTATCGTAGACTGCGAACCTGAACAGCGGACCGTGTTCAAGGTCAAAGGGCTTGATGAAGTCACGGCAAAGCTCGTCCTCGTCGGCAAGCCCGGTGGCTATGACGGGAACGTCTATCTTCATATCGGGAACAGGCACCATGCAGGGCACGGAATCCACGGTGCGGGCGCAGACCTTGACAGACGGATAAAGCTCCGCCGTCCGCTTGACCGCCTCCGCAAGTGCCTGTGCAGTGATGCCGGTGTCCTTGTCCAGAAACAGGGTAACAGGATTGTTGTATTCAAGGCTCCCGGTGTCCCGGATGTTGGCAAGGTAGATGCCCAGCTGCGGGTCGGTCATGGGGTAGGCGCCCTTCTCCGGGAAGTCGAAGCTGATCTGCTCTTTCGCGGCAAGGCAGGCCGCAATCCCGGCGGGGGTGCGGTTTTCAAATATCTGTCCCGCAGTAAGGGAATACTGCGACAGCTTTTCCTGTAACATCACTGCCTTGATCGAATCGCCGCCGAGAGCGAAGAAGTCATCGTCAGCGCCGGCTCTTTCCAAGCCCAGCAGCTCCTCAAAGGCCTTGCAGACCAGCTTTTCCTCTGCGGTCTCCGGGGCTCTGTATTCGGCGGCAAAGTCCTCCGCCTTGGGTTTGGGGAGAGCGTTCCGGTCGAGCTTGCCGTTCTCGTTGAGGGGGAGGGTATCAAGGTGCAGGATGAACCGCGGTATCATATATGCGGGCAGCGCCTCGCCAAGCTTTCCCCTGACAAAGCTGTCAGAGAGCTTTTCCGGTGCAGTGTAATAGCCGCAAAGATAGGTCTGTCCGTTTGAGTCGGTGAAGCTCCGCACGGCGGCGGAAGTCACGCCCTCGATCTGTGAGAGCCTTGTTTCGGTCTCGCCGGGTTCAACCCGCTGACCGTTGATCTTCACCATCCAGTCCCGGCGGTTGAGATAGATCAGGTTGCCGTCTGCCTCCCTGCGGACGATATCTCCGGTGCGCACCATACGCTCGCAGCCGTCGCGGTCCTTGAAGGGGTTTGTCGTAAAGGTCTTTGCGCTCTGCTCCGGGAGTCCCAGATAGCAGGAGGCAAAATGCCCGGAAATGCAAAGCTCGCCCTCGTCGGCTTCGTTTCCGTCTTCGTCGAGGATATATGTATACACTCCGTCAATGGCCTTGCCGATGGGGGTGTTCTCGTATTTCCTGTCGATAGTAAATGCTGTTGCGGCGGCGGCGGTCTCGGTCTGCCCGAAGGAGCAGATGATCTTGAAGTCTGGGTCGCAGACGTTCGTGACCCGCTCTCCGGCGACTATCACGCATTTCAGGGATGTGCCCTTGCGCCTGAACAGCTTCATTATCTTCGGGCTTATGAAAGAATGTGTGATCCCGAAGCGGTCAAAATTCTCCGCAAGCTGCACAGGGTCGCCGATGACATCGTAGGGCAGCAAAAACGCGGTAAGCCCCATTGAAAGGGGCGCCCACACCGCCTGCAGGGATGCCACAAAGGTCAGGGATGCGCCGATGGCCTGACGGCTGTTTTCGTCAAGCTCCATAAGCTTGGTGTAGCGCAGCACCGACTCGGTAACGCTGGTGAAATCATGCAGCACGCCCTTGGGTCTGCCCGTGGAGCCGGAGGTGTAGATAAGCACGGCGTTGGCGCTCTCGTCGGGGATAACAGGATCCTCAAGGGGCTGATCTGTCTCTGCACCGGTCATAAATGCCTCGTCGATGACCGCCGCAGCCTTGCAGTTTTCCCGGATATAGGCAAGCCTGTCTTCGGGATAGCTGCCCGAAAGAGGGGCATAAGCCGCTCCGGCATACCACGCGCCCAGCATAGCAGCTAAGTAATCAAGACGCCTCGGAAGCTCCACGGTAACGAAGTCCCCGGGGCGCACTCCGGCGCTTATGAGCTTTCCCGCGATCCTGCGGGCAAGCTCGTCCAGCTGTTGATATGTAAGGCTCTCGCCGCTGCCGGTATCGGTGACGGCGGGCTTATCTCCGAAACGTTTTATGCTGTCATTTATCATCGCACAGATCCTGTTCATAACTGATCCTCCCAAATGATTATTGCCGTGTTGGCACATATATAATATTATAACACACTTTTAATATTTTTGCAACCTTAACAGGACGATTTTTTGACGGAATTTACAAAAGGCTTACCCGGCTTTCCCGCAGGAGAGCAAGGCGTCAGATCCTCCGCCGGAGAATGCCAAACGGGTACCCCCGCCTCAGCGGAGATACCCGTTCTCTGCCGGAAAGCTGCGTACAGCACCCGGTCATTCGATATCAAAGATATTTACAAGTCCGGTCAGCATAAAGATCTCGGTTATGATGCTGTTGACATTTCTGATCTTCATACTGCCCTGCTTTTTCATCTGCTTCTGTGCAGCGGTGATCACCCTTATGCCTCCCGAAGAGATGTATTCAAGCTCCTTCAGATCAAAGACGAGAGCAGTAACATCGCCGAGCTCGGCGTCCAGCACTTCTTTCAGCTCCGGGGCGCTGTTTACGTCAAGACGTCCCTGTAATCCCAGCGTGAGAGTGCCGCCTTCCCTGGTTTTTTCGATAGTCATATTTATCCTCCTGTCCGGATCGTTATGATCAAAGCTCTTTATACAATGATTATACCACTAACGCAAACAAAAATCAAGGGGCAGAGATCAATAAAGTGCCGCCGCCGCTTATCACAGCAGCTTGATACCCAGCATGGTCAGGTCGTCGTACTGTGTTGCTTCGCCCACAAAGGCATCCACGTCCCGGTGTACGTTTTCAAGCAGCTCCTTCGGGGATGCATCGGGGGCTTGGTTCAGGGCTTCGATCATACGGTCGGTGCCGTAGAGCTTTTTGCTGCTGTCGGTAGCCTCGGAAACTCCGTCGGTGTAAACAAACAGAGTGCCGCCCTTTTCAAGTGTGAATTCATACTGCTCAAAGACCGCATCCTCAAACGCCCCCACAAAGAGGGAGTGCTTATCCTCAAACAGCTCAAAGCTGCCCCCCGGCTGCCGTATCGCAGGATTAAGATGACCTGCATTGGCGGCGGTGATCTTTCCGGTAGAAAGCTCCAGCACTCCGAGCCATACAGTAACGAACATATCCTCCTCGTTGTTCTGGCAGAGCTTCTCGTTGGCAAGTCTCAGCACCTCGGCGGGGCCGAGACCCATTGAGGTGAAGCTGCTTATCAGCATCTTCGAGGACATCATAAACAGCGCCGCGGGAACGCCCTTCCCGGAAACGTCGGCGATCACAAGAGCAAGATGATCCTCGTCCACGAAGAAGAAGTCATAGAAATCGCCGCCCACTTCCTTCGCAGGGGTCATGCAGGCGTAGATATCAAGCTCCTTCCTGTCGGGGAAGGCCGGGAAGACCCTCGGCAGCTGTCCTGCCTGTATCGCTCTTGCCATATCCAGCTCGGCGGCAACTCTTTCCCGCTCGCCGGTGAGCTCCGTGATCTCACGGGTATACTGATCTATGGCCGAGGCCAGCCCGGAGATATCGTCAGAGAGCAGACCGAACTCGTTGCGCTCTTTTATCTGCGACATCTTCGAGATAACTGCGGCGCTGTCCTTATCTTCGGTGTAGCTGCGGACGCTGTGCTGTATCCTGGCAAGGGGCCTTATGGATCTGCGGTAGAGCATGATAAGCAGCAGGAGCATAACAAACACGATCCCGCCGATGCCCATTATCAGAGCCTTCATCAGCGAGCTGTTCATCGTTTCTTTGAGGCTGTCCCAGTTATAGACGATACCCATGACAGCCTTTGTCCTGCCGCTCAGTATCAAAGACTTGCAGGCTATGTAGCAGCTGCCCTTCATCGGGAAATCTTCGACCTTTTCAAACTCGACATCATCGGAACCGCTTTTCATCAGCTTCTCTATGGCGGGATGCTGAGAAAGGTCGATATCGTAGCAGTCACCCAGATTTTTGCTGTCATCGTTGAGATTAAACTCGCACAGCACCATCCCAAAGTTATCCCCGTCAACATCTATCAGGAAAAGATCTTCATACCGGTTATTTGTGGCTTCGAGCATAATAGCCTCCCACATCTGCCGGAATTTGGTCTTGACAAAATATGCCTGCAGGTCGGGAGTCATGCTGTTAACAAAGTCCATCGTACCGATGATGCCCTGATACTCTTCGGAGAAGTCGATATATTTGCCCAGCTCCTCCTGAGTAATATCGCTGACGGGCAGTGCAGGATCCTTTTCCCACTGTTCTATCACCCATTCCATGACATCTTCATAGAAAAAGGTATTTCCTGTTATATCGTAAAAAGACTTGGTCAGCATAGTCTCCATATTGCTGTTCTGCGCTTCAAGAAAGCCGTTGACGGTGGAGTTATACATTATAAAGGACACCGCGATTATCAGAACGATGAACACCGGGATAAGCACAAGGCTTATCTGTATAAGCAGCTTCTGATTTTTCTTTTTTTGTTTCATTTATATTTATCCCCCGGATGAATGAGAATAAGATCATCTGCTTATAGTATTATAACCTATAACGGAGAAAATGTAAAGCGGTTTTATACGGATATATACCTGCGGACTTTGTGCGTTAGTACTCTTATTGCCCGTCTGCGGTACAGCTGTCGTTTCATACGCTCTCAGGCTCCTTTTTCCGGATGAGGGGCCTTCACTTTTCTGCATATCCCCTTGACAAGAGCCGTCACTGAAACGATAAGGGGCACCGGCACCACCAGCACCATAGAAACGTTCATGCCCGAGGCGTAGGCTATGGGTATTATGCCGAAGCCCACGTTCGAGGGGCCGTCGAGGTTGCCTTTCAGCGCCAGCAGATAGAATATCATAACTCCCGCCGACAGCGGCAGCGAGATCAGCCCCAGCGGAAGGGCGGCTGCACGGCGCTTTTCCTCGGTGAGGTTGTTGTAATAAAGCTCCCACACCGCAACGCTGAGAAACGCTCCCAGCGATACCAGCATAGCCGCCGCCGTGTAAGCCTGATAGCCTGCCGAAAAGTCCAGTATGAAAAAGCTGTAAAAGAACCCGCAGAAGCCGTAAAGCCCTATGAGCAGCCACAGGCTCCTGACGGTGCAGCGGAGTATCCTGCCGCGCTTTTGCAAGGGTGCGCGGACGGGGCCGCTGAAAGGCCGGTCAGCCGGGAGCTTAGCGAAGTATCTCAGGATGCACACCCCGAAGACGATGAATCCCAGAGAATACAGCACCGCATCAAGGGGGTAAAGCGCCGAGGGTGCGCCCTCGGTGATGGACAGATACCTGCCCGAGATCACCCCGACGATAACATAGACTATGATGAATACGCCGATGCATACGCCGATAAGGGCGTGCTTTTTGGCCCGCCTTCGCAGAAGGTCGGGACTTTCGTTGCGGTAAAAGGTGTGTACCGTCATCAGACCGCTGAGGGTCATGAAAAATGACAGAAAGATCGGCAGCGATCTGAGGGCGTCCCTGAGGGAAACGTCCGGCGAGCCGCAGACTATGGAGCCCACGCAGTCGGAAAGGCAGTAGAGGAAATTCATGAAGGTAAACGCGGAGATCACGAAGAAAAAGGCAACGGCGATAAGTACGCCGACTGCCTGCTTTTTCTGTTTGGAGCCAAGTCCCGAAAGGACACAGCCGTTACGGTCAAGATCGTTTTTCATCACCATTTCACCCAAGCGGAAAAGTCTCCGGCTTCCCTTTCGTTAAAATAGAGGTGCTCAAGGTCGAAGGAGCCGTCCCTGCCGGTGAGGGTCACCAGCGAGGCTCCCATAAGGTCGAAATTCTCGGTGATGCCGGTGGAGGCCAGCCCTGCCTGCATATCCTTGTCCTCGGAGGCGGTGTCGATATGGGCATAGTAAAGCTCCCCGCCTGTCTTGACGCCGAGGCCGATAACAACGCCCTCATATTCAACCGTCCAGTCAACATTGTGGGCGTGACCCATAAAGGCGGCTTTCAGGTTGTGCTCCTTTGCCCGGTCGATGAAGTCGCTGGCGAATCGCTCCTTGCCGTTGTCGGCGAAGCCCTCCAGCTTGAAGAACTTGTTTTTGAGATCCTTGCCCTCCTCGGTGACGGCGAGCCAGGCCTTCCGGTTCTCGTCCTGGGGAATGTGGTAGTAGGCTATGACCGGGACATCCTCCCCGGCAAGCTCATGCTCTTTGAGGAACCATTCCGTCTGCTCGGGACGGATATAGTCGTCGTCAATGGCAAGGTTGAGCTCCGTCTCGGAGAAGCCCGCTCCCGAATCTATCTGCGCCAGCATCCACACCGCAGGGGTATTCTTGGTGCCGTCCTCGGTGAGGTCGATTATGTAATTGCTCCTGCCGTAGAGATCGTCGTCGGGCTCGAAGTAGATACAATGCTCAGCGCTGCGGAACTTCTCCGCAAGGGTCTTGGGATCGTAGAGGGCGTGGCGGTCGTGATTGCCCCACACCGGCGCGTATACGAAACCGTATTCCTTTGCCTTCTCCTCAAAATACTCAACAAATTTATCAAGGTGATAATTATTCGCCAGCATGAACATATCGCCGGTGAGCTCCACCAAGTCTATACCTGCGTCTGCGCCCTGAGCGGATTTGATGTGGGCATCCGCCTCCGAAAGCAGCTTGTCGAGATAGGTCTTCGAGGACTGCACCGAGGAATTGACGTTCCAGTGGATATCCGTGAGCTGCAATATGTTGTAGTTGTCGTGATATTCGAGGGCGAAGACATAGTCTTCAAGATGCTCGGAGGACTTCTGCGGATCCGAGCAGCCCGCAAGAGATATCATCACCGCTGCCGCCGTGAGCATGGATAAAAGCTGCTTTTTCATGTTCCCTCCCCTGACGTTATGGCTTGTTTATTCCGGAAGCACAAAGTCGTTTATCTCGAAATGCTCCGGGGCGTCCCACACGCTGTCTATACCGTTCTGTCTGAGCAGACAGGCGAACTGCTCGGCGTATCTGCTGTCGTCGTTTCGCTGCATGATGTTGATGCAGAAATCGTCTCTTACAGAGAATATCTCCACGGATATGCCCCCGCTCAGGCTCATGTCGAGCATGGGCGTGAAGGAGACTATATACTTATCCAGCCCGCAGAAGGGCACCCGCCCTGTATAGCTGACCTCGAAGGTGTTGCGGCCTATGCCGTCAAGGAAGAAGGCCTTCATGTGGTCGTGCTTTTCGGCGAGGGTCAGGTCCTTGAGCTTGTTCTCGTTTATTATGTGAGCGTTGACGCTCTTGCGGTCGTTGGCATCGTCGGCCCGGAGTATAAGGGTGCCGCGTGCCATGGTGTTGAGCAGCTCTATGCCTCTGTGACGTACCCTGTCGGTGTAGGTTATGGGTACTATGTTCACATGGCAGAGGTGGCTGCTGGGCTTGCCGAGAGCCCGCCTGTACTGATGCTGCATACCGCAGACTATGGGCAGCTCCGCATCGGGATGCACCTGGGAGATAGCCCGGTACATTACCGACGAAACGAAGGTGGCAGGGCTGCCGTCAACGCTGGAGATGTATTTCATCATGTCCTTCTGATCGACCTTTACCCGGAAGGACGTCCAGTTATCACGGTTCTGATAACCCTCCGGCAGGCCGTCCGCCTGAAAGACCTCCTCCGGGCGCTCATCCGAGCCCAGAGGCGACAGGGGCAGAGGCTCATCGGGGAAGGGGTAATCGTCAGCTTCGTCCTCCGGGATGTCGCTGTCCGGCAGGGCGATGCCTGAGGTGTCGAATAATTCCTCAGGGTGGAGCTTATGGAGATAGCAGTACAGCAGGGTCTTGATAAAAGGGAAAAGGCCGTTGCCGTCGGTGATGAAATGGGATGTGTCCACATATATCCGGCAGTCGTCGTAAGCCAGCGCCAGCAGATGCCCGCTGCTCTCGCTGCCCCCAAGGGGTATGGCTCTGCCGCCGGGGGTCACAGGCAGGGGCGCATCGTTGCGGAGCAGGACATATTCCTCCCCCTTGCGCACCAGCTTGACTGAAAAATACGGATAGCGCCCTATGGCAAGGTCTGCGGCCTCCCGCAGAGCCCCGGCGTCCACCGGCTCGGTCATCTCGATGCAGCATCTCAGAGTGTTGAGAAGCTCTCCGTCAGCTGCGTATATCAGATTGTTTGCTTTGTATTCCATTGGAGTTCACTCGCTTTGCTGTGTAGTATCCGGGCTCAGAACTTCGCGCCCAGTGCGTCCATCTTCACCCAGTCCGGGGAATCGGAGGGTCCCTCACCCATTCGCTCTCTCGGCGAGAGGATATCCCGGACGTCGGTGGCACTTGCAGCTGTTTCCTTTTTGCTGCTCGGATCGGTGTCATTATTACCGCACCCGCCTAAGGATAATGACACGGCAAGCAGGGCTGTAAGTAACAATGGCTTGACCTTCATAGTGTTTCTCCTTTTCTTATTTTGTATGCTGGATGACCCGGACAGCAAAGCCTGATGGCGAGACCATCAGCGCAGTCCTTGACGAGCCGCTGTCTTCGATCTCGTTCCCGAGGGGGTTCTTGAATCCGTGAGCGGCAAGAAGCTCCAAGGCTTCTTCGATATTATCCACATTCATCCTGATAAGGGTCTGATCCTGAGGAAGGCCGTCGGTCTGAGCCACATCCACCCGGAAGCCGTCAGAATGCTTCATATCGCAGACGTTCACCTTTCCGTCGCCCACGCCTTCCTTCCGGTGCCGATGCTCAAATCCGAGGGCTTCAAAAAGCTCGGTCACAGACTTCGCGTCTCTGGTAACGATGATCGGGCTGAAATTTGTTATCTTCATAGATCTGCCTCTTTTCTGTTTTGCAGGCCGCGCTGCTCAATTTGTATAATTATAACACATTTCCCCGAGCAAATCAAGCGTTTTTAGAAAAAATGTCCCAAAGCCGACGTTCGTGATCGCAAACACCGCCCATTTGCAAAGTCATATAAAACACTTTTTCAAGCATTATTTGCTGATATAACAGCGCTGACCGATGCATTTGCTCTTGAAAAACAGCCCGGATACTGGGTGGGGGTTATGGATATGAGCGAGAAACCGTAGAGGAACAGCATCTCGTAGTAGCTGTAACCGCTTATGGACGGAAAATTGCGGAAGAGTATCCAGAAGCTGACGAACCCCGCGATGTTGGTGAATATCATACCGAGAGTCGATATGATAAAGACAGCGCGGTAGCTCATCTTGCTTTTCAGATCCTGCGCAAGTATCTTGAAATAGATGCGCAGATAAAAGCGAAGTCCTTTTCTTTTCATTTTCTTTTGTCTCCTTATATGTATCCCCTTATCGGGGTCTGTATCAGCCGCCGTTGACGGTTATCTGTCTGAGGGAACGCTTTCAGAACAGACAGCCTGCGACTGTCATCCCGACCGCCCACAGAAGCTGTATGCCTATGGCGGGCAGCACATCTGAGGGCGAGGGATCGGCTTTGAGCAGGATGGTCAGGGGTGCGTTGTAGATCGACTGGAAAGGCAGGAAGTCGATCACCCTGCGCAGACCCTCGGGGAAGAAGGCGAGGGGTATCGTCGCACCGGAGAGGAGCAGAACGATGACCTGCTGCGGCAATATGTTCGAGCGGTTCCTGTTCACTCCTCCCATGAAGTACCTCAACGAATACCGCCTGAAAAAGAGCATCGAGCTGCTTAAAGGAACAGATATGACCGTCACAGAGATAGGCCTTGCCTGCGGTTTTTCGGGCGCGAGCTACTATGCCGAATCATTCCGGCGGGAGATGGGCATGAGCCCCAGCGACTACCGCAGGAACCTGGACGAAAGGACCCGCATACAGGCGGTGCTGAAGCTGTAAGGCTGTCCGGACCTCTCCGCCCGAAACGTACAATAATAAAAACCTCCTGCGGCGCAGCAGAAGCCGCAGGAGGTTTATTATGGGACAGTATTACTTGGCAGCTGATATGGATAAGAAGGAAGTGCTTTGTCGGTCTTGAGGTCTCTACCTGTTCATATCCGGTGAAACCTTATAATCAATAACTATCTTCCTGCAATCAACGCAATTCCAGGCCTTGACAGCCGAACCGGAGAACAGATCTGCTTTTGAAAGGATCACAGAACCCTCAAATGCAGCAGCTCTCCTGACTGTTCTTTCTTCTCCTTTTTTCCATGCAAGCTCACGTGGGCTCTGTATCATCCCGATCTCCATCATTTTTCCGCAGTACGGACATTTCATATTATCATCTCCTAATTGTTTTCTTAACGGACAGAAGATCCTCTTTAGGGAAAGTCGCTTTCAAAGTACTTGTATTTTTTATACCGCACAAAGTCAGAAAAGTCAAGAAAACAACGCAGTTTACCATACGGTCATATATGGCTTATTTTCTCTTTTTTAAAACAACTAATAATACCGCTGCGATCAGGGCTGTTGTTCCAAGCAGATAGACAGCTTTGCCTGTGGCGGGATTCTTTGAAGAGGGGGTCAAGCCGTCAACGGTGGGAGTGGCTTCGCGTGGAGACAGGTCGTTGGCGCCTTTATTGACTTTGGTGAACTGCGCCGTATATTTCACATCGCCTGTGACTTCCGGCAGGGCCTCATTTACGCCGTAAGTCTTTTTGCCGTCGCTCCAGCCGCTGAATGTATAGGTGTAATTCGCGTCGTCCTTCTTGGTGGGTGCTGCGCCGTCATAAGCCGGAACCGAACCGGATCTGACCTTATCTGTTTTCAGCGTCTTTCCGTTGCCGTCCACCCAGGTGACGGTATATTCAGTATAGACGGCATCCAGCACGTAGATGCCGCAATGCTGAACATCATCGGTCCTGAGGGCGGTGACATATCTGTAGGTCTTTCCTCCGTAAGTATGGTCTTCCCCGGAGGCGGACAGCAGGACTCCGCCCGGATCCTTTGAGAATCTCAGCTCGTCGTCGGAGAGGACATAGACCGTGCAGTCCGAATCGATCCTGTAGGTCCCGCTGCCTTCGGACTTGATGAGCTTAGCGTCTGCTTCGAGGCTGTCAACAACGACTACGTTCTCAGGAATTGAGAAGAAGCCGTACAGCTCGTCAACGACTGTGACTGTATCGGGTCCGAGGTAGAGGTCCTTGTAGTTGGAATTGCCGGAAGCGATCTTCGTCCAGACGGTGTAATCGCCTGTGCTGCTGACAGTAGGTCCGGAATAGCTCTTGTCCCAGATGTCAGAGGAGAAAGCTGTTGCGATGACCAGCTTCCTGCTCTTAGGGTCAGCGGATATGACCTTGAAAGCGTCGGCGTTATAAACATCGCCGTTGACCTCGAGATAAACCATCGGATCGGTGCCCTTCGTGTAGGAAATGAGGGTAACGTCACCGTTATACTCCTTGGTGCCTTCGAGGTCGCCCTGCACTGTGACATGGTTTGCCCGGAGGATCACCGATTTGCCTGAATTGATCGCAGGGATATACTGATCGCCCGCTTTGAGCTTGCTGATATCATATTCGGTATCGGCGGAAGAATCGCACATGAACAGCTCTCCGCCCTCTCTGAAATATATACTGCCGATACTGCATGAGCCTTTTGACTGTACCAGCTTAGTATCGCCGTTGGGATCCTTCCTGACATATCTTTTGATGGCGGGAGCATTGTAATCAGTGATCTCAGCCTTTGCGATCTGAACGGAAACGCATTTCGCATCGGATATAACGCCGTCCTTTGCTGCCTTGTACCATACCTTATAGCTGCCGGCATTCGTGGCTTTGGGCAGCTCGGCTTTCCAGTAATCGGCAGGTGCGTTGCGTACACTTGTCATTTTGCCGTCGGTCAGGTAGTAGTATATCTTCGTTTCAGAGCCCCCTGCGAAAGCGGGGCTGGCAGGTGCTGTGAGCAGCTCCTGAGGCTTACCGGTATAGACAAGACCCTCGGCTGCAGTCGGAGCAGAAGCCTGAGGCAAAGCAGCTTTTATGGTGTTGTCTGCATCAACTGTGGTCTTAAAATCGCCGCAGTACCACCATTTTCCGTTAAGGATATCCGATTCGCTGCCTGATACGATATCTATACATTTATCAGGTGCGGGAAGGTCTCGGCCCCAATAAAGCTCACTGAAGTTATGTACAGGATTCAGATTGCCCGAACCGTCATCGTAGGTATATAAGCCGTCATAAGGATACTCCTCGTTGATATCATCCCGGACGGAATGGAATGGATTGTAGAAATCCTCGTCCCTGGAGATATGGTCGCTCTTGAATCTGCCGCTGCGGATAACTATATTTGAATCCTTATAATAAGTCGGATCAAAATTCATCCTGACAAAGTCCCTTACGAGATCGCCCCTGTCGGTGACTATGCTCACATTTTCAAATATAAGGGTCGCGTCATAGACGCAGAACAGGCTCCTTGTTTTTTCGGCATCATCAGTATCGGAGTAATTGACAAGATAGCCGTTCTTTATGGTAAGGTGTCCGCCTGTTCCCTCTTCTGTTTTACAGACGAACCAGGGGTTGTCCCTGTTGAAGGTCAGGGTATGACCGTTCAGATCGAGGATCATTTCATTATCGAAATAGATATTTTCG
This sequence comes from Ruminococcus sp., assembly GCA_017529875.1. GTDB lineage: Bacteria > Bacillota > Clostridia > Oscillospirales > Ruminococcaceae > FB2012. The sequence continues at coordinate 10,004 of JAFXNC010000012.1, read as the reverse complement.
GTGGCTTTGTTGTCACGTATAAAACTATCGCTGCTGCTTACCGTTATATCCTGCAGTAAAACGATATGCGTCTTCTGACTGCCTTCCCTGATCTCTTTGATAGCGTCCGCGAGCTCGGCGGTCCTGCGGACATAGTAACAGGCCGAATACTGTTCATCCGTCTCGGCATACACCGCAGGGGCAGTCCCGAACAGATCAGCTGCCGGCTGCAGGAGACCTGCTCCCGCTATCATCATCACTGTGCAAAGACCCGCAACTGCCTTCTTGAATTTATTCTTGAGAACTCTTGTCATATTATATCACTGTCCTTCCATAATTGATGTACATTATCATCTAAAAAAACGCAGAGGTTTCCGCTGTTTTATTTAGTTTTACCACAAACAGTCAAATGTTTCAACGGCTTTGTCTGAGTTGTTTACAAAATTTTACAGAATAATTTCGGGACGGCAGAGCCCGTAATATCGGGCTGTTCCGTTCGGCAGGGCATCCGGAGCGCATCCGCCCGGGGGTATGATCTGCTTTCCGGAGGGACAGATAAGAAAAATTTGGCAAAATGACTATTATTTGCCGAAAATCTCCGTCGGTATTCACAAATATACATTTAACAAATACGCAATTATTAATATAGTGCTCTATTTGTGATATAATTGTCAACATGATAATTATAGATGTGATCATTATTAATTGTTCAAAGAAAGGACTGACAGGCTGTGAAGATCTGCGTTTGCTGCTCCGGGAGAGCCTGTCATATCCTGAGAAAGAATATCACGCACTTGCTGCAGGCTGCGGATGATGCGGTCATACAGGTGCGTTTTGCTTTTTGGAGGCAGTCTTTATGATGAACATACTTGAAGAAACGAGAGATGAATAAGCTGATTCGATGATATATATTTGGGCTGGTCAATGACCCGGGTCCATCGCGGTCGGGGATATTCCCCGATATGATTTAAGAGCCTCTGTTCTTGTTATCATCAATATTATTCGATTTAAAATGACATCTGCGGTTCGGGTTCATCCCTACCCGGCTCCATCGCCAGATCCGTCAGAGCCTTTTTCACCACCCCGGCCGGATCGCCGTCCGGGCGTATCCATTCAGCCACACTTTCCTTGCTCAGTATCAGAGGCATTCTGTCGTGTATCATGCTTACCGGAGCTACCGGCTCTCTTGTTATCACAGCAAACACCGGGATCTGATTGCCCTTGTGTTCTTCAAAGCGATACAGTCCGGCAAGATAAGTGATCTCTGAACCTTTCGGCTGAATGGCGAACTTGGTCTTTTTCAGTTTCTGCTGCTGCACTATGCTTCTGTTATCCGTTTCCGAGGGCAGGATGCCCCATTCATAGTACCAGGAGGCGGGGATGATGCATCTTCTTCTCTGCCACGAATCCTTCCACAGTTCTTTTTGATCTGCGGTCTCGATGCGGCAGTTGATGACCGGCTTTGAGGACGCCCGTGGAGTAAAGCCCCATATCATCGGGAACACAGCCGGTTCTCCCTGTTTGTTCGGTGCGATCACCGCCGCCATATCCGTGGGACGGATCTCACCCGACATCACAGCCGGGCGTGACATCGTATTCATTATTATTGTTGCAAGCCGCCGCTGCTGGGCTTCGGAAATATAGCCCGAAAGGGATCTCATATCCGCATAGAAACGGGTACACATAATCGTCACCTCACTTAAGAGATCCTTTTGTCTGAGATCAAGAAGCTGTCTGTATTCGTGATCGGGGTTCTTCACGAAAAACATCTTTTCTTTGCATTCGGATATGTCACAGCTGATGATATTATAAATATGCCAGCCGTAATACCATCTCTGACTGTCCGGATCGACATATCTGTTGTTGTATATTATCCTTCCGTACTGATTTTTCCCAAGGATAAATGCCGTTTCATTAAGGAGATCTCTGCGATAAAAGATTGAGTTTCCATTGTTGTATACATCCCTGTCTCAGACACAGGTTTTTGAGAGTTCGAGTCTCTCTTCGGGGCGCACACGCTGCGCCACCGAATGCCGCCTTTTGAAAGACTATGCAGGAGGCGAACGCGGTGTGACGGCGGGGTTGCGGCTTATATTGAGTTAATAAGGTGGTTCTGTATCCTGTTGAGCGAATCTGCAAGGCTGATGCTCTTGAATACATTGCTGCCGTTGTCCTTGCCAATAGCATTTTTCAGCCGTTGGAACTGTCCTCTTGCATATCCTGCAAACGAACCGTATCTTTTTAGTTTCTCTTAATAGTTGATAGTCTTGTTTGTCAGATAAATTCTTTCATTGACCTCATAAACGCATTATAGTTTGCAGCTTCATCGGGTCTGTGATATACAGCGTATTCGATGACTTCAAAATAGTTGAGCCAGTCTTTCATTACATCGTGAAAGACCTTCGCCACAACCTCCGGAGGATTTCTGAATGCTCCGCAGCCGAAGGCACCGAGGATAAGCACATCGTTCTCATTCGCAGCCGCGATCTCAAACAACCTCCTGATACGGGAGGTGATCAGAGCTTCAAGCTGTGCATTTGTGAGCTTTACGGGCTTTCTCCCGGCGTTGGGATTCATGGGATTGCTGGGCTTGTCCCGCAGGTTGGGCGCCGCACAGGTGAGGATGTTCACCTTGTATCTGTCCTGCTCCGGCAGCGGCTCGGGGAAACTGATATCCGACTTGATCACATACACATCGGGGGTGTAAATGCAGTCATCGTTGTAAAGCGGATCGTTTGCCCTGCGGTGCGGATCGTAGAAATGCTGCCACATATTCCTTGAATCAAGGCAGGGGTAGAGGGTCGAGCAGCGGCAGATAGCTTCCTCCTGTGCCGAGGAGCCTCTGACCACACCGCCGCCGGGGTTGGTCGCTGATGCAAAGTTATGTACACAGACCTTTTTGCCCTGCTTCGCATAGCTTTCAGCCGCTTCAAGGGAACGCTTCCCGCTGACGATTACCTTTGCTGTTTCTGTCCTGTCTGTCTTTGGTACTGCAATGCTGTCGCCAGCAGCAATTAACTGCTGTGCTGCTTTTGACTGCTTTATCGCCTCAACAAGCGCGGACTCTGTCTTATATCTTCTTTCGGTATCGCTGAAGATCTCAGCGTTTTTGGCTTTCCTGTCTGTCATCGTTATCCCGTCCTTTCTTTTTGGTATATTATATCACGGTTTACTCTTTCAGTCAACAAAAACGCAGCCTATAACCGTACTTTGGCTGCGCGGGTAAAGTTTTTTCTATAAACAATAATGCTTGGACTTTTGTCCTGTTATCGGCCACCACAAAGGCGAGTTATTTCATTTCAGATAAGGCGTTCTAATGTATCAACAATTCGATTAATTCACGAGCAAACTACTTCGAACAATCAAATTGATTGCTACGTTTAGTTATTGAGAGATTATTATAGGAGCGTTGGCTTTTTGGCGTGAAGGATTTGCATTACATCGAGGAACTGGACATATTGTATAATATTGTTGGCATTATTTGGGCGATTTTGATGAAATACATTGACTATTGGGGAGAGATATGATATACTTAATATATATTATCGGAGGTAATACTATGGAGTTTTCATTTGATAGTTATTCCATTGCTTCTCTACTTAGCATTGATCCGGAATTGTATTATAGATATTCCGTTCCTTTATACCAAAGAGAATATGCATGGACAAAAGATAAATCCCTTTTTTGATGTGTATTGCTCTTATGCCCTCGCCGCCTGTCGTGTGAACGAGCCTTGTTCCAAGGCTCGGGAAGGTGCGGAAAATGCGTAGTCTCTTTAAGAGCCTACGCATTTTCCGCCGGATATCTGTCAGCAATACACAACCAAATTGGGATAAAGATAATGTCAGGGATCAGCACAGTGACAGGTTTGTCTATCAGGTTTATAAGTATGTTGGCAGTGAGGTGCGAAAAGAACTGGAGGAGGTCTATTATAAAAACATCGCCAGCGCGGCTGTCTTCGAGGATTCGATACTGGCGGAAGCAAATGCCGTAAAAGTCGAAAGAAGTCGGTCAGGGGTTGAAAAGTCACAAATTATGTGATATAATGTTATTATACTGTTATGGAATTATTAAGTTGAAAGGTGGTGAGGATATTGAAGAGACCCGGGATAATCTTGATAAACGTTCTTATAATGGTTGCGATCATTGCTTTTGTTTCTGTATATATAGTTTCCAATGACGGAAGGACAAAGCAAAGACAGACCGAGCATTTTGAAAACACCACCGTCACAATGGAGCGTATCACCGAAAACTATCTTGAGGGCGAACAGCATATATGCGACGTGTGGGCTCACTATATCAACAGCAGAGAAATGACCATGGATGAAGCGGCTGCATTTATCCGTATCTCTCATGTGCTGCCTGATGCCTCCGCTCATCTGATCTGGCTCGACAGCAGAAAAGGCGTATCAACGCGGCCTCATCTGGGTACCGACAGCGATTTCGCCGTATCCTATGCAAAAATGGATTTTATGAGCGATACCTCATGGATATCCGAGATCGGCAAATCCACCAATATCTCACGCGCTTATACAAATCCGATGAACGGCGAGCAGTCCCTTGCCTTCTGCAACAAGATAAAGCTGTACGATCCCGATGACAGAACAGCCAAAGAAGCCGTTCTGCTCCGTGTGCTGCCCGTATCCGAACTGGAGCAGAAGTGGATAATCCCGAGAGAGAGATTTGAGAATGCCGAACTCACACTGATAGACTCCGAGGGCAACTATATCATAAAAAGCAAATCATTCAAGAATTCAAACTTCCTTGAGTTCTATAAGTCGTATAACTCTTCAAACCCATCCACTATTGACAGCCTTCACGATGATATGACATCCGGTACGGGTTCATTTACGATCTATAACTCCAAAGAGGAAAAAATGCTGCTGGCATATACTCCCGTGCTTGAAACATCTGGATGGATACTGCTGGGCCTTATCCCCGAATCAGATATGAACGTTAATACCGAAAACTGGCTGCTGATCGGGGTGATCTCCGCAGGATTGCTCCTGCTGTTCGTGATCGACCTGCTCTTTATACGGAGCTTCAACAAAAAGCTGCGTATTGCGGCTGCGGAGGCTGACTCCGCCAACAAAGCCAAGACTGATTTTCTTTCAGCTATGTCCCACGATATCCGTACTCCGATGAACGCCATAATCGGTCTGACTTCCATCGCACAGAAGAATATCGGCGATGACGAAGCAACAAGGGAGAGCCTTCGCAAGATCGGTCTTGCTGGCAATCACCTGCTGACGCTTATCAACGATATCCTTGACATCTCAAAAGTCGAGAGCGGAAAGCTCAACCTGTCGCCTGTGACCTTCTCAATAGTCGAGACCGTGGAGAACCTTGTCAACCTGTCTCAGCCTATGGTTAAGGAAAAGAATATAGATTTCAATTTCAGAGTCGGTCATATGGAAAAGGAATATCTGTATGCGGATCAGCTGAGACTAAATCAGATCTATATAAATATCCTATCCAATGCCGTTAAGTATACCGAACCGGGCGGCAGCGTCAGTGTGGATATGTACGAGGAGGAAAGCCCCGTCCCGGGCTGCGTGAGACTGACCTACCGGGTATCTGATACAGGTATCGGTATGACCGAGGAATTCATGGAAAGGATGTTCCAGCCCTTCTCACGTCAGACCGACAGCCGCGTCAACAGCATCCAGGGAACAGGCCTCGGACTTGCCATCACCCGGAAGATGGTGGATCTGATGAACGGAACCATCGACTGCAAGAGCGAGGACGGCAAAGGCACCACATTTACGGTGGTCATCGATATCCCTGTGTCCGACAAAAGCAGAGATGATATCCGCCTTGATCCTGCCGATATCCTTGTGGTGGATGACGATGAAGTGCTTCTCCGTACTGCCGAAGATACTCTCGGATCGCTTGGGGTTTCCACTGACACTGCAGGCAGCGGTGCAGAGGCAATAGACAAGATCCTCGGCCGCCGTCAGGAAGGACGCAACTACGATCTTGTTATCATCGACTGGAAGATGCCTGAAATGAACGGTGTCGAAACGGTGCGCCGCATCAGATCGGATATCGACGAAAAAATCCCGATCCTGCTGATCTCAGCTTACGATGTATCGGAGATCGAAGACGAGGCAAAAAAAGCAGGAGCCAACGGCTTCGTCAGCAAGCCGCTTTTCCGCTCCACTCTGTACGATAAGATCAATCAGCTTCTCGGAAAGGAAGTAAGTTCCGCCGAGACCGAGGACGATCATTCTGATCTTGATGGGATACATATCCTCGTGGCAGAGGATAACGATATCAACTGGGAGATCATTCATGCCACACTTGCAATGTACGGCATGACCTCTGACCGTGCGGAGAACGGCCGCATCTGCGTGGATATGATGAAAAACGCCGCGAAAGGGAAGTACACCCTGATCTTTATGGATGTGCAGATGCCCGAAATGAACGGCCTTGATGCCACAAGAGCGATCCGCAGAATGGAAGATCCGTGGGCATCATCCATACCCATTATCGCAATGACTGCGGATGCTTTCTCCGAAAATGTGACCGAATGTCTCAACGCAGGCATGAACGGACATATCGCCAAGCCTTTTGATGTTAAACTCGTGATCAAAGAAATTCGCAAGATAAAAGAAAGGAGATCCTGACAATGAAAAAGATCTTCAGCATTATTCTATCGGTATTCATGATACTTGGTTTAGCTTCCTGCGGTTCTGAAGACAAGCAGGACAGTCAGAAGGGTTTTGAACCCAGACTGGATAAATCCACTGCCTGCAAGATCAGCATAGTGGGCACCTACAGCAATTTTGAGGCTCTTGAAGCTGAATTTGACCGCTTTAACCAGTATTACCCCAACGTCGAACTCAGCTACACGAAGATCGACGACTACAACAGCTCCATTGCCACTGTCCTGAGCGGAAACTCTGCGCCCAACATCTTCTTTTCATTCAGCTGGATGACAGGAAACTCCGCCTATGACTCGGTCTTCGCCAAGATGGAGGACCTTGCCGACAGCTCCCTCGGCCTTGATCTTGACTGCATCCGTCAGGGGCTTCTCAACCGCGACTCACAGGGCCGCGTGCTGACAGTACCGATCTTCTCCACATCCTACGGTATGCTTATCAATAATGACCTGTTTGAAAAAGAAGGACTCAAAGTGCCCGGGACTTTGCAGGAGCTTTACGATGTCTGTGCCGCCTTCAAGGAAAAGGGTTACGCCAGCCCCCTGATGGGTTACAGCACGGATTCTTCCGGCTGCCTTATGAATACCATCGCATATCCGCTCTTTGCAGCGAACCTTGCAGAGCATCCCGAGACGGTCACGCTCGCCAATAAGTGCGATCCTGCGGCAGGCGAATATATGCGCCCTGCCCTTGAGACTCTCTCTCAGCTCATAAGCAAGGGCTGTATCAACCTGGAAGAGTGCAATAAGATAGGTGATAACTATACCGAGGTCATTCTCCGATTCTTTGAGGGCGATGTCCCGATGATGATCTGCACAGGCGATACGGTATCGGGTACTGGCAAGCGCGAAAGCCAGTCGGAAGCCTTTACCGCACACCCCTTCAATTATACATTCGCTCCCGTACCCACCACAGAAAAGGGCGGATATTTCCTTGACAGCCCTTCCGTTCAGTTCTCGGTCAATAATTCCTGCAAGGATCTGGATATGACCAATGAGTTTATGCGCTTTCTCATTTCAAAAGCAGAACTCAATCAGATGGCATCCGTAAAACGTCTGATCACTCCGTCAAATGACCTGTCCTTCGATAAGGTGTATGCACCCATAGGCGGAGTTTCGTCTGATCTTACGATCTCTCCCACAGCACTCGGCATTGAGGACACCCTCGCAGTTCAGATCAGGCTTGCTTCCTATAAAGTCGGAACGGGAGCTATGACCATCGATGAAGCTGTTGCAAAATACGGAACACTTAAATGATCCATACCAAAAAGGGATATACCACCCCATCGAGTGATATATCCCTTAGTTTTTTATTTGTGGTACGGCAGACCTGCGGTGTCAGTGATCACAGCACTGAGGCTTATAACCCGCAAAGATAGTTCATATAATTCTCTTTATGTTTTCACCCCATTTTGATTTTCCTTTGCAAATCGTATCATATTCCGGTTATAGCCCGTGGTAACGAGATACGCTTTTTCTTTGTGGGCTTCCATAAGACCGCTCAGCACGAATCCGCTGAGTCCGCTGACCTGTGCGTCGGAGTCGGTCAGATTGAAAAGCTTTCCCGAGTCCCGTTCTACGATAAGAACCTGATCGTCTTCAAAGAAAAGCGAAAGCTCGACCAATATCGGATCCTTTGATTGTTTGTTGATGTCCAGAACGGTCAGCCCTATCTCTTCAGCAAACAACCCGGCGCGGTTTGCCGTCTCTTTCGGGTACTGATGCGAGATCAGGCAGTCTGCGACCTGAACGGAGAGTGCGGATGCGGACTCCGGACTGAGGGTATCGTCCAGAACAACGATCTCGGTATCCATATCGCCAAGCAAAAAGGGGAAATCGGTTTTGCCGAATCTGAGATATACAAAAAGCATAGCGCAGACAAGCGTCAGTACTGGAGCAGCGACAAATCCCGCCCACAGACCGTTTATCCCGAAAAGTAGGGATCCGAGTATCGGGAGGAGGATATATAACAGACCGTTCTGGAAGCACGCAAAGCAGGTCGCCATACCTATACGGTCTATGAGCATATAGTAAGAAGTGGTGAGTGACACCAGACTGCAGAACACAAATCCGAGACAGACGATCCTGATGGCTGTCATCGCCATAGCGAGCGATTCTCCTTCTTTAACACCGAACAGACCGCAGAACTGCTTTGCAAAAACCATAATAAGCAAGGTCGCCGCAGCGCCTTCTATGATCGCTGCTTTGATGCCTGCCCTGGTTACTCTCTTTATAAGCCTGTGATTCTTTTCTCCGTAATAGGTGCCGACAAGCGGCTGCATAGCCATTCCCACGCCGTCCAGAACGACACCGAACTCTATCAGGCTGACGACCACGGCGAGGGCTATCAGGCCGGGATCGCCGTAGCTGCGTGAAACAAAGCCGATCATCACATAGTCCATAATGCCCCAGCAGATATATACGGAGGAATCCACGATACTGTACCTCGATGTAAGCAGAAAATCCTTAATAGACAGATGCCACACAAAATGCAGAGTGTTGTTCTTACGGAAAAAGTGCCACAAGCAGGTAAGGATGCCGAGGCTGTTGCCTATGACCGAGCCCAAGATGATACCCGTCATTCCGAAGAATTTTGTCAGGATGACAGAGCAGATGATATTTCCGCCTATCTGGAAAGCGTAACAGATGTTGTTGCAGAGTTCGTCTCCGTCGCTGTAGACCATCTGCTCAAGATAGAAGATCACAATAGTCAGAAAAGCGTTGATCGGCACAAGGCGGTAATACTCAGTCGCCTGATTAAGGGTCTCTCCCGTGATGCCGCTTACGCTGAAATAGGCGCTTTGGAACACAAAGATCAAAAGCGCGGAGATCAGTCCCAGACCGATGCTGATTATAAGACCCTGTCCGAAGATCTCATCGGCACGGCGCTTTCTCATAGCTCCGACCTCGCGTGAGAAAACGATGCCTACGCCTGTTGAGCCAAGATCACCGAAGAATGTGACGACAGCTGTTACAGGCGTGATCGCGTTGATGCCGGCAACGCCCGATTCGCCTATGAAGAACCCGGCGATTATGCTGTCGCTCAGCAGCATTAGGTACATGACTGCCTTGGTGAACGTGCCTGATATAAGCATGGACCTGAATTTCTTTTCACAGAAACCTTTCATAGTGCTTCACTTCCCCATATAATTTAATTAAAATGAACTGCGGTCAAAGCTCACGGTGACCGGGTAAAGTATGTCTTTTTCTGATATTCTTTTCTCATTGCATCACCTGTACTCAGGGCAAACCATCGTCAGATCATCAGCAGCGGCTCCGCCGTCATGCGGCGATGTCATACAAATAAAGCAAACAATACACTTATAAATTGGTATATATTTATTATATCATATCCTGGACT
>JAFXNC010000011.1 GCA_017529875.1 Ruminococcus sp. | reverse complement strand
GGTAATTTGTGTTATAGTATTCATAGCGGATCACATGAACTCCTGTTGCTTTTTTGTGTAGCAACTTAACTGTAACACAGGTTCATGCTGGTTCGCTTTCTTTTTTTCTTAATTTTGTCTCACATCTATTGTAAACCTACACCGCCGAAAAATAATACTTATTCTCTTGCCGTTGCGGGGGAGCATTTTCCGCCGAATGGTTTGTCAGCAGCACACAGCCAAAACGGAGCAAAGCAAAAACGGCGGAGCGGGTATCGTGACCCGTTCCGCCGGTATGTTATCAAAGCTGTGCAGAATAGTTGGGAGCTTCCTTGGTGATGTAGATGTCGTGGGGATGAGATTCCTTGAGGCCGGCACCGGTGATGCGGATGAATCTGGCCTTCTCGCCCAGCTCCTCGATAGTATGGCAGCCGCAGTAGCCCATACCTGCGCGGATACCGCCCACCAGCTGGAACACTGTATCGGAAACGGGGCCCTTGAAGGCCACACGGCCCTCTACGCCCTCGGGGACGAGTTTCTTGGAGTTGGTCTGGAAATATCTGTCCTTGGAGCCCTTGGCCATAGCCGCCATGGAGCCCATGCCGCGGTATACCTTGAACTGTCTGCCCTGGTAGATCTCCACGTCGCCGGGAGCCTCCTCACATCCGGCCAGCAGGGAGCCCAGCATTACTACGCTGGCACCGGCTGCAAGAGCCTTAACGATATCGCCGGAGTACTTGATGCCGCCGTCGGCGATGACCGGCACGCCGTACTTGGCGCAGGCGCAGGCCGCGTCGTAAACTGCGGTGATCTGCGGAACGCCGATACCTGCAACTACTCTCGTGGTGCAGATAGAGCCGGGGCCTATGCCCACCTTGATAGCGTCGGCGCCTGCCTCGCAGAGCGCCACAGCCGCCTCAGCGGTGGCAACATTGCCCGCGATGACCGGGATATCCGGGAAGGCCGCCTTGACCTTTTTAAGAGTGTCAATAACGTTCTTGGAATGACCGTGAGCCGAGTCGAGAGCCAGGATATCCACCTGAGCCTCGATGAGAGCCGCCGCTCTCTCCAGCACGTCGGCGGTCATGCCGATAGTCGCGCCGCAGAGCAGCCTGCCCTTTCTGTCTCTTGCGGAATTGGGATACTGCACTGACTTCTCGATATCCTTGATAGTGATAAGACCCTTGAGCACGCCGTTGGCGTCCACCAGCGGGAGTTTCTCGATCTTGTGCTTCATCAGGATAGTCTTGGCACCGGCGAGGTCTGTATCAACGGGAGCTGTTACAAGGTTATCCTTGGTCATAACGTCGGAGATCCTGATGCTGAAATCGGTAATGAAGCGAAGGTCGCGGTTTGTGAGTATGCCCTCGAGCTTGCCCTCGTCGTCAACGATAGGCACGCCGGAGATCTTGTACTTGCCCATGAGCCTGTCGGCTTCCTCAACGGTCTTGTCAGCGGTGAGCGAGAAGGGGTTCACGATGACGCCGTTCTCGGAGCGCTTTACCTTATCGACCTCCTCGGCCTGCTGTGCGATGGGCATATTCTTGTGGATGATGCCGATGCCGCCCTCACGCGCAATGGCGATAGCCATTTTCGACTCGGTAACGGTATCCATAGCCGAGGTCATGATCGGGGTGTTAAGGACGATGTCCTTGGTCAGGTGTGTGTGGATATCCACCATATCGGGCGTACAGTCGCTCTCCCCGGGGATAAGCAGCACATCGTCGAAGGTGAGACCCTCCTTAACGAACTTGTTGTTGACATTTGTTTCCAGCATGATTTTTACCTCCCGTTTCTGTTTCAACTCATAACCATTATTTATAAATGTTATTCTTCATATTTTACAACACTTTTACCCCCATGTCAATATACTGTACTGAAAAAAAGGTAAACAATCTGTGTCAATACAGGTAAGAAAAAGATACTGTACTATGTTTTGCAGAAAATTTCATCCACTCTATTTACAAGCCGGAGAAAATGTGCTATTATAAAAATGTATGGGCTGTCAAACAGGCAAAAGGACGGTGATGTCAGATGCTCAGACCGTACAGTTATTCCAAGGAGATAATACTTGCTTTCTGGTTCGCGGCAGTGCTGACTGCCGTGGTCTGGCTCATAAGCGGCTGGGTGCCGGTCGTCATCGAGATGATAAGGTTCGGCTCTGTGGCGGCGCTCACGGTATTCGTGCTGAGGCTGCTCATAAGGCTGGGGTTCCGGCTCAATATGTTCCGGGAGGACAGGCGTATCAAGAAGATCATGTTCGAGCAGGGCGTCACGCCGGAGCTTCTGAGCATAGTCAAGCGCCGCGCCGACAAGTCCCGCACCCCCGGACAGAAGGCCGAGGCTCAGCTGGTGCTGGCGTCCTTCCTCAGCGAGGGCTGCTGCTTCGAGCGCTGCTTTGAGGTGCTCTCGGAGATCGACCCCAGAGAGCTCTGCGAAAGCTCCAAGGAGGAATATTTCAACATCTACGTCTATACAAATCTAATGGCGGGGGATACTGCCGCCGCTCTTAGGATATATGACTCGTCGAGGCTGTTCTTCGACAGGGCGAGGCTGCGCAACTCGGCGATGCCGGTGCTGCACACCATGGGCGCCCTCGAATACGCCATGGGCGACTACGTCAAGGCCGAGAACTACTTCACCCAGGCTCTCGCCTACGCCGTGGGGAAGTCCTCCCGGTGCGACTGCGAGATGTTCCTCTCTCTCTGCTACCTGAAAACAGGGCGCATACAGTACGCAGTCAGCGCCGCCAAAAACGCCGCCCGAGACGCCGCGACGGTATATCAGCGCAGGAGCATCGAGGGGCTGCGGATGCAGCTGGAGGAGCAGGTGCGCGAAAGATCAAACTTATCCGGAAAGGAAACCGCAATATGTTAAACTACGTTCTCACATTTCTGATCTCAATGGTGCCTCTGGTGGAGCTGCGCGGAGGCGTACCCTTCGGCATAATCCGGGGCATCCCATGGCAGCAGGCGCTGCCGCTGTGCATGGTGGCCAACATGATACCGGTGCCATTCATTTTCTTCTTCGCAAGGAAGGTGCTGGTATGGGGCTCCGACAAGAAGTACACCAGGAGATTTTTCACGTTCTGCCTTGAAAAGGGCGAGCACGGCGGTCAGAAGCTCAAGGCCAAAGCCGGCAGAGGCATCTATGTGGCGCTGCTGCTTTTCGTGGGCATACCACTCCCCGGTACAGGCGCATGGACGGGCACCCTGGCGGCAAGTATGCTTGACCTGGACTTCAAGAAAAGCACACTGGCGGTAGTACTCGGAGTACTGCTGGCAGGCGTCATCATGACGGTGCTGAGCCTGACAGGCGTGGCGGCCTTCACCTGAGCTTATTGACAGCACAGGATATATATGCTAATATAATGATATAAAAACACAGGAACGGTGATACATATGATACCTAATACCGCAAGAGATATGCTCTACAAGCAGTTCGTGGAGAACAACGCCATCGACCCGAAGCTCTACGACAAGTACGTCGTTAAGCGCGGTCTGCGTAATGCCGACGGCACCGGCGTCATCGCAGGGCTCACCAATATATGCAACGTACACGGCTACGTTATCAACGAGGGCGAAAAGAGCCCTATCGAAGGTCAGCTCATCTACCGGGGCTACAACATCAACGACATCGTTGACAACGCGATCAAGGAGAACCGCTTCGCCTACGAGGAAGTGGTCTACCTGCTGCTGCTGGGCGCTCTGCCCACTCAGGTGGAGCTGAACGCATTTTCCGAGATCATGGCGGAGAACCGGGAGCTGCCCCAGAACTTCTTCGAGGACATGATCCTCAAAGCTCCCTCCCCCGACATCATGAACGAAATGGGTCGCTCGGTGCTGGCGCTCTACTCCTATGACGACTCCCCCGAGGACAGGGCTCCCGCCAAGGAAATGGCTACCGCGATCTCCATAATCAGCCGCCTGCCCAACATCATGGTCTCGGCCTATCAGGTGAAGCAGCGCGTCTACAATAACAAGTCCATGATAATGCACCCGCTGATACCCTCCCACTCTACGGCTGAGATGATACTCTCGGCGCTGAGGCCGGACCGCTCCTTTACCGACGAGGAGGCCAAGCTCCTTGACCTGATGCTGGTGCTCCACGCAGAGCACGGCGGCGGTAACAACTCCACCTTCTCCTGCCGCGTACTGACATCATCGGGCACTGACCCCTACTCCGCGTACTCGGCGGCTATCGGCGCACTCAAAGGCCCCCGTCACGGCGGCGCCAATGCTAAGGTGCTCGCCATGCAGGAGTGCGTAAAGAATGGCGTCCACAACTGGGACGACGAGGACGAGGTAGCGGAATTCCTGAGAAAGATACTCCGCAAGGAAGAACACGATCACTCCGGCCTGATCTACGGCATGGGTCACGCGGTATACACCCTCTCCGACCCGCGAGCGGTGATACTCAAAGCAAACGCCAAGAAGCTGGCTGCCGGCACGGAGTATGAAAAAGAATTCGCGCTGCTTGAAAAGATCGAACGCCTGACCCCGCAGCTTTTCAAGGAGATCAAGAATGACGACAAGGTCATGTGCGCCAATGTGGATATGTATTCCGGTCTTGTTTACAGGATGCTGGGCATCCCCCAGGATCTGTTCACGCCGCTGTTCGCGGTATCCCGCATGGCGGGCTGGAGCGCACACCGCTTTGAGGAGCTTGTCACCGGCAAGCGCATAATCCGCCCCGCCTACAAGGCTATCCGTGGCGACAAGGTCTATGTGCCCATAAGCGACCGGACCTGAAACAAAGAAAAAAGAATAAAGAAGAAAGAATAAAGAATAATTAAGGTGTCCGCTTTGCGGACGATCTCTACGATCATCGCCGAAGGCGATACCTTAATTATTCTTTATTCTTTATTCTTTTAGCGGCGGCTCAGTCAAGGCATAATAAGCAAACAGTTTTTACCGCCGCCGCGCACCGTTATCTTTTGGCAAGCTTGATTATCGCCGAGATGCCCACGAAAAGCATCAGCGTCAGGGAGATTATCAGGCAGGCAAAGCTGGGGGTCTGATTCTTGAAGAAATCGGAATAGCTGCCGGAGCCGATGATCTTGTTCACCATGTCCTGATCGTCAAGTCCCGCAAAGAACAGCGCCAGCATGAAGCGTATGCTCAGAAGCGCCGCCAGCACGCTTACTCCCGCGAAAAACGCCCTCATTATATCCCCCATCTGATTTGCCTTTTTGTAGGACATGATATTGGCGACCATGGCAGCGAGCGTCGCTGCAATAAATGCGGCGTAGGCTGACGCCGCAAGTATGGCCTTGACGAACTGCACGTTCTCGCTGCTGCTGTCTATATCCGGGATAAGCAGGATGAACAGCGCCGCGAACACCAGTCCCACAGCCATAGCCACGGTACACAGCACCGCTGCGGCTTTTTCTCCTTTCCTGAAGGCTCTCTTTTTGATCTGCTTAGGCATTTCGGTCTTCCTCCTCGTTCCTGACTCTTATGATAAGACTGCCGATGGTATGCTCGTCAGCCATTTGTACTGTGATATCGAAGCGCCCCGCCCGGACGAACTCGTTCTGCTCCGGGATGCGCCCCAGCAGCTCCATGACGTAGCCGCCCATGGAGGTCATGTCGGTCTTTATAGTATCTTCATCCAGACCCAGCCTGTCGAGGAAATCCCCAACAGAAAGGCTTGCGGAGACGCGGCAGCGGTTTTCGCCCAGCTTGATGAAGGAGGTGTCCTCGTCGTCGGATTCGTCGTAGATCTCCCCCACGAGCTCCTCGATTATGTCCTCGAGGGTGCAGATGCCCTCGGTGCCGCCGTACTCGTCCACCACGACAGCCATGTGCATCTTGGCTCTTTGCAGCTCCCTGAGCGCCTCGGAGATGCGCTTGCTCTCAGAGAGGTAGACGGGCTGCTTCATGATGTCCCCGATGCTGCCGCCGCCTTTGAGATAGAGCTCAAAGAAGTCCGACTGGTGTATCACCCCGACGATGCTGTCAAGGGTCCCCTCATAGACCGGCAGCCGGGAGAACTTGGTCTGTATGAACAGCTCCTTGATGCTCTCTAACCCCGCCCCCCGCTCGATGCCGATTATGTTGATGCGGGGCACCAGGACTTTTGAAATGGTGATCTCGTCAAACTCCAGCGCCGAGCGCACAAGGTCGCTTTCCTGTTCCTCCAGCACGCCCTCGTCCTCGATCTCGTCGATGATGTATTTGAGCTCCTCCTCGGTGACGGAGGGCTGGTCGTCCTTATGGCCGATAGCCTTTACCACCAGGTTTTTGATGCCGGTGAAGACCCATATCAGCGGGGTTATGATGATTATGAACGCCGACAGCAGCGGCGCCATGAACACCGAAAAGCGCTCTGAGTTCTCTTTTGCAAGGCTCTTGGGGAGTATCTCGCCGAAGATCAGCACCAGCACCGTCATCACAAGGGTGGCTATGCCAACGCTGCCGCCGCCGAAGCGCTCGGTGAAGAACACCGTCGCCAGCGAGGACGCGGCAATATTCACCACGTTGTTTGCGATAAGGATCGCCGTCAGCGCCTTGTCGAAGTTCTCCGCCATGTCAAGGGCTTTCTTAGCGCGTTTGCTGCCCGAGGCAGCCATGTTTTTCAGTCTTATCCTGTTTGCCGACGAGAAGGCCGTCTCAGTAGCCGAGCAGACCGCCGACACAGTCAGCAGGATAACGATGACCACAGGTATCAAGCTGTATTATTACCTCCGTTTAGTCCTGAACACTATGAGCTTGCTGATGATGTAGTTGAGTATCAGCACGATCACGTTTGCGACTATCTTGGTCGCCCAGTAGTTGAATTCCAGCACGGTATATCCGAGCCACATCATGCCAAGCTCGG
This sequence comes from Ruminococcus sp., assembly GCA_017529875.1. Taxonomy (GTDB): domain Bacteria; phylum Bacillota; class Clostridia; order Oscillospirales; family Ruminococcaceae; genus FB2012. The sequence continues at coordinate 10,653 of JAFXNC010000011.1, read as the reverse complement.
CAACATAGGTGAACAGTCTCCCACCGTAGAAGGAGAGCGCCTCCACCATGATGCCCTTAGCGCCGTGTATCACAGAGCGGAACACCCATGTGCGGTTGGTGATATAGGCAAAGGTCACGGCGCAGATCCAGGAGATGGTGGTGGACAGCACCGACACAGCGCCGCTGGACGCGCCGGCTTTTTCCAGCATGGATTTGGATATGCCCGCCGTTATAAAGCTGACGGCTGTGGTGAGCACGCCGAAAAAGAGGTACATCAGCACCTCCTTGTTCTTTTTGTAAAAGGGCTCAAACACTCTGAGCCCCGGCAGGTGCATGAGCTTATCGAAAATATCCGGTTTCTGCTCCGTTACGGGATCGGTCTTCATATTAGCCTCCAAAAAAGTCTATGCACCTATAATAGCACACCTTGTCACAAAAATCAAGTGCCGGGGGAGGGAAAATGCATATCCCCGCATCGGCGGAGATATGCATTGTTTCTGTTATAGCAGAGAGGGTCAGCTGCCGCAGCTCATCCTCATGAGTATCTTATAGTCGTTGAATACCGGCTTGTCCGAGCCCACGCCGATGAAGTCCTTGCCGAAGAAGTCGAACATACTGCCCTTCACGGAGAACTCCGGCAGGCTGCCGATAAAGCGCTCTCCGTCGCAGAGGAAGGCCTTCTGCACCGGGGTGACGTACTCGCCCTTGTCGTTGAAGTCTCCCCCCGCCGCGATCACCGGAACGACTGTGAGCCTGCCGCCCAGCAGCTCCTTCACGGTCTTGTCCGAGGGCTGTATCTTGAGGTTCACGTTGCCGTTGAAGGGTATGTCAGCCATGTTGAAGCCCGCGCTGCCGGTGTGGGGCACGCCGTACCTGTCGGCGGTGAGCTTGTCGGCATAGCCCGCTTTCACCACGCCGTTTTCAATGTAGACGAACCTGTCCTCCGGGAGGACTACCCCCTCGCCGTCATAGAAGGGCGAGAACCACGCTGCATCGTCGGCCACGTTGTGCAGCAGCGTGAAGTCCTCTGAAAAGAGTTTCTCCCCCACCCTGCCGGAAAACAGCGAGGTGCCCAAAGCGATGTTCTCGGCGTTGAGGCAGTCGTAGAACTTGCCGAGGTAGGTATAGTACTGCTGCTGGATGATAAGCTCCTCCGGCAGCTCCACCTTGTTGGTGTAGTTTGCAAGGTAGTTCTCCGCCATGTCGGTGAACTTCTTCATCTCGAATGTCCGCTGACCCAGTCCGAACCAGCCGTCGGTGAGGTCCTTGCTGTCCTTGTGCTTATACTGGAAACCTATGTCAACGATGCAGTCGGTGTTGGAGTAGTCCAGCCCCAGTGAATTGCACATCGACTCCGTGACCTTCCGCGACGACACGTTCCCGAAGAACGTAAAATCCGGATAGTGAGTTTTCAGATGCTCCACAGTCTCCCGGGCGATATCCATAAGCTCCCTGTCGGAGTACTCCTGCTCGGTCTTGTCCCGGTGACGGCTGCCGGTCTCCAAAGAGAACTTATAGGGGCGCTTCAGCGAAAGGTTATCCTCAGCCTTTTTGTAGCTCTCATCCTCATTGACGTTCCCCTGGAAATACTGCACTCCCGCATACCCGCCGTCATAGACGCGGAAGGAGCTGTTGCGGAAGCTCTTTTTATCAAAGCTCTTTATGCGGGTCTCCTCTATCCTGATATCCCGGACGGTGGAGACCGATGCGATCTTTTCTTTCAGCATATACGTCACCCCCTTAATTGACACTCAGCGATCTCACACGGATAGTGGGGCCGCCGTCGGTGACGGGCATCCACTGTCCGCCCTTGCCGCAGGTGGATACGTCGCAGTACTCAAAGTCATTGCCCACTGCGTCGATATCGAACAGCGTCTGGAACACGCTGCCGGAAAGCACGTTCACCCTCAGGGGCTCGGCTATCTTTCCGTCCCTGATGCGGTAGCAGAGGCTGGGAACCATGGTAAAGGTCGAAAACCCTGTCCCGTGGATAACGTTCTCGATGTAGATGCCGTTCTCGACTCCCGCTATTATGTCCTCGGGAGAGGTATCGCCGGCCTGCATACAGGTGTTGGTCATACGCACGATAGGCGAACAGCCGAAGTCCTGGGCTCTGGCGTTGCCGGTGAGCTCCTCGCCCATGACCGAGGCCGAATGTGCGTCGTGCAGTCTGCCGGTGAGCACGCCGTCCTTGATGAGCCAGGTCTCCCGGGGGGCGGTGCCCTCGTCGTCGTAGGCTATGCAGCCCCGGTGGGGGAACATATCTCCGCTGTCGAAGATCGACACCAGCTCGCTGCCCACCTTCTTGCCCATTACCCACTCGTCCCGGAGGGTCTTGTCGCTGAGCATATAGTCAGCCTCGCTCTTGTGACCGAAGCACTCATGGGTGAACATCCCCGTGACCATGGGCGCCAGCACGCAGACGTAGCTGCCCGGCTCAACATCCACGGCGTTTCTGCCGAAGTCGATGACCTTATCCCGGCGGGCGATGACTTCATCCTCATGCCCCGGAAGGTCGCCGAAGTCCATGCTCTGATACTGCTTTCCTCCCGACAGAGGGGTGCCGTTTATCATAAAGTCGTACCATATATAGACAGCGCACTGCTGATAATCCTGGACTATCTCCGCGCCCTTGCTGGAATAGAACTCCTTGAGGGTATAGCTGTGGGAGTACCCCGCGTACCACTGCTTCACTTCCTCTATGCTGTCGTCGATGCAGGCGTCAATGTAGCCCTGAATAAGCGCCTCCCGCTGCCGGCGGGTCACTTTTCGTATGTCATTGTCACCGTAGTGAAGAACCTTGTCCTTGTGGACTTCATAGAGCTTTACTGCGGGGTCGTTCTCGATATCCTCATTGGCCTCAGCTATGGCGGCAAGGCCGTCCAGCTCTGCCTGTATGCTGTCAAGGTCGTTGGTGACGCTGGAATACCACATCCTGCCGTCGTAGACGCGGATCATGGCACCCTCCACAAAGGTCTCGCTGTTCTGCTTGACCTCGCCGTTCTGCACGGCATAGTTTGCATTGGAGATATGCTCGATACGGATATCGGCATAGAGCCCCCGGGGAAATCTGTACATAGTTCTGCCTCCCTTTGAAAAATATCATCAGCGTTATATCATATCTCGCGTATAAATACGATCAAATATCCTACGCTCCTTATCCGTTCAGCGACTGGCGCCACCTGTCAAGCTCGTCCTGCCTGCCCAGGGCGATGAACCAGGCCTCAAGCTGCGGGTCGAGCCCGTCCCCGTCATCTGCAAGCCGGCGGCACAGCCCCCGGAACCTCTCATAGGACTCCGCCACCATGCCCCTCATGTAGTCCGCAAGCTCCGTCACCGAGGAAAACCTCTCACCGTCCAGCAGCAGTATCTTCTGCCCCGAAAGGGTGTAGGCCATGAGGTAAAGGGTCATTTGCAGGTCGGTGCCGTTGTCCCTTTCAAGCTCATAGGAGCCCTCCACAAGCGCCGCGGACCTGGCAAGTGCCTCGTCACCTGTGAAGGCCGCAAAGTGCGAGAGCAATCTGTTCTCCGGGATGCTCAGGCAGTAGGCGCTGAGGCTGCCGTCCCTGTCCCAGAGGCGGCCAAGCAGTTCTTTTCCAAGCGCCGGCAGGCTCTCAAAGACCAGCCCCCGCCAGGCAAAGCTCCTGCGCTGCGGGTCAAGCTGACAGAGCAGCTTGCGGTAGATCACGTCTTCGCTGCCGCTCTCTCTTGCCCCTTCTTCCTGAGCGGCGCGGCATTTCCTTGCAGTATCGGGATCCCAGCTGTGATACCAGTCGGTCAGCGCCCCGCTGAACAGCTGCGCCTTGCCCTCCTGCCAGTTTCGCTCCAATGCCGACACCAGCTCAGCGGTGCCGGTGTACCCGGTACCGAGGAATGTGAAAGGCGGTATCTCCTCATTCTGAGGGCTCCCGTCAGCCAGCTCCCGAACGGGCTCCAAAACGTTTTCGTTATCCATGTTACACCTCCGTTACGTTTATATAAGGGTCAGTACGCCGTCCTTGAAAGCCGAGGGGTTCTCGAACATCCTGACCGTCCTGCCGAACCTCACGCTGACTATCTGCGTTGACAGCTCGGTGATAACTCCCCTGCCCCACTTCTTGTGGGCGACTTCGGCTCCCACTGCGATCACAGGCTTGTCCTCCGGGTCTTTCGCCGGCTCCTGAGCCTGCTTGCGGGCGGCCTTTCTTTCGGCGTCCTTCTGCTGCTTTTGCTTTTGTTCTTCCTCACGGCGGGCAGCCTCCGCTGCGAGCTGTTCCTGCTTGCGCTTTTCTTCCTCTAAACGCTGCTGCTCCTGCTGGCGCAGCTTTTCGTCGCACTTCTCTATGGCCGAGCGGATGAAGGCTATGAGCTTCTGCCCCTCCAGCTCCGGGTTTTTGTACCATTCGGCAGACCATACCCGGTAAAGCTCCCAGCCCATGCCCCTCAGCACGCTGCTTCTCAGCCGGTCTCGGTCGCGGGCCGTTCTGGCAAGGGAGTAGGATATGCCGTCGCACTCGATGCCCGCCGCGAACTGCTTTACTGTCTCCGAGGGGTGGCGCACCGCCACGTCTATCCTGTACTCCGAGCAGCCCACGTTCCGCTCCGCCGTGAAGCCCTGCGCCTCGATAAACCGGGCGATATGCTCCGCGAAGAGGTCGGGTCTGCGGGTCATGCGGCTGTCGCGGGTGACTGCCCTGCTGTCCCGGGCAAACTCGATGTATGAGCGCAGCAGCCTTACCCCCTCCGAGGCTGTGGCTGACAGGTCGATGTCCGAGGGCAGGATAGAGCTTACCAGCTTCACGTTGAGCTTGGCGCGGGTCACGGCAACGTTCAGCCGACGCTCGCCGCCGGAAAGGCTCAGAGGCCCGAAGCGCATGGACATACGCCGTCCCTCGGCGATCTGCTGCTTTGTCCGGGCGTAGCCGATACTGAAAATGATAGTGTCCCGCTCGTCGCCCTGGACGTTTTCAAGGTTCTTGACGAAGAACTCTCCCTCGCTGCGCTCCGCGAAGAAGTCCTCGTACTTAGGCTCCTTCTCCCGGAAACGCTGTATCTCCGAAAGGATCGCCTGCTGCTGCTTTTCGCTGAACGCGATGACGCCCAGCGACCTTTCGGGGTGGTTCTCGATATGCTCCTTCACAAGGCTGACTATCCGCTTTGCCTCCACGGTGTTGTGGTTCTTCGGGGAGGGCTCGTAGTAACCGTCCTCCACATATACGAACTCAACGCCGGTATCCGGCTCGCTCTCGCTGCTGCCGGGGAATGTCACCAGCTCGTTTTGATAGATCTCTTTGTTGGAGAAGGCTATGAGATGCTCATGCCTGCTCCTGTAATGCCAGAGCAGCGTCCTGCCGGGGAGTATGGCGGCGGTCTCCTCCAGTACCGAGTCGCAGATCTCCTCGTCCCAGCTGTCGTCATCGTCGTATTCCTCGGCGCCGGTGTTCACCGAGAAGAAATTCGTCGGCGGCAGCTGCTTGGTGTCGCCTGCGATTATGACCTGCTTGCCCCGGAATATGGCGCCCACGGCATCCTGTGGGAATATCTGCGAGGCCTCGTCGAAGATGACCGTATCGAACTGATAGTCCTGAGCGTTGAGGAAATAGGCCACCGAAAGCGGCGACATCATCAGGCAGGGTTTAAGGGTCAGCAGCAGGTTCGGTATGCTGCGAAACAGCTTTCTCAGGGGCATGATGCGCATTTTCTTGTTCATCTCATGGTTGAGTATGCCCATTTCCGAGCCCGCCCGGACGACGTTGTACTGATCCGGGAAAGTGCTGATTATCTTCTGGCGGATGCGCTTGCGGGCGGTGAGCTGCTGCCCCTTGTCGAGGCTGATGAAATGCTCCAGCTTCTGCTCGTGGATGCGCTTGTGGAAACCCTTGACCGCCGGTATCTTTTCAAGCTGCACCGTGATCCACCGGGAGAAAAAGGCTTTCTCAAAGCAGGCCGCCGCCCCGGTAACGGTGCAGTCGGGCGCAGTCAGCTTTGCGGTAAGGTCGGCAAGGCCGCACCTGTCGCACTCGGCTCTTGTTTCGGTGACGTCTATCCACTTGTTGAGCTCGTCAAAGCCGTTAAGACAGGCATCGTAACGCTCCGCCGCCGCAAGAGGCGGCAGAGCCCTGAAGTCGGTGTCGGTAAACTGCGCTGAGAAGGCATCCAGTTTCGGGGCTGCCTCTTTAAGCAGCTCCGGCAGCTTGCGGGAGTATCCGAGTACTTCTGCAAGCTGTTCACGCCTGCCGCAGACCGCCTCGATCAAAGCCTCCGGGACGCTGCCCTCAAAGAGCTCACCCAGACGGTCAGCCACAGCAAGCCCCTGCCCGATCTGCTCCCACGGAGTATCTGTGCCGTTATATGCATCGCCGAACAGCTCCCTGTGGGCAGCCTCCCGCCCGGCGAACCACTGCTTCTCGTTATCCGCAGCCGTCAGCAGGTCGATGAGGGCAGTGATATCGCTGTAAGTCAGCTCTCCCGACTTGGCTGCGGTAAGTTCTTCGGTGTATCTGAGCTGCTTTGCCCAGTCCCCGGCGCGGCTTTCCAGCCACGGCATCAGCCCGGAAACGGATGCCCCCCTGACGGCATACCCCGCCCCGGTGAAGCCTTGCTCAAAGCTGTCAACAGCCTCCCCCGACAGCACCGAGGCTATGCGGCGGGCTTCGCCGGAAAGCTGAGTGCTGAGAGCAAGCTCGGTGAGCGCCGCCTTTACCTTTTCGGGCACTGCGCCGTTGGGGTAGATCTCGGTTATCTGCGCCGCCGCCGATACGCCCCCGAATACGCGCCCCCAGTCAGGGGCACCGCCGCCGAAGCTCCTGCCAAGAGCCGCCTCAACAGCGGAGCGGTTCTCCGCCAGCCAGCCGGCCTCGGCCTTGTACTCGGCGGCAGTCTGCAAGGCTGCTGCCGCCTGTGCCGCACCGGGAAGGCTGCCTGTATTCTTCCTGCACCCGCAGAGCAGCTTCATGTCTGCGGAGTAGGTCTTGTAAAGCTCTAAAAATGCCGGGTCATACCGGGCGATGAACCTGTCAAGTATCGGACGTATATCGACCTCAGTCACGCCGGGGAGCCAGTTCTCCGACAGCTCCGCCATGAGCTGCCTCTGCTCCGCGGCATGAGCCGCCGCCTGAGCCATCAGGGCTTTCTGACCGGTGAGGGCGCGGCTGCGTTCGACCTCCCGGGAGACCTTCTGCCAGTCGGTGTCCTCTCCGGTATAAAGCCCGCCCAGTACTCCGCTGAGCTCCCCGCCCAATGCGGCAAGGCGCTGCTTTTTCTCCGCAAGAGTACGCAGTCCCCGGAGCATTTCCAGCACCGCGCCTCTGTCGCCGGGGTCGGCAGTCGATGCGCAGGACTGCATTGTCCGGCAGTCCTCATCATAAGCCGCACAGGTCTCCCGGAAAGCTCTGGTGTATACGGTCTTGTATCTGCCCAGCATGGCCTCTGCATCCAGCTCGGTGACAGAGGGCTCCCAGTCTCTTTGCAGATCTTCAAGGCCGCTGCTGACGGCTGTAATGCAGCGGCTCAGGCCGTCGGTGAGGCCGTTTTGCTTCGTTATCATCTGCGCCGAGGCAAGCTCCGCCCCCACCCTGCTCCAGTCGGTGCCGTCGCCGGAGTACAGCTCGCCCAGGGCGGCGGAGAGCTGCGGGGTCATCTGCGCAAACCAGGCCTTCTGCTCCCGGAGGGTCTTGAGTTTCATCAGCAGCTCCACCGCGTCGTCATCGGTGATCCGGGCGCCCACGGTCTTGGCGTGGATGCGCAGAGTGCGCATATCCTCCTTGTAGGAGGCTTTGGTCTTATGGAACAGGCCGTTATAGTCGGCCTTGAAGCGGTTGAGCATGGCCTCAGAATCGAACCCGAACACCGTAGGCTCCCAATCCGCCTGCAAGAGGGCGACCGTCTTGTTGAGAGCCGCCGCCCGGGACACCGCCTCGGAGATGAGCTTTTCAGATACGCAGAGCTTCTGCGCCCGCTCAGCGGCCTTTTGCAGCGCCGAGATATCGCTGCTCTCGCCGGTGAAGGCGCTGCCGAAGGCCGCAGACAGAGCGGCGCTGTTCTCTGTGAGCCAGCGGCGCTGCGTTCTCAGGTCTCTGACCCTTTGGAGCAGCCCGGTGACAGACTGCTCGTCAAGGTCGGGCTCGGAGTGCTTTGAGCAGAGCCTCAGCGCCTTTATATCCGCGTCATATGCGGCGCGGTCCTTGATGAAACTTTCGGTGTAGCTGCCGGTGAACCTGCCGTAAAGGGGCTCCGGGTCAAGGCTGAGGATGCCCGGCAGCCAGCCCTTCGTCAGCTCCCCGGTGAGGGTCGATATCTCATTGGCACAGCTTACCGCCTCGGATATCTGCGGTGCTAAGGCGGTAAGACTTTCAGCTTTTGCGGCGGCTCTGTCCGCCTCGGCCCAGTCGGTGGCGCTGCCCCGGTAGAGCTCCCCCAGGCTTTGGGCGAGCGGACTTCCCTGCCCGCCGAACCATTCCTCCGACTCTCTGACCTTGATGACCGTTTCAAGCCCCTTGACGATCTGCTCCGCCGATAAGTCCCGGACATCGCCCCTGGCGTAGCCGTCCAGCAGCTGCAAGTCCGCCTCATAGGCGCTGCTGTCCGACAGGAAGCCGGGGGTATAGTCGGCCTTGAACCGAAGGAGAACATCCTCACCCACTTCCAGAACAGAGGCCTCCCACTCCCCGGAAAGCTGCTCCCAGCTTGTGCGCCTGATGCCGTCGCGGCGTATGGCTTCGCTCAGCAAAGCGCCTATATCCGCGTTTTTGGCAATATCGAACCAGGACGCCTCCATGCAGTCGGCTCCGGCAGCAAGGCCGAGGACCTTTGAAAGCACCCGCATATTATCAGTTGTATCTTCAAGCTCCGCGCCGATGAGCTCCCTGCCCTCCCGGAAGGCGGCAGTAAGGCTCGCGGCAGAGGTTTTCAGTGTTTCGGCGGCTTCATGCTCACGGGCGGCAGCCTCTTTGGGACTGTTATCCGACCCGGTGTATACCCCGGACCACTCCCCGCAGAACAACTCCGCCGCCTCGGCTGCATCCAGCCCGAGGACAGCCTTGTCCCAGCCCGAAAGTATGCTGCTGCGGCAGTCATTCAGCTGCCGGATATGCTCCCCGGCCTCGGCAGCGGCGGCTCTTGCGTTTGAGTAGGTCTCGCCGTCGAACCACCCGGGGCTCATGCTCTCAGGGCAGTCCTCCAAGGCCGCGCATACCTCCGGCAGTTTTTCAAGGCCGTTGAAGCTCCCGCAGAGCCCCGTACCAAGCACAGTCTCTATCCTCTGCGATATACCGTCGATGCTGCGCAGGCAGTCGGATAGACCCTGTGTCTCCGACAGGAGCTTTTGCTTGTAGGACTGGCTGGCTTCGGTGGCCCTGGTGCCGTGCCAGGGGTTGTCGATAAGCCTGCCCCCAAGGGCTTTGAGCGCCTTTTCAAAGGCCTCCGCCGAGTACTGCATGGACATGAGCTGTTCCTTGGTGATGCTCTCCACGCCCTCGATATCTGCCTCCGGGAGCCCGGCGTCCTCGTGCTGAGAGAGCCTGCCGAAGGCCGCATATATGCTCATGCCCAGGGGCTCCACAGGGGTGTGGAGCTGCCTGGCGTATTCGTTCAGGAACTGCCTGTCCCGGAACAGGTCGGAGAGCTCCCGCAGCTCTAAATCATCGACGTACTCGTCTTTGAGCCGGAGGTTCGCGCCGATGTTGCTGACGATCTCCTTCTTGTTGGCCTTGTAGTCATGGAGGGAGAGGCAGAAATCGTCAAGCTGCGCATCGGCAAGGCGTTTTAATACCACCTGCAGCGCCGCCGACTTCTCGGAGACGAACAGCACTTTCTTGCCGTCAGCCAGCGCCTCGGCGATGATGTTGGTGATGGTCTGGCTCTTGCCGGTGCCGGGAGGCCCCTGCATAACAAAGCTTATCCCCAGTTTGGAGAGCAGTATCGCCTCCTCCTGACTGGAATCCGAATCCACCACCTCAAAGCACTTCTCGGAGCTGATGCTGTCAAGGTCGGGCTGACGTGCCTCCGGGGGTATCTCCTTTAAGGCGGAGGTGTCCCCCGCCATAGCCCGCAGTACCGGGTGGCGCATTATCAGCTCACGGTTGTCACCCAGGTCGTGGTACATACTTATCTTTAAGAAGGACAGTAGCCCCAGGCTCACCTCGGGGATGACCTTCCAGCCTGCGCCCTCGACGAGTTTCCCGACACGGTCGATGTACTCATCGAAAGAATCCCGATCCTTCAGCTCGAAGGGCGGCAGGTCGATGTTGTACTGGTCGTTGAACAGGTGATCGAGGGTGGGGTTCACCACTATGTCATCGTCGTACTTGCTCAGGGTAAAAGGCGCATTGAGGGATTTGAGCCCTATGGAGGCCGGCATCAGCAAAAGCGGCGACTTCACCCAGGGGGCGCTTTCCCGCTCCCGCCAGCTTATGAAGCCGAAGCACAGATATAGGATATTTATGCCCTGCTCCTCCTGAGCGAGCTTGGTCTTGGAGCGGAGGTTGCGGATGGTCTTCTCCCGCTCGATGATAGTACCCTCGGCCTTGATGTCCCCCACCTCGGCGTTAAGGTCGCAGCCCATAGTCTCCATGAGGGCGATGACCGAATAGGTCCGTGGGTCGGCCTCCCTGCTCACCGGCTTGCGGAAGGTCAGAGCCTTCTCCGAGAAGGCCAGCTGCCCGAACAGCTCCGAGGCAGAGGGCTCCAGTATTTT
>JAFXNC010000010.1 GCA_017529875.1 Ruminococcus sp. | reverse complement strand
CATTAAAAAGCTGATTTTCTATAATATCTTGTGATTGTATCCACGGTATTTCACCGTTCCAATAACTATCTATTGAGGTCTGAGGAGTGCCTCCACCATATGTGTTATCGGCTATATCTTTAACCTTACGCTGTTCCCAAGCATTCCTTTAAATAAATGTTCCTATTTCTTGGGAACAGCGTAAGGTTGGAGAACTTACTGTTGAGTCTTCAGAATATACTACATTAGAGGCGGGTTTTCCGTTACTTACATCTTCAAGAAATGGACTAATGTATCAGAATGAATACCGTGGAAAGCAGACCACAGATAGTACAGAAACCTTGTTCAGCATTGTCCCTCTCGGAGCTTGTACTTACCGTCACATGAGTGATGATGATGTGTTTCATTTGAATGTGAACAGACTTGAAAAAGGGCTTGTAAGCCGTGAATATCCGGTGTTTTATGCTTCTGATGACAACAATCTGGACTTCATCGTACAACAAATAAATTCAAGTGCAGAATTCCGTTCATTTTGTGCTGAACAGAAGAAAGGTGGAACAAGAACTCGACTGTATTATAAGAACTTGTGTGAGTTTCAAATGCTTATCCCTAACACTGAGGAACAAGAGAAAATTGCAACGTTTCTCTTAACCCTCGACACCCTTATCACCCTTCATCAGCGACAGTCAAATCTCGGCTTATGCCGTAAAAATAAGGAGGTAACTTTTATGTTACAGACAATCACCCAAGACAGCCTTTTCCACGAATACTATGCCCAATGGATCAAGGTGTACAAAGAGGGCGCCATACGTGAGGTTACAATGAACAAGTATCTCATGACACACAAATGGCTGAAAAAGCTAATTCCTGATATGAAGGTAGGAGATATGACACGTATTACATATCAGCAACTTCTCAACGATTATGCTGAAACGCACGAACGCCAGACAACCATGGATTTTCATCATCAGATTAAGTGTGCTATCCTTGATGCAGTTGATGAGGGATTGATTGCACGCGATCCGACCCGCAAGGCAATTATCAAAGGAAAACCGCCACGCGATAAAAAAACAAAATTCCTCAATCAATTTGAACTTCACACGATGTTAAATCACCTTGAACTTAAGCCTGAAATCAGTTGGGAATGGTTTATTGTACTCGTAGCTAAGACGGGTATGCGATTTTCAGAGGCGTTAGCACTCACCCCAAAGGATTTTGATTTTCCACATCAGACTCTCTCCATCAGCAAGACATGGGATTACAAAAAAGGGACGGGCTTTCTACCTACGAAAAATCGTTCTTCTGTGCGCAAAATTCAGATGGACTGGCAGACGGTTATTCAGTTTTCAGGTCTTGTGAAAGGACTGCCGGAGGATAAACCCATATTTGTTAAAGAAGGACAGAAGGTTTATAACTCTACCATCAATGATATTTTGGAGCGTCATTGCCAATCAATAGGAGTGCCTGTTATTTCTATTCACGGACTCCGTCATACCCATGCATCATTGTTGCTATTTGCCGGAGTTTCAATTGCAAGTGTTGCACGTCGTCTCGGACATGCCAGTATGACTACCACTCAAAAGACATATCTGCATATTATTCAGGAACTTGAAAATAAGGATATTGACCTTGTTATGCGTTCACTTTCAGAATTAAACTAATTAAAATAATAAAAGCGGAGGATAATTCTTCCGCTTTTATTTCTACACCCGATAATCTCAATTTGATATTCACACAAAATTTACAACTAAATTCAAACGAAAATATTGTTCAAAATGCGATAATATGATATACTAATAAACAAAGGAGGCGATTTGATTGAAACTTCTGTATGTAAAAGCCTGTGGCTTTAAGAATTGCTGCGAGAATTATACAATTGACCTTGTACCAAAGTCGAAAAAAACATCTGAAGATAAGGAATATGAGCTGCAAGAGGTCGCACCGGGACTTTATGCCTACAATTCTATGGCTTTTGTGGGAAAGAATGCATCGGGTAAGACAAGCGCTCTGGAGCTGCTTGATTGCTGCTACTCTATTTTAGGTGAATTCAGGCTTGAAGGAAAGCATTATTCTTATGACGGAATATCCATTGAAATGATTTTCTATCATGAAGGGGCGCTGTATCGCTATACAACTGAGCTTGAAAATGACAAGAATCTTGGAAATAAGGCGGCATTTAAGAATGAGCATATATATGTGCAGCCGTATTTTAAATCAAATGCAAAAAATGTTCTTGATACGGATTCTTATGAGGAGCTTACCGAGATAGGAGAGCTTCCGGAGGACACTTCAAACATTTTCTTTGTTCTAAAATCAAAAAAGACCTATGCACTGTATTTTGACGGATATATCTCAAAAGAGAACAGCTATGACCTTGCTTTTAAGGCAATGAAGAATTACAAGATAGGCAGCGAAGTCCTTGAGGATATTTTCAGGATCTTTGATGAGAACATTTTGGCTCTGAAAAGGCTTGATGATCATAATTATCTGTTAAAGCTCAAAAATGAGGAAAAAACGCTCTCGGATACACAGCTTGTGTACATTCTTTCAAGCGGAACTACACGAGGCTTGCTTCTTTATATTCTTGCTGCGGCTTCTCTCAAAGAAGGCTTTGACCTTATAATCGACGAGATAGAGAATAATTTCCATAAAACCCTTGTCGATAATCTTCTTGTGCTGTACAAGGATAAGACCGTCAATAAGCATGGTGCATCACTAATATTCTCTACTCACTACTGTGAAGTGCTCGATCAGATGGGCAGGCAGGACAATATCTGGATTTGCAAGGCTGATGACAAGGTTACTTTAGAAAATATGTATCTGAAATATGATATAAGAAACGAATTGCTGAAAAGCAAGCAATATTATAATAATGCTTTCCAGACAGCGGTTAATTACGAGGCACTAATGAAGTTAAAGAAGGTGCTGAAAAAATGAAACGCTTGATAATGTGTGAAGGCTCTAACGAATTGGAAATAGTTAGGATATTGCTTGAAAATGATGCTTTTATCTTTACAGAAGACGATCTGCTCGGCTTGACACCGTTTCATGCAAGACAGATCAGATCAGGAACTCAGGTCTATACAGAGCTTGGACTCTATCCGGGTAATGATGTTCTGATAATGCGTGTTGGAGATACTCAGACTGACAAGCTGAAGCTGCCAAAGGATATTCAGCATAAAATACAAGCAATTGAAAAGTATTGCACCAAACCCGAGCTTGAAATGCTGCTTATTATCGCAGAAGGCTTGACGGCAGATTACGAACATCAAAAGCAGTACACCCCGAAAGAATATGCAAAAAGGAATATTTATCTTGGTAAAAAGAGATATGATAACAGCTCAGCGTTCTATCGGGATTATTTTGGCGAAAGTATTGACAGCCTTACTGATGCGATACGGGAATACAAAAGGATCAAGGCTCATAACAGGGACGAATTGTTTCTCGCGGATATACTCAAATAATACAGCTGCTTGTAGATTTAACGCAGCTCTTTGTGTATAAAAGCATTATTATCGTTTTAAGTACTTGCCAACCACCCAAAAGTATGCTATAATAAGATAGTAAAAAAATGAAGTACATCTCCGGATTCTTTAACTTACGAAAGGAGTAAAAATGGTTAAAGAACGAAGAGATAATAAAAACAGGATCCTCAGAACAGGGGAGCATCAGCGTAAAGACGGCAGGTACGAGTATAAGTATCGGGAAAACGGTGTTACTCACAGCGTGTACAGCTACCGACTGACAGAAAATGATAAATGTACAAGAGGCAGAAAGCTAACAAAATCCCTCAGAGAAATGGAAAGGGAGATTCAAGACAGGATCGCAAAGAATTTGAGCTATCATGATGCTTATGTTTCAACGCTTAACGACAGAGTGGATCTTTATCTTTCTACTAAAACATATCTGAAACAAACTACTTACGAAAACTACAAGTATATGTATAACACATTCGTAAGGAAGAACTTCGGAAAGAAAAAGCTTTCCGAGATTCATTACAGTGAACTCTTGCAATTCTATTTAGAGCTGATAAATGATGGAGGATTAAAGATCAACACGCTTGAAACGATACACAACACGATACATCCGGCGCTTAAAATGGCTGTGAGAGATGGAGTTATACCTTCAAATCCGGCTGACGGCATAATAGGTGAGATCAAAAAGACTACCGGTTGGGTCACACCTAAGCGTCATTCCCTGACTCTTGATCAGCAAGAAAAATTTCTGAGCTTTCTTGATGATAACCCTCAATACAAAAAGTGGCAGAGGATTTTCACGCTGCTGCTTGGTACCGGGTGCAGGATAGGTGAGCTGACCGGGCTTTGCTGGGACAATATTGATTTTGATAATAAGATCATAACTATCGACCACACGCTGACTTATCACAAGGATTTAGATGGAAAGTGCAGACTTCACATCTCAACACCTAAAACAGATGCAGGTGTGAGAAAAATACCGATGTTCGATGATGTTCAGGCGGTTCTTAATGAAATACTTGAAGAGCAGAAGAAAACGGGTGTTATGATCGAGTTTGAAGGAAAGTCAGGATTTGTTCTGACCAATCGCTACAATAGTCTGTACCTGCCAAACAGCATAAACAAAGCTTTTACACGTATTATTGAGGACTATAATTTCAAAGAAACTCTTGATGCTCAGAATAACAGCAGAAAAACCGAACTGATGCCGCATTTTAGTGCTCATAATCTCAGACATACTTTTTGTACAAGGATCTGTGAGAATATAACAAATGTATCCGTGATTCAAGAGGTTATGGGGCACCGTGATATTCATACGACTATGGACATCTATAATGAGGTTCAGGACAGGATAGTAAAGCACAGTTTTGAAGACATCGAAGGGTGCTTCAGGATCAGATAACTGACGAAGAATACGAAGATTTTTACGAAATTTCGACAGTAAAATATGAGAAAATATAAGAATTTATGAGAAGATCATCGACTTCATTTTTTGGACTGCAAAAATGCGATGTCTCAAAAAGCCCGTATTTACGTGGTTTGCGAGGGGTATACATATACCAGGTGCAAATCCCGACGATGAAGAGTATCGACTGAAAAACGCTGTAATAGCGTGGGGTTTTGACCCTGTAAGTCGATATTTACGACCGATTTACGACCAGTTAAAGAGGACGCGTTTGATATTGTAAATGAAGATACCGAAGCTGACTATAAGTGCACCAAACGTCAGGCTAAATATTATTTTTCTCGTTTCGGATGTGAGGCCGTGATCGTTAGACCCGTTGAACTGGCCGAGGAATGCCGGGAATTTGCTGTCAATGCAGCAAGGGCGTATACAGAAACGTTTAAGAAAAACTGATAAATGGAAGATACTCTATTTACCAAATCATGAGGAAACAAAACGCTCTCTATGACTTTTTAAAAAAAAATCTCCATTTGAAGTCGTATCGTTTCCCAACCCGATATGTCAGTTTTTAAAGAATATTAAACCGCAAAAATACGTAAAAAACAGGCAGACGCACTGGCTATACCTTGTGCGTCTGCCTCAACTGTTTATATGGATGAAAATCAAGATGGCAAAAGAAAAAGCCCGTAAATACGGGCTTTTGTGGTGCAGGTGAAGGGACGTTGAACAAAGCCTCCTGCGGAGTCTTTCACGTCCTTGCGAACACTGGCACCTGAGGGCAGGGTGATGTTGATGACTGATCACAAAGGCCAAGACCGCATCGGACAGATCCCGCTGCGATCTTTATTCATCATAAAAAACGCCCCTGTCACCCCGTCAGGCTGTTTAGGTATATGCAAACCGAGTTTACGGCGTTGGCGCCGTCTGCGGCGGCGGTGATGACCTGCCGGACAGCTTTGGTGCGCACATCTCCTGCGGCGAAAAGCCCCTCTGCCGGGGTGACGCCGTCCTCGCCGGCTCTGATATAACCGTACCCGTCAAGGACGGAGAGACCGTCAAGCAGTTTGGTGTTCGGCACGGTTCCGATCGCTATGAACACACCCTCGACCGCAAGCTCCCCATCTGAGAGCCTTAACCTCGTGACTTTATCCGTGCCTATGATCTCCGCCGGAACGGCATTATACACCGGCTGGATATTCGGTACGGCAAGCACCTTGTCGGTCAGAGCCTTGTTGGCTCTGAATGTATCTCTGCGGTGTACGAGATACACCTTCTCTGCAGACTTGGAAAGATAAAGCGCGTCCGACAGGGCGGTGTCTCCTCCGCCGATAACGGCCACAGCCTTTCCTGCGAAAAACGCTCCGTCACAGAGGGCACAGTAGGACACGCCCCTGCCTGTGAGCTCCGCCTCTCCGGGGATCCCGAGCTTCCGCGGCGACGCCCCCAGTGCGTATATCACGGCTTTCGTTTGGGTGGTGCAGCCGTCAGAAAAGGTTATGCTCCATACGCCGTCGGCATTTGCAAGTGCTGTCACCTTGCCCTCGTTAAATTTGGTGCCGAGAGCTTCGGCGTGCTCGCGGAATTTCTCACCGAGAGTATAGCCGTCTAAGCCGTAAAATCCCGGGTAATTGTCCACCCGCTCGGCGTAGGCGATCTGCCCGGTGCCCATGTATTCCTTTTCGATAACGGTAAAGCGAAGCCCCGCACGGGCGGCGTAGATAGATGCCGTAAGTCCTGCGGGGCCGCTGCCGAGTATAATAAGATCAAACATAGTTGTTATGTTCACTCGTCAGCTATGACGAGCTGTTCTTTCTCAGCCTTGTCGCCCTCGATGTGGAAGGAGTTGAGCACAGGCTCCTCCTCCATGAGGGACAGTATCATGTAGCTTGCGCTGCTGTCGTAGGCAAGGCGCTTGTCCTCATCCGAAGGGCGGGAGGGGGAGACGGGGTGGGAATGCCAGTTGCCGAGAGGGATGAGCCCCTCTGCCCGCATATCCTTCACCGCTTTGAGCTGCTCTCTCGGGTCGAGAGTGAAATGCTCCTCGGCGTGGTCGATGTTGGTGAGAATGTAGACCTTCTTAACGATCTTGTCCCCGCCCTCAAGCTCACCCGCGATAAGACCGCAGGCCTCCACGGGGGCTTCTTTTTTTGCGTGTGCGACTATCTTTTCGTAGTCGCTTTTTCTGAGCTTTATCATAGTCCGACACCGTCACATTCTGCCTGTTCATAGTCGATGAGCTTTGTTATGGTCGGGTGATCTCCGCAGACGGCGCAGTTGTGGGTGTCAGCCGGGAGCTTGACTTTACGGAACTGCATTTTCAGCGCGTCGTAGGTCAGCAGATATCCGGTCAGCAGCTCGCCCACACCCAGGATATACTTGACCGCCTCCATAGCCTGAAGGCTTCCGATCACTCCGCCCATAGCGCCGATAACTCCCGCCTGCTTGCAGGTGGGTACGGCGTCCTTCGGTGGCGGCTCCTTGAATACGCAGCGGTAGCAGGGACCCTGTCCGGGAACGTAGGTCATGAGCTGACCCTGGAAGCGGATGATGCCCGCGTGGGAAAAGGGCTTGCCCGCCATTACGCAGGCGTCGTTTATCAGGAACTTAGCCGGGAAGTTGTCGGTGCCGTCGATGATGAAATCATAGTCCTTGATGATGTCGAGGATGTTCTCGCTGGTGATGAACTCGTGGTAGGGGATGACCTTGACGTCGGGATTCATGGCCTCCATGGTCTCCTTTGCAGACAGGACTTTCGGCTTGCCCACATCAGCGGTCTGGTGGATGATCTGTCTTTGCAGATTGGAAAGATCCACCTCGTCAGCGTCCGCGATGCCGATAGTTCCCACGCCTGCCGCCGCAAGATACATCGCTGTCGGAGCGCCCAAGCCGCCGGCTCCGATGATAAGCACCTTGGCATTGAGCAGCTTCTTCTGCCCCTTGGCGCCCACCTCTTTGAGGATGATGTGCCTTGAATAGCGCTCTATCTGTTCGTTGGTGAATGCCATTATACAGCACCTCCGCCCATAAAGTACAGAAACTCTACGCTGTCTCCCTCTTTGAGAACTGTACCCTCAAAGCTGTCATGCTCAACAAAATCATCGTTGACGGTAACGGTAACATACTGGGGCATCTCCACATTCTCGTCGATAACGAGCTGAGCCACGGTCAGCCCCTCTGCAACTTCTTTTGAAACTCCTGCTACTGTGATCTTCATACTGATCTTCTCCTTACACAAGCGATTTTATAAGCTCAATGAGCTCATCCTTGGAGGCGGTGCCTCTGTGCCGTCCTGCCTCGCTGCCGTCCTTGAAAAGCACCAGCGTCGGTGCTGCAAGGACTTCGTACTTCGATACGAGCTCACTTTCAAAATTAACATTGACCTTGACTATACCGAGCCTTCCCGCGTACTCGCTCTCGAGTTGGCTCAGCACCGGCGAGAGCCGTTTGCAGGGAATGCAGCTGTCCGAGTAGAAATCCACCAGCACGGGTATTTCCGATGCGAGGACTTTGCTGTCAAACTCGGCGGCCGAAACTCTTTCTGCCATTTCAGTCACCGACCTTCTGTATGATAAGCTGGAAGGTGCCGTCACCGTTATCGGTGAGGCTGAGGACTTTATGCCCCTCCTCCTTGACGCTCCTCGGAACGTTCTGAACGGGCTCGCCGTCGTTGAGCTTAACAGAGAGGATGTCCCCGTCGTCCAGCTCCTCAAGGGCTATCTTGGTCTTTACGAATGTTATCGGGCAGGTGACGTCGGTGATGTCGATGCTGTCCGTAATGTTGAAATCTGCCATTTTGTTCTCCTTCTTTCAATCTTTATCGAGCGCTTCTATCGCCTGTTTGAAATCCGCGATAAGGTCTTCTGCGTCCTCTATGCCCACGCTTACGCGGACAGTGTCGTCATAGACTCCCGCGCTTGCCCGCTGTTCGTCGGTGTGGCGGGTGTAGATAGTCCCTGCCGGGTGGATGACCAGGGTGCGGACGTCGCCGATATTGGTGGCGATAGATGCGTATTTCAGGCTGTTTATCAGCTTGTAGGCTCGCTCCCTGCTGCCGGCTCTGACGGTGAGTATGGCGCCGCCCTTGCCGCCGAGGAGCCTGTCTGTAAGCTCCTTATACGGCGAGGAACCAAGGGTCGGATAGTTGACCGTTACGCCTTCCTGCGTTTCAAGGAACTCCGCGAGAGCTTTTGCGTTCTGACAACATCGCTCCATGCGGAGCCCTAAGGTCTCAAGGCCGATGATGTTCATATATGCGTTGAACGGTGATACGCAGCCGCCCATATTGCGCCAGATGCCGTTTCTCAGCTTCGAGAGGAATGCGAAGGGCCCGAACTTTGAATAATCTGCGAAGCCGGGGTAACGCTCGCTTTTCCATTTGAAGCGCCCGCTGTCAACTATGATGCCGCTTATGGAGTTGCTGCTGCCGTTTATATACTTGGATGATGAATGTATCACGATATCCGCGCCGTGTTTCAGAGGCTTGATAAGATAGGGAGTGGCGGTGGTGCTGTCTACCAGCAGGGGGATACCGTTCTCCTTGCAGGCCTTTGAGACGCTTTCGATATCGGTGATATCCAGCCGGGGATTGCCGATAAGCTCGGTAAACACGGCTCTGGTCTTCGGGGTGACTGCCTGTGTGACAGTTTCATAGGTGATGCTCTCCAAAAATACCGGTACTATCCCGAAGGCTTCGAGATCCTCGAACAGGTCTATGGTGCCGCCGAAAAGCCCTGTGCTGACGATGACCTCATCGCCCGCCCTCAGTATGTTCATCAGCGCCGCCGTTACAGCCGACATCCCCGATGCGCAGGCCGCCGCGCCTATGCCGCCTTCAAGTGCGGCTATTCGCCGCTCAAATGCATCTACCGTCGGGTTGCCCGCTCTCGTATAGGAAAAGCCCGCCGCCTTGTTGTTGAAGACCTTTTCCAGCTGCTCCGCGCTTTCGTACTCAAAGGCGTTGGCCTGATAGATAGGCGGCAGCGTAGAGCCGTTGGTGTCCTCGGAGCGGACGGTGTGCAGTATTGCGGTATTGAATTTCATATGTGTCACCACGCTTTTTGATTTAAAAATACTTCTTCCCCGCCTTGCGGCGGGGAGAGTATTCTGTATGGGAGTTATGCAAGTGTTCTTATGCCCGCAACGAGCCTGTCAATGTCGTTGTAGGAGTTGTAGAGCGCCAGCGTCGGGCGGACTGTGCCTTCGAGACCGAAGTGTCTCAGTATGGGCTGTGCGCAATGGTGTCCGGTGCGGACTGCTATGCCCAGCTCGTTGAGCCGCTGACCTACTGCCTCGTTGTTCACGCCGTCGAGGACGAAGGAAAGCACGCTGGCCTTGTTGGTAGCCGTACCGATAAGATGCAGACCGTTGATCTTGCGCATCTCCTTCATGGCGTAGACCAGAAGCTCATGCTCGTGACGGTTGACCTCGGGCATACCTATCGAATTGAGGTATTCAAGTGCCGCGCCCAAGCCCACCGCATCGGCGATGCTGCCTGTGCCGGCCTCGAACTTGTTGGGCGCCGGATTGTAGATAGTGCGCTCAAAGGTAACGTCCTTTATCATGTTGCCGCCGCCGTGATAGGGTCTTGCGGCTTCAAGGACGTCGCTCTTGCCATAGACTGCTCCGATGCCGGTGGGAGCAAAGATCTTATGCCCCGAGAACACGAAGAAATCTGTGTCGAGAGCGGAAACGTTGATCGGGATATGTGCTATGGACTGTGCACCGTCGATCAGCGTTCTTACGCCGTGTGCGTGAGCGATAGCCACGATCTCCTCAACCGGAGTTACTGTTCCGAGGGCGTTGGAAACGTGTGTCGCGGAGACGAACTTCGTCCTGCGGGTGAACAGCTTTTCGTACTCGGAAATGATTATCTGTCCGGTCTGATCCACGGGGACTACTTTGATAACTGCGCCGGTCTCCTGACAAACCAGCTGCCAGGGAACGATGTTGGCGTGATGCTCCAGCATGGTGAGGATTATCTCATCACCGGGCTGCAAAAGGGGCTTGACGTAAGCATGAGCCACAAGGTTGATAGCCTCGGTGGTGCCTCTCACGAATACGATGTTGTCCTTGGAGGGTGCGCCGATGAAGTCAGCGGTGATCTGCCTTGCGTTCTCGTAAGCGTCGGTGGAACGTGCCGCCAGCTCATGAGCGCCTCTATGGACGTTGGAGTTTTCGTGTGTATAGTAGTAGGAAAGCCTGTCGATGACCGTCTGGGGACGCTGTGTGGTAGCACCGTTGTCCAGCCAAACAAGATCGTAGCCGTTGATCTTTTCAGACAGTATGGGGAAGTCGTTCCTGATCTGAGCGAGGGTCTTGGTGCCGACTATGATGCCGCTGTCCTGCTTGGCGGTGGGGACTTCTCTGACCTCGGACTGAGCCTGCTTGGGAACGTAGGTCTCGGCCTGACCCTGTGAAAGCACTACCGGTGCATATCCTGCAGGAGCCTCAGCGTTGGGAACGGGCTGTTCCTGGGGGACGGTATAGGGGTCATAGGATGCATAGTGCTGTGCTGCGCCGATATAGGGGGATGCGCCGTAGCTGTCGGCAACGCTCTCATACTCGGAGCCGCCGCCATTGTACTCGTTGGCGATCTGCTCGAACTCAGAAACGCTGCCGTAGGATGTAGCCGCCTGCTCCGCGGAGGAAGCATAGTTCACGCCGCCGAAATAGGTCCCGGCCTTGGCTGCCGCATCGCTGATAACGGAGGTGTCTCCGCTCGTCACAAGACCCTCGATGCCGCTTGCGCAGCGGGTAGGGTCAAGATCGGGGAAGAGAGAGTTCGCAAGGTTTGTAAGCTCTGCCTCCGAGGGGATGCCGTAATTACTCGTAGTCATAGTATTCACCTACCTCGACATCCTCGAGAACAGCGATAGCGTCGTCCGAAAGAATAGCAGCCGAGCAGTAGAGTGAAAGCAGATAGGAAGCTACGCCCTTATCGTCAATGCCTCTGAAACGTACCGAAAGGCCTCTTGCCTGTTCGTTCTTGAGGTTGCGCTGATACAGACCGATAACGCCTCTCTTGGCCTCGCCCGTGCGGACAAGCAGGATGTTGGTCTTGCCGCTCTTGCTCTTGGGGTTCTTGAGACCGTCAACCAGCAGCTTGTCGGTGGGGATGATAGGGATGCCTCTCCAGAGAATGAAGGTGCCGCCTGCGATGTTGGCAGTTACAGGGGGAACGCCTCTCTTGGTGCACTCTCTCTCGAAAGCAGCGATAGCTCTGGGGTGAGCCAGGAAGAAGGAGGGCTCCTTCCATACCTTGGAGATCAGCTCGTCCAGATCGTCGGGAGTGGGAGCGCCGTTCCTGGTCTGGATGCGCTGAGAATCGGGAACGTTCTTCAGAAGGCCGTAGTCATCGTTGTTGATGAGCTGGCTCTCCTGACGCTCACGCAGGCTCTCGATAGCAAGATCGAGCTGCTCCTTGATCTGATCGTAAGGGGAGCTGTAAACGTCTGCAACAGCGGTGTCAACGTTGATGATAGTGGAGATGGAAGCGAGCTGGAGCTCACGGGGATTCTCCTCATACTCAACATATCCCTGGGGGATGATATCGGACTTCTTCTCAACAGAGCAGAGAACATCGAGAGGGGTCTCGCCTTCCTTTACCTTGTTGATCCTGTAGATACCGGAATCAAGTCCCTTGAACTCCAGTACCTTAGTGATCCACTTGGGAGTAAGTGCGCCGTACTGCGGTCTGGTCTTGTTGACGTCCGCAAGGTTATACGCGGCTTTCTTACCGAGAGCCACGATCTTGTCGTTTGCGTTTTCCTTTGCCATTTTAAATTCCTCCAATAAAGAATAATTATCAATAAAAGAGGAATCCTTTCCTCTTCTATTTTTTAGTATTTCGGGAAGTCCTTATCGACTTCCTCCGCCCAGGCGTTGGTGCCGCCTCTGAGGTTGTAGAGCGGGCCGGTGTATCCCGCCTCCCGGAGAGTATACACGGCGCGGATGCTGCGTTTGCCCTCCTTGCAGACGAATACGGTATCGACCCCGGGATCAAGCTCCTTCTGCCGTCTTTCAAGCTGACCTATGGGGATGACTATCGCCTCCGGGAACTTGGCTATCGCTCTTTCATGGGGCTCGCGGACATCTACTATCGTGACCTTTTCGCCCTCGTCGAGGCGGCGTTTGAGCTCCTTCGGCTCGATGCCTTCGACCTTTTCCTCTTCTTCCTTCTGCTGAGTGAGTCCGCAGAAGTCCTCGTAGTCGTATTCCTCTATCTCAGTGATCGTCCTGTTCTTCCCGCAGATCGGGCAGGAGTCGCTCTTGCGTATTTTAAGCTCCCGCCATTTGAGGTTCCATGCATCAAATGTAACAACACGCCCTATCAGGTTCTTGCCTCCGCCGACGATGAGCTTTATGACTTCATTCGCCTGAAGCGTCCCGATAACTCCCGGCAGCACTCCCACTACTCCGCCCATTGCGCAGGAGGGAACAAGTCCCGCCGGGGGCGGTGCAGGGTACATACATCTGTAGCAGGGACCCTCTTTCGCATAGTAGACTGATACCTGACCCTCGAACTGATACATCGCACCGAACACATCCGGCTTGCCCAGCAGCACGCAGGTGTCGTTGACAAGATAGCGTGTGGGGTAGTTGTCCGAGGCGTCCGCCACCACATCGTACTGGGAGATTATCTCCTCCGCATTCTCGGCGGTCAGCCTTGTGTTGTAGGTGATGACCTTTACCAGCGGATTGATCTGCTTGACGCTGTCCTTGGCCGAAGCAACTTTAGGTCTGCCGATGTCGCGGGTGCCGTGGATCACCTGCCGCTGGAGGTTGGTCTCTTCCACTTCGTCGTTGTCGATGATGCCGAGCGTACCCACGCCTGCGGCGGCGAGATACTGTATCAGCGGTGTTCCGAGACCGCCGGCTCCGACGATCAGCACCTTTGCGGCTTTCAGGAGCTTCTGCCCCTTGACGCCTATCTCCTGCAAAAGCAGGTGACGGCTGTAACGGGTGATCTCGTCATTGGTGAGCTTTTCGCCCTTGGTGTCTCCCAGGACACTCGGAAGTCCCGATCCTCCTGCAATAGCCGGAATAAGGATCACCTCATCTCTGTCTCTGACCTCTGTATCGAAGCCCTTCAGGTCGCGGATGTTCTCGTCGTTCACGAATACATTTATAAAGGCTCGAAGCTGACCGTTCTCATCGAACAGTGCCTTTCTCGTCTCGGGGTATTCCTCGGAAAGCACTTTCAATATCTCTCCCACCGTGCCGCCTTCAAGCTCCACCTCCGAGTGATGCTCGGTAAAGAGCCTGAGGGTCGTGGGGATAACTACTGTGACTGCCATAGCTATACTTCCTTTCGGTAGTTGATAAGGAACGGGAACTGTTTTGCGTTCTCCCATATTTCCTATCGGTTTAGTATAGTATAGCACTTTAATCCTACCGTGTCAATAGGTTTTGACCGTTGTTTTTCTGATTTGTAGCTTTGCACATCACTGATTAACAGCAGGCAAGCGCAATCAGTCAAATTGTATAGAACCAGGAGGTGTCTTCCTCGATATTGATGCGCTCTATGGGGTTGGCTGCGTCATAGTTGTAGCGCAGCTCCTGATTCTTCACGCTCACCTTCGCACCTTCGGGGACTGAGTGGGTGATGAATGCGTTACCGCCTATCACGACGTCCTTTCCGATAACGGTATTCCCGCCGAGGATAGAGGCGCCGGAGTAGATAGTCACATTGTCCTCGATGGTCGGGTGACGCTTCTTGCTTTTCAGCGCCTGGCCGCCCCTCGTAGAGAGCGCTCCCAACGTCACGCCCTGATAGATCTTCACGTTGTTGCCGATGATCGTAGTCTCGCCTATGACGATTCCCGTGCCGTGGTCGATGAAGAAATACTTGCCTATGGTCGCCCCTGGGTGAATGTCAATGCCCGTTACGCTATGAGCGTATTCGGTCATCATTCGCGGGATAACGGGGACCTCCAGCAGGAACAGCTCATGAGCTATGCGGTTGACGAGTATGGCGAAAAGCCCGGGGTAGGAGTAGATTATCTCATCACTGCTGTAGGCTGCGGGGTCGCCGTCATAAGCCGCCTTTACGTCGGTGAGTATGTACTCGCGGATGACCTTTATCCGCTTTATGAAAGCAAGGGCCTTGTCTCTGGAGGTGATGATGACCTCTTCCTCGTCCCGGTGTTCTTCACCGAGAACTATGGAGATCTGCTTGGTGAGCTTGAAGACCACATCCTCCAGCAGCATGGAGAGATTATTGCGCAGTGTGAAGACCTTGATATCCTTGTTCTTGAAATAGCCGGGAAAGATGATCTTCCGAAGGCTGTCCAGAATATCGATGATGACTTCTTTGTCCGGGTGGTTGAATATCTTCGATGTTTCGCTGAGATCCTCGCTGTCGTCGAGCAGATCGTTTACTATATCGCTGATGTTTTCTTCAAGCACGTTCATAGTGAAGCTCTCCTTAATTCCCCCAACACAGATAGGAGTTGAGGGTAATCATATATTTCCTATCAAGCAGGTATATTATACTATATAAAACCGACCAAGTCAATAGGTATGGTTATAAACTTTTGATTAACAGTTTTTTACAAAAGCGGGGGCTGTTTTCTCCCGGAAAAATGCCCGCGGACAGATCACGGCGCAGCTGTTCGTCCGCGCAGACCGCGCAGAAAGGCGGTTTCTTACGCCGGCAGGGAAGATGTCCTCCGCCGACAGAGTTCTGCACGGCTGCCTGTGTTTGGAGCTGTTTTATTATAAGGTACGGGGTCTCGGAGCTGTGCTTTTTTGCTACAAAATAGTGCGGGAATGTTAGCTTTTCTTTGTTTGATATTCCCTGTTGACTTGGTAGGCTTTACGCGCTATAATTCACAAATATCCGATAGGAAAGCTCAAAAGGAAGTGAGAACGGTGATAGAGCTCAGAAACATCTGCAAGACCTACAAGAACAAAAAGGGCGAGTTCACTGCTCTCAATAACGTGAGCATCACCGGCAGCGAGCGGATAAAGATAGTCTATAACGGCGAGAGCTCGTTCACTCCGGTGGTGGCGAACACCATACTTTCAAGCGGCGTGCCGCTGAACATACAGTTTACAAAACGAAAAAGCCGGCGAATGACCTTCGCCGGCTTTGATCTTTTATCTGTTCCGTCCTGTAAGGTCTTTGACCACCTCACCTGCGATAAGCAGCCCCGCCACTGCGGGGACGAATGCGGTGCTGCCGGGGATATCCCTGCGCTCAGTGCATTTGTGTTTGGCGTCCGGGGGACAGATACAATGCGTTCGGCAGCTTATGGACATATCCTCTATGGGACGGGTGGGGACCTCATCTGAATACACCACCTTCAGCTTCTTCACGCCCTTTTTTCTCAGCTCGTACCGCATAACTCTCGCAAGGGGACAGACCTTTGTTTCGTATATATCCGCGACGCGGAGCCTGCCCGCATCCAGCTTGTTGCCTGCACCCATAGCGCTTATTACGGGGACGCCCTTCGCCTTCGCCCGGAGTATTATCTCCAGCTTTGCGGTAACAGTATCTACTGCGTCAACTATGTAGCTGTATTTCTCGAAAGGGAAATCATCGGCATTCTCGGGCAGAAAAAAACACTTGTGTATGTTTATCTGAACATTCGGATTGATCTCTTTCATTCGCTCTGCCATGACCTCGGCTTTGTATCTGCCCACGGTCTTTCTTGTGGCGAGTATCTGTCTGTTGAGGTTGGTGAGACATACCCTGTCATCGTCTATAAGGTCGAAAGCACCCACGCCGCTGCGCACAAGCGCCTCGCAGACATACCCGCCTACCCCGCCTATGCCGAACACGGCGACCCTCGAGCCCGAAAGCCTTTCGATGCCCTCTTTCCCCAGCAGGAGCTGAGTCCTTGAAAACTGATCGAGCATTATTGTTCCTCCCTGTTTTGCAGTATGACCATTATATCACCTATATCATAGTTAGTCAATAGATTTAATAGGTTATTAACATCATCGAATTGAAATGCGGCATTTTTACGGGTATAATTGTTAAAAACGGAGGTATCATACCATGGAGGAAACTATCATAAAAAGAATTACCCCAGAGGGATTTCTCGCGCTTGACAGGGAAAACGTGACCGTGCTTGATCTGCGGGAAAGCGATGAGGTACTGGTGAAAAAACTGGGCGTCGGGGTCAATATACCTTTTTCAAAATTTACATCAAGGATCGACGAGCTCGACAAAAGCAAACCCGTATATGTCCTTTGCAGGACGGGAGACCTGAGCGAAGAAGTCACCGAGATACTTACCGACAGAGGCTATGACGCCTGCAACATCGAGGGCGGCTACGACGCTCTGACCGGGCAGATAAAGAGCGCCCCTCCGAAGGAGATAGACCTGCGCGGTATGCGCTGCCCCGGGCCTGTTGTCAAGACCGCCGACGAGCTGAGCCGTATGTTCTACGGTCAGCGGCTTCATATCAGAGCCGATGAGGACGCCTTTTCCTCGGATATCGCAGTATGGTGCGAAAGGACGGGCAACAGGCTCGTGAAGCTGGAACGCTTCGCAAATGAATTCAGCATACTTGTGGAGAAGCAGTACTCCGAAAAGGCAGAGGTCAGGCGCCCCGACGGAAAGACCTTCGTGCTGTTCAGCGGTGATCTGGACAAGACCATCGCGGCATTCATAATGGCAAACGCCGCAGCCGCAATGGGCAGGCGTGTGACTCTGTTCTTCACCTTCTGGGGACTGAATATATTGAGAAATCCCAAGAAGGTGAAGGTCAAGAAATCTTTCGTGGAGAAGATGTTCGGCTTTATGATGCCGAGAGGCACCAAAAAGCTGGGGCTTTCAAGGATGAATATGTGCGGCATGGGTGCTAAGATGATCCGCTCGGTGATGAAAAGCAAGAACGTAAGCTCCCTTGAAGAACTGATCGACTCGGCAAGAGCCCACGGAGTACGCATCGTCGCCTGCCAGATGTCTATGGATATTATGGGTATCAGGCGGGAGGAGCTTATCGAAGGAGTTGAGCTCGGCGGCGCTGCGACTTTCATCGGCTCCGGCGAGCAGAGCGATATGAGCTTGTTTATCTGACGGCGGCAGACACCCGGAGCCATGACTTGCCGAAAAGATAAAATGGATTCTATACTGATAAAGGACACCACCCGCGAACAGCGCGAGGAGATCATCCGCAAGTCGATGGACTGCGGAGGCGGTTCAACCTGGGATATGTACAAGGACTATATCGACGGAAAAAAGAGATCGCAGAGATCAGTATGGAATACAACGCAAGATATCTGCACGGATAAGTAAAGACCGCATCAGAGCCGATGCGGTCTTTGTTTTGCTCAAAGATGTTGGTTATCTCAGAATTCAAAGGGCGTTATCTGATATACGCAGTAATTGAGCCAGTTTGAAAACAGCAGGCTTGACGCCGAAAGCCAGAGGCTCACAGGCTCCTTGTCGGGATCGTCGGAGGGGAAATAGTTTACAGGGACATCAGGATCAAGACCCCTGTCGGTATCACGGATGTATTCCTCCGCAAGCCTGTACAGATCGTATTCGGGATGACCGTTCACAAAATAATTGTTGGCCCCGTCGGTCACGATATAAGGCCCCGTCTCATCGGAGCCCGCTATGACAGAGAGCTTTTCGGACTTTTTGATGTCTTCGTATCTTATCTCGGTATATCTTGAATGGGGAGCATAGAAAGACTTGTCAAAGCCCCTCACAAGCTCGTTTGCGGTATCGGTCACGGTATGCCTGTAAATGCCCGACAGCTTCAGGTCAAGCTCGTATTTCGGGATGCCGTAACGGTAGTAGAGCCCCGCCTGCGCAGCCCAGCAGAGATAGAGCGCCGAGGTGACGTGAGTTTTGCTCCATTCAAATATCTCGGTCAGCTCCGACCAGTAATCCACCTCTTCAAAAGCGAGCTTTTCCACAGGTGCTCCTGTTACGATCAGTCCGTCATAGTTCTTCTGCCGTATCTGATAGAAGGGGATATAGTTTTTCAACAGATAGGGCATGGGCGTATTCTTGTAATTGTGAGTTGCAAGTCTGATAAAATCGACCTCGACCTGTAACGGAGAATTCGAGAGCAGCCGAAGCAGCTGCTGCTCGGTATCCTGCTTGTCGGGCATAAGATTGACTATGGCTATCCTCAGCTCTCTTATATCCTGATGACGCGCACGTTCATCGGTCATTGCAAAAATGTTTTCCTTTTTCAGCTTTTCAATAACGGGTAATGTTTCTTTCAGTCTGATAGGCACGGTATCCTGCCCTCCTTTTTAATAGTTTTTTGTGTTTCAGATAAATGCGCCGGAAATGTATATCTTTCTGTAAGTCACAAAGCTGAGCCACTTTCCGAACAGGTCGGGGAGCGACTCCTTATCGGAGGCTTCATACTCCGAGATGAACTGCTTCACTTCCTTATCGTTCTTTGCCAATACCCCGAATCCTCTGCCGTTCACGATAGGTACGGTGCCGTCATACTCGTAGCTGTCGAAGCTCACAAGTGCTGCGACCTTTCTTTCCCGTATCTTTACCGCAACTCTGTCCCGCAGGACTATCACGTCAAGGTCATCGGGATAGGAGTAGCTCTTGCCCCGGGAGGGTATCTCATCCCCGATGCCGAAGCTGCGGGTAACGGTCTGGGCGTGGAAGACGTTGTAGCTGTTCACATCGTAATAGAATTCCTCGAACAGGTCTCCGTGGGCTTTCAGGACGCCGTCGGTGAAGGCGGCCTTGTCCGCTTCGGCAGCGCTCTTTTCAAACAGCTCCTCCACCACTCCGCAGGCGGCGGTCATGTTGCTCACTCTGTCTATGAGGATGAATTCGCCCAGGGTCTTGTGGACGGAAAATTTGTCAGCAGTTACGGGCTCGGAGAGCTTCACGGTGCATCTTGCTATGCCGTTTTTGGAGAGTGTGTCCGTCCGGATATGCTCGCCGGTGTTCACATCCACGGCGTACTTTATCTGGGTCACGACTGCGGGTATCAGCTTGGTGCCCAGCTTCACAAGGCAGTCCTTGCCGGGCTCGAGAGGGACATCGTCCGTCCAGAGCAGAGAGGCTTCCAGCGTGCCGTATGCCGCGATCCCGCCGTCCTTAGTGATAACACAGCCTCTCGACACATCCACCTCCCGGTCAAGAGTGACCGTTACAGGCTGACCCTTGACCGCAGCATCGGTCTGCCTGTCCCCCACGTAGATACTTTTAACGTCTGCCGTTTCTCCGCTGGGAAGTGTGCGCACCGTATCTCCGGCTTTGAGACTGCCTGCCTCGATCTGCCCCTGAAAGCCTCTGAATGTCCGATCCGGGCGGCATACCCGCTGCACCGGCATATAGAACTTTTCCTCCCGGCTGTCGGCGGAAACGTCCACCGTTTCGAGATATATAAGCAGGGTCTCTCCCTGATACCAGGGCATATTTTCGGAGGGCTTGGTAACATTGTCTCCCGCCGTTGCCGACAGGGGGATGATCTTTACGCTGTCAAGGGAAAGCTCGGCGGAAAGCGCTTCTATCTGTGCTGTGATCTCTGCAAAGCGGCTCTCGCTGTACTGCACGAGATCCATTTTATTCACCGCGAACACGTAGTGCCTTATGCCCATGAGCCTGCATATCCGGGCGTGTCTTCGGGTCTGGACGAGCACGCCCTGTGAGGCGTCCACAAGTATCACCGACAGGTCGGCAAAGGAGGCCCCCACCGCCATGTTACGGGTGTATTCCTCGTGGCCGGGGGTGTCCGCGACTATAAAGCTGCGGGCGTCCGTGGTGAAATACCTGTATGCCACATCTATGGTTATGCCCTGCTCCCGCTCAGCCATAAGGCCGTCAAGCAACAGAGAATAATCTATCCTGCCGCCGGTGCTGCCCACCTTGCTGTCCAGCTCGAGGGCTTTCTCCTGATCTGCGTAGATCAGCTTTGCGTCATACAGGATATGACCGATCAGCGTGGACTTGCCGTCGTCAACGCTGCCGCAGGTTATGAATTTCAATAA
The DNA here is from genome assembly GCA_017529875.1 of Ruminococcus sp. Lineage (GTDB taxonomy): Bacteria > Bacillota > Clostridia > Oscillospirales > Ruminococcaceae > FB2012. The sequence continues at coordinate 24,795 of JAFXNC010000010.1, read as the reverse complement.
ACCGATCTTAGACTTCTGCATCAGAAATATCCCTCTCTCTTTCTGCGTTCCATACTTCCCGCAGCTTCGTTGTCGATGACCCTGGAGGTGCGCTCGGATTCAACGCTGGCAAGGGTCTCCTCGATTATCTCGTCAAGGGTGGAGGCTGTGGATTCGATGCCGCCTGTCAGGGGATAGCAGCCGAGAGTCCTGAATCTCACCGATTTTATCTGCGGCACCTCGCCCTCTCTCAGGGGAAAGCGCTCGTCATCCACCATTATGATGTTGCCGTCCCTTTCCACCACAGGGCGCTCCGCGGCAAAGTACAGCGGCACGATATCTATTTTCTCCCGGCGGATATACTGCCAGATATCCTTCTCCGTCCAGTTGGATATGGGGAAGACCCTTATGCTCTCGCCCTTGTTTATTTTAGTGTTGTAGAGCTTCCACATCTCGGGACGTTGATTTTTCGGATCCCAGGCGTGGGAGGAGCTGCGGAAAGAGAATATCCTTTCCTTGGCGCGGGATTTTTCCTCGTCCCGTCTGCCGCCTCCGAATGCAGCTGTGAAGCCGTATTTGTCAAGAGCCTGCTTCAGCGCCTGGGTCTTCATTATGTCCGTGTAGGCAGCACCGTGGTCAAATGGGTTTATCCCCTGTCTGACGCCGTCCTCGTTGATGTATTCGAGCATCTCTATGCCCAGCTTTTTGGCGGTCTCATCCCGGAAATGTATCATCTCTCTGAACTTCCAGGTAGTGTTGACGTGCAGAAAGGGAAAGGGGGGCTTCTCGGGATAGAAGGCTTTGAGTGCCAGGTGCAGCATCACCGAGCTGTCCTTGCCTATGGAGTAGAGCATCACTGGCTTTTCACATTCGGCAGCCACCTCCCGGATTATGTATATCGCCTCGGCTTCAAGCTCGTCAAGGTGTGATAATAACGGCATTGTTTCATCTCCTAATACTTATTTGATTCGCGGGTATCGACCTCTGTTACGATAACCCTCCCGTCGGGGCGCTCGGTTATCCATTTGAGGATATCGCCCTCTTTTTCGGTGTGGAGCCTGCCGCCGGTGCCTCCCATATCGGCACCGAGGAAAAAGCTTATGGCATACACCGGACATTCTTTAAGGCAGCTTGTACAGCCCCAGCAGTCCCTGGGGTATCTGATGAAAGCCTTTCTGTCCTCGCCGAGAGCTATGAGGGTACCCGGGCAGACGTCGCGGCATTTCCCGCAGCCGATGCATTTGTTTTTGTTGATCTCGATGCTCAACCCTCGCTCACTCTCCTTAATATGATCTCGGTGCTGCCGTTTTCAAAGCGGGAATTTACAAACACCTTCCAATGCTCGTCGTCGCGCTCCGGATGATCTGTGTTCTCCGCAAAGCAATGCCAGCGGGTCTCCTTCCTCGCCCTCAGATGAGCGATCACAGTTTTGCATACCGTAAGGCGCTCCCGCAGCTCGTAGATATACATAAGCTCCTGCGCATCCTTCGCACGGAGGCTGTCCGACAGAGCTTCAAGCTGTATGATACGCTTTTCAGCTATGCCGAGGCTCTTTTCGGAAAAGCGGTAATTAGTCCTGATGCCCCCGGCGTAGTTGTCCATAACGGTCTGCATGGCTTCTTCAAGCTGCTCGGGAGTATATGGGCTGTCCGAGGTGCTGAGAAAACGTCCCGCTTCGCTGAGATGCCGGGCTATGCTTTCCTCACTGATGCCGGAGGGCTCGTTCCTGTCAAGATAGCGCAGCATCGACTGCGCTGCGATCTCGCCCTCCGCCAGAGCTCCCGTGACATACTTCTGCGGAGCTCCGCCTGCCGCATCACCTGCGGCATAAAGCCCCTTTATGGTCGTGGCACGGTCTGCATCCACCCAGAAGCCGCTGGCGGTATGCCCGCCGACTATGTAAGGCTCGGTGCCTTCTATCTCAACATTGTTCTCCCCGGGCAGCTCTCCGTTTTCGAGCCATTTCAGCGTCTGGGACGGAGCCATGTTCAGATATGCTTTCAGAAGCGACTGCTCCTGATCTTTGGTTATGCCCTCGGTGCGGAGGAAGCAGGGGCCTCTGCCTGCGGCATTTTCCGCCGCTGTGCCGTACACCCGCTCTGAGGTGGTAAGGCCGTATTTCTGCTCATAGACCTCCCCGAGAACATTCACCTGCTTTGCTCCCACGCCCTGTGCAAGAGTGCCGGTGGGTGCTATGGTGTCCTTGCAGCGCAGCGCGATAAAGCGCATCTCAAAGGTGGTCATCTCTGCGCCGTGACGTATTCCCATAGCATACCCCGCACCGGTATTGAAGGGGCAGTACCACATCTTATGCCTTGAAAATCCGGGGTTGTTTGGCTTGTAGAGCCCTGCCGCACCCCCTGTTGCCATAAGCACGGCGGAGGCCTCGATGATGTAGAACGTCCCGTCCCCGATGCCTATACCGAAGGCGCCGTTTATCCTGCCTCCGGTGACGTCGATGTCCGTGATGTTCACTCGGTTGAGCACTCTCACATTGGGCTGCCGCTGCGCCATATCTGCAAGCAGCGGCTTGATGTTCTCGCCGTTTATCTTGATGTTGCGATCGCCCCGGGTGACGTATTTACCCTGCTCGTCCCTGAGGATGACCAGCCCCTCCCGCTCGAGCCTTTCCGTAACGGCTTTGAGCCTCTGCGACATGGTCAGCAGCAGGTCTTCCCGGGCGATACCGTGGGCGTCTTTAATGCAATAGTCGGCGTAATCCTGAGGCGTCCTGCCCTCGGTTATGTAAGCGTTGAGAGCATTGACCCCCGCCGCAAGACAGCCGCTCCTTTTGATGTGAGCCTTCTCGCAGATAAGTATCTGCTTATCGGAATTCTCGGCGGCGGTGACAGCCGCATAGCAGCCCGCCGTGCCGCCTCCGATGATAAGTATATCGGTCTTTATTCTTTCGGTCTTCATTTGCCTATCGCCTCAAGTATGACCTTGTCGAACACCTCGCGGCCTACCCTGTCAAGGGTGAAGCGGAAACGCTCGCTGGGCTTGGCGTTGGCCTCGAAAAACTCTATGGCCGCATCGCATACCCGCAGAAGGGCGTCATGGTCTTCGATAAAAGGCACCGTGGGCTCACCCTTGGCGATGCTGTTGCCGAAGAGCCCTCCGAAGGACACGATGTATCCGCTGACGGTATCCCAGGCATCCGTGGGACAGACCTTGGCACAGCGTCCGCAGTAGTTGCATTTGGTGTTGTCCACCGTCAGCCTGCCGTCAGCTCTTGTGATTGCCTTGCTGCGGCAGATCTTCTCGCAGAGCCCGCAGTTGATGCACTCGCTCTCCTTCCAGCTCACCTTCAGACCGCCCTTTATGCCGAGGTCGTTTTCCTCCGCTTTGAGGCAGTTGTTCTGACAGCCTGTGATGCCGAATTTGAACTTGTGGGGAAGCTCTCTTGCAAAGTACCGCTCGTCCAGCTCTTTCGCCAGGGCATAGGTGTCAATACATCCGCTGGGGCAGACAGCACTGCCCTGACAGGCGGTGATCGTCCTTACCCTCGGCCCGCAGACACCGGGCTGAACATCCCCCTCTGCAAGAGCGTTCTTCACCTCGTCGATCTGATCGAGCTTGATAAAGGGTATCTCGATGCTCTGCCGGGAGGTCAGATGCACATGACCGTCACCGTATTTCTCGGACACCTCCGCGATCTTTGCGAGCTGTCCCGCCGTGACATTTCCCCCGACGATACGCAGTCTGAGAGAGAAATTGTTCTTCTGCTTCTGCTGCATGAAGCCGCCTTTTTTTAAAGTCGAGTAATCTGCTGCCATTTCAATTCTCCTTCGGTTTATATTTTTCTATGATCTGCGCCGTGAGTGCGATATCCTGGTTGCTGTGAGCATAGGATATGAACATCGCCTCGAACTGTGAGGGTGCTGTGTAGATACCGTTTTTCAGCAGATAACGGAAATAATCCGCATAAGCCCCTCTGTCAGCAGTCTGTGCCGACTCGTAGTCTGTGACCTTGTTACCGGTGAAAAACACCGTCATCAGCGAGCCGCACCTGTTCACGTTCAGCCCCGCTTTCTTGGCGGCATTTTCCAGCACAGCCGCCTTTCGGTCAAGGGCTTCATAGAGATCCGGGGTCTGCTCGAGCTGAGTTATCTGAGCTATGCCCGCAGCCGTCGCTATGGGATTGCCCGAGAGTGTTCCTGCCTGATAAACTGCCCCCAGGGGAGCAATCTGCTCCATTACCTCACGCCGCCCGCCGTAGGCTGCAAGAGGCATACCGCCTCCCACTATCTTCCCGAGAACCGTCAGGTCGGGGGTAATGCCGTAATACTGCTGTGCGCCGCCTATGGAAAGTCTGAACCCTGTTATGACCTCGTCGAAGATCAGCAGCGCACCGTACTGCGAGGTTATCTCCCGAAGCGCTTTGAGAAAGCCGTCCCCGGGAGCTACTACTCCCATGTTCGCGGCGCAGGGCTCGACTATAACAGCGGCGATGCTGTCGGGGAATCTCTCAAACAGCTCCCGAACCGAGTCGGCATCGTTGTACCTTGCGGAGAGAGTGTTGTCGGTGAAGCCCGAGGGCACTCCCGCGCTGTCGGGTATGGAATCCGTCAGCAGTCCTGAGCCGCTCTTGACCAGCAGTCCGTCGGAATGGCCGTGATAGCAGCCGTCGAATTTGATGATCCTGCTGCGCCTTGTAAAGCCCCTTGCGGCGCGGACTGCGCTCATGACCGCCTCGGTGCCGGAGCTGACAAGGCGGATAAGCTCCATAGAGGGGAAGTGCGCCTTGATCTTCTCGGCAAGGATGATCTCCCCCTCGTGACAGGCACCGAAGGTAAGACCCCGTTCACAGGCTTTTGTGACCGCTCCGATAACAGCGGGATGTGCGTGTCCGAGAATATCGGGTCCCCAGGAGCAGACGTAGTCGATGTATTCATTTCCGTCGGCGTCGGTTATCCTGTCGCCCTGCGCCTTCGAGATAAAAAGCGGCTCTGCGCCCACGCTCCCGAAAGCCCTGACAGGGCTGTTCACGCCTCCCGGCATCAGCCCCACGGCTTTTTTAAACAGCGCCGATGATCTTTGTGTGTTCATGTTTCCTCCAGCCAGCATACTGCATCAAGGGCGTGGTAGGTTATGATGATATCCGCTCCTGCACGCTTTATCGCAGTAAGATTTTCAAGTACGATCCGCCTCTCGTCTATCCAGCCCTTTTCCGCCGCAGCCTTGACCATGCTGTATTCCCCGCTGACATTGTAGGCGGCGAGGGGCAGATCAAAACGCTGCTTTGTGCGGCTGATAATATCGAGATAGGCAAGGGCGGGCTTTACCATAACGATATCCGCACCCTCATCAATGTCGTCCGCCACCTCACGGAGAGCCTCATTCCCGTTTGAGGGCTCCATCTGATAGGTGCGTCTGTCCCCGAAGGAGGGCGCTGAATGTGCGGCGTCCCGGAAGGGCGAATAGTATCCCGAGGCGAACTTGGCGCTGTATGACATTATGGGCGTGTTGATATGCCCCGCCCCGTCAAGAGCCTCTCTTATGGCTGCGACCCGCCCGTCCATCATATCCGAGGGGGCGATGATATCCGCACCCGCACTGGCAAGGCTGACGGACATTTTCGCAAGCAGGGGCAGCGTTTCGTCGTTTTGTATCTCGCCCTCATGCACCAGTCCGCAATGCCCGTGAGAGGTGTACTCGCAGAGACAAACATCCGCGATAACAAGTATTTCGGGATATTTCTCCTTGATGAAACGAACCGCCCGCTGAGTTATCCCTTCGTCATTGTATGCCTCACTGCCGACCTCGTCCTTATGAGCGGGTATGCCGAACAGCAGCACACCCCCTATCCCGCTTTCACGCACACGGTCAAGCTCCTCGCTGAGCCTGTCGGGTGACCATTGATATATCCCCGGCATAGACTCCACCGGGTTCTTGATATTCTCCCCCTCGGCAATGAATATGGGGTATATCAGAGAGCTTTTGTCCACTCTCGTTTCACGCACCAGTGATCTCAGGCTTTCTGTTGACCTGAGCCGCCTGAATCTTTTCATTTTCAATTGCTCCTGTCATTTATTATCGAATCAAGTATGCCCTGTGCTGTCTGCTGTCCGGCGGTGACGATCCTGCCACCGGTGTATTTCGATGCCGTATCTGCGGTCTTTGAGCCGATGCAGACCACGGCTGTGTTTTCAGATATGCCGCTGCCGTTTTCAAAGAAACTGCGCACTCCGAAGGAACTGCCGAAAACCACATAGTCAGTATCGAAATGTATAGGCGGCAGCCCGCGGCTCACGGTGTCGTATATCTTCACGTCATCGTAAGCAACGCCCTTGCTTTCAAGTATCTCCCCAAGCTCGTCAGAGCCCAGGGCAGCCCGGAGTATCAGCACTCTGCCGACCCCCTCCGAGGCCAACTTTTCAGCCAGGTCTTTGACATAAAAGCTCTCCGGGATGATATCGGGTATCAGACCGCAGGAGGAAAGAGTCTCTGCTGTCCCGCTTCCGACTGCGGCGATCTTCACTCCCGCAAGGGAGCGCAGGTCTATGTGGTTTTCCCTGCAATGGTCGATGAACATTTCCGCACCGTAAGAGCTTGTAAAGGCGATACAGTCATAGCCGTCAAGTGCCGGGATAATGCCCTTTCTCACCGTCTGAACATGGGGGTATCTCTGGACCCTCGCTCCGTTTTCTTCAAGCAGCAGGGAGGTCTTTCCGGTGAATCTGCCGCTGCCTGTCACGGTGACTGAAATGCCGTCCAAAGCGCCTTTTGAGATGCCGCACGAAAAGTCGAAGGCCGCTGCCTCCCCGACAACTATCACCGCAGGAGCGGTAAGCCCCGCTTTTTCGGCAGCGTCCGCAATATCTGCCAGGGCAGCCCGGACAGTCCGCTGCTTGGCGGTGCCGCCCTCGGAAATGACCGCCGCAGGGGTAAAGTTTCTTCTTCCTCCCCGGATGAGCCCCTCCGCGATCTCCCGAAGCGCCGCATATCCCATGAGGAACACGAGAGTGCCCTCGAGGGCGGCATACCTTGCAAAGTCCCGGGAGCCCTCCGCCGTGTGAGCGGTTATAACGTGGAATGCGCGGCTCACGTTCCTGTGGGTCACGGGTATGCCCGCAAGCCCGGGAACAGCCACCGAGGATGAGATCCCCGGCACGACCTCAAAAGCTATGCCCTGTTTTTGCAGCTGTGCGATCTCCTCTCCGCCACGCCCGAATACAAAGGGGTCTCCGCCCTTGAGCCTTGCGACTGTGCGGCCTTCAAGGGCTTTTTCTACGATAAGAGAATTGATCTCCTCCTGAGATGCGCTGTGTTTTCCCGAGCGTTTCCCGACGCATATCAGCTCCGCCTTTTCATCGGCATATCCCGGCAGAGCCGGGTCGATAAGCGCATCGTAGATCACCGCATCGCATTTTTTCAGCGCATTAATTCCGCGAACGGTCATAAGGTCATAGGCTCCGCAGCCCGCACCGATGATGTAAACAAACCCGCTCATAGCTCAGAGACCAGCCTTTTCACAAGCTCAAAACGCTCCTCGGCGGGGGCGCTGTCGATCAGAATGGTGTGCTGATCCTTTGTGACGGTAAGGGTCATGATGCCGTCCTTTATCTCTGCCAGCGCCCCCACAGGGGATGAACAGCCAGCGTTCAGCAGCTCCAGCACAGCCCGCTCGGTCTCGAAGCATTTGTAAGTATCATTGTCGCTTACGCCCGACAGCAGTTCTGCGATATCGTCCCTGCCCGACTGTATCGCGATTATCCCCTGACAGGGCGCAGGAACGAGAGACTTCGTGGAAATAAACGTGTAATCGAACCGCTTGTCCCCCAGCGCACCGAGCCTTGAAAGCCCCGCCGCTGCGAGTATTATCCCGTCATACTGTCCCTCAGCCAGCTTGTTCAGGCGGGTGTCAACATTCCCACGGATATCGGCAGTCGTGGTATCCGGGAACAGCTTTCTTACTCCGTCAGCGCGGCGGGTGCTGCTCGTTCCGATGACCCCGCCTTTAAGCACTTCGTTTCGCCTTGTGACCAGCACATCGTTGGGGAAGGAGCGCCTGAGCACCGCACTTATCCGAGTACCCTCCGCAAGCTCCAGAGGCAGGTCTTTTGCGCTGTGTACCGCAATGTCGATATCACCGCTTTGGAGCGCCTGCTCTATCTCGGAGATGAACACGCCCTTGCCCCCCAGCTTTTCCAGAGGCTTGTCGAGTATCACATCGCCCTTTGTGGTATAGTATATCAGCTCGGTCTCCGCATCGGGATAAGCCTGTTTAATCGCATCAGCCGCAAGCTCCGACTGTATCAGCGCCAGCTTGCTTTTGCGCGTCCCTATCCTGACTTTCATAGTTATCTCTTATCCTTTCAAGACTTGAAGTTGTATCAAAATCACCGGCGTCATCACATTCGTAAAACAGCCTTATCAGTTCCGCTGCTGCCTGCGCACGCCGACTGTCAGTTTTGAACAGCCGGTGTATTTCCGGCCTTGCGGATGCGATAGCCTCAAAGAGCTGCATCTCTTTTTCATCGAGAAGCGCCTCTATCTGTTTGCGCAGATGCTTTGCATAAGCGGGAGCGTTCCCGCCGGTGTTTATGCTGACGGTGACGCCGTCCTTATTCACAAGTGCGGGAAAGATGAACCCGCAGTTTTCGGGATCGTCCACCGTGTTCACGAGTAACTTGTTCTGCTCCTTGCACAGGCGGTAGATACGGGAGTTGAGCTCCCTGTCGTCCGTGGCTGCGATAACCGCAAATGCGCCTTCAAGATCGCTGTCCTCGAATCCCCGGTGTATCAGCGTTATGCCGGAAAGCTTATCAAATCCGCTGTCTGTCTCAGGTGCTACGACTTTGAGCTTCGCTTCGAATGGCCTGAGCTTTTCGGCTTTCCTGAGTGCGACTTTCCCGCCGCCCGCTATCAGGACAGTCCTGCCTGCAAGGTCGATGCAGAAGGGAAAATATGCCACCTTTATTCCTCCAGTTTTCCGATGATGTCAAGCACAGCCGAGAACTGCTCGCTGTTGAGCCCGTCCCGGAGCTTGTAAAGCAGCTTTTCAAAGGTGAGCTTTCCTGCGGCTCGTTTCACCTCTGCCAGCCCCGGCAGGAACCGCCTGAAGGTGAGCTTTTTCAGCAGCTCGTCAAGCTCCTCCTCGATAATGGATTCCGCCTGCTCCGCTGCCGACATTTTAAGCTCGCAGCCCTGCTGTGCAGCTGCACCGATGTCATCGATATCAATGAGCCTTACCCCGTCGAGCTCAGATACACCCCGCTCTATATCGTGGGGAACGGCAAGGTCTATCAGCAGCCGGGGCTTGCGGGTGTGCAGGGCTTCTCTCAGCCGCTTTGCAGTGAGAGTAAAATGGGGGCTGGAGGTGGAGCTTATTATGCAGTCCGCTTCGTCGGCGTATTTGTATCTGTCCTCGTAAGCCACCGTCCTGACGTTCTTCCGGTCAAGAGCTATCCCCGAATGGGAGCGGGATGTACGGGTTATATGCACATTCGGATGGCAGAGCAGATTTTTCAGCGTGGATGAGCCTATCTTCCCCGATGAACCTATCATCAGGATGCTCACGGCTTCGCCCGAGCCTGCGGCTTCATTGGCTGCAACTGTGGCTGCCGAAGCGGGAGTTTTTGAGAGTGCAGTCTCGGTCTTGACCCTCTTTGCCGCCGTGACAGCCGCCTGAAATACGGTGTTGAGCTCGGTGCTTGTAGTGCCGTCCTCTGCGGCTTCGGAGTATGCCTCCTTGACCTGCCGCAGTATCTCGTCCTCGCCGATTATCATTGAGTCCAGCCCGCTTGCCACCCGAAACAGATGCCGCACAGCACCGTTTCCCTCATAGGAATAAAGCAGCTCCGCAGTATCCTCAACTCCCGACAGCTTAGACAGCAGAGCTGCTGCCCTGTCGGGGTCGCTGTCCGAAAAGAACAGCTCCGTCCGGTTGCAGGTGCAAAGCACGACTGAGTTTCCCAGGGCATGACGCAGCTTTGAACGCTTCTCCTTATCGAAGGCAAACCGCTCACGCACCGAGGCATCGGCTTTTCGGTAATTTATACTCAGGCACAGCATGATTCAGATTATAACGGTCTCTTCGCGGACAGCGTTGTTTTTCAGAAGTGTGACGGTATTGCCCTGAGTTATGAAGATGCGGAAGATGAACACATCCACTTTCTCGCCGATCTCCACAGCGGGCTCATCGAGGCCGCGCCTTGCGCTGAACCTGCTGTTGTTGCAGTCCACGGTAAGCTCAAAGCTGTTGCCTCTGAACTGCAAATCGGTAACTGTACCCTCCGCCGCAGAGCTCTTGTATTTTTGCTGCTCGTTCTTCTTTGTGATCTTTACGAACTCCGGCCTGATGATCGCCTTGTCGTATTCGCCAATGTCGTCAAAGTTCTCAAAGGCCTTGTAGTCGGTCAGCTCCGAGGTCGCCCCGAAGAAAGCCGAGGTGAAAGCAGTCGTCGGATTGATGTAGATCTCCGAGGGGGTTCCTGTCTGCTCGATGCGGCCCTGATTGGTAACGATTATCTCGTCCGAAACTTCTATGGCTTCGTCCTGGTCGTGAGTTACGAAGATACCTGTAACTCCCAGCTGATGTATCATATCTCTGAGCCACTTGCGAAGCTCGGAACGCACCTTGGCGTCGATGGCCGCGAAGGGCTCGTCCAGCAGCAGCACCCGGGGGTTGGGGGCAAGCGCCCTTGCAAAAGCCACTCTCTGGCGCTGACCTCCCGAAAGCTGAGAGGGGTAACGCTTCTCGAAGCCCTCGAGCCCGATGAGCTTTATCAGCTCGGTGACACGTTCTTTGATCTCTTTTTTGTTCTGCTTGCGGACGGTCAGTCCGAAGGCTATGTTGTCATACACCGTCATATAGCGAAACAGCGCATAGCTCTGGAAAACGAAGCCTATCCCCCGCTCGCTGGCAGGAACGTCATTGACGACTTTGTCATCTATGATTATCTCGCCGCTGTCAGGTCTTTCGAGCCCCGCGATCATGCGCAGGATAGTGGTCTTTCCGCTGCCCGAGGGACCCAGCAGTGCCACCAGCTTTCCCTTTTCTATCCCGAATCCCACGTTATCTGAGGCTTTGAAGCTGCCGTAGGATTTGTTTATGTTTTTCAGTTCGATATACATTATTCTTCACCTTTTCGTTTGCCGATATATTCCACAATGCTTCTGACTATCAGTATGATGACAGCCATTACCATAAGAATGGACGAGACTGCAAATGCGGGCATATACTTGTTGTCCCCGAACAGTATCTCCACCTGGAGGGGCAGAGTTACGGTCTGGCCTCTGAGATGTCCCGACAGTACCGAGACTGCGCCGAATTCGCCCATAGCACGGGCAGCGCAAAGCACGATACCGTAGATCAGCGCCCACTTTATGTGGGGGAGCGTTATCTTTCTGAAAATGGTAAAGCTCTTTGCTCCCATTAGGGCAGCCGCTTCTTCTTCGTCCGTGCCCTGCGCTTCGAGCACAGGGAGTATCTCTCTCGAAATAAAGGGGAAGGTCACGAACACCGTAGCAAGAATGATGCCCGGCACCGCATATACTATCATGAAATCTATCTTTTCAAGATAGGGGTAAATAAAGCTCTGTCTGCCGAAGGTCAGCACGAAGATAAGTCCGGCGATTATCGGGGAGACTGTTACCGGAAGGTCGATGAGCGTCACCAGTACCTTCTTGCCCCTGAACCTGAACTTTGAGATAGCCCAAGCCGCAAACAGCCCGAAAACGGTATTTATAACTACTGCGATGACAGTTGCTTCAAGAGTCAGCAGCAGGGCGCTGATCGTATCGTTATCTGTTACGGCTTCGAGGAATGCTCCGAAGCCCTTGCGGAAGGACTCGTATATGACCGTTATCAGGGGCATGACCAGCATGATGAACAGAAACAGCACGCTCACAGTGATAAGAATGATCCTGACCGCCTTTGAGCCCGCAGTATCTGCGTGTGTCTCCGTGGTACCCTCCCGGGATATGACACGGTCTGCTGTGTTAAATGCCATTTCAGTTTCCCCCTTTCAGTATCCTGGTGTTGCGGATCTGTATCAGGTTCACAAGGAACAGGATGATAAACGCAGCCAACAGCATCACAAGTGCTATGGCTGTGGCGCTGGAGTAGTCGTATTCCTGCAGCTCCGACATGATTATCAGAGGGGTGATCTCGGTCTCGTAGGGCTGATTTCCCGCGATGAATACTACGCTTCCGTATTCGCCGAGGCATCTTCCGAAGGCCAGTCCGAAGCCTGTGAATATGGCAGGGTAAAGCTCGGGAAGTATCACCTTGCGAAATGTCCTTGCACGGCTCGCACCCAGTATGCCTGCGGCTTCTTCATACTGGGGATCGATCTTTTCAAGTACGGGCTGCACGGCGCGGACAACAAAGGGTATGCCTATGAATATCAGAGCTATGGTGATGCCGATGCGGGTATAGGCTATCTTTATGCCGAGCTTTGCAAAGATGCTGCCTATCCAGCCCGAATCGGAATACAGGGAGGTGAGAGCTATTCCCGCGACTGCCGTGGGCAGAGCGAAGGGCAGCTCTATCATTCCGTCAAGGATGCGCTTGCCGGGGAATTTGTACCTCACCAGCACCCAGGCAAGTATCACGCCCATAACGGCGTTTATAAGCGACGCTATCAGCGCCGTTATCAGGCTGACGCGAAAACTCGCCAGAACACGGGGGCGTGTAATGACGTTCCATATCTCCGAAAAGCTCATTTTTGAAGTGAATACCACCAGAGACGCCAGAGGTATGATCACCATCAGGCTCAGCAGCGTGACCGTTACGCCCATCGAGATGCCGAAGCCCGGTATTATTCTTTTCTTTCTTTTCATAATAACACCTTTTTAACAGTATATATCCCCGCCGGTCGGACGGGGATATATATAATTTATAAGAGGAGTTGACAAGTGGCTGAGTTTTGTTTTGGCTCAATCCTGTTTGTAGATCTGATCAAAGAGACCGCCGTCCGCAAAATGCTTCTTGAAGGCTTCGTCCCAGCCGCCGAAATCGTTGATGGTAACAAGGTTGATCTTAAGATCAAAGGTGTCGGCGAACTCGGCAAGGATCTTCTCGTTGGAAGGACGGTAGAAGTTCTTTCCTGCGATCCTCTGAGCTTCCTCGGAGTAGAGGTAGTTGAGATACTCGGTAGCTACCTCGCGGGTGCCGTTCTTGTCTACCACCTTATCTACAACTGCAACGGAGGGCTGTGCAAGGATGCTTATGCTGGGGGTGACGATCTCGTAGTCATCGGGGTACTCTTTGAGTGAGAGGAAAGCTTCGTTCTCCCATGCAAGGAGCACATCGCCCTGCTTGTTCTCAACGAAGGAGTTGGTTGCTCCTCTTGCGCCCGAATCAAGCACCAGCACGTTTGCGTAGAGCTTCTTGATGTAGTCGATTATCTTGGTCTCGTCGTTGTTGTATTCTCTCTGAGCCCATGCCCATGCAGCCAGATGGTTCCAGCGGGCACCGCCCGAGGTCTTGGGATTGGGAGTGATAACGCCCACGCCGTCTCTTGCAAGGTCGCCCCAGTCCTTGATGTTCTTGGGATTGCCCTTGCGTACAAGGAACACGATAGTCGAGGTGTAGGGCGAGGAGTCCAGCGGGAACTCGTTTACCCAGCCTTCATCTATAAGTCCGGCGTCCTGAACAGCCTTTACATCGTATTCAAGGGCGAGAGTAACTACGTCTGCGGGGTTGCCGTTGGCGACTTCAAGTGCCTGCTTGCCCGAACCGCCGTGAGACTGGTTTATCTCCACCTTGGAATCGTGTTCAGCCTCCCAATGCTTCTTGAATGCCTCGTTGTACTCGGCGTAGAGTTCTCTGGTGGGGTCGTAGGAAACATTGACTATGGAATAGCTCTTTGTGTCGGCGCCCTCTGCCTTTGCGCAGGAGGTCGCAGTTACCATAGCTGTTACAAGTGCGAGTGAAAGTGCCGTTAATCTCAGGAATTTGTTTTTCATATTGAATACCTCATTTCAGATTTTTGATCATTTGCTTTTTTCGGAATGTGTATTCAACAGCGTATTACTCCTCCTGCGGCATTGAAGTTCTTTTTCATAAGATCACCTTTCCTTACCGTAGCTGTCTGCTGCCGGTGATAATCTTTCTTTGTTTGGTATGCTGATATTATAGCCCATAATACTTTCGCTGTCCAATACGCTTTTTTGAGAGCAGGCTATAAAAAAAGCCTATATCCCGAGAAAATTTACAATTACATCTCAAAAAAATATAGAAACATTTGGATAAAATAATATATAATCATAGTTAGTCCATAGATTATATATGAAAATCATACGGTATAGGGCTAAAATAATAACAATTATTTTTCAAGGTGATACAATGACATTACAGCAAATGAACTATTTACTGACCATCGCGGAGTCCGGCTCCATGAACAAGGCTGCCGAAAAGCTGTTTATCGCGCAGCCTACTCTGACGGGCGTAGTCAGAGATGTGGAAAGCGAGATAGGCATATCGGTATTCCACAGAACGCCGAAGGGCGTTATCCCCACCGCCGAGGGCGAGGATTTTCTTGTCCGTATAAGAAAGGTCTATCAGCAGTACGAGGAGGTGCTGAAGACCTACGAAAAGGGCGGTAAGATCAGGAGGAAATTCGCAGTCTCCATGCAGCACTATTCCTTTGCCGTAAAAGCCTTTATCGAAATGGCAAAGCATTACGACTCGAGCCAGTTCGACCTCGTGCTCAGAGAAACAAAAACTGCCGACGTCATAAAGGACGTCAGCAGTTTGAAAAGCGAAATAGGTATTATCTTTATCTGCGAGATAAATCAGAAGATGATCGGGAAGATACTCCGGGACAACGATCTTGAATTTACTCCTCTTATAAAATGTCCTGCGAAGGTCTACCTCTCCAAGGAGCATCCCCTTGCCTCGGAAAAGGAGCTGACCTTTGAACAGCTCGAGCCCTACCCCTGTATGTCCTTTGAGCAGGGCAGCGAGGCCGAGATCTACTATGCCGAGGAAATGCATATAGAACACGCCTATCAGAAGACGGTCAAGGCCACCGACCGTGCCACCATAATGAACCTTATGGCAGGACTGAACGGCTATACGCTGTGTTCGAGCATCTTCTCGGATGACCTCAGCGGAGGCCAGTTCATCATGATCCCATATAAGACCGAAAACAACTCAGAGAACACAATGACCATAGGCTGCATCACCAGGAAAAACTGGGAGCTCAGCAGTATGGGACAGCAGTTCCTTGATGAGATCCACAAAGAGCTGAAACTGGTGTGATCCTGTTTGCAGAAAGAAAACCGCATCGGGAAATTTTCCTCCCGATGCGGTTTGCCTTATAACAGATCTTTCAGCTTAGCCAGCCTGTTAAGCGCCTCGTCAAGGACGTCCTTGCCCCTGGCAAAATGCAGCCTTATCAGGTCGTTTACCGGCTCCCGGAAGAAGCTCGATCCCGGCACCGCTGCAACGCCGATCTCTTTTATCATCCACTCGCAGAATTCAAGATCGGTGAAGTTTCTGAACTGATCTAATTCAAGAAAATCACTAATGTCGATCATCACGAAATACGTTCCTTGCGGGACATTGTGTTTTAAGCCTATCCTGTCAAGCCCCGCGATGAAATGATCCCGCTTTTCTGTGTATAGCCTGTTGAGATCAGCGTAGTAATCGTCGCCGAAATTCAGTCCTGCCACCGCCGCCTCCTGTAAGGGTGCAGGCGCTCCCACCGTCAGAAAATCGTGTACCTTTTTTGCCGCATCGATGACCTCGGGGCTGCCGATAAGATAACCGAGCCTCCAGCCGGTAATTGAAAAAGTCTTGGAAAGACTGCTGCAGGTGATCGTCCTTTCCGACATTCCGGGGAGGCTTGCCATTACCGTGTGGACATTTGGCGCATAGACCATGTGCTCATAGACCTCATCAGTCACCACATAAGCATCGTATTTTACGGCAAGCTCAGCTATCGAAGTCAGCTCGCTGCGGGTAAAGACCTTCCCGCAGGGATTGGAGGGATTGCAGATTATGATAGCCTTCGCACCGTCAATAAAGCCCTTTTCTATGGCGGAGAGATCGAAGTCATACTCCGGCGGGACCAAAGGAACATATATCGGCTCGGCTCCCGAGAGGATCGCGTCGGCGCCGTAGTTCTCATAAAACGGCGAGAACACCATGACCTTGTCCCCGGGATTGCATACCGTCATCATGGCGCACATCATAGCCTCGGTCCCGCCGCAGGTGACGATCACCTGAGTATTCGGATCAACATTAAGCCCCGAGGTCTTGTTGAACTTCGAAGCCAGAGCCTCCCGCAGATTCTGCGCCCCGAAGGTTATGGAATACTGATGCGGCCCCTCATAAGCCGCCTTGGCAAGCGCATCGAGCATAGGCTTAGGCGGGTCAAAATCGGGAAACCCTTGTGAAAGATTGATAGCACCGTATTTATTGCTGATCCGAGTCATCCGTCTGATAACAGAATCCGTGAAAGTACCGACCCTGTCTGAAAGTGGTCTCATAGGTCATTCTCCTTTGAAAAAGCGTTCAAATTGATTTTACCTTTTTTGAGGGGAAATGTCAAGGCTCAGTGATCGCTGACGTTCATCCATTTTTATTTCAAGGTGAATTCTGTCATAGTCGTTTTGCAGTTCACTTGTAGAGGTGTAGGATAAGATTTAATACTGCAAAGTTGGTATTGACGTGTCGTGAGCTTTTACGGTGAGTCTGTCGATTTTTGCATAAAAACAGGGCGCAGATTTTGCTCTGCGCCCGGAGATACATAATGAGAATGGTTAAGAATGCGAGTATATTAAGGCAACACCGCACAACCCACGGCTAACGCCTCTGCACGTCATCTGCTTGCCAGCTTTCCGTCATATTACCCAAATTCTCCTTGACTTGCGCCAGCAAGCCTGCGTCGAATTTAGGTAATCTGACGAAAACCTGGACGGCGCATCTGACGCACAGGGATTGTGCGGTATTGCCTTAACTTCGACGATTTTGACACTGTCAAGAGGGGTTGATGATACGTTGATATCAATTATGGCTTTGAACAAAATGAAAGTCCCGCCGTCAAACAAAAGCTGCCGCCTTTTGGAAACTCCCAAAAGGCGGCATTGCGTGGTGCACGTTGTGCACTGGTGCAGGTGAAGGGACGTTGAACAAAGCATCTTACAGATGCTTGACGACCTTGCGATCACTGGCACCTGAGGGTGATGTAACGTTGATGACATACCGCAAAGGGCGAAAATGCGCGGTTTGCGGTAATGTAGACTGCCACGGAGGTGTATTGATCGCGGGCGGAAAGCGAAACTGAATGACCAGATCTTGTTTTCTAAGAAATGGGACAGTATAGACACAGCTGCTGAGACCGGTCTCCGTCTGAGATCAATTTGTAAATTTTCAGGGTAAACTATTCCATTTTCCGGAATATGTGATACAATAGTAATAGGATCATCCGACGTTAACGAATCGCCCTCTGTTCGGGCGAAGCTATATTATTCTTCTGTGCTGTCAAGGAGGAAAGGTAATGAAACATATCAGGAACGTTCACCTCAGAATCTCACTGCTGAGGCTTGTTTCTTTTGCCTGTGCGGTCGTGATCATGGTCGCAGCTTTTCCTGCTGCTGTATATGCCGATACCGAAACAAAGACTGTCCGCGTCGGATATTATGAGAATGAGATCTTTCAGGAGGGAGCAGGAAATGGCAAAGTAAAAAGCGGCTATGCCTACGAATACTACAGAAAGCTCTCGGAATATACCGGATGGGAATATGATTATGTCTACGGAGAGTTCAGTGAACTCTATCAGATGCTTATCGACGGCAAGATAGACCTGTTGGCAGGGCTCGCTTGGCGTGAAGACAGGGCTGAACTGATCGGTTATCCCGATGCTGAAATGGGAAACGAGTCTTATTACCTTGTCAAGCACGACGAGGATATAAATATCACTGCGGATGTCGCTACTCTTAACGGCATAAAGATCGGCGTACTGGACAGCGCAATGGTAGGTACTCTGAACAGTTATCTCGATAACAATCATATAGACGCCGATGTTGTTAAGTATTCTGACTATACACAGCTGTTCAGCGCCTTCGATTCACATGAAGTTGATGTGCTTGCCGCAGAGAGCGACGGTGCCCACGGCAGAGAGCATTCGGAAGTTCTGACCGTTTTCGGCACGTCAGATTATTATCTGTGCGTAAACAAAGGCCGGCAGGACCTTTTGACTGAATTGAATTCCGCTCAGACGCTGCTATCTGCCGAAGAACCCAATTATCTGAATTTGCTGAAAGCCAAATACTATTCTGTCAGCGTTACCGCAAGAGCGTTCTCGCAGGCCGAGCGGGAGTGGATGAACACTCATACATCTCTCCGTATCGGATATCTGGAGAATTATCTGCCCTACAGCGACAAGGACGATCAGGGTGAAGTGACGGGAACCGTCAAAGACATCGTCCCTGCTTTCCTGAAAGCTCTGGGAATGCAGGATATAACTGTGACATACTGCGGATATAAGAATTACGATGATATGATCGCCGCAGTCAACTCCGGCGAGACCGACGTGGCTTTCCCTGTGGGCGGAGGGCTGTATTACTCCGAAGAGAGCGGTATCTATCTGTCCAATCCTGTTTCTTCCTCCCCTGCGGAGCTGGTATATAAAGGTGAATTCACTGAAGAGACCACAAAGCATTTTGCCGTAAACGAAAACAACCGTATGCAGTACTATTTCGTGAAAACGAATTATCCCGATGCGGAGATCACATTTTATCCGTCAAGCGAGGATTGCCTTGAAGCTTTGCTCAACGGGAAAGCAGGCTGCGTGACACTGAACGGCCTTCGGGCAAACGATATCCTGCGCAACGAAGAATACGATGATCTGTCTCATCGTCAGACGAGTTACAGCGATTCAAGATGTTTCGGCGTAAAGATCGGCAACGAAGGTCTTTTGAAGCTTCTCAACCGAGGGATCAATGTACTGGGAGACGATTACACACAGAGCATTTCATACCGGTATACCGGCGGACTGTATTCCTACAGCTTCTGGGATTCGCTGAGGGATCACATGGCGATGGTGGTAACCGTTATTCTTATCATTGCCGCAGTTATCGTATTTCTGCTTTTCCGTGCCGTGCGGCGAAAAAAGAAGGAGGTCGAAGAAAAAGAAACAGCACGTAAGGAACTTGAAGCAAAGAACAGAGAGCTTGCGGAAAGTCAGAAGGCTTTGTCGGATGCGCTTATTGCCGCAGAACACGCAAGCCGTGCTAAAACTGCTTTTCTGAACAATATGTCTCATGATATCCGCACACCTATGAATGCCATTGTGGGCTTCACGGCGCTGGCAGCCTCCAATATTGACAACAAAGAACAGGTGCAGGATTATCTCGGGAAAATATCCGTATCCAGTCAGCACCTTTTATCGCTCATAAATGATGTGCTGGATATGAGCCGCATTGAAAGCGGGAAAGTCACTATCGAAGAAACGGAAGTGCATCTTCCCGACGTGATCCATGACCTGAGGACGATCATCCAGTCCAATATCACATCGAAACAGCTTGATCTGTTTATTGACACACAGGATGTGAAACACGAGGACGTGATAACGGATAAGCTTCGGCTCAATCAGGTACTGCTCAATATACTGTCCAATGCCATCAAGTTTACTCCTGCGGGAGGAACGATCAGCTTTCGTGTCATCGAGAAGCCCTCGCCCGCTGAAGGGATAGCTAATTTTGAATTCCGCATCAAGGACAACGGTATCGGTATGAGCGAGGAATTCCGGAAAACGATATTTGAAGCCTTCACCCGTGAAAAGACCAGCACTGTCAGCGGCATACAGGGAACAGGTCTGGGCATGGCAATCGCCAAGAACATCATTGATATGATGGGCGGTGTCATCACTGTCGATTCAAAGGAAGGCAAGGGGAGCGAATTTATAGTTGAGCTCCCGTGCAGGATCAGCAGCGTATCAACAAAATATGAACCGCTGCCGGAGCTGCAGGGCCTGCGGGCACTTGTGGCCGACGATGATACCGATACCTGTCTGTCTGTCTGCTCTATGCTGCGCGAGATCGGTATGCGGCCCGACTGGACAAATTACGGAAAAGAAGCGGTCATACGCGCAAAGGATGCCCTCGACCACGCCGAAGGATTCCGGGTATACATCATCGACTGGATGCTGCCCGATCTGAACGGTATTGAAACTGTGCGCAGGATCCGCAAAGTCATCGGAGAAAGTGCTCCGATAATAATACTGACAGCCTACGACTGGGCAGATATTGAAAAAGAAGCCAAAGCCGCAGGCGTGACAGCCTTCTGTTCAAAGCCTCTGTTCATGTCCGAGCTGAGGAATGTGCTGTCGCAGCCGTTTTCGGAGACACAGGACATACAGCCTGAGAAAGAGGATGATATTTCAGCTGCGCCTGATTTTTCGGGGAAACGTGTTCTGCTGGCAGAAGACAACGAGCTCAATCAGATCCTTGCAGAGAATATCCTTACTGACGCAGGCTTTTCCGTTGACATTGCAGGCGACGGAACGGTGGCCGTGGAGAAAATGAGATCTGCTCCGGCAGGTCACTATGATATTATACTTATGGATATCCAGATGCCGAAAATGGACGGATATGAAGCCACAAGACAGATCCGTGCTCTTGAAGAGAAGGAGAAAGCCCGGATACCTATCGTAGCAGTCACGGCAAACGCCTTTGAAGAGGATCGGGGAGCAGCTATGGATGTGGGTATGAACGGACATCTTGCTAAGCCGTATGATATTCCGGCGATAATGAAAACGATGAAGGAACTGCTGAGCTAAGGCAGCGTACCGTGAGATCAGATACTTCTATATTGCGCCCGTACTGATGTGCGGGCGTTTTTGCTGCCTGTTGACGGTGCGTCTGCCGGATTTTGGACAAAAACAAGGGCGCAGATTAAAAAGAAACCCATATAGAAGTTTTGCCCCTGAGCATTTCAAAACGCTCAGGGGCATTTTACTTATTGTTACTAAGATAGATCAGAGTTTCTATTATACTGTTCACTATATGGTTTGGTTTATTACAGATCAGATCCACATTACCATACGAAAACGTACCTTGTCTCACCCAGATCGTCTTCATACCGATATTTGCGGCAGGTTCAATATCATTATCCAAGCGATCTCCCACCATGTATGCCTCTTCCGGAGCACACTTGGCATATTTCAATGCCATTGTGAATATTTCAGGGTCCGGTTTGCTGACTCCCGCTTCCGCCGATGAAACGATCACATCAAAGTAATCACGAATCCCAAAAGCACATAATCGCTGTTCTGCTCCCAGGCTTTGGTTTGCAATAACACCTAAATGATATCTGTCCTTCAGTTGTTTCAATACATATGGGACGCCCTTATACAACGTTTCCAGATGAGTTGGCCACTTAATAGTCTTCAGTCCGTATTCCCTTGCTGAATCCTTATATGGCAGCTTGTTTTCTCTTGCAAGTTCTACCATACGACGTTCCAGTGTTTTTCGATCAGGCGCATTCGGCTGCTTTAACAGTTCCCTCAAGCGATATTCCGTACATAAACTTTCATCGATCAAAGTAGACCCCAAATCGAAAAAGAGCCACTTTATCATTTATATTCACCCCACATATGGCTATTATCGTCAATATCTGCCGATAAGCACGTTATATCAAATAATCACCGACATCAGCCCTACAAATTCTGATTTGTTTTTGTAATAATTATATCACAGCATTGAAGTACTGTCAATAGAAACGCCATCAGATCGGCGTAAAGGAGACAGAAATGAAAAGAGCATAGACCCACAAGTTTTTCTTCCGTCATGCTGACATTATAATGCTTTGAACTTGAAAATGAGCGGGAGGTATGATATAATGAAGAAAAAAAAGGAGGATAAATAAATGGCTAAACATTACTATGACCCTATTATGTGTACCTGCTCGCCGGAAAACCCGATGACAATGGGCGTTACAGCAGTGCTTGACGAGCAGATAGATGAAAAGCTGCTGAAAGAAGCTGCAGAGGAGCTTCGTGAACGCTTTCCCTATTTTTATGTGAGAGCGAAGATAGACGGTAACGATATCGTTGTTGTACCCAATTCATTGCCTATGACCGTGCGAAATACCTGGGCACCGATAGAGCTTGCTTCAAAAGAGGCTAACTATCACCTTGCAGCAATTAAATATGAAGGAGACCGTATCTGCCTTGAAATAAACCATACGCTGACTGACGGTGCAGGCGTATTGCCGTTTTTCAAAAGCCTGCTGTATGTCTATCTTTCCAAAAAAACGGGTATTTCTATTCCTGCTCAGGGCTTTCGTCTGCCCGGAAGCGAGATCCCCGCATCTGAAACAGGTGATCCTTTTGCAGCTGTAGATACCGACAGCATACAAGAACCATTCTATCAGAAAGTACCGACTCAGGACTATTACCGTCTGCCGTCACGAAACGTTGAAGCGGATCATATCTATTACCTGAAATTGCCCGAAAATGCCGTAATGAAATACTGTAAGGAGAATGACGGAAGCCCGAATGTGCTTCTGGCGGTGCTCATCGCAAGGGCAATAAGGCGTGCCGATCCCGAAAGTGAAAAAACTGTCACCGTGTCCGTAGCGATAGACCATAAATCTATGCTGGGCAATTTCGATAATTACAGAATGTTTGCCAATGCCTACGAGCTTGATTTCCCGAAAGAGCGTCAGATTGATGATATAATGAAATCATGCACTACGGCAAGAGGTCAGCTCATGCTCCAGGCACAGCCCGAAAACTCAGCGTGGTATATAAAAACGAGAAAAATGGGCTTTGAAAAATTGAAGGCTATGCCGCTGCAAATGAAACTGGATATGCTTCCCAAAGCAGCCTCGGCAAGCCGCTGGACTGCCTCGGTATCCTATGTGAACAGCCGCAGCTTCGGTCCTCTTGACCCCTATATCAAGGAGCTGTATTTCCTTGCGGAAGCAAGCGCAGTTGATGTTATGTGCGAGATCGCATGCATAAATCACAGCTTCTTTCTCGCTTTAGGTCAGTGCAACTCTTCAAGAGAACTTTTTGAAGCACTGCTGTGCGAGCTTGAACAAGCCAACATTCAATTTGAGATCATGAGAGATGAGGAGTATCATCTGTGCGGTCTCAGATACGAGGACCTGTAAGGTGAGATCACAATGCCGTAAATTTAGACTATGTAGCTACAGTCGGGATAAAACCCGGCTGTTTTTGTTTTGGAGGTGCAAATTGAAAACATATATCTACCCCGAAAACCTGAGAGCCAATATTAAGCTGTGGTTCTGGAGCGTTCGGGACTTTATTATCATCTGCACAGGCGTGATACTGTCGGTGGTGTCACTTGTCTATTTGATGAATATACTGCCTGCCGCAGCAACGCTGTGCTATGCATTTGTCAGCTTCCGACCTGACGAAAAATCAATACTCGACTTTATACTAACTGCTTTCCGATTCTTCTGCACATCGCAGCAGCAAAGGGTGCAAACAGCTTTGCTCTGTCTGCTCGTTGATTAACCATTGTGACCTCCCACCAGTGTGTTGCGGACCTTGGCAGTCGCCTCTTTTTGCAGGCTCATGCCACGAAGCACCGCATTTTTACATATACTTTTATAATAATCAGCGTATTCAATCAAATACAAAACTGACTCCGCTTGAATTGCGAAGCCAGTTCGTTACTTAATTTAATATACTATAGGGGCTTTTTGTGCTGTACGCACAAAGTGGGGCAGTGCATTTTGCGAACGCTTTTAAATTTGTTTTTATTATCAGAGTACTACTCCGAAAATGAATGTTACGAAACCTATTACACATACGACTCCCAATCCTGTCATTTTGTTTTCCTCCTTTTAGTTACGTTTATTTACTGTTTTCTTACATAACGACTCTTACAACTATATCTGCTACGATCAAGACACCGGTTAAAGCAGCTAATCCGCCGAAAAATGCTATCATTTTGTTTTCCTCCTTTTCCTTTATTCTTTTAAGAAGCGTGTGCAACCAGATACTGATTTAATGCAATCAAGGCTGCTCCAAATACAATTGATCCTCCAAGAAGTGACAGTGTTGTTATCATTTTGTTTTCCTCCTTTTTGTTTCGTTCTTTGCTGTATCTATAATATATCACGTATTTACGGGCTTTTCAACAGACAATTTCACGGATTTATGTAGTTTAAGCAACAGCTTTGCGCTATATTGTAGTATATGCAACACTTTGCGGCAAAACTGTAGCTTCTGCACAAAAAAACCGACCCCTGCATTCAGCAGAGATCGGTTTGGAATTTTGTTTTTCAGATTAAAGAGCTCTTACTCTTACAACGCCGTCGATAGCCTTGATAGCCTCGATGTCAGCTGCGCCCTTAACGTCGAGCATATCTGATATAAGCGTAAGGATGGTAGTAAACAAAATCCTGGTTCATCAGAATGAAGATAAGACTCTGGACATCAAATTTGTAATGAATGGTAAGCTCGGAGATAACAGCGAGGCTGAAATTAATGAGTGAAAACACAAAAAACAGGCGCAAAAACACGCCTGTTTTACTTTTCCGAAGATATGAAACAACTGAGATGTCGTTGGTGGTTCAAGATAGCGGTTGCTCTTTGCCTTCAAGTGCGGCTGTGACAGCAGTCAACGGGCAAAAGAAAAAAGCCCGTAAATACGGGCTTTGGTGCAGGTGAAGGGACTTGAACCCACACGACCTTGCGATCACTAGCACCTGAGGGTGACGCAACGACGATGTAGGATAGAAAATCCCGAAAATGCGTGGTTTGCGAGGATGAGCGAAGCTGATGCAGTCTTAATCGCTCAGAGCATCAGCAATTTCGTTCTTTAATTCGCCAAGATCATTCTTGATAGTATCCCAAACTATCTGCATATTAACTCCCGAGT
>JAFXNC010000009.1 GCA_017529875.1 Ruminococcus sp. | reverse complement strand
GCTTGCTGTACACAGCAGAAAATACAATAAATTCCCCATGCGCCCATTGAACTGGAAGTCTCCCGCTGATTATATCAGCGCCTTCCTTTCAAATGGTGAACTTTTTTGAAATCTTTGTATCATATCATTGACAAACCGACAAGAGAATAAGTATTATTTTTCGGCGGTCTCTTGACAAACTGTACAATTTATGGTATAATTAGTCGCAGATAAACGCAATATGTCAGGCTTTTGAGCCGTCAAGGAGTTTTGAGTATGAGATGTCCGTTTTGTAATTTCGAGGATACCAAGGTCATAGATTCCCGCCCCAGCGAGGGAAAAAAGCGCAGAAGGCGCGAGTGCACCAACTGCGGCAAGCGCTTCACTACATATGAAGTGGTGGAAAAGCCGCTGCTCATGGTCTACAAGAAGGACGGCAGCTTCGAGCCCTTCGATAAGGCAAAGCTGTTCAAGGGCCTCCAGACTGCTATCAAGAAGCGCCCCGTAAGCGTGGAGCAGGTCAACGAGCTGGTGGACGATATCGAGAACACCTACGCCAATGCCATGCAGACCGAGACTACCACCAGCGAGATCGGCGACAAGGTGCTCGCCGGGCTCAAAAAGCTGGATTCGGTGGCCTATGTAAGGTTCGCTTCGGTGTACAAGGACTTCGACAACGTTGACGCTTTCATCCAGATCATCTCCGAGCTTTCGGACGGCAAGTGATGGGACTGTTCAAAAGCTTCAAGCCCTCTCCGGTGCCCAAGGGCTGCGAGGGGCTGAAAATCAAGACCGAGGCCAGCGTCTGCACCGGCGAGACGGTCATAGGGTTCTATGACCCGGTGTCGAAGAAGCTGCTTTGCTCCGAGCTGGTCAGGACGCAGGAGGATATCGCCGCCTTTTACCGCAGGTACGGCATGGAGCCGAAGGATCACTCAAAATAAGTTCTCACAGCCGCACGGGCAGGGAAGTGTTCGTGCGGTTTTTGAATTTGTTTTTCCAGGGCAGGGAAAATTTACAGAAAGTTCACCCAAACCCTTGACAAGCTGCGGATTATATGTTATAATAGTATCACCTCTTTGTGAGGTCTATTTTTTTGTGCGCTTTTTTCGGGACGCTGTGCAGTTTTGGAAAGGCGCGTGAATATCCGTTGGCCTCATACCGCCGCTCAACAAGGAGCAGCGGGTCACGAGGGAGGCAGACTGTGCCCGGTATGTTCTCGTCGGGCGCAAATTTCGTTTGGAGGTGCCGAAAATGAGAGTTAAGATCACACTCGCCTGCACAGAGTGCAAGCAGCGCAACTACAACACTAAGAAGAACAAGAAGAATGACCCTGACAGACTTGAGATGAACAAATACTGCAAGTTCTGCAAGAAGCACACTCTTCACAAAGAGACCAAGTAATGTCCGAGGAGGGTAAGAATGGCTAAAAAAGAAGCTGACTCCAAGGCTGCAAAGTCTGCAAAGCCCGAAAAGGAAAAGAAAAAGGGCGGTTTGAAGAAGTACTTCAAGGATCTCAAGAGTGAGATCAAGAAGGTAGTATGGCCGAGCAGGAAGCAGGTCGTAAACAACACCGGCGTAGTTATGACCGTCATGGTGATAACCGGTATGTTCCTGTTCGCTATCGACACCGGCCTCGCTGCCGCTATCCAGGCTCTGCTCAGAATAGGAAGCTGAGGCAAACACGGTTTAAGACAGCATTGACGGAGGTATCTAACTATGGCTGAAGAAGCAAAGTGGTACGTTGTGCATACCTATTCCGGGTATGAGAACAACGTAAAGCAGAATATCGAAAAGGTTGTTAAGAACCGTAAGCTCGAAGACCTTATCTGCGAGGTAAAGATCCCCATGGAGATCTACACCGAGGAAAAGGACAGTAAGGTCGAGGAAAAGGAAAGAAAGCTGTTCCCCAGCTACGTCCTCGTCAAGATGATCGTCACGAATGATTCGTGGTATATCGTAAGGAACACAAGAGGCGTTACCGGCTTTGTCGGCCCCGCTTCCAAGCCAGTTCCGCTGACCGAAAAGGAGGTCGCCGCACTCGGCATCGAGACCGGCGAGACCAAGACGGCTCAGGCGAAGATCAGCTTTGCGGTGGGCGACAGAGTGGACGTTGTTTCGGGTATGTTCGAGGGCTACTCCGGCGAGGTAACGAATATTGATGACGAAAACGCACAGGTTGAGATCACGGTATCCTATCTCGGCAGACAGACTCCCGTAAAGCTCCCCGCGTCCGACGTAAGAGCTGCGGAATAAGCCGCGCTGACAAGCGCAAAATCATTCGATCACGAAGCAAAGGTTGATATAGGAGGGCAGGTGCTGGAATCAATGCGCGGTCCTTACTGTCATCGCTTCAAAAGAGTGGGAGAGCCGGAAGGCTCGCCTTACCACAAATTATGGAGGTGCGAAAGATGGCACAGAAAGTAGTTGGCTACATTAAGCTGCAGATCCCCGCAGGAAAGGCAACTCCTGCACCCCCGGTTGGCCCGGCTCTGGGTCAGCACGGCGTAAACATCATGGCATTCACAAAGGATTTCAACGAGAGGACCAAGAACGATATCGGTCTTATCATCCCTGTTGTTATCACTGTTTATGCTGACAGATCCTTCACATTCATCACCAAGACTCCCCCCGCAGCCGTTCTTATCAAGAAGGCCTGCAAGATCGAGTCCGGTTCCGGCACACCCAACAAGACCAAGGTGGCTACTATAACCAAAGAGCAGGTACAGAAGATCGCTGAACAGAAAATGCCCGACCTCAATGCTGCAAACATTGAGTCCGCTATGAGCATGATCGCCGGCACTTGCCGTTCGATGGGCGTAACTGTCGTAGATTAAGAGTACCGTTTATAAGGTGGGAGGATTATTCCGCTAACCGTGTCCGAAGCCGCGGATACGGTATCACCACTAATCAAGGAGGAAAAATTAATGAAACATGGCAAGAAGTATGTTGACGCAGCAAAGCTCGTTGACAGATCCAAGCTGTATGACGCTCCTGAGGCTCTTGATATTGCAGCTAAGGGTGCTAAGGCTAAATTTGATGAGACCATTGAGGCTCACATCCGTCTCGGCGTTGACTCCCGTCACGCTGATCAGCAGGTAAGAGGCGCTGTTGTACTTCCCAACGGAACCGGTAAGAGCGTAAGAGTTCTTGTGTTCTGCAAGGAGGACAAGGCTGAGGCTGCAAAGGCAGCAGGCGCTGAGTATGTCGGCGGCATGGAGTTCGTTGACAAGATCATGAAGGAAAACTGGATGGAGTTCGACGTTGTCGTTGCTTCTCCCGATATGATGGGCGTTGTAGGCCGTCTCGGTAAGGTCCTCGGACCCCGCGGACTTATGCCGAACCCCAAGGCCGGTACCGTTACCCCCGACGTAGCTAAGGCTGTTACCGATGCTAAGGCCGGTAAGATCGAGTACCGTCTCGACAAGACCAACATCATCCACTGCCCCATCGGCAAGGCTTCCTTCGGCGCTGAGAAGCTCGAGGAGAACTTCAACACTCTGCTCGACGCTATCGTTAAGGCCAAGCCTGCCGCTGCAAAGGGTCAGTACCTCAAGAGCGTAGTCGTTGCTTCGACTATGGGCGTTGGTATCAAGGTGAACACCGCCAAGTACGGCGTTTGATCCAAGTCAGTTATAACAGGGCTGTTGCATAAACAGCCCTGTTTTTGTTTTGCACGAGTCGGATTAACGATATGTTCACAAAAAGTTCAGCTCTGCTTTACGGATAACGCCTCTTGATGCGTGTATATAAGGGTGAAATGCATTTGAGGGCGTGTACCGGACGCCCGGAGGTACCTTCAAAGGACGGTGATGAAATGACCGATGAAAAGATAACAGCGCTGCTGCGCGGTGACGACGAGAAAGGGCTCACTGCCGCCATGAGCAAGTATACAAGGCTGGTGAAGTCCATAGCCGCGGCGATGCTCACAAACGAGGAGGATATCGAGGAAGTGGCTTCGGATACCTTTTACAAGCTCTGGAAAAACCGCAGGGAGATAGACCTCGCCCGGGGCAGCCTCAAAAACTACATCTGCATGATAGGCCGGAGCTGTACTATCAACAAGCTGCGCACTCTCTCCGCCACCGAACCCCTGCCCGATGACGAGCGCGACCTGGGCGTGGAGGCGGACTTCTCCGACCCCGGCGCCGCCGAGCACAACCGCCGCATCATCGCTGAGTGCATAAGATCCATGCCCTCTCCCGACAGGGAGGTCTTCATCGGACGTTTCTATTACAGCCTGACCTACGCAGAGATCGCAAGGCGCTGCGGCATCACAGAGAGCCGCGTGGAGTATATCCTGCATAAACGCAAGCGCAGTCTGCGTGAGGCACTTTTGAAGGGAGGAATACTTCTATGAGATATATTGATGAAATGCTTAAGGGTATCCCTCTTGAGGAGATGACAGGAGGTACCGATATGGACAGAAACGAAAGCATCAGGGCAGTCATCCCTGAAACCCCGGCGCCTGAGCCGGTGAAAGCAGAAGAAAGCTATGTGAAAAATGAGCATGAGAGCATCGCCTATACGCCCGGATCCGATGAGCCCGAAGTCAAGCCCTCCGGCAAGCCGGTGAGGGTCAAGCGCGGAGGCCTCGGCGCTCTGGCGGCAGTGCTGGCGCTGGTCATCACCACCGGGGGAGTGCTGACCTACCTGGGAGCGGCAAAGCACATCGGACCCATGGCGCAGGTGTTCAACAGCAGCGAACAGCAGCCTGAGAGCCTTCCGTCAAACGACGATGAAAAGACCGTCGCCAATGCCCGTGCAAAGCTGGTATTCACTACGACACACGGGGTCTGCGCAGACATGTTAAGCGACGGCAAGATCTCCGAAGTCCCCAAAGGACAGTTCACCGTGGATCTCGATAACATCGACGGCACCAGCGAGGGTATTCCCGAGTATATGGTCAAGTATCTCAAAAGCCTTAACGACGCTCCGATCTTCGGGGGGGCAGGCGGAGAGATCAGCTTCTTTATCGACGCTCATCTGAAACCCCTCTGCGCTCAGTGGCACAGCAAGAGCGGCGGCTATGTAGGCCAGTACCCCGACCCTGCCGACGGCCTGACCTTCGGGGAGATGCCCGAATATGTCACGGAGTCGCTCACTAACGTTACCGGCTGGTGTACGAGACATACCAAGCTGTTCACAGGCGAATGGTATGCCAAGAAGGGGAGAGGCTCCTTCGATTTCACCGAGGAGCAGTTCAACGAGCTCAAGGAGGCAATTGCCGACAGAGAGCATATCGACGTTGCGGGCTCTGCGGAGCTGTTCGGAAATATAAACGGCATAGAGATCGAAATGGACGGCGAGACTATATCGGTGGAATACTCCGACTTTGCGGGAGCGCCGCTTAAGATCAACGACGAATACTGCCGCTGTGACAAAGCCGAGAGATTCCTTGAAAGCATACTGGACGACTACTGGGCAGAGAGCGCTTCAAAGCTCAACATCTACAACTTTACCGAATACTGGGGCACAAATGGCCTGATACCCGAAGAAGACCTGAGCGTACTGCGCAAGTGGTATGAGGGGTTCCTCGCCGCAGGCTATCAGCCGGTGAGCGATGTGGGCACCGAGATCGACCAGCCCTACATGAGAGAGTTGTACTTCAAGTTCAACGGCACAGCTGTGAATATATGCAGCACCAAGTACTCCAACGCCAATATCCAGATCAACGGTCAGTACTACAACGTGACGGACACCTCGGTATTCGATTATACCGATAAGCTTGAATTGCTGACCGAGAGTCAGAACAAAGAGCTTACAGAGGATATCGAGAAGGCACAGCAGGCTGAGCAGCAGTAAAACAAAACGCGGGGCAGGAATACCTGCCTCGCGCATTTTTTATATCATCTGTGAGGTGTAGAGCTTGTAGTAGTCGCCCTTCTTTGCCATGAGTTCCTCATGGGAGCCGGACTCGGTGATGCCCCGGTGATCCACATACATGATGCGGTCACAGCGCTTTATCGTGGAGAGGCGGTGGGCGATTATGAAGCTGGTCCGGCCTTTAAGCAGCTCGTCGAGACCCTGCTGCAAGAGCCGCTCCGTCCGGGCGTCAATGGATGAGGTGGCCTCGTCGAGGACGAGTATTTTTGGGTCTGAGAGCAGCGTCCGGGCAAAGGAGATGAGCTGCTTCTGCCCGCCGGAGAGCTTGGAGCCCCGCTCGTTGACCTCGGTTTCGTAGCCCCGCTCCATTTCCTTGATGAACTGGTCGGCCCGGACGACCCGGCTGGCCTCGATTATCTCGTCCATGGCGGCGTCCAGCCTGCCGTAGCGGATGTTGTCGGCGATAGTGCCGCTGAAAATGAAGCTGTCCTGGAGCATTATGCCCATCTGCGAGCGCAGGGAGCGCAGCGTCACCTGACTGATGTCCTGTCCGTCGATGGTGATGCAGCCTCCGGAAAGGTCGTAGAACCGGGATATCAGCGACACGATAGTGGATTTGCCCGCACCGGTGGGGCCTACAAAGGCGATGCTCTCGCCGGCCTTGACGTCAAAGGAAACGTGCTCGAGGACGTTTACGCCCTTGTCGTAGGCGAAGGTCACATCCTTGAAGCTCACGTCGCCCCTGATCTCGCCAAGGTCATGGGCGTTTTCTTTATCTGCAATAGTGGCGGGCTCGTCAAGGGTCTCGAAGATGCGCTCTAAGTAGGCGATGTTGTTGATGAAGTTGTTGAACAGGTTGGAGAGGTTCATGATCGGCTGCCAGAACCGGGATGCATAGCCGGTCATGGCGGCGATAGTGCCGAGTGTCACCGAGGCGGGGGTCATGATGAGCAGCCCGGTGAAGAATATCGCCGCCCGCACAAGGGTGGAGATATTGTCGGTGGCAGGCCACACCAGATGCGAATAGGACACCGCCCGCATCCAGCTCTTGCGGTACTTGTTGGAGAGCCGGTCAAAGATCGCGGCGTTCTCCTCCTCCCGGGTGAAGATCTGGGTCACTCTTGCGCCCACGATGTTCTCCTGCAGGTAGGCGTTGAGGTTGGAGCTCTTGTTGGAGACGTCCTGCCAGGCGCGGCGCTGACGCCTCTTGATGCCGAAGATCACCAGCGCGAACAGCGGTACGCCCGCCAGCACTATCAGCGAGAGCTTGACGTCCACGATGAACATGAATACGGTGATGAACAGTATGTTGAGCATTTCCAGTATCACGCTGATAACGCCGTTTGAGAGCATATCTGATACCGAGTTTACGTAGTTTACCACCCTTATGAGTATCTTTCCGTGGGGGCGGTCATCGTAGTAGGAGAAGGGCAGCTCCTGCAAATGCGCAAAGAGGTCGGAACGGATATCGTAGATCATGTCCTGACCCACCACAGTCATTATCCGGGCGCGGATATTGGAGAAGATCACCGACACCGCAAAGGTCAGCATCAGCAGTCCGCCCAGCAGCCACAGCTGTCCTACCTTGCCTTCGGGGACGGTATGGTCCAGGGCGTACTTGGTGATGATAGGCCCCAGCAGCCCCGACAGCGCCGCGAAAATGCTGAGTATCAGCGCGAAGATCATCTTGCGGCGGTATTTTTTCATGTACTTGAAGGAACGTTTGAAATGCCCCATGTCAAAGGGGGTCTCCAGCACCTCGTCTATGTCGTAGCGGTTGCGTGCCATTTATACCGCCTCCTTTGCGCCGAGGCCGCTTTGCAGCCGGTAGACCTCGCTGTAATAGCCTCCGAGAGCCACAAGCTCCTCATGGGTGCCGGTCTCCTTGATCCTGCCGTTTTCCAGAACGATTATCCTGTCGGCGTCCTTGGTGGAGGATATGCGCTGGGCTATGATGATCTTGGTGCAGGGGAAGTCCAGGTTTTTCAGGCTCTCCTGAATGTGATGCTCGGTCTCCATGTCCACTGCTGAGGTCGTGTCGTCCAGTATCAGCAGGGAGGGGCGTATCGCCAGAGCTCTCGCCAGAGAGATGCGCTGCTTCTGACCGCCGGAGAGACCCACGCCCCGCTCGCCGATGATAGTATCGTAGCCGTCGGCGGTCTCCCGGATGAAGCCGTCAGCCGCCGCAAGCCGGGCGTATTTCTTGACTTCTTCCTCCGGCATATCAGAGCTGCCGTAGGCGATGTTGCCGTCTATGGTATCCGAGAACAGCAGCACGTCCTGCGTAGCCATGCCGATGCTGCTCCGGAGATCCTTGAGCCTGCGGTAACGGACGTTCACGCCGTCCACCAGCACTTCGCCGCTTTCCGGGTCATAGAACCGGGGGATAAGATTTATGAGGGTGGTCTTGCCGGAACCGGTTTCGCCCATGATAGCGATAGTCTCGCCGGGGGCGGCCTTGAAGGAAACGTTGTCCAGCACGGTCTTCTCACCGAAGCGGAAGGTGACGTTCCTGAACTCCACCTCGCCCGCATGGGCAGGGTCGGCATCCACGGTGTCCTCCCGGTCGAGGATCATGGGGCGGGCGTAGTAGATATCGATTATCTTCATAGCCGAGGCCATGAACCGCTGTAAGTCGTTGACGTACATACCCAGCATCCTCATGGGGTTGGAGATCGCCCAGATCAGCCCGGAGATAGCGATATAGTCTCCCATGGTGATCTGCCCCTTGATGAGGAACAGTCCTCCCCCAACGAGCATTATCACTGAGAGCAGGTTTGCAAAGCTCTCCATGTAGGGGGCGAATCTGAGCCACAGCAGCGCCGCTTTCTTGTTGGCAGCGGAGAACTCGCCGTTGGCCTTCTCGAACTTGTCTATCTCGTAGTCCTCACGGGCAAAGGCCTTTACCACCCGGTTTCCGGAGATGTTCTCCTGAGCGTCGGTGTTGAGCTTGGCCAGCTTTTCACGCAGCGCCACATACACCGGCCCCGCCACCTTCTTGAACAGGAAGGTCATGAAGAAGATAAAGGGCGTCACCGCCAGCAGCATCAGCGCCATTTTCCAGTTGATGATGAAGAAGTACACCATTGACGCGGTGAACAGCGATACCGACTCCACAAAGCCCTTGATGACCCAGGAAACGGTGTGCCGCACCATGTCCAGGTCTCCGGTGAGGCGGGTCATGAGGTCGCCGGTGCGGTGGGTGTCGTAGAACTCCATGTCCTGAGTGAGCACCCTGTTGAACAGGTGGTTGCGCATACGGTAGATCATGCCCTGTGAGGATATCTCGTAGGTCATATTGCAGGCGTACTGGGTCACGGTGCGCAGCAGGGTAAAGCCCAGCATAGCCGCCAGCAGCATGATGAGGCCGCTGCGGTCGGAGGCAAGGCGCTCTATGGCGTTGTCGGCGGTGAGGTATTCGTCAACTATGCGGGAGCTGAAATAGGGGGTGGTCAGGTGCAGCGCGTTGCATACCAGCGACAAAAACAGCGCCGTGATATATACCCCCCGGTAGCCCCTCAGGTTGTGCCACAGCCATTTGATCTGAAACATTATCGTATCTCCTTTTTAACGACAACAAGGGGCTGAGGCAGCCCCTTTCTTTTATACGTCTTCTGTCGCACGCTCCATGGCGTCGATGACCCGGTCGCACCAGAGGTCGAACTCCGGGTCGTCCTTTTGCAGCTCCGGGTGTTCGAGGATGTGTCTGACCGTCATCTTTATGCCCTCGGCGGCGCTGATCTCAGCCTTGAAATCCGGCACAATCGCCTTGAGCTTGGAGTTGTCGAAGACCACCGAGTTTGCTTTGTCTCCGATGAGGCTGCCGGTGAGGTCGTAGTCGCTCATGTCAGCCAGCATCTTAGAGGACACATAGACGGGTTTCAGCTCAACACCCAAAGCGTCGGCAATGGCCTGATATATGCAGTTCCAGCTCACGCTCTCGTCGGAGGTGATGTGAAATGCCTGCCCGATGGCCTCCGGCCTGCCGATGAGCCCGGCGTAGCCCTTTGCGAAATCAGAATTATGGGTGACAGTCCAGAGGGAGCTGCCGTCGCCGTGGATGATGACCCGCTTGCCCTCCATGATGCGCTTGACCACCTGCCAGCTGCCGCCGTTTCCGTGTACCCCGAGAGGCACGCTGCGCTCGTCGTAGGTGTGGCTGGGGCGTACTATGGTAACAGGGAAACCCTCTTCGCGGTAAAGCTTCATCAGGTAGTCCTCGCAGGCCTTCTTGTTGCGGGAGTACTCCCAGTAGGGGTTCTCCAAGGGGGTCTCCTCAGTGATGATGTAGCTCTTGGGCGGCTTCTGATAGGCCGAGGCGGAGCTGATGTAGATGAACTGCTTAGTCCTGCCCTTGAACAGCCGGTAGTCCCGCTCCAGCTGGGAGGGCACGAACCCGATGAACTCACCCACGCAGTCGAAGGTCATGTCTCCGAGGGCTGCGGCGGCGGCCTGCTCGTCACCGATATCAACGGTCATAGTTTTGACGTTCGGCGGAAGGGCGCCGTTGCGATTGCCGCGGTTGAGCAGCCACAGCTCGTCGCCGCGCTCAGCGAGCAGCTTTGTGATCGCCATGCTGATAGTGCCGGTGCCGCCGATGAACAGTATCTTCATATAAAAAACCTCCCCGAAAGTCCGTATCCTGTGCTGACGTCAACAGCATATCACATAACAGCATCAGGTTCAACGGTTTGCGGCGGAGTTTGGAGAATTGTTCTATTTTTACATACAAAATGCATATTTTTGAGACAGCAAGGATAATATCCTCATATAATGGCATATCACAGCTGCCGTAAGAGCATAAAAATCCCGGAGCAGCGCATATGCACTGCTCCGGGAGAGAGAATATTATTCTTTTATTTCTGCCTTCACAGCCTCGAATTCGTCCAGGATCTCCTGCTCGGGAGCGGGGGTGAGAAGTGAAACGATCACATTCACCAGGCAGGCGCAGATGAACGCCGGGAGCAGCTCATAGATGGCGAAGACGCCGCCGGCCTTGGAGATAGCGAACTTCCAGATGAAGACCATAGCGCCGCCGGTGAGCATACCTGCCATAGCGCCCCACTTGTTGGAGCGTTTCCAGAACAGCGCCAGCAGCATTACGGGGCCGAAGGTGGCGCCGAAGCCTGCCCAGGCGAAGGATACGATCTTGAATACCGAGCTGTTGGGATCCCAGGCCAGGATGATGCCGATGACAGCAATTACGACAAGGGTGATCCTTGCGGCAAGCATCTGAGCTTTGGCGCTGAGCTTGACGCCGAAGACACGTCCGATGATGTTCTCGGATACGCTCGACGAGGCAGCCAGCAGCTGGGAGTCGGCGGTGGACATGGTGCTTGCGAAGATACCCGCCAGGATGATACCTGCCACGAATGCGAACAGGTAGTTGTAGTCGCTGAGGGTGTGGGCGATCTTGACGATGACGGTCTCGCTGTCGGAGCCTTCAAGCTGAGGGATCTCGCCGGCCTTGGACATCGCCAGACCGATAACGCCGATGAAAGTAGCAACAGCCAGGGAGATAACTACCCATACAGACGCGATGCGGCGGGAGAGCTTGAGCTTGCGGCTGTCCTCGATAGCCATGAATCTCAGCAGGATGTGGGGCATACCGAAGTAACCGAGGCCCCAGGCCATAGTGGAGATGATGGTGAGCAAACCGTAATCCGAGGAGGCGTCTGCGGCTGCGTCGTAGGAGGTGGTCATGCCCAGGTAGCCGGGGAGGCTCTTGGCGTTGTCGATGACCTCACCGATGCCGCCTGCCGAGCCGATACCGAAGCTCAGCACGATAACGAGCGCTATCGACATAACGATGCTCTGCACCAGGTCGGTCTTGGAGGCAGCAAGAAAGCCTCCGAGGGAGGTGTAGCTCAGGATAACGATGCCGCTGATTATCATAGCGATGTGGTAGTCGATGTTGAACAGCGACGAGAACAGCTTACCGCAGGCCGAGAAACCGGAAGCGGTGTAGGGGATGAAGAACACCACGATGATGACTGCCGCCACGCCCACAAGGATGTTGGTTTTGTCTCTGTAACGTGCAGCAAAGAAATCGGGGACCGTGATAGCCTCGCACTTGGCGGAGTACTTTCTGAGCCTCTTGGCCACCAGCAGCCAGTTCACATAGGTGCCTATGGCAAGGCCGATAGCCGTCCAGCCTGCGTCGGCGATGCCGGAGAGGTAAGCCACGCCCGGCAGACCCATCAGCAGCCAGCCGCTCATGTCAGAGGCTTCAGCGCTCATCGCAGTTACGATAGGTCCGAGGCGGCGTCCGCCGAGGTAGAAATCCCCGACGTTGTTGTTTTCACGGGAGCTCTTGATGCCGATGAAAAGCGTGAAGGCCATGTAGAGACCTATCGCGCACAGCATGATCATCTCTGAGTTTGACATATTCTTTTACTCCTTTTGGGGTGTTGTTTTAACTTGTTCATTATAACACAGAGATCTCCGGCACTGCAAGAGTGCGCGGGGATTGTTCATAATATATTAACGTTTATGGGGATACTAAACCGGCCCCGGTATCAGCCTTCCAGGGCGGTTATCTTGTCGATCCTTCTCTGATGCCGCTCGTCGCCGGAGAAAGGGGTGTCGATGAAGATATCCACCAGGTCGAGGGCAGTACCCTCGCCCACGACTCTTGCGCCGAAACAAAGGACATTTGCGTCATTGTGCTCCCGGGAGAGCCTTGCGGAGAAATAGTCTGAGCAGCAGGCTGCCCGGATGCCCTTTATCTTGTTGGCGGCGTAGGACATACCCAGTCCGGTGCCGCAGATGAGTATTCCCAGCTGACATTCGCCGCTCGTTACCAGAGCGCAGACCTCGGCGGCCTTGTCGGGGTAGTCGCAGCGCTCGCCGGCGGCGCAGCCCACGTCAGTGACCTCAAAGCCTCTATCTTCCAGATGCGCCTTGACCGCCAGCTTGAGCTCCGGTGCGGCGTGATCGTTGCCTATTGCTATCTTCATAACAGTTACCTCCATTATTATATGTTTCCTTACTGATCCCTGTGCGCCTTGTCCTTCTCGGCCTTGGTGGCTTGCAGGTAGCTTGCCTCCAGCGCCTCCGGCGGGACTGCCCGGGCAGGGTCGGCAAGGAAGGCCTCGCACAGCGCCGATGCCTTCTGCAAGCGCTGAGTGGGCGGCGGCAGCAGCACGTTGGGCTCGTCAGCAAAGTAGAGCCCCTTTATCTCCGCGGCGCGGTCGCCTGTCAGCAGCACCGGCGTTGATACGTCAAGGGCGCCGAAGAACTCTTTCTCGTTTACCACCCTGTCCTCCGAAAGGGCGGTGATGCCCCCGGCGCTTTCGTATTCCCCGGCGTAGACTATCTGCGGCCTTGCATACATCACCGGGACTATCCTGCCCCGGAAGGCCGCACAGCCCCACGCAAGGGCCTCCAGCGTGGAGACTGCCGCGCATTTCAGGTGCGGCGCCCCCATGACTATGCCTTTTAATGCGGCTATGCCTATGCGAAGCCCGGTGTAGGAACCCGGCCCCGCCGCGCATACCACGGCTTCAAGCTCCTTGAAGCTCAGCCCGCATTCCGCGAGCATCTCCTGTACCATCGGCAGAATTATCTGCGAGTGGGTCAGCCTGGTGTAGAGTATCCTCTCGGCGATCAGCCGCTCTCCGTCCGCTATGGCGGCGGAGGCGACCTTACCCGAGGTCTCGATCCCCAATGTCAGCAAAGCGTTCATCTCCGTCTATCGTGATCTTTCTGGTGTCGTCTCCGGTGCGTTCTATCCTGATGTACACAGTCCCCGGCGGGATGGCGTCGGATATGTTCTCGCTCCACTCCACTGCCAGCACCGTGTCCTCGTCCATGTAGTCGAAAAAGCCGGTAGTCTCCAGATCTGCCGGGGAGGTTATCCGGTACATATCGAAGTGTATCAGCGTAAGCCCCGTCCCCCGGTATTCGTTGACCAGAGCAAAGGTGGGGCTGGTGACGTCGTCCTCGAGCCCCATGCCCAGGGCTATGCCGCGGGTCATGGTGGTCTTGCCCGCACCGAGACCGCCCACATAGGCAAGGCAGTCCCCGCCTCTCAGCAGCGCACCTATCCGCCTGCCGAGAGCTATGGTCTCAGCAGGGGAGCTTGTCGTATAGCAGTAAGTCATAACATCATTTCTTTCCTATACCGTAATTGAGCATCAGGTCTACCATGCGGCCGTAGCTCTTTTTGCCGTCGGCGACGCCGTTCATTTTCAGCGAGGCCTCCATAGCCGCATCCGATACCGCCGCCACGGTCTTTGAGGGCAGCAGTCCCTCGTCGCTCTCCTGAACGCTTTTCCAGTAGTCCGAGTTGCCCTTGATATCCACCGCAACGTCCCGGCTCATCAGGGAGTAAACATGGTCGATGTCCTCGTCGGAGCAGTTGTCCTTGACCTCTGAAAGCACGTATTTCAGCGCTCTGAGATAGGCGCTGTATTTGTACTCCACGTTGTCGCAGCGGTCGCAGGCGAGAAAGGCGATGAAGTTCGCCTCGTCCTCCAGCATGAAGCCCTTGGTGTGGGCAAGCTCGTGACAGACGGTCTCGGGCAGGTTGGAGGGGTACATCTGCTCGTTGTAGTTTGCCTCAAAAGAGAAGGGGAAGTATATCCCCATAAGATACTGCTGGCTCATGAAGTATGAGTTGATTATCGCCTTTGGAGTAACGTAGTACCCCCCGAGCTGCGGGAACTCGTCCGCCAGGGCAGCCATGGCGCTGCGGGCGGTCTCGTCAAGGTCGGCGGTGAGGATGAACTTTCCGTCCTCGTCGCGCTGCACCTGAGCCGCCAGGTCGTTGGTGTTGACCATAAGATAGTCGCACAGCTCCACAAGCTCGGCGTTGGTGTGCTCGGCGGTGGGGATGCCGTAGGTCTCTCCGAAGGTGGAGCGGTGGTAGAGTATGAAACAGTTAAGAGTCTCGGTAAGCACGATGAACGCCAGTATCCATATGTACACCAGGCCGTAGATCTTCAGCACCAGCCTGCGGCGGCCCTTGAGGAAGATCAGCAGGAGCAGCAGCGAGATCGGCGTTACCAGTATGATGACTATGAGCGCCATTATCATGAACTCGCCCAAAGAGAAGGGCAGCAGTGATATGGGTCTGCCGAAGGCGTTGTACAGTATCGGCTGGATGTTCGCGCCGTACCAGTCGCAGAAGCCCTTTGACAGCCACGCCGCGATATTGAGTATGATGCATCCGCCGAAGATGATGAGCAGCGCGATGCGGTTTTTGTTGAGCTTTATCCTCATAATGTTCCCTCTAAGGCAGTGACAGGATCTCCGTTGGCATCGGAGACGGTGAATTTAAGGGTCAGACCCTCTGCGTCCGACTCCGAAAGATGTCCCTCCGGGTTTCGCAGATAGATGCTCCCTGTGCCGGTGGTGCCGCTGTATATCCCGACGCTGCCAGTCGCGGAGCTGCCCTCTATGGAGGGAGCCTCGGCAGTGATGCGGAAGAAACTGTCGGTCTTGTTCACCGCATACAGATAGAATTTTAACCGCTCCATCGACTCGGAGTAGTCCTGTTTCAGCAGGTAGATGTCGCAGCTGTCGTCGGAGCAGAGCAGCTTAGCTCCCTCCGGCACGCCGGGACGGTAGGGCTCGTCGCCGAACAGCATATTGAACACCTCGGTGGAGGTGATGAATGAGCTGCCGTCGTACTTGCCGTCGTCGTAGCGCACGTCAAAGCGCAGATGCACGTCGGAAAGCTGTTTGAACAGCCCGGGGTCGAAGCTGTCGCCGCTGACCGCGAAGTATTCCTCGGTCATGGGCGCGATCTCGTAATTGCCGTAGAAGTCCGCCGTGCCGCCGTTGAGTATGCCGTAGGGCTCCAGCTTGATGCGCTTTTTCAGCTGGTTGCGGCAGAGGAAACAGAAGTAGTAATCGTTGAGTCCGTCGTCCAGCGGTTCCTGATAGCCGCCGATGTATTCGAGGTATACCTGACCGTCGTCGAAGATCAGAGTGTCTGTGCTGTTTTTCAACGCCGGCAGATAGGGCAGATCACCGTCGTTCGTTGCCGATCTCAGATATTCGGCAGGGGTCATCTTTGTCTCGATGGTGTCGGGTATCTCGTAGGAGGGGCGCCCCGCCTTGGGCAGCAGGATAGTGAGATCCTCTGCCAGGAATAAAGTGTCTTTGCCTAACCTGAGGTAATTGTCCGCCTCCACTCCCACCAGCTTGAAGGTGATGCTGTCCAGGTCGGAGGGGAAGATAG
The DNA here is from genome assembly GCA_017529875.1 of Ruminococcus sp. Lineage (GTDB taxonomy): Bacteria > Bacillota > Clostridia > Oscillospirales > Ruminococcaceae > FB2012. Next base: position 15,431 of record JAFXNC010000009.1, on the reverse strand, counting down.
TGTTGTTGGAGGTGGATGCCCTCATGCGGCAGTCGTTCCTGCCCTTTGCAGGTACGGCGCAGTTGAATGAGGCGTAGTAGTCCTCGTGGACGCACTCGGCGCCGAGAGTGTAACATACCAGATCCTTGTCGGTCTTGTTCTCAAGGTAGAGGTCGAGGGTGACGACCTGGGAATCCTCCTTGTAGCTCACGCCCTTCAAGCCGAGCTTCACGTTGCTGTCGTCATAGATCAGGGTGTAGAGCCGCTTTGAGGGCAGGCTCAGCTTGTCCGAGAAGGTTATCTCCACAGGCTCCGCAATGCTGTCTTCAATGGTCTCATAGTCCTCGGAGCATAGGTAGAGCTTGATGCGGAAGGTGCTGATGCCGCTTATTTTCAGGGTGGTGAGCTCTTGCACACCGGAATTGGGCTTCAGCTCGATGCCGGTCAGGGACATATCGCTCATCACGGTGCCGTCCGCCGCAGTGTAGAGGTCGTAGAGGCGCAGCAGCTGATCGGTGGTGTTCTCGTAGGTGAACCGCGCCACCATGTTCTGTATCTCAGCCAGCCTTATCTTAACGCCGCAGCGGTCATAGATCACGCCCTGTTCGGTGCTGGGGTCGTTTATGCCGTTGTTTATGCCGACTATGAACTCTCCCCCGGAGCTGTCGTCGAGGTCGCCTTTGCCGGTCTGGGGCAGGTTGAGCGAACAGCCCGAAAGCAGCAGCAGAGCCGCGCACAGCAGTACAGCCGCAAGTCTTCTCAATCCGGAGCCCTCCTTTCATACCGCCCATGACGCCGCAGGGCGGGAAGATCGTTACCTATTTAATAATACCATTCATCGGCCTCTTTGTCAAGGAGATACCGCTTTGCCAAAAGCAGGATTTTTTTGTAAACCCCTTCCGGCGGATGCTCACTTTAAAGCCAAAAATCGCACGGGTTAAAAATTCTGTTACATTTGGACACTTAATCGTTTTCGGTGCCCCGGGAACCGTTGTGCAATTTAGCTAATAATCAATGTTCAAATTAAGATGATTTAACGATTTTAGTCTTTTTTGCGAATTTGGCTTTGACATTTTCAAATATTGTGGTAAAATATAAATAGGTAACGCTGCCCTGCGGGCGGATCATGCTCTCAGAAGGCTATTCCCGGCTGCTCGGTATGCGTAACAAGCATCTTTGAATATTCAGCTTGTGCGGCAGGGCTTGTTTCTCAGCTTATGTCCGCCGGCACGAAAGGGGCAATCAATACTATGTCAAAGATCATTGCTGTAACCTCCGGTAAGGGCGGCACGGGCAAGTCCTCTATCAGCGCCTGCCTGGGGTATGCTCTTGCCAAGCAGGGCAACAGAACTCTTATTATCGAGCTGGACTTCGGCCTCAGATGTATGGATATCATGCTCGGTATGCAGGGTAATATCACCTATGATCTGGGCGACGTTATCGCAGGCACCTGCGATGTTTACAAGGCGACCACGACCGTTAAGCTCGCCTCCAACCTGAGCGTGCTCTGCGCTCCCTCAGACCCGTTCGTTCAGCTCAAGACCGAGGACATCGAGAAGATCACCAGCGAAATGAAGAAATATTTCGAGTACATCATCATCGACACCTCCGCCGGCATCAACAACTCGGTATTCGATATCGTTACGAATTCCGACCTGATCCTTATCGTTACCACTCCCGACCCTGTCTGTGTGCGTGACGCAAGAATGATGTCCGACGAGTTCTATAAGAGAGGCAATCAGAAGCAGCGTCTGCTTATCAACAAGGCAAGCAAGAGGATATTCGAGTATGAGGAAATGGATGACCTCGACGCGATCATAGATACCGTAGGCGTTCAGCTGCTCGGCGTTATCCCCGAGGACAGCGCTATCCCCCTCGCCACCGGCAAGGGCGCACCGCTTTCCTCCAGCTCAATGGGCTTCCTCGCATTCTCGGCTATCTCGAGAAGAATAAAGGGCGAGCATATCCCGCTTTCACTTAAAATGTGATGAATTTCCCACATAAATTTTGATAAGGGGGCGTTATGGTTGAATATCGCATTGATAGCACATGACTCCAAGAAGGAGCTTATGGTGCAGTTCTGCATAGCATATTGCGGAATACTCAGTAAACACACCCTTTGCGCAACTGGTACGACAGGAAAGATGGTCGGCGAAGCGACCGGCCTGCGGATACAGCGCTATCTGAGCGGCTCTCAGGGCGGCGGCGAGCAGATCGCTGCAAGGATCTCCTGCAACGAGATAGATATTCTTCTGTTCTTCAGAGATCCGATTTCCGCTAAGCCGAGTGAACCCAAGGACGGAGACCTTTTAAGGCTCTGCGATGTTCACAATATTCCGATAGCCACGAATATCGCTACCGCGGAGGCGCTCATCCATGCGCTGGAGCGCGGCGATCTCGACTGGAGAGAGATCGTTAATCCTACCTGACAAAGGGTATCAAATTTTAATATAACAAATGCTGTGACGGGGAGAGTAGACTGCTCAGAAGGCGCAAAGCGATGGACGGTAGGGTGAAAGCGTCCGCCGGAGAGCTCTTGAAGGACACCCCCGAGCACGCCGCTGACAAAGGCGGTGCGTTCCCTCCGCGTTAAGGAGAAGATGAGCGGCAGAGCCTTGTGCTCTGCAATCAGGGTGGTATCACGGTCACGGTCGTCCCTATTTCGGGCGGCCGTGTTTTTGTTGTTAATAAAAAAAGGTTGAATACTGCGGCGCGGCGGTCTATAATAGAATCAGTATGTCCGCAGAATAGGAAAGGAAAGTGAAGATATGGCATTGAATGTTAAAAGACCCAACGGAACTCAGGACGTTGTCCCCAACGAGGCGTATAAATGGCACACCGTGGAGTCGGTGGTCCGTGATTCCGCCGCTCAGTTCGGCTTTAAAGAGATAAGGATACCCACCTTCGAGGAGACCGGGCTTTTCGTGCGTTCGGTGGGGGATACCACTGACGTGGTTCAGAAGGAGATGTACACCGTTTCATCCTCGGGTGACAAGACCTATACCCTTCGCCCCGAGGGCACCGCAGGCACCATCCGCGCCGTCATCGAGAACGGCATACTCAACGAGGGACTGCCTCAGAAAGTGTTCTATCTGCTCTCCTGCTTCCGCCACGAGAAGGCGCAGAAGGGCAGGCTCAGGGAGTTCCACCAGTTCGGCTGCGAGATGCTGGGCTCGGCTTCACCTGCTGCCGACGCCGAGATGATCGCGCTGGTACACATCATCATGCAAAGGCTCGGCCTCAGGAACATCGAGCTCAACCTCAATTCTATCGGCTGCCCTGAGTGCAGGGCTAAGTACCGCGAGGCGCTCAAGGCTTACTTCGAGCCCCACCGCGCAGAGCTCTGCCCCACCTGTCAGGAGAGGCTGGAAAAGAACCCCCTCCGCCTGCTGGACTGCAAGTCCGCCGAGGATCAGGCAATAGCCAAGGACGCCCCCCTCATCACCGACTACCTCTGCGAGGAATGCTCGGCACACTTCGAGGGGCTCAAAAAGAACCTGGCTATCATGGGCATAGAGTATACCGTCAACCCCCGCATCGTCAGGGGACTTGACTACTACACCCGGACGGTATTCGAGTTCATATCCTCCGACATCGGCTCACAGGGTACTGTCTGCGGCGGCGGAAGATACGACGGCCTCATCGAGACCCTGGGCGGCAAGCCTACCCCTGCTCTTGGCTTTGCAATGGGCCTCGAGCGCATACTGCTGACTTTGGAGAGCCAGGGCTGTGAGTTCATCGAGGAGAAGACCTGCGACCTGTACCTGGCTTCAATGGGCGACAAGGCGGCTGAGAAGGCCGTGGAGATCGCCTCCCGCATGAGGGAGGAGGGCTTCTTCGTGGAGTACGACCTTGTGGGGCGCGGACTTAAAGCTCAGATGAAGTATGCCGACAAGATCAAGGCAAAGTACGTTGTCGTCATCGGCGACAGCGAGCTTGAAAGCGGCACCGCCAAGCTGAAAAACATGGCCTCGGGAGAGCAGACCGATATCTCCCTGGGCGACGGACTGCTTGACGATTTCGGTGCGCAGTATTATGAGATGATGCTCAGCACCGACGAGGAATTCCGCAGCTTTGTGGAGTCCTTCGGAGACGGACAAGGAGAATAAAAATGAGATGCAAGCAATGTGAAAACATCCCGCTGACGGATATCAAGTCGCCTGCGGATTACATCGCGGCGCTGGAGGCCTTCTCCCGCATGGAGACCGCCGGGCTTCTGGAGAAGGTCTATGAGAACTTCCCCATAGAGGCCATATTCACCGCCAACACCGGCGGCAGGACGAAATTCTTCCACCAGTACCGCTGCATGGGCTGCAGCACGGTATACGGTATGTTCGTCAACACCACCGTGGGCGGACAGATCAAGATCAACGAGAAGATCTTCGACCCCTCCGAGTATGAAGACAAGGAACCCAAGCCCGACAAGAAAGAGGAAGGCTGATGCTCGGCATACTGCCCGTCAGGTTTGAATACCGCACCTCCCTCAGCCCCAAGCGGCTGGCGAGAAAGCTCGACCATGACCTTGTAGAGCACAGGCCGACGGTGAACATCATGTCTCAGGGGCGGTTCATGAGGGCGCATAAGTTCGAGAGCTGCTTTTACGGCTGCCGCACCGCTGCGGACAGCTTTCAGGTCTTCCACCACCAGGCCAAAAAGCGGGACGGCGGCACCACCGGATTCTTCGGGAAGATCGTCGCCGACGGCAGCGGCTCGCTGATAACAGGCTCCTTCCGAAAGCCGGTCTACACCTACGTTTTCGCAGTAGTGTGGACGCTGGCGATACTGCTCATCGCGCTTATGGCGGCGGGCATGAGGGAGTTCGCAGCAGCGGGAGCCTTTGCGGGAGTGTGGGCTGTGGGGGCATTTATGATGTTCTGGGACAACAAGAGGCCGATAGTCCGGGCGTTTCTCGAAAACCTTCCCCCGGCAGACAAGGGCAGCGGTGAAACGGAGGGAGAACCGTGAAGATAAGCTGCTCCGCTTGCAGCAAGAAATACGATGCGCTGAAAACAGAGGGCATCTGCCCCTACTGCGGTATGCACGCCACCGACCAGCAGATATCTCTGTCTCAGGAGAATGACCGGGTCAAGGGTGGCAGCGCCACCGAGGTGCTGAGAAGCTACCTCAACGAGCGGCTGCGCAGGCAGCGCAAACAGTCTCCGCTGCGGCAGAAGAAGATACAGATACCTCTCTGCATCTTTATGGTCGCGGCGCTGATCGGACTGGGGCTGTGGGGCAATCACTACTACAATACCCGCCGGGACTACTACACTTCAAGGCGCAGCACCGCCGAGGTGGCCACCGAGCATTACAAGCTGGGTGAGAGCGTGGTCATCGGAAATGTGAACATACAGATCACCGGCAGCAGGATCAGAGAGGATCTTCAAAGCAAGGTGACTGGGGGCTTCAAGATACTTGAAGTCACCTATCACGATACCGGAGCCGCCGGGAGAGACCGTCTCTCGGATGCATATGTGCGGACGGCTGACGGCTGCACTGCAAAGTCTCTCGAAAGATACGACGCCTGTGAGCTGCTGGGCATCACCGAGCAGCAGTACATCGACAGCGAGTATGAGGGCGGGGTGTTCAGTTCCTACACCGACACCGGCTCCGACCACAAGCTGCTGTTCGCGGTGCCGGAGAAAGAGAATACGCACACGATCCTGCTGTTCAAGACCACCAACTTTCACTCGGATGACAAGCGTGTGGAGGCCTGCTGCGAGTTCACTCTCGGAGAGGGGGCGGGCTCATGATAAGCATTATCTTTGAGATAGGCTTTGAGCTGGTGAAAAAGCTCTACCGCTTTCTCGGGCCTGCGATGATACTGGTGATCCTGTTTATCGTGGGGCTCATCGTCATACCCAACATGGCTGACAGGAACGCCTATCACGACACCGCACACTCCGAGATAAACGAGATCATCTCTTTTGATGAGGTGCGCTATGACGAGGAGACCGGGGACAGGGTGTTCCGCATAAGGATGCGCAACACCGGTGCCGATCTCTCGACCTTCGGGATGCTCTACATCACCAACGAGGACGGTAAGCCGATCCACAACTCCATAAAGACGGAGTTCGACGGCCTGAAAATAGGCGACAGACGGGCGATCATCTCCTACATCCCCCCCGGCACCGAGACCACGGCGGAGGTCTGGATAGACGACTTCAAGCTTGAAGGCCTCGACCATATCTACGTCACCGACCTGTACTCCGAGGACAATCGAGGCAAGAGGTTCGAGATAGAAAAGAAATAATACTCAAAATCATAAATCAGGAAAGAGGAAACCGAAATGAAACTTGACACAATGGGAAGTCTGCGCCGCACAGTCTACTGCGGCGAGGTATCCGAGATCGGCAGCGAGGCTGTGGTCTGCGGATTCGTTGAAAGGGTAAGGAACAAGGGCGGAGTTATCTTCATCGTCCTGCGCGACCGCACCGGCGTCGTTCAGCTGCTGTTCAACGACAAGTCCGACCCGGCTGTATTCGAGAAGGCCGAGCAGGTAAGAGGCGAGTACGTCCTCATGGCAAAGGGTAAGGTAGTGGAGCGCGAGAGCAAGAACGACAAGCTGCCCACAGGCCATCTTGAAATATTCGTCGATGAGCTGAAAGTCCTCTCCAAGGCCGAGACTACGCCCTTTGAGGTCACAAACTCCGACAACGTCCGCGAGGAGCTGAAGCTCAAATACCGCTACCTCGATCTGAGAAATCCCAAGCTCCAGCGCAATCTTATCATGCGCCACAAGATCGCTCAGGTGACAAGGGAGTACTTCTACGAGAACGGCTTCCTGGAGATCGAGACCCCCATGATGATGAAGTCCACCCCCGAGGGCGCAAGAGACTATCTCGTTCCCTCCCGTATACATGAGGGCAAGTTCTACGCTCTGCCCCAGTCGCCCCAGATCTACAAGCAGCTGCTGATGATCTCCGGCTACGACCGCTATGTGCAGCTTGCACGCTGTTTCCGCGACGAAGACCTCCGCGCCGACAGACAGCCGGAGTTCACTCAGGTGGACTTCGAGATGTCCTTCGTTGACGCCGAGGACATCCAGACCTGCGTTGAGGGCTATATGCAGAGGCTCTTTAAGGAGGTCAAGGGCATCGACATCACCCTGCCCCTGCCCCGCCTGACCTTCCGTGACGCTATGGACAGATACGGCTCCGACAAGCCCGACACACGCTTCGGCTTTGAGATACAGGATATCTCCGAGACTGTAAAGGATATCGACTTCGTAGTATTCAAAGATGCTATCGCCAACGGCGGCTCGGTCCGCGCTATCAACGTTAACGGCGGTGCCGAGACCTACACCCGCAAGGAGATCGACAAGTTAGTCGAGCACGCCAGGGGCATCGGCGCCAAGGGCCTTGCCTACATCCGCTGGGCTGACGAGCCTAACTGCTCCTTCAAGAAGTTCCTGGGCGATGGCGACCTGGAGCGCATCTGTGAGGCGGTAGGCGCCAAGCAGGGCGACCTGGTGCTGATCTGCGCCGACAAGAACAAGGTGGTTCTGCCCACCCTGGGCGCTATTCGTCTTATCTGCGGCAAGCGCCTCGGCGTCATCGACGAGAACAAGTACAACCTGCTGTGGATCACCGAGATGCCTTTCTTCGAGTTCGACGAGGACACCGGCGCATGGGTGGCGGCGCATCATCCCTTCACCATGCCCATGGAGGAGTGCCTGGAGTATCTCGATACCGACCCTGCCAACGTCCGCGCAAAGGCCTGGGATCTGGTGCTCAACGGCACCGAGCTTTCCAGCGGTTCCATGCGTATCACCGACTACGAGCTCCAGCAGAAGATGTTTGAAGCTCTCGGCATGACCGACGAGGAGATCGAGGCGAAGTTCGGATTCCTGGTGGACGCATACCGCTATGCAGCCCCCCCTCACGGCGGCATGGGCATCGGCCTTGACCGTATCACCATGATACTTGCGGGCGCCGACAGCCTGAGAGACGTTGTAGCCTTCCCGAAGGTGCAGAACGCCTCTGAACTCATGAGCGAGTGCCCCTCCACAGTAGACACCAAGCAGCTCGACGAGCTCCACATAGCAGTAAAGCTCACCGAGAAAGAGTAAGCCCCGAAAGCAAAAACAGCATAAAATACAAAGAGCTGACCGATCCAAAAATCGGTCAGCTTTTGCTGTATGGGTCATTCAGTGTTGCCAAAACGTTGCCACAGAGGTGCTGTACGCAACGCAAATGGCGCAGGTGCGCGGTGGAAGGGGGCGGGGAGGTCATTCCCACTCCTCAAACAAAATCAAGTTCTTAACAGATCCGTTTAGAAAATATGATCCCGTTTGAGCCCATTTGTGCTGTAATGTCACTATTGCTTCAGGCACTGCAACTTTTGCTATCAAAAAGCTATCGGGCGTTTGCTATCATTTTGGCAGCGGCCTGACGGCTTTGTTTTATTATAGCATAATGCGGGACGGTTTGCAAGTGGTAAAATCAAAAAGGTTCCGAAAAAATGATCCTACTGTACTATCCTCCCGTCAGAGATTTCGATCACCCTGCCGCACTGCTCCGCCACCTTCGGATCGTGCGTGACGATCACCACCGTCCGCCCCTGATCGTTGAGCGATTTGAACAGTTCCATTATCTCCGCCGAGGTCTTGCTGTCGAGGGCTCCTGTTGGTTCGTCCGCGAGTATCATTGAGGGTTCGTTGACTATGGCGCGGGCAATAGCCACACGCTGCTTCTGCCCGCCGGAGAGCTTGTTGCAGGGCTTCTTCGCCAAGTCCTCAATGCCCACGGAACGCAGGGCGGCGAGGGCTTTTTCTTTTTTATTCGGGATCTTTTTCTTTGCAAAGTTGAGGGGTATCATCACATTTTCAAGCGCAGTAAAATCCTCGACGAGAGCGAAGTCCTGCATCACCATGCCGATCTTCTCGTTGCGTATCTTGGCATACTGCCGCTCAGTGAGGTCTTTGACAAGGGTGCCGTCTATGGTGTATTCGCCGTCCTGATAGCTGTCGATGCAGGCGAGAATGTGCAGAAGTGTTGACTTGCCGGCACCCGATTTCCCGATGACAGCCACCATTTCGCCGTCCTTGATAGTCGCCGAGACCTTGTGCAGGGCTTCAAATTCGTTCTGCTTCTTCGGGTTGTATATCTTGACTATGTTTTTGAGCTGTATCATAGTTGCCTCCTTAATTACTGTTGAGTTGGTCTTTGATCGAGTATCTTCCTATCATCAGCGCAGGAACGGTTAGTGAGACGATAACAAACAGCACCGCTGCTGCTCCAACTCCCGAGAACATCTTCAGGCCGGGGCTAAGATAAAAGCGCTCGGGTGCTGCCGCCCCAAGTATCAGCATTGCCGCTGCCGAGACGATCCCTGCCAGCACCGAACAGATAAAGCTTTGCATCAGCCCGATGAGTATGCAGCTGTTCTTTTTCAGCCCGCAAAGTGAGAACACCGCATAGTCCCGCAGCTGCTCACGGGTGGAAAGTGTCGAGGTGCTTATACTGCCGATAAGCGCCATAATGAGCAGTATTATGATCAGCGGCAGCAGCTCGTATATCTGCTGTGAAAGATAGTTTTTGCTTGCCTTTTCAAGCTCACTCATCGGCAATGAGTATATACACCCGCAGGCAGTCAGCCTTTCGGTGAGAGCAGCCTCATCCGTGGTATCAGGGTAATTCAAAAGCATCGTGCCTGTGAAGCCCCGCGGCATATCCTCCGGCATATCGCTCTCCCGCAGCAGAAGCGTGTTTTTGTTGTTGCTGTCGATACCGCCGTAAAATATCTCGAAGGTGTCCTTTTGGCTGCCGTCATTTTCTCCTGCCAGACCTGCAAGCCTGCCGTCCTTCTTGACAAGTGAGGTAACGGTCACCTCAAACTCCTTTTCCTCTCCGTCGGCGGAGAAATAATGCAACCCGAGCCTGTCGCCGATCTTGCAGCCGCTGTTCTCCGATACCGCGGCGCAGATGCCCTCTCCGCTGAACCATTCGCCCGCCGAAAGCATTGGTGTGTAGCAGTCGATGATCCTGTCGTCTGCGCTTCGCACGGCAAAGTCATTCTCTCTGCCGGGAATATATGCGCTGTTCAGATGAATGCCGAGCACCTTGACATCGGCTCCGAGAGCCCGGCTCATATCCTCGCTGCTGTTTATCATTGTGTATTCGCCCGAAAGATCGCCGTTGTATGCAAAGGAGCTGCACACAACCAGCCTGCCGTTTGACGTGAACTCCTCCCGGAAGGGCGTGTATCTCGACAGCCGCAGCGACACCGCACTTATCATAAATGCGGTCATGGTCAGCGCAGCCGCAAGCTGCAAAACAGTCAGAATATTCTGCATCTTATACCGTCTGAAAGAGATCAGAGCATACCTAAGCAGCATTCCATCACCTCCTTCCGCTGACAGAAGCCGCAATGCTCTGCCGTACATTTGCCCTTGATATCAGTCCTGTCATTGTCAGCATCATCAGGATATATCCTGCAAAGATCAGAGCATATACCTTAAAGCTGTATGCTCCCTCCATATACGGAAAAACAGCTGACAGTCTTCTTTTCATCAGCGGGATATACACCGCTGTCCCCGCTGCAAATGCGGGTACTCCGATGATAAAACACTCCGCGATACAGCAAAGCAAAGCCCTGCTTGTACTGCACCCGCAAAGACGAAGTATCGCAGTTGTGCGGCTGCGGCGATTTAATATGCAGCGGTAGAGCATCACGAAATTGACCGCCGACATAAAAGCAATAAGCAGAGAGATAAGTATGATGTTGTTATACACATATCTGCTCTCGCTGTCGGGGAAACTGAGTTCATCGAACCTGAACATCCCGGGAAAGATATTCTCGGCGGTATTCCTTATGTCATGATACTGCGATTTGGTGAGGGCGTATGTAAAGGCCATATACAGCTGCGGCTCTAACACAAGCCCGTCGGGGGCGGCAGTGATCGGCGGTGTGGGGATACTGTTGGCAAGTGCATTGCCGATGATCTCGTATTCCTCGCCCCACAGCCAAGCCTTGTTCCCATTAATCAGGAAAGCAGTACCGTTATCTCCCCCCGAATGGATATCGTCTGTACTGATGGTAACGTGTGCACCAGAGCCGTACTCCTCGTCAGAATACATTCTCCCGGAGGAAAGCAGGCTGCCTTTCACCTGAGAGGTGTCGAATAATTTATACGCTCCGTTCTGATATCTGAAACGGAAATAGAACAGTGCTCCGTCCCAGTCGGAGAGATCTGTGTTCTCGTCAAAGGTAAGCTTATTGCCCTCGTCGTCCTCCATGATATGCCTGCCGAGCTTATCGGCGATCTGCTTTCTCAGTTCATCGGTCACAGGCCGGTGATCGGCTATGCTGCCGACCCTTGCGCTGACATAAAACAGCCACACATTGTCCGTTACCTCCTGCGGGAGAGCCTCTATAAACGAGCATAGCTCCCCCTTAGTCAGCGTCTTTCCCTCGTTGACTTCAAGCGTCAGCTCCTTGTACTCTGCATTGCTCTCGATGAGCTTGACGTTGTAATTCTGATATAGCCCGTAGGAAAAGCACAACAGCAGCGCCGACGAGAAAACGCATACCAGCATAACCGCGAACAGCGCTGGCTCGTTCCTTATCAGGCTTTTCAGATTTTTTCGTACCATAGGCATCGCCCCCTCATCCTGTATACGAACGAGGGGGCGGGATTTGTGCAGTTATTCATTCAGTTTTCTTGTGAGCTCGGAAATGCGCTCACGGCTGAGAGTTTCAATGATGTCTGCCGGGTCGATGCTTAATGATATATCTGTTCCGTTTTCGGTGTTAAGTGCAATATTGAAGTCATTAAGGCTGTTCCCGCCGGTATCAAGCTTGATCTGCGAAAGCTCATCGGGCGGGAGCGTTATCTCAGACACGGTCAGATCGCAGAGCTTTTCACCCGTACCGTTTCTGTATGCGGTTCCGCTCCCGGTCAGGACTATCGGCTCCCCGGTCTTGTTTATAAATGAAAGTGACAGCGTATCCTCACCCTCATATTTTATGACATCGAGGAGATAGTATCCCACCCCCGAGCTGTTTTCTGCCAGATATTTTACCGCTTTCTGACACAGCTCAGCATAGGGGTACAGATTAGCATATATCCAAGTGCGCACATCTTCGTTGTCCTGACCGGAGGTTAAAAAATTGTCATAGCATTTCAACAGATAGTGTGACCCCTTCTCCGCCTCACGGTAATTTTCCAAGGCGGTCTCAGCATTGGTAAACGTAGTCTGTAATGCTATTTCGGCATTTGAGATCATGCTGTCATCTGCTGCCGGATAGCTTTTTGTTTCCGAAACGGAAGACATTGAAATGCTGTCGGCGGGGGTGTCGTCTTTTCTGATATGCTGTAACGCAAACACAGCCCCTACTCCGACGCACACCGCCAGCACAGCTGCCGCGATATATGCCCCGTACCTCGGACGGACATAAGCTGCGGAGGGGGTTATGTCACGGGTGCTGTCAGCAGCACTGTCATCGGTATCCGTATCCGCAAAGGGGTTTTCACGCACAGGCAGCTTGTTCACACCGCTGACATAGCAGTTTATTGTATCTTTTTTTCTCATCATAATCCCTCCTTTTCGCAAGCCTTCCGCAGCAGCTTCTTTCCCCGCCGAATCAGCGATGCTGTGGTGTTCATACTTTTCCCGATAATGCGAGCTGTTTCGAGGATCGTGCAGCCCTGCGCCAGATGCAGATAAAGCGGCAGGCGGTATCGCTCGTCAAGGGACAGCATCGCCCGCATAGCGGCTCGTTCGGCAAGTGTCAGCTCGTCGTCTGTCACCGCATCGGAAAGCTCATCAAGGGGGACAGTCCGGCTATACTCGTGGGATTTGAGTATGTCTTTGGCAATATTCACAGCCGTCCGTATCAGCCACGGCAGGATGTGTTCGTCCTCCATATCCTCCTGCTTCATCAGCCGGAGAAACGCTTCTTCGGCGCAGTCCTGTGCAGTATGCAGGCTACCCGTATAATGCCAAGCCGCCCGGGTAACTGCCCCGGCATATTGTTCGTATATATCTGCCAGCCGCTGCCTGTCCATAAGCGTTCCTCCTTCCGACAAAGCTTTACCCCTCACTGTGTATACGAATAAGAGAGGGATTTTTGTGCAGTGATTTCTTTTTTATTGTATCATTTTTATGGTAAACAATCAAGTGAGGATGCGTTTAGTGCCTTCTGTTTTTCCTCTGCCCTATAAACTCCAAAAACCTCTCCCTCAACTTATGCACATCCAAAAACTCAATTACCTTATCGTACCTCGCCTTCCAGCACCCGACCTCCTCTTGCACCGACCTGAGCGTTCCCCGCAGACGGTCAACTGTTTTCTGCAACGCAGACCTCTCGGCAAAAAGCCTTGTATTCTGTTTCCGTAGCTTTGCGACCTGCTGCAAAAGCTCGCTTTTCTCTGATGTCAGCTTATTGACAGCCTCAATTAATTCGGAGTTATCTTTCTCCACCGCGACTTGCTTCCTTGCAAGGTCAGCGACCTTTTCATAATCATCAGCCGAGAGCGTGACTTTATCACTCAGCGCCTTGCGCTTGACCTCAATGTTGTCTATCTCCATCATGGCAGACACTTTTTCTGCTGATTTTTTGAGCATCTCCCGATTGACCGTAAGCTTGTTCGTGATTTCCGACAGCTCCGCATTTTTATCGGCAAGCTCCGAGTCAATCTTTTCCACAGCCTCGCTCTTTTCGGCAAATTCGGTGTCCAACCGTTTGAGCGCCGTATCGGCATCATTAAGAATTGTTGGGTATTCTCCAACAAGTGCTGCGTACATTCGACCTTATTCTCCAACACAGCGACATCACGCGTCCTCATATTCTTCTTGTAATCGAGGACATCCAAATGCTGCTCGTGGGTGCCGAGCTGCTCCCATTCGATACCGTAGCCGCTCATTATCTCCGCCAGAGCCTGCTTTTCGCTGTCCACCCACAGCTTTGAGCAGGTGTTCATTTTGCCCTCGCCTTTGAACCCCTGCTGTTCGAGGGCTCCGGTCAGACTGTTGCGGGTGGAGAGCCCGCGCTTTTGCCCTTTCACAAACGGAACAAAGTCAAGGTGAACGTGCGGCGTTTCCTCGTCCAGGTGTATGACTGCGTTGAACACCCTCAGCTGCGGATTTCGTTTCTGAAAACTCTTCACGAAATCGGTCAGAGCCTTTGTTGTTATTACCGCCTCTGCCGTCCCACAGCGGGTGTCCTCGTTATTGCCGATCTGAAAAATGACCTCGTAAAACGGTTTCTCCTGTTTGCTGCGTTTTATGTGCTCATAATAGTTTTTGATACGTCGGTCTTTCCTCGTCTGCCGCGCATTGTACTCGACGAGAGCCTCATCAAAAAGTTCGTGATAGACCTGTTCAATATCGTCCTGCACCAAAACGATATTCTGATCGGTGCGGGAAGCATCAACGTTATTTGCGATGAATTTTCGGTTATCGTGACCTATGCTTCCTTTCCCGAGGCGTCCGCTGATAGTTCTCTTTATGTTATCACGCTCCTTCCAAACGTGAGCGCCATACGGCGCAAAAAATTGTTTCTCGGATTTATCGGGGTAAGCACTCACGCCTTTGTTACTTTCGCGAAAGTAACGCAAAGATGCTTTTGTCACTCCTGAACGGAGCGACAAAAGCCTTTGCGGCAGGCGTTCCCCCTGCACCCCCTTTTTGGTCGGGCTGCGCCCGACCATGTTTATAGGGCATACACCCGAAGCGGTTTGATCAGCTCTCCGATTTCATTCCGTCGAGGGTGACGGTTATCAGCTTTATGTTTTCAAGCAGTTCTTTGCTGACTGTATCACCGTTTTCAATTCTTTTCAGCTCTGCAAGAACGTCGCCCAAACGATCTTTCAGCGCCTTGTAAACTCTCGGATTGCCTTGTACCACAATGTCGCGGCACAGAAGCCGCTTCACGATATAGTTCTGCTTCGTCAGTCCCGAGAGCGATACCGCCACATTGATTTGAGCGTCCTCCTCGGGTGAAACTCTGAAACCTATTGTCCGCGAACGGAACCTGCCCTTGTTGTCTAAGTTTTTAGCTGACATCTTTTTTGTCCTTTTGCAATCTCTCCATATAGTGATGTTTGCGATTGCCGCGCTCAAATCAAAATGCGTTTTTGTGCAATATGCCGATTTTTTGTCAAGACTGAAAAATAAATCTCACAAACCCGACATTATAAGCGTTTATATTATTGCAGAGGTTACTGCGAAACCACTAACAAAGAGGAGAACAGAAATGAGATCAAGAATAATACTTCCCGTAATTGCAGCGTGTATGCTGATGCTTACAGGGTGTTCAGAGGACAGCAGCAAAACATCCGATCATGATAAGGAGAAATATATCTTCGGCACCGGTGATGTGTCCCAAAGCAGTGAGAAGATAATGGAGAAAGAATATGACAACATCAAGGTCTCGCCCGACTTCTATGTTGATGCCGCCAAAGACATCTTACCTGCCTGCTATGAGATCACCGTAATGGATGATAT
>JAFXNC010000008.1 GCA_017529875.1 Ruminococcus sp. | reverse complement strand
TGTGCTTTGCGATACAAGCAAAGGCTTTTTCGGTCTGGTCCTCGTCACCGAGAACATCAAACAGAGCCTTTTTGATACGGTTGAGCTTCGGGATATTATCGCCGTTTTCCCAACCGTGAAGTGCGGCACCGTCAAATGCCGTGATAAGCTCCTTTACCGTATCATCGGAAATATCGGGAATATCGTCCTTGATAAAATCAAGCACCGCCCAATATGCCAAGTCCTCATACTCCTCATGGATACGGTCGATGAAAGCCTGTCCGATTTCCTCAAAGGAAACGAAACGCTCCATACCGCCGAAACTGCACTTGTAACCGTCCTCAGTCCTCTCCGTATACAGGGAGTTACGGAGGTTTTCAGCATAATAATAGGTGCGGTCGGTCATTTCACCCTGTTCAAAAACAAACTCAATATCCGCAGAATTGCCGCCCTCTAAAAGACCGAGTGCAAGCTCCTTGCGAATATCATCACCATCATTAAAACGTCTGGCGAGGTCGTAAAACTCAGACTCACTCAGATGATAGCCGAGAATAGCCTTGTCGCTGGGCTTATGCTTATCAAGATACCCTCGCTCAAACATCGGGTATGCCATATCCTCCCATTCGTCAGAGGAAAGTGTATGCTCTGCAAGGAAACGGGCAAGGTCAGCCTTGGGGAATAATACTTCTTCCTCTGTCGGCACTCTCTCAGCATTCTCACGGTCGATAACAGCCTGCTTATGGGCAGTCAGGAAATCAGCAACATCGGACTCCTGCAATGCATTGTGCAGAATTTCATCATACGCCTGAATATCCTCAGCCGTGAAAGTCTCATCAATGCTTTCAATCTGTCCTCTTGTCACATCACCGACAAACATAGCAGTAATAGCTGCCCTCTGCTCATCGGAGAAATCGTGCTGAGAAAAGAAGTCCGAAAGCTCGATACTGCGGTCAAAACTTGACTTTGCTTCAAGCATATCATTCAGTTTGGAGTTTTCGCCATATCTTTCAGCCGGAGCCTGAGCGATATACGCATTGACAAGTGAGAGCATTTCACCGAACTGAGCTTCATCATATCTGCGGTCAAAAAAGTCAGCAAGATTCAGCTTCATATCCTCAACGGCAAGACGATGAACAACGGGAGATAATGCTACCATCTGTTCCATTGGCAGACCGAGGTCTGTCATATTGCGGAGCATACCGACCTCACGGACAGCGTTCTCCAATGCTCTATGAAATGCAGGAGCATTTTCCTTATCGACCGCAAAAGCTACCTTGCCGTCACGAACAACAGCGTGATAGCTCACACTTGTTTCAAGGAAAGGCTTGACCTCTCCGAACTGTTCAGGCGTGAGTTTGCTCATATAATAATGGGTATCACGGTTCGCTCGATAGTCACGGTTGCCGACTTCCTGCGCCTTATCGGGACTTGCAAACTGCTTACGCATATTCACAACCTCGTCCCTGATGTTGCGGACTGCAAAGAGATCAGCGTGACTAACCGTCAGCGTACCCTTGCCGGACGGATAGACTCTGCCCGAAAACTGCATACCACGGGCTTTCATGATCTCAGCCATTTTCAGCACAAGGTCACGGTCAGCGGAGAGGTACTCCTTCTGCGGGATATAACGATACTCCGCACTTCCGAAGATGTTTTTTTCGGGCGGAGAGTAAGGTCTGTTGGATTTTGTAATGCTCACATTGCCGAGGATATTTCTCAGCCAGTCGGTGTCCTTATCATTTACCGCCATACGAACAGTACCGTTCATTTCATAGGCATAGTAATTGATACCCGATCTTTCAAGTGTGTCTCGCACACGCTGAAAGTCTGCAAGCTGCATAGAAATCAGCGACTTGTCTCTGTTATCAGTCGCATCATTCCACATTCTGTTGCCGAATGTAATAAGGTCAGCCACGCTGTCAACCTCCTTTTTCTCAGTCTCATGTTCTACTGCTTTTGGGATACCACGAAGCATATCATTCCAGTCTTTATATGTATCGGGAGTGATAACACGCTTCATGTCGGGATACTGCTCCTGCAAACGCTGGGCAAAATCATTGCCTGCGGTATCATTGTCGGAGCATAAAAATACATTCTCAGGAGAGATATTGTGCCTGAGCATTGTATCAAGCACGATATTCGGCTTCACGCCCATCATGGAAACGAGCCTGCAATCGGTTAGCTCTTTATCGTGCATTTGCAGATAGGAGAGCATATCAATAGCCGACTCAAAGAAAAAAGCCTTTTCGCCCGTGCCACGGACTACTTCAAAGCCGTGTCCTGCTGCCGAGCCTGTTGCAATTCCTTTGAATTTGTATTCTGTTGATGTGCCGACCTTTTCAGCACCGATGATCTTGCCCTGATCGTCATAGTATTTGAAAAGGACATTTCCTGTCTTTTCTTCCTGAGCGATCACGCCCTGTCTCACAAGTGAAGCCACAAGGTCATAGTCAAGCCCTCTGGTCTTGCACAGGTACGCAAACACACGCCTTGCATTGTCAGCTTCGGCAAGGGAAAGCTCCCTTGCCGTTACTGTTTTCGGCTTCTGTTCGTATGTGCGGGACGGAGTATAGATGCGGTCAATGTGTTCGCCTGTGAGGGCTTCGACCGCATCAACAAAGGACATTCCCATGTATTCACGCAGGAATCCGATGTTATCGCCGCCCTTGTCCTCGCTGAAACGAAACCACGCACCACGCTCACCTGGACCGTTATCCTTGATGTGCAGGCTATCGTGATTCTTCCACACATACTCTCTGCCGACTTTTTTCAGGTCAAAGCCGTGAGCCATGAGGAACTGAGGAAGATTGACAAATGCCGCCCTTTCTTTCTGTTCGTCAGTAATTCTCATCTATTATTCAAGCCCCTGATTCTTTCTCTTTTTGGGTGTCTGTTCTCTCTGCTGAGGCTTCTGCTGTCCTCGACCGCTGATACGCTGTGCGTCACGCTGCATCCTGCCACGGGAGAAGAAAGCCCTCTGTGAGTCCTTCTTTGCAACTGTGACAGCGGACTTTTCACCGCCGAACACCGCAGAATGTTCCACGCCCTTTGCGGTCAGCTCTGCCGACTTTTTCCGAGCCTGCCCCTCGTCCATACGCTGCGTAAAACGCTCCTGCTTTGGAAGTGACTTGAAAAAGTCGGGATTGACATACTCCACGGCTCTTTCGCCCTTGACAGCACTCTCAATCTGCTTGTAGGCTTCGGCATTCGCCTTAGAGACTGTGACCGCCACCGTGTCATTCTTGCGGACTACCGCTGAATACGGGATATTCTGCTTTTGCAGCTCTGCCACGATCTTCCGTGCAGTTCCGATAGGCTCAACACGGGTGTGCTTATCGTCCTTGCCGAGCGATGCATAGTATTCGGGATTGATCGTCTGATACTTGCCCTTTTCGCCCTTACCGCCGTTTTCCTTTGCGGCTTCTGTATGGGCGATCTTGCCGATAGAAGCGTACATCACATCATTCAGGGCAGGAACATCAGCTTTAGAAACAGTAATGCCGACCTTATCCTCACCCTTAGTAGCAGCGGAATATGCCACGCCTGCGGCAGTCAATGCGGACATGACCTCGACCGCCTGAATTTCCGTCATAGTCTCCACATGACGATCATTTCTCGGCAACTCCTTGTAATAATCGGGGTTGACCTTGAAACCGCCGTCATCGGTGAGGACTGCATCGCCATTCTCGATCATAGCTGAGAGCCAGCTATCCACCTGGACTTCATCGGCACTGTCAAGCAGTTCAAGCTGTTTCTTCATTTTTGCAAGCTCATCAGCCGCAGAAGCACGGACTTCCTCAGAAACGAAAGGATTGTCTGCAAGGCTTTCCATAGACTTGATACCCTCTGCAAGCTCTGCCTTTGCCTTGTCAATATCCTCTTTGCTGCCGTTGTTGATGATACCGTCAATCATGTTGTAATCATCTTCCATCTGCATTTCTGCATTGGCAAGCGGCTGGATACCAAGCTGGTCGGCAAGTTCAGCAACCTTTGACCTGTCGAGCGTTTCAACTTCCTGTGCCGCCTGCACAGCACCCTCAGCAAGAGAAGGCATATCCATTGTGCCGTTCTGCACCATTTCACCGAGCTTTTCTCCAGTGAGAACCATAGAAGCATCGAGCTGGTCATTGGTCTGCTCCTCGTAGTGCGCTTCGGGACGGGCGAGCTTCATGATCTTGCTTTCCAGTGCGCCGATACGCTCATTCACGCCCTTGAGCTGTTCACCAAGTTTGAGCTTGTCAACGGCACTTGTTTCAGGAGCGTTATAAGTGTCAAGAATATCCTGTCTTTTCGCTTCAAGCGTTGCTTTCTTGTCGCTCAGGCAGTCCACGGTCGAGCTGTTCAGCCTTGTCATTGCATCGGCAAAGGCTTCACGGCGCTCCTTGTTGAAGTGGATACCGAAGCTCTTGATCGTGTCATTGAGAGCGATCACACGGTTCAGCTTGTGTTCGATACGGTCACGCTTTGCGGTCAGGGTGTCGATTTTCTTCCAACCCTGATCTATCTTCTCCTGCCGCTTCGGAATTTTCACCTCACGGATAGCCTGAATACGCTTCTCGTTGTTAGCGATGAGAGTGCGGATACCTGGCAGATTGCCGATAGTGGCTTTCAGCATACGGTTCGTATCTTCGAGCTTGTCAGCTTTTGCAGACAATGCTTCGATCTTCGCCTTGTTGCGGTCGATCCTGTCCGTCTGATTGGCAATCTTTTCGTCAATAGAGTCGATACGGCTCTGATGATGCTCCGCCTTTGCGTTCAGAAAAGGAAGAAGTTTTCCCGACTTCTGAGCGCCGGACTCCTCCTGCTGCTGTTCCTGCGCCTGCGCCTGTTTTCTTCTCAGTTCTTCCTCCGCATCGACCGCAGGCTGGTCGGCGGTTCTCTTATCGTCATTGTCCTGTACGGGCATAGGCTACCTCACTTTCTCTTTCTCACGATGATGATAACCGCTGTGGTCACAGCCGTAACAACGGCACTTCCGATGATGATAAACTTCTTCATGGTCTGTTCTTCCTTTCTCTTTCTTCTGTCTGAATGATACGCTCCTGTTCGTCACGCTGTCTGCGTCGGGCGATCTCAGCCAGATGTTTATGGGCTTCTCTTGTAAAGTGGTCATTGACATGACGGCGCTGATAAGCATCATAAAGCTCCTCAAATGTGGGAACTTTGTCTGCCGTCTGCACAGGTTCGGCAGGAGTTTTCTCCTGAACCTTTTTTCGTTCATACTCCGAAATATCCGAGAGCGTTCTGCCGTTGACCGTGATAATACGGTCAAGCTCACGCTGAAGTGTAGCCTTGTCGCAGAGCCACAGGTCAACATAGAACTTACAGAGCAATAGCTGAACTTCATCGGGACGGGACTGCAAAAAGCTCACAGTTGTGTTCAGAAGCTCCGCTACTTCACCGAGCAGCCGATAATAGCCGTCAGGCACTCCGTAAACTTGCAGCTCACGGAGCAATGCTTCATAGTCGCCGGACTGTGCCTTTGCGATGATCTCCTCGACCTGTTCCTTGTAGCTGCCGTCATAGGTCAGCACCATTTCGGCATCACCGAATCGGGCAGAAAAAGGAATATTGCTCTTGTCGAGAGCCACCACGATAGCCTGCGCCTTGTCCGTTTCAATGCGGATAAACTCACGGTTCTGGATAGCGGAGACTTCGATACCGCCGATATACGGGAAATCTGTCACGGTGCGATCATCTCCCTGATCGTGTCGATAAGGTCAGTATTGGTGCTGTCGGCATCATACTCCATTGCATACGCACCGCATACATTCTCCTGAATACGGCGAGGGAGCGACCTCAGCTCACGAACGGGAGTGCCAATGAGCTTCGCCACATTCGGGAGGTCAGCGACCGCAAGTGACTTGTTCACAAGGTCATAGAAACGGGCGGTCTGCGAACTGTCCATCATGAACTCATAGACGATAGTCTGCTGAGTCTCATAGTCAAGACTGCGGAGCGTTTCGGTGGTGATACCCGTGGACTTTGCGACTTCACTCAGCTCAATGTAGATAGAGCCTTTCTGCCATAGATTGTCGAGGGCTTCAAAGACAGCCTTTTTGTCCTCATCGTTTTTGACGGCGACCTGTTCAAAGACCGCTGTCATACTGTTCTTGATCTCATCGTCCATAGCGGAAATACTGTCCTCGGAGACACCGAGGATCTTTGCGACTTCCGCAAGCTGTTTGTTATCCATTCTTGTTACCCCTTTCTGTTTTCCACTGATAGTACATCTTGCCGTTATACGGATTCTCCACGATCTCAGGGCGGACGATCGTCTTTTTGCCCTTAGATGTGTAGCTTGTGGACTTGCCGTCAAGAAGTCCCTTGACCTGGGTATCGGAAAGCTCCACGCCGTACACCTTTGCGATATTCATACCGCACTTGCCCTTGCAGTAGTAACCGAATTTACCCTTGACCACCTCAGCACCGCACTTCGGGCATTTGCCGACAGGCTCATTACCGCCGTCAGAAAGAGAAACAGACTTATCCACAGAGCCGTATTTACTGCACATCTCAGTGATAAACTGTTGAATACCCGACATAAAGACCGCTTCGGGCAGGCTGCCGTGTTCGATCTGCTGGAGCTTGGACTCCCATTCTGCGGTCAACTTTGCGGACTTCACTTCATCGGGAACAACAGTCACAAGCTCCTTGCCCTTATCCGTTGCCCTGAGCTGTTTGCCGACACGCTCCATATAGCCATTCTTTACAAGTGCTTCGATAGTCGCAGCTCTTGTGGCAGGAGTGCCGAGTCCCTTCTTTTCGATGTCCTCGTCGTAGTCCTCATTTCCGGCTCTCTCCATAGCGGAGAGAAGTGTGTCCTCGGTATACGGCTTCGGAGGAGAAGTGAAGTGTTCGCCCTTGCTTGCAGCAACCGTGAAGGTCTGTCCCTCAGATACCGCAGGCAGAGACTTTTCCTCATTCTTTTTGTCGGACTGCTTGGCATAGGCTTTCCAACCCATTTCAAGCACCGTGCGGCCCGTTGCCATGAACTCCGTACCATTGCAGATACCTGTGAGCTTAACAGCTTCATACTTGTGCGCCGGAGCCGTTGCACAGATCAGCTTTGTTGCGATCAGCGTGAGGATATTTCTCTCGCCGGACGGCAGAGAAGAAAGGTCAGCCGTTGCGATACCGCTTGTGGGGATAATTGCATGATGCCCCGAAACCTTAGCATTGTTGATGACCTTTGAAATATCAGGTGTATGCGAGATACCGAACCCGAAATAGGTATCACAGAGCTTTGCCACATCAAGTGCCGTCTGCGCCATATCATCGGACAGGAATTGACTATCTGTGCGAGGATATGTAACGAGCTTGCCCTCATAGAGCGACTGCGTATAGTCGAGCGTCTGCTGTGCCGTATAGCCGAAAGCCTTGTTTGCTTCTCTTTGGAGCGTGGTCAGGTCATATAGCTTCGGCGCTTTGTCGGTCTTGACCTCACGCTTGACCGAGCTGATTGTGACTGTGTTGCCGTCACAGGCAGAAACAAGTGATTCAGCGACATTTTCATCGTCAATTCTTGCAGAAGAAAGAATGAACTTACCGCAGTTCAGGTCTGCCGTGTAATACTTCTGCTTGATAAACCCATTGACCTCAGCATCACGCTGAACGATCATTGCGAGCGTCGGTGTCTGCACTCTGCCAATGTTGAGCTTACCGCCGTAACGAACGGAAAACAGACGAGAACTGTTCATTCCCACAAGCCAGTCAGCCCTTGCACGGGCATAGCCTGCATTGAACAGATTATCGTATGCGGACATAGGCTTCATCGTTGTGAGAGCCTTGCGGATAGCCGACTCTTCAAGGCTTGATACCCACAACCGCTTCACAGGCTTTTTGCAGTTCGCCATGTTATACACATAGCGGAAAATACACTCGCCCTCACGGTCAGCGTCCGTTGCACAGATGATCTCCGAAACATCGACTCTGTTCATAAGTTTTTTCAGCAGCTCATACTGTGCCTTTGTGCTGTCAGTCACACGGAACTGCCACTTTTCGGGGAGCATCGGAAGCTGTGAAAAGCTCCACCTCTGGTCCCAGCCGTTGCCGTATTCGTTCGGGAACTTCAAACCGACAAGGTGTCCGACACACCACGAAACCACATAGCCGTTACCCTCGGTGTAGCCTTTGTGTGCAGATGAAGCACCGACCACCGCACTGATCGCACGGGAAACGCTGGGCTTTTCGCCCACGATCAGAATACTCACTTGCGATCACCTCTGATAAGGGAAAAATAGTCAGAGATAGTCAGGCGGACGGGAATACGCTTGCCAGTCTCCGAAGCGATGTAGCCGGCATGATACAGAACCGACAGCACCTCAGCCGCCTTGTCGGTATCAACATCGAGGTACTCTCTGATCGCCTTGTTGGAGATGTACTTTCTTGCAGAGATCTGATAGAGCAGAGACAGGAAGTCACTCTCCGAAATGCCGTTCACCTGAACAGAGGAGAAAGGTGCAAATGTGTCCTTATCCGCAGAACAACACTTGCTGTCCTCATACTTCTCAGCAGGTGCATCGTTCATCTTGCCGAAGTCAATGGGAGCGATGCAGCCATCGTCAGGCTCATCGTAATTGTCGTAGAACCTGTAATCATCGTCCTCCTCGACCTCAATGTCCTCATCGTCCTCATCTCCGTTCTCAGTCATACGGCGGTGAATCTCGTTAAATCTTCCGTCGGATTCACCGAGCTTATAAGCTGCGTAGGCAACGCCACCGATTGCACCGAGTCCGATAATACCCTTGATGATCTTCTTTACGTTCATAATAGTAACCTCCAAATTTAGTAGTCTACGGGTTCACCGTAGTTGATCTTCTTGATTGATTTGATGTTTGCTCCGAGGTCAAGACCGTTCCAGTTGTAATAACCCCAAGAGCCTGAGAAAGCCACGCAGGACGGTAAATTATAATCATCGTAGATAAACTCCACGATACACTTACCGCTGCCGCCGAAGTTGTGATACTTGCCATCGCCATCGTCGGCATAGCCTTTGCTGTCGCAGATTTTCGTAGTGAACTGAGTGCCATTCTCAAGCTCGATTAAAAATCTGTCATTGCAGTAGCCATACCATACGCCCATAGCACAGCAGTAATCACCATAATCATCACGGCGAATGCCCGTGCCTGTTATGGTATCGACCTTTGAGCCATATATTGCTCCTGAGCTTGGCATTGCCGTCAAGCCCGAAGCTCGTTCTCCTGCAAAACAGTTTGTCCAACCGTCCTCATAGGGGAACTCATAAATGACCTCTACCGTTTCCGTCTTGCCGTCAGCACTTGCGTAAACTGCGGTATAACCGTCCTTTTCATCATCTGAAAGAATAGGCTCGACCGTTACCGTGTACTCCGTACCCTCACGCAGACCTGTTATGTAACAAAGCTCATTGGACTTGAACTCAAAATACATATTATCCGCATAAGCATAATCATCATCGTGAGCCGTGCAGCTCACATAATAATCACGGTCAGGCTCACCATTCCAAGCCACTTTCAGGCAGGAAACAGAGATCGTCGATACATTCAGGTCATTGACCGAAAGCTCCTGCACTTCAGGTTCTGCCGGAGTTTCTGAAAACTGCATGATAAAGCCCATGATCAGGCTAAGAGCTTTTCTCTGAAATTCAGGATCGAACATCGTTATCACGCTCCTTTTCTGATCTCAGGAGCGTTGTAGTTAGCAGATACGGCACTCCGATTAGGAGAGCCAGCACCGCTGTTACCACCAGTATCACAGGCAGATGTTCCATTAAGGCTGCGTAGTCTATCACGTTTCTTCTCCTCTTTCTCATTCGCTTTCATTTCCTTGACGAAAGCACGATATTTCGCTGTATATTCGTAGGACTTCCCGAAAATATGGACTGCCGCCTTATACAGATTCGGCTCATGTTCCTCGATGGTCGCAAGCTCCTCGGTGATGTGCTTGCTGAATGGACACCCGACACAGCCCGTTCTCCGCAGTCCGTACTCGGTGTAGCAGCGAGAGTGCGTCACACCAAACATTTCCTCATAGTCACGCTTATCGCCGTCCGTGTACCAAAACACAGGACGGAAGGTGTTGCACCCCTTTGACTTGCATTCCGAGAAACAGGTCTTGAAAGCTGCGGAACGGATACCGCCCTCAGCTTGCCGGATACCTGTTATATCCAAATCTGCATCGTGTTCCTTGACGATACGCTTTGCTGGCTTTTTCTTCGCAAATTCACAGCACTTGTTGGATATGGGGAAATCCGGCGGATTTGCCATGATGAACTCTTTGAGGAAACGGTTGCGATAGATCGAAAAACGGCTTATCTTCTGGATACCGTCCTTGTCGGAGTATCGTTCACCGCACCACCATTGCAGAGCCGTTTTGCACCGAGGATATTTCTTCAACAGCACTTCAAGCGGTTCATCTTCCCACTGAAAGCCGTGAGCCTGCAAACGCATCATCTGTTCAGATACATATTTCGACAGGAAAGGAACACCATACTCCTTAACGCAAGTCGGGATAGGCTTATCGGGCTTGACACGCTCAATGGTGATACCGTATTTCTGTTCAAGGAAGTCCAAATGCTCCTTAGTGGCAGTGTATTCAAGTCCTGTATCTATCCAGAAATATTTGACCTTGCCGTCCTCATCGACCTTGTGAATCAGGTCAAGGACAATATCGCTGTCCGAACCGCCGCTGATACTGCACACGGCATCATAAGACCGCATCAGGATACGCTGTGCCTTGCACATACTGGTATAAATGGTGTAGTTATTGTTTTCGGCACACTTGTTCAGGGCTTCATCAAGCATTGTGAAGCCCTCCCAAGATGTGGGCGATCACATCGACCGTCCAACCGTTGCCGATACACTTGTATCGCTGGGTATTGGAAATGCCTGCGGTATAGTTGTCGGGGAGAGTCTGCAAGCGTTCCGCTTCGATCGGCGTGAGTTTTCGGATCACATAATCGCCGTCGGGAAGGTCTATCTTATACAGACCGGTCTTTGCACCCTGTCCGCCACCGTTAGCAGAGAGTGTGACAGATTTGCCGACAATGGAGTAAATACGCTGTCCCTGTCCGCCCTTGCCGTAATGACCGACACGGACGGGAGAGCATACAAGACTATCTTTCTGCACAGTTGTCAGGCAGTTGGATTTGCCATCCTCACGCACTTCGATATGCTGTTCGGTCTTTTCACCGTCAACGTATCTGCCACGCTGGGCGGCACCAACAGGCATAGCGACCGCAGTTGTTCCGCCGTTAAAACCTGAGTTTTTGATAATAGTCGCTTCACCGTACTTGTGATAGCCTGCCATGACAGTGCGGGACTTGTCCGAACCCTGATATGTATTGATCGGGATAGGCTCTGCGACCATAGTCCGCTGCTTACGCTCCAAAGTGTTATACAGCACAGCACCGTCATAGGAAGCGGTCATACAGTAGGACTTGTCCTGCCACGCAACACCGCTTTCAAGTACATCTTTCAGCAGGATACCTTTGTCAGCAGGAAAAGAAGCAAACGGAATGTTCGTCCAGTAGCAGCGTTTACGGTTCTGAGCCGAAACAAGCGCCGAGTTTATCATAATAGGCTCTACACCGAGAACCCTTGTGATCTCGTCCTTGATACGCTGATGAACGGAGTAGTTGTTTTCGTAGAGGAAATACTTACAGCCTGATTCCTCTAAAGCTCGCACATACTCTTTGAAAAGCCTGAACCCCTCACCGTTGCAGTCAACCTCTCTGTCCTTTTTGGCGATAGACCAATAGGTGCAGGGCGAACCGCCGAGCAGAAGGTCATACCCCTGAAACTTCGTGAAATCGCCGTCATAAACATTCCCGTGATGAACGATTACGGGGAAATTGCGCTTTGAGACTGTGACGGCATACTTGTCGATCTCAAACGCATCATAGCACTCCACGGGTATGCCTGCCCTTTGTAGTGCAAGCATACCGCAGGAGATACCGTCAAATAAGCTGAGTACCTTCATTAGACAAATTCTCTCTCTTTTCTCATTGTCTTATGTTGTTTGTTCTGTTGTCGGGAACTTTGAATCCACTGGGTTCAAAGTTGATTATGCTTCGTAGTAGTCCTCACAAAGCTCGTTGTAGTTCTCCTGAAGTTCGTCAAACTCCTCGCAGAGCTTGTCATACTTCTGTTGGATCACGGTCTTTTCCTGAGCGAAGCTCTCCGCAGCGGTGAGATTGCCGATGAACTGTCCTGCCTCAAAGCCACGGAGAAACCACTTCTTTCTCACGCCCTCGACCGCCTTAGCGGAGAGTCCTGCAATTCCGGCGGCACCTGCCACCGCTGCCATACACACACCGATCTTCTTCATCTTTCCCATTCTTTTGCCCTCTCTTTCTTATTCTTCATCGTCCTGATCATCGTAGAACTTCATATCGTCCTCGTCCTCAGTGATCTCATTATCATCGTCATACTCAGGCTCGACCTGCATAGCGGTCTTACTGTTGCCGCCGTTCTTTTTCTTCATCAGGAAGAAGCCTGCACCGCCGACACCGATCAGAGCGATCGCACCGAAAACGAGCATCATGCTGTTCTTGCTCATAGGCACAGGCTTTGCCTGGACCTGAGCATCTGTTGCATCTTCGCCGTCCTCCGCAGATTCCTCTGTATCAGCGGTATCTGCACCATTGCTGGACTGCATCCTGCCGTTTGCCTTTTCAGCCGCCTGAGCTGCCTGTTCGGGCGTGATTTTCTTTTTCTCATCATCGTCCTCAGCTCCGGCGTAGAGAAGTGCGTACAGATCATAGTCGTCAACTTTGTTCAGGAAAAATACCTGGTCCTCGGCATTCTGTGCCGAATAGTTTATCAGCACATAAAACACATGACCGTCCTTTGTAGTAACGGCGATGAACTGCATTTCCTCGGAATTGTAGACAATTCTTTCGGACTTGATAAGCGTAGCATTACCGTCCGTATCATAGTAATCATCACCGTAATAGTCAGGAGCGACCTCTGTTGTTCCTGCTTCGGCAAGGTCGCTCATGACCTCACGGAACTTCTCCATATCGTCGGTATTATCTTCTGAAACAGAAGAAGTCTCCTCAGTATCGGAGCTTTCCGCTGTATCGGCAGTTGTCTCCGTAGTATCTGCCGAGCTGTCCTCATCGACCGCAGTAGTTTCAGCCGTATCCTCTCCGGCAGAAGCCTTTTCAGCGGCAGAAGCGGTAATACCGCCCACACTTGCAGTTGCAAGCATAAATGCTGCCATAACAGCACTAAGCATTCTTGTTTTCATCATCGTCCTCCTCAGAGTAAAAACTCATTTGATCTTCGTATTTACCGTCATTGCCGCCTTTGCCGAGATGGTCGATCTCATCATCGGTCATTCCACGAGCCTTCATGTTCTGGATCTGCTCATGTTCTCTGGCGAGGACGGTTTCTAATTCCTCTCCCTGACAGTTCAGCTTTTCGCAGAGCGAGAGGTAACGCAGTCTGTCAATTTCGGAGAGAAGCCGTCTGCGTTCCTCTGTATCACGCTTGATATTCCGTTCAAGCTGCTCTACCTTTTTGCAGTTTTTTTCGATCTTCGCATCGTATAGAGCCATTCGCACCTCCGTCAATACAGCACCAGTCGGGGATCAATGTAGTCCCAACCGTAGCCGTCAGTGTCTATATAAATATGGAAATTTACATTTCCTGCTGTTGTTTTTGCAAACTCCTGTCCGTCATTGACCGTATCGCCCTCAGAGAAGCCACTCAGAAGCACAGCATTAGCAATGGTGACTTCCGTATCACGCTCAGTTCCGCCCGTACCGTCATACCAATACTCCACATCGTCCTTGCGTATTGTGATCTTGTTATCGTCGGTATCAACATCGGTGATCTTGCCCTTGAACGGAGCTTTGAGCTTATCGCCATTGGTGCAGTACACCTTGATACCCTGATACAGCCCGTCGCTGTCGGTGTTCCAACCCGTCATTTCATAGCCAAACTCCCGTTTCAGCGAGTAATCACGAATCGTTGCACCCGGAAGAAGATTATGCAAAGTCTGGTGATTGCCGTACATCGAAGCAGAGCCGTCCGTACCGATCAGCAGACTGTAATACTGCAAGCGTTCATCGGAATGTGACATACTGCCGAGCTTATCGGCAATGACCTCATCAAAGGTCTTGTTCTGCTTTACGTTATAGTAGAGCTTGCACTCCGTTTTCCACTTGTATTTCTCATAGTAGCCGTACATACACACATCATTCAGACTGCTGTTCCAGATATGGGTATCTGTCGGAGATACCAAGAACCAAGCATCTGTACCGTCCCACCCCCAAAAACTGCGGTTATGACGGGTACTTCCTTTCATAAAGAAGAAAGTGTCGGTATCGTTGTCGATGTAGTAGAACGGGTGGCTTGTGCCGGAATACCAACGGTGATCCATGATAAAGAAGCCTGTTTCTTTGTAATCGTTCTGTGCATCAAGCACACGATAGCCGTCTGTAATGCAGAGATAGCCGTCATCGTCCTCATACTGCGAAAGCTCCGATGTGATCGCAATCGGCTTGAAGCGGTATCTGTACGGCTGCCCGTCATAGATATAAGCATCTTTCTCAGCCCTGTAATATGTTCCCGAAGATGCGTTACCGCCGCCCCAATAGTTGTATGGGGAAAGCTCCTCCCAACGGGACTGATTATCATACCAATAGACGAACTCATATTCATCATTGAAGATTTCTTCAAGCAGATCTTCCGTATCGCCGTCGAACTCCCAATAGTAAATATCATCGTTATCGGCATCGAAATCATAGTAATAAGCACAGAGGAACGACCACAGCTTGTAGGTATCGAAGTCATACACAGGATCAAAGTCATAGACCGAGGAGCGTCCCCACACCCATTCATCAGGGGTATCGGAGAGATCACCCGTATTTGCTCCGAAAGCAGCAAGACCGCTTTGCCAGTCAGCAGAACTGCTTACCTTGCGAATCTTCTGATTGAGGTTATAGGCAAGTTCCGTGTAGTATTTCTCCGCTTCACTCAGGTCATAGTCCTGCGCTGCGTATGTGCCGAGCGTAAAACCGCTGTGCGAGGAAGTCGCAGAGAACAGCATCGTGATAATACCGAATACAAGCAATATCACAATGACAGGTATCGCCAGACAAAGAAAGAACTTTTTGACCTCGCTCTCATAGACATTCTTCACGAATTTCCACGCTGCCTTTAATGCAGCGGAGATCGTGTCCTTAGCACCTTTCTTCTTTTTCGGCTTCGGCTTTTTACGCTTTTTATAGCTGTCGTGCTTGTCTTTCAGTCGAGTCTCCTGCCTGTTCAGGCGGTTATTGGACTTCGACTTCTTGTCATTCAGGCGGTCACGCTGTTTCTCTTTTTTCTGCAAACGCTGAGGCTTGCTTACTTTCTGTGCCGCAGGCTCTACAACTCTGCGTTTTGCAGAGTCGATAGCGTGGAGAAAATCGTTGTCCTGATCTTCGTTGACCGCCTTTTGCCAAGCGGACGCTTTCATTCTGCCTGCGGTATAAGTGGCAGGCTTCAATGCAAGCAGTCCCGGTCTGGTCAATTTGCTGATCTTCTTCTGATTGCGGAATTCCTTGACACGGAACTTGTTTTCTGTCCTGAGCTGTTTACGCTCAAATTTCAGCTCACGCTTCGTCTGTTTGTAGGCTTGCAGCCTACGCTTATTCATCGCCTTGCGGAGCTTATTGCCGTGGGCAGGCTTTTTCTTCGCCTTATACTCAGCCTTAGCACCTCGCAGAGCTGCCTTGTTCGCCCTGAGCTTCGGCTTGCCGATTTTCGACTTATATAGCTTGTTATCAGCTTTCTTTAGCTGAAACTTTGCCTTTTCGAGTTTATGCTGTTTCTTTGTTTTCAGGTGGTGATGTGTACCCTTGACAGCATCGACCGCCGTGCGCCCCATGAGAAATACGCCACGGTGATAATCGTCCACCGCTTCACGGGTGTACTTCTGTTTGAGCTTGTTGCGGACTTCACGCTGGGCAGTATCCGATGTTTTCAGACCGACAGTCTCCGCTGCGAGAGCCGTATCGACTGCCGTCTGTGTAACATCGTGAACTGCAAAATTCACAGCACGGGCATTTGCCTTGAACAGCTTGCCCTTCATGGTCTTTGGCTGCCATGATTTGATCGTCCTTGTGACCGAGGGTTTATCGCCCTGCACACGGTATTTCAGGTTGACAGCCTTGTGGATAAGTCCACGGTTATTGCCGTGATACGCTTTCGCACCACGGACAATATACGCACGGGTTCGGTATCTGCCGTGACGATTTGGCTCACGGCGATAGTCGATCTGAAACTCCCTTGCTTTCAGGTGTGAAACCACTTTCCATCGGGGAGGGTTCTGAATACGGTCAAGTCGTGCCTGCGCTCTGCGGAGGTTATTTTCTTTTCTCTGTAAGCTCATAAATCCTCCATTCTTCGCAGTTTACGCACTTTCGGTTGGCTTCGTGGTCATAAGGCGATACATCTCTGTATCCGTCGGGAACTTGTCCGTAAACGGCAGCAAGACCTTATCGTAGCGGATAAGCCCTTCGCCCGGACCGCTGTTCGTGACATACTTCATCTGCTCCTTTGAGATATGGAGCTTTTCAGCGAGAATGTCTCTGTCTCCGGCTGCCTGATTGAGCATATACACGAAATCCGAGTTATCAAAGATGTTCTCGACCTCCTGAGAAGAAAGCAAGTCCTTGACATTCTGTGTGATACCCGTCGGAACGCCGCCCCATTTACGGAAACGCTTCCAGATCTCAGCGGAATACTTCGCTGTCTGTTCCTCCTTGAGAAGCAAATGGAACTCGTCGATATAGTAGCGAGTGATCTTCTTTTTCTCACGGTTGGCGGAAACCCTGTTCCACACGGTATCCTGCACGATGAGCATACCGACCTTTTTGAGCTGGTTGCCAAGCTCCTTAATATCAAAGCAGATGATACGATTGCTCATATCAATATTGGTGCGATGATTAAAGAGGTTCTGGCTGCCGTTTACGAACATCTCCAAAGAGTTTGCCACTCTCAGAGCGACTTCGCCCTCCTCATGAAGCTCTCTCTGCAAATCAGAGAGAAGTGGCATCTTGTCCTCAGACGGTTCATTCTCAATGAAGTGCTTGTAGATACGCTGAACACACTTATCAATGACCGAGCGTTCCTCCGCAGAAAGTCCGTAGCGGCCGCCGACAATGATCTCACACAGGGAGATCAGGAAGTCAGACTTGTTCGCAATGACTTCCATAGGATTGCTGAACATATAGTCATCAATGGTGATGTCCATAGGGTTGATGTGCTGTTCCGAGTTGCTGGCGATACGGATAAGCTGTCCGTGGAGTGCCGAAACAAGCGGAAAATACTCACCTTCGGGATCGCAGATGATAATATCGTCCACGGTTGTCAGAAAGCAGTCGAGGATCTCACGCTTAACGCTGAAACTCTTGCCTGCACCTGGCGTACCGAGGATAAGTCCGTTCGGGTTTTTGAGCCTTGACCTGTTGGCACGGATCATGTTGCCCGACAGCGTATTGATGCCGTAGTAGGTAGCTTGTCCGTCCTGAAACAGCTCTTTTGTGGTAAACGGTACGAAGATAGCGATACCGCTGGTGTGCATCTCACGGCGGACGGGAATCTCGTTATAGCACAGCGGAAGTGTGGAAACGAGCGTCTGCTCCTGCCTGTAATCGTAAGGGAACATCGTGCAGTTGTTCTTCTGGCACGTTCTTTTCAGCATCTCAGAAAGAAGTTTCAGGTCTTTCTTCGATTTTGCGTATGCCCTCAGCGAAATGCTGATATGGAACAGTCGCTCATTCTTGCTGTTCAGATCACCGAGGAGCTTTTCAATGTCCTCGATATACATCTTGATCGCAGGTGGCAGAATGTCGGGATCATAGCCGGACTGCGATGCCTTTTTCTGTTCGTCGATCTTCATCTGCTCAACATTTGTGAGCTTCTTTTTGACGAATTTCAGGGCATCTATCTGGTCCAGCGGTTCTACATGAATGTTCACGCAGAAAAGATTCTGCATTTCAAGGAAGTCCTTGAGTATCTCATCGGGCAGCTCTCCGGCAAGGATATTCATACCCCACACAGCACCGTAGGCATTGCCGATCTCAAAGTCTGCCTTATTGAATTTGAGCGAGGGCGGACAGATGAAGTCCTTTGTGTCCATTCCTGCCCTCAGCATTTCGCCCCAATCGAAAAGAAATGGGGAATTTCTGTAAGGATTCAGGGCATAATACAGAGCTTCAAGTCTCTGCCTGCCGTCAAGCAGTTCCGCTTCGACACCGAAAGCCTTAAATCCCTTGATAACATCATTCTTGATCGACATGAGCTTTGCCCTTGCTGCCTTGTATGATGTGGATTCGATACCGAATGTCAGGAACTTTCTTGCACTCTGTCCGTTGCTGCCTTTCAGGAGCTTGTCGGTGAGCATTTCGCTGTATTCCTTGCGGATAGAGTTGAAATCATCGTCCTGTTCGGGTATCTGCACCGTTTTGACGAGCTTTGCCTTTGAACGGTTCTGATTTTCAAAGGTAAGCTGAAAACGAATTGTGTTGTCAAAGAGATTGATCACATCGCAATACTTGGAAAAGATATTGTTCTGCTCATCAAACTCTGCAATGGAGTAGTTGGCATCGTAAAACTGCACCGTCAGAGAAAAGAAATTCTCCGACACCTGGCACACGCCGTCCTGATACATACACAGAAACGGTATCGTGTTCTGCACAGTCGATTTACCGCCGTTTTCACTCCTGATCTCCGCCATTCTTGCGGAGAGAATCTTTTTCTCCTCTTTTGATAACTGAGAGGCAGGCTTGCCCATGATAACCTTAGCCGAGCTGCGGTTATCACTTCTTTTGGCATTTCTCTTTCTAAAGCCCATTGTGACCTCCGTTTATATTCCAAAGCGGAGACACCGAAAGTTATACTATTATATATAGAGAGCCGTATCAGCCTTTTCTTTCGGCATCTCTCAGCTTCTTCTTGATTCTGTTGTATTCGATGTGCCGTTCAATGCACCTGAATACATTGGTTGTTTGGTAATATCGCTTTCTCGGTCGGGTGAAATATTCACGCATGAACTTCACCTGTTTCTCCAAGAACACGCCGTTTTTCTTGTAAATGCCACAGAGTATCGCAGGTGCGGCGACCGCACCCATAGCGAAGATCGCCCCCGACATTCCGATAGACGCTCTTGTGAGAAAATACACAGGCGCACCAAGAACAAGACCGATACCGAAGCATATTACCTGTCTCTTTGTGAATCCCATGATGAACTTTTCCTTGATGTCGTTCAAATCTTTTGGGATCGGTACATAATGTGCCAAATAATAACCTCCGATCTTGTTCTCAGTGAGCGTTGAACACTGATTTGCTGATAGCTCCTGTGCGGAGAATCGTGAAGATAAGTGCTGCGGTATAGCCGAGAAGCAGTCCCATTTGCAGGATCACGCCGTCTGTACTTGCGTTCAGAGCGACAATAGCATTGCTGAAAAGCGTCTTGAAAATACCGAGTGCCACTACGATAAAGAACCCCTGGAAAGAAAGAGCGAGAAGCTGTTTGATCCAGTTCTTACCGATAGAAGCCCATTCACCGCTGTCCATCATGGTCGCCATAGGAATCGGTGCAATGCTGAGATACATAAACACCTCGATGATACGGCTTGCAAGTGTGATAACGATAGCAACTATCAGTATCAGCACCCCAAGATGAACGATCAGGGAAATAAACCACACCGTCATCAGCTCACCCAAGCTCAGACCGCTGAGAGCCGACGGATTGATCGAGAGCGTGGAAGATAGATAATCTCCGGTCCCGAATAGTGTGGCAAGTCCGTTGGAGCATACCGTTGTGCCAAACGAGAATAGTGCCGAAGCGATGTAATAGGTGTTGGCGACCAAAATTACACCGCAAAGTGCTTTTATGATCCATTTTATAAAAATAGAATCATCAAAGTCCTTGAAGTTATTTCCTCGCAGTACCATCTGTATCAGTTCGTTCAACAGGATAACTGTCAGAATGAAACCGCCGATAGGCACTACGACATTGTTGCAAAGCGTTTCGATCGTTGTCCAGATCGTAGTTCCGCCAGTACCTCCGCCAGTGAACTGTGACGGGTGCTGAGTTACGAAGTCATTGACAAGTCCACCGCTGCCGCCTGTTCCCGTTGTTTGCGAGAAAGTGTCGGTCAGGAGGTCGGAAATGCCGTCAAACTGAGACTGGATGCCGTCCTTAAATAAGTCCTTACACCAATCTTCCAGTGCATCGATCGCATCGCTGATAATTCCCATTATTCATCACCTCCAATCGTGGGAGTGACTAAAGGTCTGTCATATTTGACAAGCTGCCGTAATTCAAGTTTTGTGGGGAGGAGATCACGGCAGAAATAAGCAGAGCCGAAGTGATTGCCCTTAGTGTAACATTCCATGTTCTGCCGTGTATGATAGTCCACACGCCCGTCAAAGGAGAGCATCTGGATTTCGTTGTTGAAAATCTTATATCTCGCCTTGCCTTGAATACTGTTCACGGGCAGGAGCAGAGCGAAGGGCTTTTGGAAAGAAAATGCTCGTTTCAGTACATCATTCTTTTTGCTGAATGGGGGATTGGACACAAGAATGTCCCAATGTTCGGGTTCATACCTGAAAAAGTCCTGTCCCTCCTTTAAGCTGCTTCGCTCCACTTCATAGCCTTTCTCCGAAAGAAACTGATAGAAAGCGCTCCATTCCTCATCGAACGGACACCATATCTTCTTGTCTTTCGGAAGAAACTCCAGTAACGGTTCTACCGCATAAAATGGTGTGTAGACCTCATCTCCTGCACTTGTTCGGTTAGCTGTCAGATAACCGATGTTTATTCCCATTCTGTCTTATCGCTCATACCCACCACAGCCCACCGCCGAGCGACCTTTCATAATTCTATTGGAACGGCATTATTTATATAGCGTTCAGCCGAGGTTTACGCTTGTCTCCGTTCTGAATTTTCGGTATTCAGATTACACCGCACCGGTCATCATACCCTCAAGAACAGGTACGAGAATGATAGCGAGGAGGATCAGACCAAGACCAGCCATAAGCTGCTTCATGCCCTGGCTCTTACGACAGTAGGCATAAAGAAGTTTTCAGACAAACATTGTAAGACAGGTACAGCAAGCTAAATAATTACCGAAAGGGTGCTTACAATGATTGATATGATTTACAACCTCCGTGTGGGGGATATTCACGCCGCCGAGTTCTCGGACGAATTTAACAAGCTCTGCATTCCGTTTGAAAATTCGCTGAGCGAGGAGCAAATCGAAGTATTCCACAAAATTCTCGACTGCGTGAGCGATACTGCCACCGCTGAGATGAGAACTGCGTACAAGGTCGGATTTAAAGATGGAGTACAGCTTATTACAGAAATCGAAAGATGATTTCATAGCAAAAATTATGAAGGCAAGGCTCGCTGATTTCAGTGGGTCTTGCTTTTTTTGGAATATTTCGATTCTTTTTATTTACAGTTATCTTTCAGAGCACGGTAATAGCAATTGATAGTTAATTTCAGTTCAGTAAATAACAAATGTTGTCAAAAAAATCTTTTCAAACATTCAAATCAGGCTTGACAATCTGTTCTTTATGTGTTATAATATATTCATATTTCTGAAAGAGGTGAAAGAATGATAGGATAATTCACTTTTGATTGCATGAATAACGGATGCAGTGTATACGATTATACGCTGTTAGTTTGTGCTGCCAAAAGTGGATTATGTTCTCATAACCTCTTTTTGCATTTATAGACGATTTGTTCGGATTCTGTGTCCGGCTTTGAGGTTATCTGTAACATAACGGAACTGTTTGGCAGCAAGCAGTTCCGTTTTTTGGAACTCTGAAAGGAGGAGTTAATATGTCACAGATCAGAGCCGACCGCCTTACATTCAGCTATGATGGTTCGATAGAGCCGGTATTTGAAAACGCATCCTTTACACTTGATACAGATTGGAAACTCGGACTTATCGGCAGAAACGGAAAAGGAAAAACAACATTTCTCCGATTGCTTACAGGTGAGCTTTCGGGAAGCGGAACTCTTACAAAGTCCGTCCCTGTTGCCTATTTTCCGTATTTGGTAACATCGGAGCAGATGAAACAGACAGCGGCAGATTTTGCCGAGGAGCTGAGGGAAAATTGCGAACAGTGGCGCGTGATATGCGAACTGTCTGAGCTTCACGAAGATGCTGAGGTGCTGTATCGTCCGTTTGAAACGCTCAGTCTCGGACAGCGTACAAAGGTACTGCTTGCAATTCTGTTTTCCGGTGAGAATGACTTTTTGCTGATCGATGAGCCGACCAATCACCTCGATGCGCAAGCACGAGAGAATGTTCGTCAGTATCTCGCATCGAAGAAGGGCTTTATCCTTGTCTCTCACGACCGTGATCTGCTTGATGCGTGTACGGATCATATCCTTGTTCTGAATCGTAAGACTATTATGGTGCAGAGTGGTAACTTTTCGTGTTGGCAGGAAAATCAGGAGCGCCGAAATCAGTTCGCAGAAGCTGAGAATGAAAAGCACCGCAAGCAGATACGAAAGCTCCGTCAGGCGGCAAAGCGCACTGCTGAGTGGGCGGACAAGAGTGAACGAACGAAGATAGGATTTGATCCGATAAGGGAAAATGACCGCAGCATCAGCACTCGGTCTTATATCGGTGCAAAGACGAAGAAAATGCAGAGCAGGGTGAAAAATACAGAACAGCGAATAGAGCGCGAGATAACGCAGCAGGAAGGGCTTTTACAGGATATTGAGAAAGTTGTGCCGCTTAAAATGTCCCCACTTAAGCATCATAAGGAAACGCTTATATCGGTACACGACTGTGCATTGCAGTACAAGGGAACGGCAGAGCCGATGTGCAGCGGTCTGACATTCAATGTCCGACAAGGAGACCGAATCGCCCTCCACGGCTTAAACGGCTGCGGAAAATCAACACTAATGCGGGTGATTCTGCAAAGAGTTGGAATATTGCCCGAAGATGATAACCTGTGTGTCAGCGGAACTTGTGAAACCGCATCGGGACTTGTTATCTCCTATGTTCCGCAGGATACGTCATTTCTCAGCGGAAGTATACCCGAATTTTGCGAAGAACAGGGACTTGACCGCAGTCTGTTCTGCACAGTGCTGAGACAGCTCGACTTGAGCCGTTCACAGCTTGGCAAAGACATTTCGGAATACTCCGCAGGGCAGAAGAAAAAAGTGATCCTTGCGGCAAGTATCATGACACCTGCACACCTTTATATCTGGGACGAGCCGCTGAATTTTATCGATATTTTTTCACGCATTCAGCTCGAAACACTTCTGAATAGTTACGAACCGACAATACTTTTTGCGGAGCACGATATAAGATTCCGTGAGAATATCGGAGCGGATACGATCTGCATAAGTAACCGAAACAAATAACGTGAATTTACAGCGTTGTTTCAGTTATCTAAAGGCAATACCACATAATACACATTCTTTATGGATTTGGGTGGTAAAAAATCACGCATTTACGTTTTTTTACTTTTAAAAACGTCTTTGTGCGGTGTTGCCTAAAGCCTACTGGCGCACCCGTTTTCCGTTCCGCATAAGTCATAATCAGAATTGTGGAGCATACCACAACAGGCACAAACCCTAATGGAACGAATAACCGCAAGCTCTCGGAAACGCTCTGTAAGCGTTTCTGAGGGCTTTTTCTTTTCAGCGTTTAGTTTTCCGCTCCGCAGGCTCGGACGGTACTGTGAGGCTTTTCCGTTCGCCTGACGGTCAAGCTGAGGTCTGCTCGGTGATACCGTGACGGATTTCATACTCACGCACACGTCGGTAAAAAGTGTTTGCCGACATATCCATTCTCCGCATAAAGTCACGCCCTGTGATGCTCTTGGACTTCCATTCCCCATAGAGCTGCCCGAACCTTGTCCAGTCGGTTGGGATAGGCTTTCGCCCGGTGTACTTGCCCTGAGCCTTAGCAATCGCTATGCCCTCACGCTGTCGCTGTTTGAGTTGCTCACGCTCTAACTGTGAGAGTGCAGCAAACACGGTCAACATGAATTTCCCCGCAGGAGTGTCAGTGTCGATTTTCTCCTTGTGGCTGATGAGGGTAACACCCTTGTCGGTGAGGGTGTCGATGATGTTCAGCAAGTCCTTTGTGGAGCGTCCCAGACGGCTGATGCTCTCCACAAAGAGGGTATCGCCCTCACGCACATAGTCCAGCATAGCCCTGAGCTGAGGGCGGTCTGTGTTCGCTCCTGACAGCTTCTCGGAGAAGATGCGATCTACCTGATAATCGCACATAATCTCCTGCTGACGGGCGGTTTCTTGGTGTTCGGTGGAAACTCTGATGTATCCGATTTTGCTCATAAAATCTTCCTTTCATTATTCCAGATAGTTTTTGTTCCTCTGCTGGGTGAGCTTTTTCTGCCTGTATTTCTCACGCTCACGCCTGTTGTGTTCTTCGTTCATATAGTTTCTGACCTGTCGGACATACTTCTTCGCTGTATCACGCTTGGTGACAAATGCCATGTGTTCAGGAAGAAGACTGTTATACTTCGATTTCAGCTTGTTTGACTTCTCCAGCAGGTCAAGCATTGTCGGCGGTTTGCCGTTAACAAGATAGGGCTGTCTATGCTCCTTGATGTATTTGACCGTTTCTTCGTAGTCCTCGATAGTGGCGGCGTTTTTCTTACGGAAACGGTTCTGAAACCAGCCCGACTTGCTATTGTACTCCTTGTAGACAGGTGCAAGCTCGTCACGGTGTTTCATCTTGGCGATAAGCGTGTCGATAGCGGTGTATTTCTTTTTCAGCTCCGCAAGCTCGTCCGTGTGGTCGTCGGGATGACCGCCCTTGTAAAAGAAACTCGCAAGCACATGATACGAGGTCACGCCGCCCGATTCAAGGTCTGCGATAATTTCATTGGCTCTGCCCATACCACGAATTTCTGCCCACGGGTCGGCAGGCGGTGCCGCCTTTTCTGCCTGCGCCTGCATATCCTGTTCGTTGAGGATTTTGATATATTCCTCCTCGGTCATAACGCTGAGATTGCTTTCAGGTTCGTCCGCAACAGTTGTCGGCGGTGTAGGTGTCGGCTCAGTCTTGGTTGTGACCGCAGGCTTGGACGGTGCGAATGCCTTTTCGGGATTTTTCTTTTCAGCAAGCCTTTCCATAGCAGACTTTGCTTTCTGTATCTGCTCTATCTGCTCGGCAATGCGTTCGGCGGTGTAGTCTTCGCCCAGCGTTTCGGCTCTTGTGAATTTCTGCTGTCCCTCGCCCGAAAGACGGAACTTCAGCTTGACTTTGTTCTGTGGCTTGTAAACATACTCGATACCGCTGGCAGAACAGTTGCGGAGAAAATCTGCAAAATCCTTGCTGTAAAAAGCGACTTCGGCAATCTTGGCTCGGAGCTTGTCCTTCCACGACTTGCCCTGCAACTGCATATCATGCTCAAAGTGGGAAACACCTTTCGCTTTCGGCTCAATAACAGAAATGCCGTGTTCCTTGCATAGCTCGTCCGAAATTGCCCGTAACTGCGCCCATGACCGTTCCTTTACCTTGCCTTGATTGTGTTCGTAAGTAAAGCTGAGTCCATTGTAAAGATTAGTGTTATTGAAGATGATGTGGCAATGGGTATGGGACTTGTCTGTGTGGACTGCAAGCACATATTGATAGTTGCCTTGCAAGAAACGGTCGCACAATTCCTCTCCGATTTGCAAGGCTTGTTCGGGTGTCACTTCATCAGGAGCGAAACTCTGGACTATGTGGTGTGCGAGGATTTCGGTGCGCCCTGTTCCGCCTGCTCTGACTGCTCGGAAGTCGGCGGCAGCTCCTCGGCTGTCGGCTCGGCAGGCATAAGACTGCACATATAAGCCGTTGACGGTCTTATCTCCGTTTGTGATATAGCGGAGAGCCGCCCCGTCTGTTGCCTTGATTGAATGGATAGAAGTGTATGCCAAATTTCATTAACCCCTCTCTTTATCTCGTCAATATCCTCGGCATAGATGTGACCTGTGCTGTAAAGTCGGACAAGTATCTGGTTGATGTTTGCTCCGATGCGTTTCATCAGGCGGTTACACTCCGATATGTCGGTGGTGTCGTGAGTGAGATCAACCCTCGCCCGAACGCAGTCACGGATATACTCCGTTTTGTTTTTATAGCCGTACTGCTCACACTTAGAAAGAATATCCTGCATTTCCGATTCCGTAAAGCGTACATTCAGCGTGTAAGACTTCTTCTCCCTCTTGCGTTTGAGGTACTTGCGTTCATCGTTGGAAAGCTCGTCCTCGGACTTGTGTGCAAGGGTATCGTCAAGCTCGGCTCTGACCTCTTTGTCCAGAGCGTTGTTGATTGCTCCCTCATAGGTCATGCCCTCGAACTCCATAACCTTGCGTTTAGGCGGTCTGCCCCTCTTGCGTTTTGCATTTTCCATAGTGGTGTCTCCTTTGTTTTATTTCGGCGTTAGCCGATTATTTTTTGACCGCTGTGCGGTCATTTCGGGGCTTGGGGTGTCCCCAACAAGCATTGGTGGAATTTCGCTCGCTGTGCGGCGCATTCCACTATGCTTGTTATTTTTGTTGCGCTTAGGCGCATATTTTCTCGCCTGAGCGTTTCTCTCCGCTCAGGCTTTCGATGCTCCGTCATCGAATTTGGAGCGACAGCGACTTATCTCCGACGCCGCTTTGGTCGGCGGTCATCTTCACTCACGCTCCTGCGTGATGTTCTCAATATCATCATCTCCAAAATTGTAAACTGGCTCAGCGCAGTTTCAGCGCAATGAAGGCGGCAATCCGGTGAAAAGTTTTCCGTTAATATTTTCCCCATAACAATATGTCGAACTGGAAAATCTCACTGGCATACAAAGTTTGAGCGCAATGCGAATGGACAGAAACAACGCAGATGCGCTATAATATTATCGTGGGGTAAAATTATATCCTGCGGTACTCAAACCCGAAAAGAGGTGATGCGAATGAGTAAGAAAGCAAAAGCTGAGATTGCTGACGAGTCCGCCGTTATCATTACGGATGCCGTGCTTGCCGAGAATCAGGCGAAGCTCGATAGCTACGAAAAGTCTATCAAGGCAGCGCAGGAACGTAGGCGCAAGGTCATCATCGAAAGCAAGCTCTACACCTACGATAAGCTCTCACAGCTTTACAACGGTACTGAGGGGCAGGCACTTCTCGATGCTGTGACTGCGGAGCATACACTGATCGGCAAGCTGACCGACAGCGGAATGTCCTACGCTGACATTGAGGGGCTGGTCGATAGCTCCGACGATGCAGACAGCAAGTCGGACGATAGATCTGCCGATGATGAATTTGTCGGGCAGACTTCTTTCTTCGGAGATAATTCCTACAAGGATTAACATATTTCCGACAACAAAGCGATAGCTGTGAGAGGGGCGGCAGCAATGCTGTTCCTCACGGCTATGAATATGAGGGCAGAGAGATAAAGCGAAACCCTCAAACCTAAAAGCATAGAAACAGACAAGCTAAAGGAGAAAAATTCGCTATGAACGAAACAAAAGCAACCGTGTCCGAGTACCATATCGGGCATACGATTTACAGAGTGAAAACCGTCTTTAACCCAGCTTTTCGGCAAAGCCTGAGCGACATACTTGCAAGGCTCATTACGGCTGACTGTGAAAAAATGCTCGGTGATAATGAACAGGAACAGGACAAGCAGGCAGTGTGAAATTTTAGCTTGGTGCGTATTGACTTTTTCGGCAATGCGCGCTAAACTATTATCATAGCTTGCTGTATCCTGTCGGAAAGTGAGGTTAAAATGACAGGCAAGATAACAGCTTTATACTGCCGTCTTTCGCAGGACGATATGTTGGACGGTGAGAGCAACAGTATCACCAACCAGAAGGCTATCCTCCAGAAATTCGCTGAGGACAACGGCTTTCCCAATCCGACTTTCTACGTCGATGACGGAGTGAGCGGAACGACTTGGGAGCGTGACGGCTTCAAAGCGATG
The DNA here is from genome assembly GCA_017529875.1 of Ruminococcus sp. Lineage (GTDB taxonomy): Bacteria > Bacillota > Clostridia > Oscillospirales > Ruminococcaceae > FB2012. Next base: position 99,635 of record JAFXNC010000008.1, on the reverse strand, counting down.
ATGGCTGACATTGAGGACGGCAAGGTCGCTACGGTCATTACAAAGGATTTGAGCCGTTTAGGTCGTGATTATCTGAAAACGGGCGAACTTATCGAAATGGTTTTCCCCGATTATGATGTTCGCTACATTGCTGTGAACGATAATGTCGATACAGCGAAATCCGAGAACGAACTGCTTGCTTTCAAGAACATTTTTAATGACTGGTACGCCCGTGATTGCAGTAAGAAGATCCGTGCTGTGTTCAGGGCAAAGGGACAGTCGGGCAAGCACCTGTGTCCGCCCGTGTACGGCTACAAGAAGTCTGATACCGACAAGAATTTGTGGGTAGTTGATGAGCCTGCCGCCGAGGTGGTGCGCAAGATTTTCAAGCTCTGCATTGACGGCTACGGTCCGGTGCAGATTGCAAGGATTTTGACGGAGCAAGGCATACCAACACCGACTGCCTACGCTCTTTCTCAGGGCAGGGACAACGGCAGACACAACGCTAAAACATACCGCTGGGGTGCAAACACGATTGCCCATATTCTTGAACGCTATGAATACTGCGGTCATACGGTCAACTTCCGTACAAAGATGAAGTCCTACAAGGTTCACAAAATCGTCTACAATCCGCAGGACGAGTGGCAGATCTTCGAGAATACGCAAGAACCTATCATCACGCAGCAGACCTTTGACTTGGTGCAGGAACTTCGCAAGCACAAGCGCAGACCGCAGAAGATGCAGATGGTCAATCCCTTTGCAGGAATGGTGTACTGTGCTGACTGTGGAGAAAAGATGTACCTGAGCCGCCGCAAGAACGAGCGTCCCGAACAGGAGCATATGCGTTGTTCTACATACGCAAAGGAACAGGACAGATGCTCGGTGCATTATATCCGCACCTGTGTCCTGAATGAGATCGTCCTCGGTGAGCTGAACAAGCTACTTGCTACGGTGAGGGAGAACGAGGACGAGTTTATTCAGACCGCTATGAGCAATTCCGTTCAGCGTAAGTCCTCAGAGCTTACAAAAGCAAAGAAAACACTGAAACAGGCTGAAAAGCGTATCGCTGAACTTGACAAGCTCTTTACAAGGCTCTATGAGGATAATGTCCTCGGCAGGCTGTCTGACGAGCGTTTCACGATGATGTCGGCAGGATATGAGGAAGAACAGGCAAAACTGAAAGCTACCGTTGCGGAGCTTACAACTCTGATTGACGGTGCAGAGCAGAAGTCCTCCGATGTGACTGCGTTCCTCAAAGTGGTGCATAAGTATGAGCATATCGAAACGCTCACGCCTGAGATCATGCACGAACTGGTTGACAAGATCGTAGTCCACGAACCCGACAAGTCCAGCGGTAAGCGTGTGCAGGATATTGAGATACACTTCCGCTTTGATGTGGCGGTGTCCACGATCTCCGTGGAAACAGGTAAATATGGAAAAAAGGTCGCATAATGCCTATTTTATGCGACCTGAATTAAGGGAGAAAAAACTTCTATATCACTACTGTGCTTTCGCACCGGGGTTATCATTACCGTAACCTTCGAGGAGGTTTACGACACCCCAAAGCGAAACACCGCCGCCGATAAGGCAGATAACGCTCTTGAGTACGGTGCAGGCAGTAGTGATGAAGGACGAGGTATCGACCTCGCCGGTGCCTGCTGCGAATGCCTGAGTAGTACAGGTCATAGCCATAACGCCTGCAACGGTTGCAAACATGGTTGCCTTCTTTGCACCACGGGTGAGCTTAGAGAGCCACTTGTGCTTAGGTGCAGAGGTAGTGGTTGCTGTCTCCATAGCGGTAGCATCGACCGCAGAAAAATTCAGTTCGTTCATAGGTAAAAAGTCTCCCTCAAAATAAAAAAAGTAGTGTCCGCAGCTTCAACCGTTTCTCTTTTATTCGGTTTCTTCACTGTCCGAGTTAAAATCCGACATATATCTCTTTTTCGTCGGTTTCCTCAGAATTTGGAGTATCAGCGGTTTCTGTTTCTGTTGCTGATACTGTTGTAACTTCCTGTCCGGCGGCCGTCATATCAACACCATACCCCATGAACTTCTCCTGTCGAGACAGTCTCAAACGCATCGCCTTTTGGTCACTCACATATTTTTCGATGTTGAACCCCATCTCAGGATTATCGTCCAAGAGCATTGGATATTGCTTATGACGGGTAATGTCAAACTTGTCCGAGAAGAACGGACGCACTCCTCGCACTTGTAAGATACATTTACCGCCGTCCATGACCGCCAGTTCGTCCTGACTTTTCAGCTCTTTGCCGAGCTTCTGATAGTTCATACCGTAGCTTTCCGATTGTCCACGATTGGTGGAGGTATTGAAACTGTCGATCGTTTCTTTACCCAAGCTCTCTGAGATCTCTTTCAGCGTGGACTTCTCCTTACCGCCCAAAAACAGCATCGTATCACAGTTGCCCTCAATCGTATCTGCATTATCTTTATATATAGCCTTTAGCTGGCTCTTAGCTTGCAAGATGATCGACGCGCTGATTTCACGGCTTCGGATAGTCGCAATGAGCTTCTCAAACTGCGGTATTTCGCCAATATTGGCAAATTCGTCTAACAAACAGCGTACATGATAGGTCAGCTTTCCCCCTGGGGAATTATCTGCTTTGGTGCAGAGTAGGTTGAAAAGCTGTGAATACATGATAGCGACCAGGAAGTTAAAAGTCGCATCTGTATCGGAGATGATTATGAAAAGCGCACTCAACTCATCACCGAGCTTGTCAAGGTGCAGCTCATCGTAGGAGGTGATCTCCAAGACCTCATCTATTGCAAAAGGCGCGAGTCGTGTCGAACAGCTAATAAGAATAGACTTAGCCGTTTTTCCGGCAGCGAGCTTATACGCCTTGAATTGTTTGAGTGCAAATGCACCCAAGCGCCGTTGTTCGGCATCGGGTTTTGTTTCAAAGATGTCACCGTAATCAGCCATGACTTCGGGATCTTCGTGCTTTGTGCCGTTCAGCCAGCACTCCACGATCTCAAACTCAATGTCTATCGCATTCTTGAATTCCTCATCGTCCTCACGGCATTCCGAAGCGTTTATCATGTCGATCAGCGTTTCAAAGTTCCATTGATCTTCGGGGTACATAGCGAAAATAAGTGCAATATACGCAGTATAGAGCAGTTTCTCCGCTTTCACCCAAAAGTCATCGCCGGACGGCTGCTGAGAGGAAGAAGTATTCTTGATAAGGACTTCCACGAATTTGAGAATATCCTTCTCACGGTTTTTCTTTGAAATGTAAGCAAACGGATTGTAGTGCATACTTTTCGCAAAGTCGATCGTGTTGAACACCTTGATCTTGTAAGGCTCATAGACAGGGATATATCTGCCTTTTTTGTCTTTGAGATAGTTGCCCTTATCGTCCCTGCGGTACACAACTTTTCCGTCAACTCGTTTCGGGCGGCCCCGTTCAAGCATTTTTCCGCATTCCACAAGCACCGTACCCTTCGGGTCGGTTACTACATAAGAGGAGTGCATCTGCATCAGGTTCGGCTTGACGAAAAATCGTGTCTTACCTGAGCCTGAACCGCCGATCACAAGAATGTTCTTGTTACGGGCGAACTTCGGTGCAGAGGGCTTGCCCATAGTCAGGGATTCCGTCTTTGTGAGTATCACATTGTTTTCAGGGCAGGATAAGTCCATATACGGCTCAATATCCTTTTCACCGCCCCATACGGCAGAACCGTACTCCTCGCCCTGGCGGAACTTCTTCTTGTTTTTCGACTTGACATAGAGGACTAAACTCATTACACCCGCAAGAACCAAGCCGAAAAGAAGATCAAACGGGTGTAAACTGGGAAAGATTCTTGCAAACGCCACACCGAGATTGCTCATGAAAGGCAGGATTTTTTCCTGAAATCCGTTGCCCTCAGCAGTACGGTACGCAAAGCCGATCAGGTTGCCCACATAAGAGAAAGCTACATAGGGAACAGCCTTGATGATCAGCTTTTTGAGTTTTCTCGTGTCGATCTGCAATTCGCAGACCTTTCCTTTCTGTTGGTATCGGCATCAAAAACCGCCGTAAAAACATCATCGCCCCTTGCCCGTGGAACGGGTGCAGGCTGGAAGTAGTTGTAGATCACCGTCTGTTCTCCCTTGTTTTCTCTCTCTGTTTCTGTTTGCGAGGTTTGCTCCTGAGCTTCTGAGCCTGCTGCTGCATCTGCTCACGGGTGAACTCCCCACGCTTCTGTGTCTTGCCCTGTCCCTTGCCGACATACTCCGAAAATGCTCTCTTGAAATCCTCTGTTTTGGCAGCGGAAAAGAAAACATGATAGGTAGGCGGTTCGGTGCTTTTATCTCTTTTCAGGGCAAAATCCACATCGTATTTTCGTGCGGTTTTCAGAAAATCCCCGATATTTCGGTCTGAAACCTCAATGCTGTCGAGCTTTGACGGGGACTTTGCCTGCAACTGCTTGTAGGTCATACGCCCCTTTTTCTCAGCTTTGCCCGACATAAACTCCTGCAATGCGGATTTCAGCACATCGGCGGTCATTTTCTCCGCCTTGATCGAAATGTCGATGGTTTTCTTCGCACCGTTCTCATAGTCGGACGGCATTACGCATCACCGCCTTCGTCTGCGGTTGGCATTTCAAAAGTGGAGAACGCTTCACTCTGGAGCCAACGGGTAATGTCACGCTGGACCTTCATCACTTCCTCATAGTCGGAGCTATGGTAAAGGAGAATTTCGCCGTTCTTTACGTCAGTGCCGATGATGCAGTATTCATCTTCCGAATGCTCCTCATCGAAACCAACAGCACGCTCCTCGACGCTGATTGCGACCAGATTGTTATAGTTGACAAGATCGCCGTCCTGCGTGATAATAGACTTAGCCATGATTTTTCACCTCTTTCCGTAAAAGCTCATGGAGCTTGTTGTGATATTCCTCCTGAAGCTCGTCAAAAGAAGAAAACACGGTGTCAAGAGTCTTTTTCTCTATCCTGTTACCGAGCATATCCATGACGATAGCTTCTAAATCGCTGTGAAAACTGTAAAACAGGTCGTTTACAGACTTTCAAGCGGCTTCGGAGTCTGTGTTCTGCTTCTCAGGGTTAGGATTGAAGTATCCGGTCTTGAGATACACAAGCCTGTCGGGGCAGTAATAGCGATGCTGATCGCCTTTACCGCAGGGAATCGCATAACCGAAGTCAACAGCTCCGGCAACAAGCCCCTTTTTCAGCGTAGCGATGCCGATACCACTTGCCTGAGAGATCTCAGACAGCGATACATTCCTGCCTGTAAATGCAGGAGTTACCGCCACATTCTTCTTTGCAGCCATAGAACCACCTCCTTTCTCTGTCAGACAGCCATACCATAACCGAGATCACGCCTGATCTGTTCGTCAATGTTACGGCTCTCACAACCTTCGTTGAAATGATATGTCAGAACCTCGTTGTAGAGGGAACTGATGAAATATCTGCGAAAATCCTTGATATTATCGACCTTTGCCATATTCTCAAGGACATTCTCTACCATGTAGATATTGGCTTTGAGCATCTTTGACTGAATAACTGCTCTGGGGAATGCCTGACCTCTGAGTGTGGTATATGGCAGAGGGGAACATATTTCGTCAACGATAAAGCCGACAATTTCATCAGCTTCTGCATAACCGTCCCGACCGTCCTGACAGAGCCAGTCACCAAGATGCCAGTAGTCGAGATTATCTCTGACAACTTCTGTGAAATACTCTACTTCTTCTGCGTTATATCCGTCAGTCACTCTCTCAGCAGATTTTTCAACACTCGGAATGTTGAAAGTTGGCTTTGCCACCGCAGGAATGATAGAGGATTTATCACACAGTAATTGATTTTTCTGTTTTGTATTGTTGTTATTATATTGTCCCTGATTTTCAGACAGCGGAGTTTCAGCAGGCGGAGTGTCCAGATACGGGTTTTCCACCTTCTGTTTTTCAGCCGATGAAGAAACAACGGCTTTCGCCTTGCCGCCCTCACGGATCGTAATAGCCTTGCGTCTGGTCTCAGCTTCAAGTTCGTCTGCTTCTTCCTTGCTGACGGGTACATCGAAAAAGCTGTAAACATATTCAAAATGATTGTTCACGCTCTCATTCGACAGGAGTTTTGTGCGAACAAGGTAGCCCATATCAATGAGTTTGTTCACAGCGTTATGCACGGCAGTCTTGCCCTCTTTGCAGATAGCTTTCAGTCCTGACATAGAGAAATTCCAGCTATTCGGCAGAGAAAGAACTTTCAGCATAAAGCCGATCAGTTTGTTTCTGATCTTATTGGTCCTGAGGAGCTTTGCACTGATAATAGTGAAATTGCTGTCCTTCTTCACACGGTTCAGGGTAGCGTTATCTGCTGTAAATGTCTCCATTTCAATGTCATACTTCGGGATAGAATCGTCCAGTTCCGAGTATTCATAGAAGTCATAGAGATAGCTGATCCTGCCCGTAGGAGACTCGTTTGGCATCAGCAAGGTCTTTTTGACATATCCCCACTGTTCCAGTTCAGCAAGTTGAGACTTGATCGCTGTTTCACCGTCCTCACAGATAGCCACAAGTCCGGCAATCGTGAAATTCCATGTAGGTGGTAGGTCATTGATCTTGCCGAGCAGACCTATCGAATCGCAGCCGATATTTGTTGACCGCACGAAGCAATTGCTCAGAACGGCATAACCGCCTGACCTATGTACTCGGCAGATCGTATCTGGTATTGTCTTTTTTGCTTTTGTTTTCTTGTCCATTTCTCTCACCTCTGCTTACGCTCCGTACACAAATTCCATGTTGGATATTCGCAGCTTGTTGACCGCATAGACATGACCATACGGCTTCTGCACTACAAGGAGGAAACCTCTCTTGCAAAGCTCATACACAGCGGTACGAAGCTCATCGAAGGTGAACTGTGAAAGCTCACTGTAACGGCGAAGCTCATCGACCGTAACGTAGTCAAAGTCTGAATGGTTGAGCATTGCCGTCAGCAGTTCATTACAGGCTTTAGCTTCAAAGTTGTAATTGAGCAGACTGATTTCAGTAGGGTTCGGCATAGAAAGACCTCCTTGACATAGTTCATCTGAAATAAAAAAAGCTCCTCAGCGACCTGTTTTCATACAGGCTCAGTGAGAAGCGATGTGCAATATTCAATTTTTAGGCATAAAAATAGCGGACAGCGCTTCTGTTATGAAACACCGTCCGCTATTGTCCATTATTCAGTTTGCTTTGTCAACAGACTTTCTACCGTTTTAGGGTTGTTTTCGGCTTCTACCAAGTTTCTACCAACTTTTTTACCGTTGGCTTTCTACCAAATTTCTACCAAAAATCTTCAAAATGCTTGAATTTTCAGAACAGCGCTGTTTCGCTGTTTTTGAGCTTTCTACCATTAAAAAGCCCCATGGAATCGGATTTTTTTGTGTGACTCAGTGTGACTCGGTGGTACTCAGTGTGAAATTGGTTTGATAATACCATATAATTCTCGAGAAAGCAACAGAAAACTCTCTTTTTTCAGATGTTCAGAGCTTGAGCAGTCATATGTTGCTGTATGGATATTTTATTGCTGCCTTGGTCGCTTCGAGGTCTTGGCGGATGCCGTTTACAAAGCTGATCAACTCGGGGATACCGCTGCCCTCCGCAGTATCAAGCCATGCTTCAAGCAATTCTGCCTTCTTCGAGAACACTATTTCTTTAAAGCCTCGGATATAATCGTAAAACTCTCCAAGCAGCGGATAGCGTTCTATTATTTTTAGTAAGGTCATCTTCATACAGGTCTTTAACTTTATCAAGGTCATGATACAACAGTGATATGAGAGCTTTCCGGTGAACCGTTCTTTTGGGCGGAGCAAACCGCAGCTTTCGCTGCTCGGTGATGTTTTTGTTTATGTAACTGTCCCTGCAGGTGCAGATGAAACCGAAAGGAGGACCCATTTGATCAAGACAACAGAAACTGAATTCGAGAGAACAGAAAACACCGCTATCCCCGTATGGAAAAGATACACTCTGACAGTCACCGAGGCTGCCGGGTATTATCACATCGGCGAGGGGAAGCTGAGGCGGATCGCGGAGGAGCATCCCGATGCGGACTTTATTATTCAGAACGGCAACCGGGTGCTGTTCAAGCGGGAGAGATTTGAACGGTTTCTTGATGGATCTACTGTGATTTAATTTGCGAAAAGTGTTGAAACAGACCCGGAAATGTGGTATAATGATATTGCAAATTCGGGTCTCTTTCTTTTAAGATCTTTGAAAATCAAAGCATGAGAAAATATGAGAAGATCTGAGAAAATAAGAAAATATCAGTGCTTTGGTCAAAATGACGAAAAAGTTTACAAACCGCGAAACAGCGCATTTTCGGAGGTTTACGAGGCATGATTAGGATCGTTTTTTGCTGCCACGGCAACATCTGCCGGTCGCCGATGGCGGAGTATATTATGAAAGAATTGGTGCGTCGCGAGGGGCGGTCGGGGGAGTTTTTGATCGACTCCTGTGCCGTCAGCACCGAGGAGCTGGGCAACGGGGTCTATCCGCCGGCGAGGGCGGAGCTGGAACGGCGGGGGATACCCTGCGGCAGGCACAGCGCCGTACAGCTGACCCGCTCCGACTATGACCGGTACGACCTGTTCATCGTCATGGACAGGAGCAATCTGCGCCGTGCCCGGAGCATCCTGGGGGGCGACTCGGAGGGCAAGCTGCGGATGCTGATGACCTACGCGGGGGAGGAGCGGGATGTTTCCGACCCCTGGTATTCGAGGCGGTTCGATGTGGCCTTCGACGACATATACGAGGGCTGCGAGGGACTGCTGCGGGCGCTCAAAGACTGAAAAAGGGGCTGTGCAAGCTGAAAGAACGAACACGAAACGAACTCCGCGGGATGTTTGTTCCTTGTCTTCGCTCGGAAGAAACCGGGGCAGAGCATTTCCCGCCGGATATCTGTCAGCAATACACAACCAAATTGGGATAAAAATAAAGAAGAAAGAATTAATAAGAAATAATAATAGATCGAGCATAGTTCAATCTGGTATCGCCTTTGGCGGTGATTAAAAAATCCGTCCGATTTGCGGATACCGGAGAGCTTTAGCTCTCTATTATTATTTTTTCTTTCTTCTTTATTATTTTTTATTTTAGCGGTGGCGCACACAAAAATATAATATACAAATACTTCTATATCGCCGCCGCGCTAAGTGATGTCCTCTCTTTGTTGTAAGGGCGAATAATACGCAGCGCCGAAAAGCTACCCTCCTGCACTCGCAGGAAAGAGGAAAGCGGACACCGTCCGGTGAGGCAGCCAGTCAGGGCGGCACTTGCAGCAGCCCGTATCACGGCAGGTCAAACTCCCTGTCGATGCTCTCCTTGACTATCTCCAGGACCTCCTCGGTGTAGGGCAGCTCGCCGTTGTCGAACATCAGTGAGGCGCCGTAGATCAGCGAGCGCACGATGTAAAACTTCCGCAGGCGGGTGGCCTCGTCCATGCCCACCTCGTCGCAGTACTTGTCCACAAGGTCAAGGGTGAGCTTGGTGGTCTTGCCCCGGCTCTGATAGGTGCTGTCGAGGCTGTCGTCCTTGAGCATGAGTATGGAGCGGAAATGAGGTTTCTCCACCAAAAACTTGATATATCCGAGGCTGAACTCCACCAGCTGTTCCCGGAGGGTGGGGCCGCATTGTGAAAGTATTTTCGTCTGCTCGTCGCGCCATTGACCGTTTACGTAGTCGATGATCGCCGCGATGAAGCCCTGCTTGCCGCCGAAATGCCTTGCCGGAGCCGCACAGGATAACCCTGCCTGCTCGGCGGCGCGGCGCATGGAAAAGCCGGCTATGCCGCTGCGGCTGATCTCGCTTATGCCGGCGAGTATCAGCTCTTCGCGCTTATTCTGACGCTTTGCATCGTTAGACATATCTGTCAGTCCTCTTTTCAGCTTTTGCGCTGTTCGGTCTTGCGTACCTTGCCGCTGATGGTCTTGGGCATCTCATCAACGAACTCTATCAGTCTTACCCACTTGTAGTCGGAGAGGCGTGCGTTGGCGAAATCCTTGATCTCCCTTTCAAGCTCGCGGCCGGGGGCGATGCCCTTTTTCAGCACGATGAAGGCCTTTATCGCCTGACCTCTGCGCTGGTCGGGAACGCCGACAACGCTGCATTCAAGTATATCCGGGTGCTCCATGAGCACGTTCTCTATCTCATAGGGTCCCACGCGGTAGCCGCCGGTCTTGATTATATCGTCGAAACGTCCGTTGAACCACAGGCTGCCGTTCTCGTCGGCGCTGGCGGAGTCGCCGGTGTGGTAGACGCCGCCCTCCCAGACCTCCTTGTAGCGTTCCTCGTCGCCGAGGTAGCCCACGAAGACGCCCACAGGCCTCTCCCCTTCTCTCCTGGGTACGACGCATACTTCGCCCACCTCACCCGTCTGAGCGGGGGTGCCGTCGCGCTTGATTATGGCGATGCGGTACTGGGGAGAGGGTCTGCCCATTGAGCCGGGGACAGAGGTCTCGGCGCAGAAATTCGCCGTCAGCAGCGCGGTCTCGGTCTGACCGTAGCCCTCGCAGAGGGAAAGACCGGTCTTCTCCCTGAACAGCCTGAACACCTCGGGGTTGAGCAGCTCACCCGCCGTGGTGGCATGGGTAAGAGAGGTCAGCTCCGGTATACCCGAGCGCACCATATACCTGTATACAGTGGGGGGCGCACAGAAGGTCGTGACCTTGTATTTGTTGATGATGTGCACCATCATCTTGGGGTCGAAGTTATCAAAATCGAATACCATTACCGCCGAGCCGCAGAGCCACTGACCGTAGAGCTTGCCCCAGGAGGACTTTGCCCAGCCGGATTCAGCCACGGTGAAATGCAGGCCGTTTTCCTTAACGTGATGCCAATACTTTGCGGTGACGATATGCGCCAGGGGATAGCTGTGGTCGTGGATGACGCCCTTGGGAAGGCCGGTGGTGCCGGAGGTGAAGTACAGCAGCATGGGGTCGTGCACCGAGGTCTCCCGGCGCTCAAACACCGGAGATGCGGCTTCGATCTGCTCCGAGAGGTCCAAAAAGCCCTCCCGCTGCTCCCTGACCGTCCAGAGACGGCAGCTGCGGCCTGTCTGAGCCACGGCCTCGCGCACTCTTTCGCAGACGTCGCCCTGATGTGTTACGATGAAGGCCTTGATGTCGGCGGTCTCGATGCGGTAGACGTAGTCCTTGACCGTGAGCATATGGGTAACGGGTATCAGCACCGCCCCCAGCTTATGCAGCGCCACGGCAGCGATCCAGTACTCGAAATGCTTTTTGAGCGCCACCAGCACCTTGTCTCCGCGGCCTATGCCGGCCTCGCTGAGGACGTTGGCACAGCGGCTGCTGAGCTCGCTTATCTGAGCAAAGCTGAACTGCCGCTCGCTGCCCTCGGTATCGCACCAGACCAGCGCTCGCTTGTCCGGCTCGGCCTTGGCATATTCATCGACCACGTCGTAGCCGAAGTTGAAATTATCGGGATAGCTAAGCTCGATATCGGTGAGCCTGCCTTCGCCGTCGAAGGTCTCCGCGGCGAACCTCTGATATAATGTCATATATTTATTACTCCGTTCTTCCGAAGGCGCGGAACCTGTTGTACCGCTTGTCCAGCAGCTGAGGGTCCTTTCTCAGCACTCTGAGCTCGGCTTTCAGCTTTTCACGCAGTCCGGCGAAAAACTCCGGCTGCTCCATGTTGTCCTCGCTTATGACTTCCTCGATGACGCCCAGCTTGAGCGCGTCCTTCGCGGTGAGCTTGAGGCACTCGGCGGCCTCGGCGGCCTTGGTGCTGTCCTTCCAGAGGATAGACGCACAGCCCTCCGGGGAGATCACCGAGTAGACGGCGTTTTCCAGCATATAGACCCTGTCCGCCACTGAGAGTGCCAGGGCTCCGCCGCTTCCGCCCTCACCGATGAGCACCGATATCACGGGGGTGTTGAGGGTCATCATCTCGCAGAGGTTCTCCGCTATGGCAAGACCCTGCCCTCTTTCCTCGGCACCGATGCCGCAGTAGGCTCCCGAGGTGTCCACAAAGCAGATCACCGGTCTGTGGAACTTCTCGGCCTGCTTCATGAGCCTCAGCGCCTTGCGGTAGCCCTCGGGATTGGGAGCGCCGAAAAGCCTCTGCATACGCTCTCTGGCGTTGTGGCCTTTCTCTATGGCTATTACAGTTACGGGGGTATTGTCGAGGTAAGCCACGCCGCCGATTATGGCGCTGTCGTCAGCGAAGCGCCTGTCGCCGTGGAGCTCGAAGAAGTGGTTGAATATGCCCTTGATGAAGTCGATGCCTGTGTAGCGCCCCGAGCTTCTGGCTTTCCTGACGGTCTCATAAGCTCCTGTACTCACAGTTCATCACCTCCGCAGTGCATTTTGAGCAGCATGGACACGAGAGACTTCTGATATCTCCGGGGAGATATGGCGTCGGCGAAGCCGTGTTCCAGCAGGAACTCCGCCTTCTGGAAGCCCTTGGGCAGGGTCTTTCTCGTGGTCTGCTCGATGACTCTCGCGCCGGCAAAGCCAACAGTCGCCCCCGGCTCCGCCAGGATGATGTCTCCCTCCATGGCAAAGCTGGCGGTTACGCCGCCGGTCGTGGGGTCGGTGAGTACCGTGAGGTAGAACAGCCCCGCGTCGCTGTGACGCTTGACTGCGCCGCTGGTCTTGGCCATCTGCATCAGAGAGATGAGCCCCTCCTGCATCCTGGCGCCGCCGGAAACGGTATATCCCACCACCGGGAGCCGGTGTTCGGTCGCGTACTCGAAGGCTCTCGTTATCCTTTCGCCCACGGCAGAGCCCATGGAGCCCATCATGAAGTTCGGCTCCATGACAAAGAGCATACACTTCACCCCGCCGATGACGGCGGTGCCGCAGATGACGGCCTCCTCCTCGTTGGAGGCGGCACGGACGGTCTCCAGCTTCTGCTTGTAGCCGTCGAACCTCAAAGGATCCTGAGAGGTCACTTCCTTGAACATCTCCGAGAAGGTGCCCTTGTCGGTGATGAAGGTTATCCTCTGCCTTGCGCTCATCCTGAAATGATAGCCGCAGGTGCAGGTGTTGAAGTTCGCCCAGATGCGGCTCAGGGGGATAGCCTTATGGCAGTTCGGGCAGGTCTTTTCGGGTTCGTTGGCGTCGGCCTGTATCGGCGCGACGGCACGCCCGCCCTTTTCAAGCTCGTTTTTGGGCTTGTACAAAAAATCAAGGATCGGCATAAGCCTTTACCTGCCTTCCATAAATGTGAGATCGTATTCTCCGCTCATGAATTTCGGGTCGTTTATCAGCCTAAGCTGCTGGTGGATGTTGGTCCTGATGCCGTCGATGACCAGCTCGCAGAGGGCGGCCTTCATCTTGCGAAGGGCTTCCTCTCTGGTGCCGGCGCGGACTACCAGCTTGCCTATGAGCGAATCGTAGAAGGGGCTGATCTCCACCCCCTGCACGAGATAGGTGTCGAATCTTACCGAGGGGCCTCCCGCAACGTGGAGCATACCCAGCTTGCCGGTAGAAAGGGCGTTGATGCGGCATTCGAGAGCAGAGCCCATGAGCGCCACGTCCTCCTGTGTGAAGTTGAGAAGCACGCCTGCGGCAGTCCTGATCTGCCACTTCACAAGGTCGATGTTGGTGAGCATCTCGGTGACGCTGTGCTCCACCTGGAGCCTGATGTTCATTTCCATGAACCAGAACCTGCCCTCCCTGTCAAGCAGGAATTCGAGAGTTCCCACACCCACATAGCCCACCTGCTTCACGGCCTTGGTGACCCGCTTTATCAGCTCCCTGCGCTGGGCGGGGCTCACTGCCGGTGAGGGGGATTCTTCTATGAGCTTCTGATGCCTGCGCTGAACGGAGCAGTCCCGCTCGCCCAGGCAGACCACGTTGCCCGCTTCGTCGGCGATTATCTGCATCTCGATATGCCTTGCGGGATAAACGTATTTTTCCATATATACTGCGCCGTCGCCGAAAGCGGCTTCGCCCTCGGACACGGCCATCTGATAGTTGTTTTCCAGCTCGCTCTCGCTCTCCACAAGGCGTATACCGCGTCCGCCGCCGCCGGAACGAGCCTTGAGCATCACGGGATAGCCGATCTTCTCGGCGGCGATCCTTGCTTCCTCGGCGCTGGTGAGCACATCGGTACCCTTGATCACGTCAAGACCCGCCTCCTCCATGAGGTTCTTGATGGTGGTCTTGTCGCTGAGGCGCTCCATTGTCTCGGCGGCGGGGCCGATGAAGACTATGCCGTTCTTGGCGCAGAGCTGTGAGAAATGTGCGTTCTCAGAGAGAAATCCGTAGCCCGCGTGAATGGCCTGAGCCTTGGAGACCAGCGCCGCAGAGACTATGCGTTCCTCGTTGAGGTAGCTGTCGGCGGCATTGGAGGCGCCGATGCAGTAGCTCTCGTCGGCGAGCGCCACATGGAGAGCGTCTCTGTCGGCCTCGGAATATACCGCAACGGTGCTGATGCCCATTTCCTTGCAGGCGCGGATTATTCTGACCGCGATCTCGCCGCGGTTAGCGATCAGGACTTTTGAAAACATGACTCACGCTCCTTGAGTGCAAAGGAAAACTCCGCCTTTACGCAGAGCTTGCCGTCAACGTAGCCCTCCCCGCTGGCAAAGTAGAAGGGGTGCTTCACCCTTGTCAGGCGGCAGACCGTCTCAAAGGTGTCGCCGGGTCTTACGGGATTGCGGAACTTGACGTTGTTGAGCCCCGTATAAAGAGGGAGCATACCCTCCTTCATCTTGTCCGCCAGCAGCGCACATGCCGACTGAGCGAGTATCTCGCACTGGATAACTCCCGGAACTATGGGGTTGCCGGGGAAATGGCCTTTCAGGAACCACTCCTCGCCGGTGACATGGTACTTGCCGTGAGCCTCCTCGCCCACCAGCTCCGCCTCGTCCACCAGCAGCATATTGTCCCTGTGCGGGAGTATCTCCATTATTTCTTCCTTGTTCAACTTTTTCACGCTCCCCTGTCAGGCTTTTTTCAGCTCGAACAGCGTCATGCCGTAATCGACTACCTGTCCGTTCTCCACGCAGATCTCGGCAACGATGCCGTCCTGCTCGGCGGTGAGCTCGTTCATCAGCTTCATCGCCTCCACGATGCAGAGGGTCTGTCCCTTGGTGACCTTGTCGCCTACCTTGACAAAGGGCTCGGCGTTCTCGGCGGGGGCAGCATAGAACACGCCCACCATGGGGGACTTGACCTTGATAGTATCGCCGGCCTGCACGGGGGCAGGTGCGGGAGCAGGAGCCTGAGGTGCTGCCGCTGCGGGCTGCACAGGCATCTGCATGGGCACGGGAGCCGCCTGCATCATCACCGGGGGCGCAGGCATACGCTCCAGGCGCACGTTGCCGGTGGTCTCGTTTATTTCAAGAGCAGTCAGCTCGAGCTCCTTCATGAGCTCGGCGTATTTTCTGATATTGCTTTCGTTCATTTTCTTATCCTCCCGGGATCAGAGCTTTCTGAATGCCGCACAGGCGTTGTGTCCGCCGAAGCCCAGCGAGTTGGATACCGCCAGAGTGATATCGGCCTTGACAGCCTTGTTGGGGCAGTAATTGAGGTCGCACTCGGGGTCGGGCTCGGTGAGATTGATCGTCGGAGGTATTATGCCCTCGGAGAGCGCCTTTACGCATACGATAGCCTCGATAGCCCCCGCAGCGCCCAGCATATGTCCGGTCATGGACTTGGTGGAGCTGATGTAGGCGTCCTTTGCCTTGTCGCCCAGAGCAAGCTTTACGGCCTTGGTCTCGGACTTGTCGTTGAGGGGGGTGCCGGTGCCGTGAGCGTTTACATAAACTACATCGTCAGCCGTGTAGCCTGCCTCGTCAAGTGCCTGCTTCATGGCTCTCGAAGCGCCGCCCGCCTCCGGGTCGGGAGCGGTGATGTGGTGTGCGTCGCAGGTGGAGCCGTAGCCCACTGCCTCGGCATAGATCCTGGCGCCTCTGGCCTTGGCGTGCTCATATTCCTCGAGGATGAGCGCCGCGCCGCCCTCGCCGATAACGAAGCCGGCACGTCTCTTGTCGAAGGGCAGAGATGCCGCGTCGGGATCCTCGGAAACGGAAAGCGCCTGCATATTCACGAAGCCCGCCACACCGATAGGAGTGATAGCCGCCTCGCAGCCGCCGGTGATCGCGGCGTCGCAGTAGCCGTGTCTGATTGCCCTGATAGCCTCGCCGATGGCGTTGGTGCCTGAGGCGCAGGCTGTTACCGCAGGAAGTGCGGCGTTGCGGGCGTTGAAGCGTATGGCGATCATACCGGCCGCCATATTGGCGATCATCATGGGCACGAAATAGGGCGATACCCTCTTGGGGCCGCGGGCAAGGAGTTTCTCATGCTCGCTGCCGAAGGCTGTGATGCCGCCGATGCCGGAGCCGAAGTATACAGCCAGCCTGTCGGGGTCGATCTTGCCGAGAATGGCGCTGTCGTCAACGGCCTCCTGAGCCGCCGCGATGCCGAAAAGGGAGTAGCGGTCGGTCTTGACGATCTCCGCCTTCTCCATGTAGTTCCTCGGCTCGAAGCCCTTTACCTCTGCCGCCAGCTTTGCCTTGTAGTCGGTGGTGTCAAAAAGGGTTATGGGAGCGATGCCGTTTTTGCCCTCCAGCATTGCCTTCCAGGTCTCCTCAGCGCTGAGCGCCAGCGGAGTTACCGCACCGATGCCTGTTACCACGACTCTGCGAATCTTATTTTCCATATTCATTATTACCTTTCCAAATCACGCTGCCGCCGTGGACAGTATCCCACGAAAACAACGCCTGATAAGCTCTCTCCAAGTGAAAGCCCGGAGCGACACAAAGTCAGCCTCCTGTACACACTTACCCGCGAATCAAAACACTTGAAGCAATTCATGATAAGCTCTCTCCAAGTGAAAGCCCGGAGCGACACAAAGTCAGCCTCCTGTACACACTTACCCGCGACGGAACTGCGCCGTCTGCGCTAAGACCGCTAAGACCGCTAAGACTCACATTCCTAAACCGCCGTCAACTCTCAGCACCACGCCTGTGATGTAGGAGGCCGAAAGCAGGAACTCCGCAGCCTGCGCGATGTCTGCCGGCTCGCCGGGTCTACCAAGGGGGATCTGAGCTGCCAGAGGGTTGTTCTCGGCGCTGATATCCTTGGTCATGTCCGTGGCGATAAAGCCCGGAGCTATGGCGTTGCAGGTGATGTTCTTGGCGGCGAACTCCCTGGCAACAGTCTTGGTCAGACCCACAAGTCCCGCCTTGGAGGCGCTGTAATTGGCCTGTCCCGCGTTGCCGCTGAGACCCGATACCGAAGAGATATTCACTATCCTGCCGCACTTGTTCTTGATGAACTGCCGCGAGCAGTGCTTTATCATATTGAAGGCACCTTTGAGGTTCACGCTGATGACGTCGTCGAACTGCTGCTCGCTCATCATCATCACAAGGCCGTCGCGGGTGATGCCGGCGTTGTTCACCAGCATGGTCACCTTGGGCATATCCTTGGCGATCTGGGTCACGGTGCGCTTGGTCTGCTCAAAGTCAGCTACATTGCACTTGTAGTACCTGCAAACGTTGCCGCCCTCAGAGGTCAGGTGCATATTCTCTATTGCCTCCGGCGCATTTTCCTCGTCAGCCATGTCGATTATGGCAACGCTTGCACCGGCGCTGTAAAGCCTCTTGGCTATCTCTGCGCCTATGCCGCGAAGTCCGCCGGTAACGATGACGGTCTCGTCCGAATATCTTTCCATACTTTAACCTCCCTGTCCCGAAGCTGCCAGCTCCGAGCCTTTTATCCTTTCAAGCCCCTCGCTGTCGGTGACACAGAAGGTACTTACCGATTTGTCTATGCGGTTTATCAGCCCCACGAGAGTGTTGCCCGCACCCAGCTCGATGAAGGTGTCGCAGCCCTCTGCGATCATGTTCTTGATGAGCTTTTCCCACTTCACCGGCGAGCAGATCTGCTGCGAGAGCAGCCAGGTGGGGTTGTCGGTGTAGGGCTCCGCCGAGTAGTTGGAGTAAAGGGTTATGTCGGGTGTCTTCAGCTCATAGCCACGGAGCGCTACCGCAAATTCCTCTGCTGCGCTCTCCATGAAGGGGGAGTGAAAGCCTCCCGATACTTTAAGTGGCACTGCCCTGCCGCCTGCGGCCTTGGCTGCTGCCAGCAGTGCGGGCATGGTCGCCGATGCCGCCGCACAGGTCACCTGACCCTCGCAGTTATAGTTCACGGGATAGGCCTGCTCCAGCTCGGAGCAGATGCGCTCAACTTCCTCGTTGGGGAGCTTGAGCACTGCCGCCATGGAGGCGGGGTACTTCTCTGCGGCAGCCTGCATCAGCTCGCCGCGCTTGCATACGATCTTGAAGCCGTCCTCGAGGGAGGCAGCTCCCGAATAGGTCAGCGCCGCGATCTCACCGAGAGAAAAGCCCGCTGTCATATCCGCCTTGATGCCCATTTCGCCCAAAGCGGCAGCTGCCGCCAGCTCAACTGCGAAAAGGCAGGGCTGGGTGTTCTTTGTCTGAGTCAGATCCTCCATGGTGCCGTTAAAGCACATCCCGGAGGTGCCGGGACGCAGGGCGTCCAGCTTTTCAAAGACCTCTCTTGCCGCTGCCGAGGCGTCGTATATATCTTTGCCCATGCCGGGACGCTGTGCGCCCTGACCTGAGAAAACGAAAGCTATCTTACCCATTTTGCAGCTCCTTTCAAAAGCGGTTCGGCCTCCTCGCACAGCTCGCGGACGATCTCCGCTGCGGGCTGAACCTTCCTGACCATTGCCGCCGACTGACCTGCAAGGAAACAGCCTTCGTCGTTGTTGCCGTCAACTACGGCCTTTTTCAGCGAGCCGGCGCCCATTGCTTCAAGCTCCTCGTCGCTGATCTGGGAATACTCGGCCTTGAGGTACTCCCTCTGGAAGCTCGTCCTCAGCGCCCTGACGGGGTGTCCCAGCCTTCTGCCGGTGACCATGGTGCAAAGGTCCTTGGCCTTGACGATCTTCTCCTTGTATACCGGGTGGATGTTGCACTCCTCGGCGGCTAAGAACCTGGTGCCCACCTGCACGCCGCAGGCGCCCAGCATGAATGAAGCCGCCACGCCTCTGCCGTCGGCGATGCCGCCCGCCGCGATGACCGGGATATCCACGGTGTCAGCGATCTGAGGCACCAGCACCAGCGTTGAAAGCTCGCCGATGTGTCCGCCGCTCTCGCCGCCCTCGGCTATGACAGCCGAAGCCCCGAGGCGCTGCATCAGCTTTGCAAGGGCACAGGAAGCCACGACGGGTATCACCTTGATGTCCGCCTGCTTCCACATTTCCATATACTTTGAGGGGTTGCCCGCGCCGGTAGTCACCACCGCGACTCTTTCCTCCGCTGCCACAGCCGCCACCTCGTCGGCGTAGGGGCTCAGCAGCATGATATTCACGCCGAAGGGCTTGTCAGTAAGCTCCTTGGCACGTCTGATCTGGTCTCTGACATAGTCCGCAGGGGCATTACCTGCCGCAATAATACCAAGACCGCCGCCGTTAGAAACGGCAGCGGCAAGCTCACCGTCTGCGATCCATGCCATTCCGCCCTGAAAAACGGGATACTCGATCCCGAGCATCTCGCGCAGTCTGCTTTCGATCATGGCTTATTCCTGCTTGGCCTCGATGAAATCTACCAGGTCGCCGATAGTCTCCACCTTCTGATCAAGCTCCAGCTCGATGCCCAGCTCGTCCTCAAGGTTCATGGTCAGGTCAACGATATCCAGCGAATCGATACCCAGATCCCTGAAAGCGGACTCTCTCTTGATCTCGGAAGGGTCACAGTCGATCCTTTCGGCAATTATCTTGGCAACAGTTTCAAATACCATAGTAGTAATACCTCCGTAATGTATTTAGGTTATCAATGATAACCTTAAGGATATTATATCTTTATACGCAGCGTTTGTCAATCGGAACAGGGGTGATTTTACATATTATTCATATCTCCGGCGGCGGGATCCGACAATATTTTCAACGCTTTTTTAATATGTAGAAAAAGCATTGACACGGCGCAAAATTTTTGTTATAATTTATGACAGTAAGCGTTCCCGGGGAGGACTGTAAAATGAAAAAGCTCATGGGATTCGGAGCTGTCTCGCTCATAATAGGACTGATACTGTTCGCATTATCGGCCGGCGACTTGTTCGGGCTGATCTTCGGCAGAGTGAATATCGAGGACAAGACCTACGGCACCTACGAGGAAGGCGAGGTCGCCAGCGGAGATATAAAATACATCGTCTCGAAGATAGGCCACCTGCAGGAAAACGAGAAGATCTTCGGCATACCCTTCTCCAAGAAGACCGGCACCCTTTACCTGATCGCCGACAACGGCGGATTCGTCATCATCGACGTCAGGGAGGACACTGCGGTCTACGACGAGATCCTCGAGCAGACTGCGGCACGCACTCAGGGGCTTATAGATGACACAGTCTCCCACGTTGAGTTCACAGGGCGAGCCGTGGAGGTAACTGACGAGCAGTTCCAGATGGTCTCGGACTATTTCGCAGCACAAGGTCTGACCCAGGAGTACTGGGAGAATGCTATCTCCCTCTATGTGCTGGTGCAGCTGGACAACTCCGTGACGGTGATACAGACCGCGGTATGCTGCACGCTGATACTTGTCGGTCTGATACTGCTGCTGATCGCACGGCGGCACCGCACCGAGACAGTCTACGTCTATGAGAAGATCCCCGAGGAGCTCAGGACAGAGCCGGAGGCAGAAGATAAGACAGAGACCGAAGAAAAAGAATAACACGCAAAAAACGGTATCCCGGGCGGGATACCGTTTTTAACTTAGCTGATCTCAGACCTCCGCGATGACCTCTACCTCAACGAGGACGTCCTTGGGGAGCTCCTTGGCGGCTACGCAGCTGCGGGCGGGCTTGCTGGCGAAGTACTCGCCGTAAACGCCGTTGAAGGCTGCGAAATCGCTCATGTTTTTCAGGAAGCATACCGTCTTGACTGCCTTGTCAAGAGAGCTGCCGGCTGCTGTCAGCACGGCGCTGAGGTTCTTGCATACCTGGTGGGTCTGCTCCTCGATAGTTGTCGCCTCAACTGCGCCGGTGACGGGGTTTATAGCGATCTGTCCCGAGGTGAATACCAGCCCTCCCACGATCTTGGCCTGAGAATAGGGGCCGATAGCGTCGGGCGCATTCTTGGTGTAAACTGTTTCTGCCATAGTTGATTCCTCCTGTTATTAAAATGGTCCATAGTCTTCAATGAACGTATCTCTGCTGCATAAAGGGCTTACTTGTTGACGATCCTGAACCCTGCATCCGCGAGGGCCGTTCTGATCTTTCTGATGTGGTCGTAGTCTCTGGTCTCCATTACGATGCGGAGGATGCAGTCGGTGATATCGCTGTCCTCGCTGGCACGCTCGTGGTGGATAGATACCACGTTGCCGCCCAGCTCTGCGATGATCTTAGACACGCCCACCAGCTGACCGGGCTTGTCCTCCAGCTGGATTGCCATAGTATCGCTGCGGCCGGATTTGAGCAGACCTCTCTTGATGACGCGGGAGAGTATGGTAACGTCGATATTACCGCCGGAAACGAGGCATACCACTTTCTTGCCCTTGACAGGCACCTTGTTGAACATCACCGCAGCCACGGAAACTGCGCCTGCGCCCTCGGAGATGAGCTTATGCTGCTCGATGAGGGCAAGTATGGCGGAGCTGACCTCGTCGTCGGTGACGGTGACGATATCGTCCACATACTGCTTGCAGTACTCGAAGGTATTGACGCCGGGCTCCTTGACCTTGATGCCGTCGGCGATAGTGGAAACGGATGCAAGGCACTTGATCTTATCCTCGGCGAGGGACTCCACCATAGAGGGAGCGCCGCTGGCCTGCACGCCGTAGACCTTGATGTTCGGGTTGAGGGTCTTGAGGGCGAATGCAACGCCGGAGATAAGTCCGCCGCCGCCCACAGGCACTACTACCGCGTCAAGGTCGGGGAGCTGCTCGATGAGCTCGAGACCGATAGTGCCCTGACCGGCGATAACGTTCTCGTCGTCGAAGGGGTGGATGAATGTATAGCCGTGCTTGTCACGCAGCTCGAGAGCCTTGTTGTAGGCGTCGTCGTACACGCCCTCCACAAGACAGATCTCTGCGCCGTAGCCCCTTGTGGCCTCCACCTTTGAGATAGGAGCGCCGTCGGGCAGGCAGATCAGCGACTTGATGCCGTTCTTTGCGGCAGCGAGAGCCACGCCCTGAGCGTGATTTCCCGCTGAGCAGGCGATAACGCCCTTAGCCTTCTCCTCGTCGGAGAGCTGGGAGATCTTGTAGTAAGCGCCTCTGACCTTGAAGGAGCCTGTGATCTGGAGGTTTTCGGTCTTGAGGAAAACATCGGCCTCGGGGTTGATCTTGGGCGCCTTGATGACCTCGGTCTCCCTGATGACCTGTTTCAGGATGTGTTTCGCGTGATAGACCTTGTCGAGTGTAAGCATTCTTATCCTTCCTTTTCAATTATAGATCGTATAAAAAAGCTCCGCCCCGTACAGAGGCGAAGCCATGCTCCGTGTTACCACTCTGCTTGCGCATACCGGAGGCATACGCCGCTTTAGTCTCATATAACGGTGAGCACCGTGCCGTACTACCGGGCTTTCGCCTTTCGGGGGCAGGCTCGGGAATGATACAGCCTTGCAGTCCGCCGCCCGGTTCACAGCTCCCCCGGGCTCTCTGAGACGAACGCTGCGCAAAGCACGTTTCCGTCGTAGCCTTTGAAAATATTCGTACTCATATTATATCACCAGCGTGAGGTATTTGTCAAGTCTTTTTTTAATTCCGCAGCCAAACAAAAGAAACCGCCTTCTGCTCGCTTGCAGAAGGCGGAGTTGCGCGGTGCACGCTGTACACCTGCCGCTTAGTGTTTTCAGCCGTTGGTGCCGTCACCGAAGCACATATCGGAGTGCTCGGGGCAGTTGAGTGTATCCTTGCTGCCGAAGGATGTGACGATCACGTCGAGTGAGAAGTACTATCCAATTGAGATAAAAGGCGGAATTAAAAAGGAACTGCAAGACCACAAGCCAAGATAACCAGTTGCCCCCCGGAGCTTATCAAAAAGCCCCGCCCGCCGTCCGACCAGGTGAGAAGTTCTATCCAAGTGAGATAAAAGGCGGAATTAAAAAAAGTGAGATAAAAGACGGAATTAAAAAGATTGACATAATTATTTGGGTGTGTTATAATATAGGGTAACAAATCGGTATGACAGTCAGGCTTGCACCGGCTAAGTGACCGGCAGGAAAGGAATGGCAGGAGAATGAAACACCGCGTATCCGGGGAGGGCAGCTCTCTGCCGCCGGGAAATGTGCAGCCGCGGAAGAAAAAGAACCGCAAGCTGCTTTTCCAGATCAGTATAATCATACTGCCGGTGTTCATCGCCATGACCACGGCGATCACCATAGCAATGTACAGCAGCACGGTAAACGGCTTTTTGGAGGCGCAGAATTCCCACCTTGATTATATCCTCAAAGAGACCACCGAGCGCTCCACCTATTACAGCGGCGCGGAGCTGGACTGGTATTTGACCCTGTGGGAGCAGGATCCGCAGTTCTACCTGCAAAGCTCCACCACCGCCGAGCTGCAGTCCTTTGCCGCCCGGGAGTATGATTACGAATCCTGCGAATACATCGACTGGCTCAGGGGGCTGCCGGAGCTGGCGAGCAATTATATGGGCAAGGTCTCCTACCGCACTCTGCTTGATGGCATCAGGTATGAAACTGAGGATAAGAACTATCAGCAGATGTTCCTGATAGACCTGAGGGAGCCCTACCTCGGAATGGTCATCTGCGAATTCAACCTCCACGGCGAGGCCAAGACGCTGGGAGACAAATATGAAATAGACCTTCAGGATCACCCGGCGATACGGCAGATGCTGGAGGATCCCCAACCCACCGCCGTGTTCGAGCGGGTAAAGAACTTCCCCTCCGAGGGCAACTACTACATCGGCTACCGACCCTATATCGTCGACGGCGAGGCAAGAGCCGCCATGGGCATAGTGTACAGCTGGAGCGTGTTCCAGGACACCATGTCAGATACCGTTAAAAAGGCTGCCGCCGTAAGCATCGGAGGCATAATCGCCGCGCTGATAATATTGCAGGTCACTATCTTCCGCAAGTCGGTGTCGCCGCTGTCGCGGATACAGAAGATAGTCCGCAGGTACACCGAGAACAAGGACAGCGCCGAGGTCGAGGCGGCTGTTGCCGGGATAAAGGCGCGAAACGAGTTCGGGCTGCTCTCGGACGATATCGCTGACCTTGCCCGGGAGATAGATTACTACACCAAGGAAAATGCCGCCCTCGCGGGAGAGCGGGAGAGAGTTGCCGCGGAGCTGGACATGGCAAGGGACATCCAGTCGGAGCAGCTGCCCTGCGAATTCCCGGCCTTCCCCGACAGGACGGAGTTCGACATCTACGCCTCCATGACCCCTGCCAAGGAGGTGGGCGGCGACTTCTACGATTACTTCTTTATCGACAGCGACCACCTTGCAATAGTTATCGCGGACGTGTCCGGCAAGGGCATACCGGCGGCGCTGTTCATGATGATGTCACGGATGCTGATAAGCAACTACACGGCTATGGGTATGCCGCCCCATGAGGTGCTTGAACGCGCCAACGACTCTATCTGCAAGAACAATACCCGGCAGATGTTCGTGACCATATGGCTGGGTATCCTGGAGATATCCACCGGCAAGGTCACCGCCTGCAACGCCGGCCACGAGTACCCCATAATCAGAAAACCCGGCGGCAGCTTCGAGCTGTTCAAGGATAAGCACAATTTCGTGGTCGGGGGCATCATGGGCAAGAAATACAAGCAGTACGAATTCACCTTAGAAAAGGGCGGGACGCTGTTCCTCTACACCGACGGCGTACCCGAGGCCACCGACGCTCAGGAGAATATGTTCGGCACCGGCAGGCTCGTTGAAGCCCTCAACCGTGACCCTGACGGGGCTCCGGAAAAGCTGCTTAAAGAAATACATAACGCAGTCAACAGCTTCGTGGGCGACGCCCCGCAGTTCGACGACCTGACGATGCTGGGAATAAAACTGCTGTAAACAAAACGATCATAATATACAGGAGGAAACCGCTATGACCATTACATTGAACAAAAACGACAAGGAACTTATCGTTGCTCTGGAAGGCAGGCTCGACACTCTCACCTCCCCGGAGCTGGACGCCAAGCTCAAGCCTGCTCTCGACGGCGTTGAGAAGCTGATCTTTGACCTCGACAAGCTCAAATACATCTCCAGCGCAGGTCTGCGGGTACTGCTGACCGCCATGCAGATCATGGACAGGCAGGGGGAGATGAAGGTAAGGAACGTCTCCACAGAGGTAATGGACGTATTTGAGATAACAGGATTCGCTGACGACCTTGACATTGAATGACAGGTGATGCCGATGAAAGAAATAGAGCTTAAGGCGCTGAAAGAGAACCTGCCGCAGGTGCTGAGCTTTGTGGACGGGCAGCTTGAAGAGCTGGGATGTGCCTTCCGGATCATAACCCAGATCGACATAGCGGTGGAGGAGATATTCGTAAACATCTCCAGCTATGCCTACGACCCCGAAACAGGCCCCGCCGCCATAAGGGTCGAGATAAGGGAGGATCCTTTGTCGGTGGTCATAAGCTTCACCGACAGCGGCAAGCCCTACGACCCCCTTGCCAAGCCCGACCCTGACATTGACCTGCCGCTGCACCAGCGCCCCCGGGGCGGGTTGGGCATATTCATGGTGAAGAAGACCATGGACGACGTGACCTACGAATACAAGGACGGTCAGAACATACTGACGATCAAGAAAACACTGGACGGCTGAGGCCTTCCGTGCACAACAAAAAACAAACGGTATATCCGCCCGGATATACCGTTTTTGCGTGTTTTCAGAAGTCGCTGCCCCGTATTTCCGCCAGCAGCATTATGTTTCCAACGACCTTGCTGTTGTATATCTTCCTGAGCAGCTCCCTGTCTGCATCTATGTAGACAGAGGATGTGAAGCCGCTGTCTATGACTATCTTCGCTCTGTCAAGACCTGTTTCGGCGATAAGCTCCGAAAGCGCCCTGTCGTGTATCTCTTTCATGGCGTCGAGCTTTCGCGTCCGCAGTTCGTCATAGGGGACAGTGTCTTCGAGGGCGTTGATCTCAGCAAGAGCTTTCTCTTTCTCGTCGTGGGTGTTGAGGTTGATCTCCACCCGGATATCCCCCTCGCCCATCGCGTTTATACAGTCCTCATCCACCTTGATCTCCGCACGGTAATAGGTGTTGAGAAAAGCGTCCCAGACGGAGCCGGTCTCGGAGGCCAGCTTGACGGTGACGTCCGCACCCTCGATACCGGTGAGACTACGCAGCTGCTCCGCCGTGGCAAGGCAAGCGCCTTCTTTGATCATTGAGTAGGGGAAGAACCAGTAGGTCAGATTCTGCCAGGGGTCGCTCCGGGTCACCCGTACCGGGTACTGCCGGTCGGGGTCGTCGGCGTGGGCATCCATTTCAGCTTGCAGGGGTTCGGAGATGATGACCTCGCCGTATTCTTCGGTCTCGGAGCTGTCCTCAGAGCTGACCGGCTCAGATGCTTCGGGGATGCTTTCGGGGGAGGATGATACGCTGTCTGTTTCGGGGATGCTGCTTGTATCAACGCTGTCGATGACGCTGCTTTCCTCCGGGGTGCTTTCGTCAGCGGTGCTTTCGTCAGCGGTGCTTTCGGCGGCTACGACCGCAGCCATATCACGGGGCGGCTGTGAGGAGCTGTCATCTTTGGGCACCGACATATTGCTGACTATCACGGCTGTGCCTATGCCTATGGCAGCAGCCGCTGCCGCCGCAGCTGCATACACCGGTGCGCGGCTCTTTACCTCGGCTCTTTCGGAAATCCGGGAGAGTATCTGCAGCGCATCCAGCTCGTCGGCGCAGGGGCGGCTGTATACTGTTTTCATAAGCTCTCTGTCATCCATTTTTGTCCTCCTTTTCAAGCTTTCTCTTTATCTCGGCAAGGGTCGTATAGATGTGCTTCTTGACCGATGCCTCGCTGATACCCAGCAGCGAGGCAGTCTCGGACAGCGTCAGGCCGCGCTTGTAGTGCAGGAAAAACGCCTTCTGAGTCAGCAGCGGCTTTTCCTTTATAAGCTCGGCGATCTGCTCAGCGGTGCAGCGGTCTGTGAAGCTGTCCTCCAGGTCAAAGCTGCCGTCAGGCAGCTCCTCTCCCGCAAGGTCGCGGTCGATGCTCAGTCTGCCCCGCATACGCCGGATGAAAGAGTAATACCTCGTCAGCTGTCTGCCCGCGATGACCATTACATACGCGAAAGGATCCTCCGGCGGCTGGGTGCGGCGCGTCAGCGTGGAGTAAAGCTCAAGGTAGGTGTTCTGAAAGATATCGTCGGTATCGTCGATATTGAAGCACTTCGAGACTATGTAGTTGTAGACTGTGCGTTTCGTCAGCTCATAGAGCTTTTCAAACTCTGCTTTCGCGTCCAAGCCGTCATCTCCCTTCGGTGTGGTTTCGAGCGCTCTCACTGTGTATTTGGCGTTTTCCCGGCAAAAAGTTATGAACTGTGTGTAAATCTTACAGCCCGGCGGATGCCGTCTCGAACCTGCCGCAGCAAAGATCCTTCGGAATGATATACTCAGCAGCCGCCAGCGCCTCCGGATCAAGGCCGAGACTCGCCAAGTCGGTGTAGACAAGGGCAAAGTCATAGGTCTTGTCCCCGCCGCTGCCCCAAAGCTCGGCGGTGTCGTTTATGAAGATCACCGCATCCTGCCCGGGGGACACTTCTCCGTCGCTGAAATACACCGGGACGCTGCAAGCCGTCACGCCGTCGCCAAGCAGGATGCGTGCGGTCTCTCCCTCAACGCTCTGTACTGTGCCGACGAAGCCGAGGCAGTTTTCGGTCACATAATCGTCGGTGCCGATGCTGTAAACGAGCTGACCGTATTCGTCGGTGACAGGGTAGGTCAACAGCTCATAGATCATGAACCTGCCGTCGGTGAACTGATAACCCCGGAAGAACACAGGGCTCAGCTCGTCGCGGTAGATCTCCTTCATGTACATGGGCAGGGCCTGGACGTCGATCTCGAAGGTGTAGTCGCAGTTTTGCAGCGTGCATTTTGTTCCCCCGGTGCGCCTGAGGGTGTAGTCCAGCTGCTCCTGCGGCGCAGGCGCAGTGCGGGCGGGGTCAATGGGGTTTGTGAGGACTCTGCCGTTGACCGATACCACGTCGCAGTACTCGATATACGAGAAGTCTGCCCGGGCGCGGAGCCTTGCCTTCACCGCCTCGCCGAGGGGGTTGTTTATGATCTCCTCTGAAAGGCACTTGCGGGGAATAGCTGCATCCGCGGTATCGTCACCGGCAAATTTCCTGTGATCGAACCGCACGCTGTATGTCTCCCCGGCGAACTCAAAGGAAAGCACCTCGCCGTCATAGCCCTTTATGTCAGCGTCAAAGAGCGTCAGCTCCTGCGCTGCCGAGGCCGGGCTGTCAGGTGCGAAGACGGTTTCGGAGGAAGCGGCCTCACTTGATAAGGCGCTCTCCGGGGAAGCGTCGGAGCCGCAGGAGGTGAGCAGCAGCACCGCCGCCAGCCCGGTCATCCTCGCCAATGATATCAGTTTCATATCTTCCTGCCTCACTGCACCCTCTCAATGATCCCCTTGTCCATCTCATGCACCGTCTCGCAGAGGACGGATATATCTTCGGCAGAGTGGGAGCAGATCAGGATGGTCTTGCCCTGCTCCTTGTAGCCGAGAAGATACTCGCGCATTTCGGCCACGCCTTCTTTGTCAAGGCCGTTGAAGGGCTCGTCGAGGATGAGTATTTTCGGGTCTTCCATGATCGCCTGTGCGAGCCCCAGGCGCTGGCGCATACCGAGGCTGTACTTTCTAACGTGCCGCCGCAGGTCGGGGTCAAGCCCCACCATGCGCATACTCTCCCGGACTTCCTCTTTGCCGATCTTGTGATTGAGGCCGGCAAGCAGTTTCAGATTTTTATATCCGGAGTAGTAGGGGATGAAACCCGGCGTCTCTATTATTATACCCATATCCTTGGGAAAGTCAACCTCCTTCCCCACGCGCCTGCCGTCCACGATCACCTCGCCGCGGGTGGGCTTGATGAACCCGCAGATGCATTTCATCAGCATGGTCTTCCCCGAACCGTTGCGCCCGATAAGGCCGTGTATCTTCCCCTCCTCAAAGCTCACGCTGATGTTTTTGAGGATCTGTGTCTTGCCGAGGGTTAGGTCAAGGTCTTTTACTTCGATGATGTTCATAGTTTTACCTCCTTATCATTCCGCTCCCAACTTTATATGTATCATCTCGCCGGTGACGGCGTCAACGTAGTAATTCTCGGTGGTGTTCCAGTTGTCGATAAAGCCGTTTGTGGTGCGGAAGCACCAGTAGGGTCTGATGACGGTCTCGCAGAATTTCGTGCAGTAATAGGGACTGTATTTCAGCACGCCGCCGTAGTCCTTGTCGGGGTATTTGTCGCAGGTGACCAAATAGCAAAGCTCTGCGGTCTCGAAGTCATAGTCGATAAACTCCGCCAGCTCATTCTGCAAAACAGTCATAGCACCGCCGAGGGTCAGCAGTTCCTTACCGGCGCTCACTGTATCGGTCTTCTTGAATGAAAACGCCTTATCAAATCTTGTTATCTCGTCCTTTTTGAGACTGAGCTGCCATTGATTCTGAGCTATAAAGAAACGCTTGCCCTCATATACCCGTTTATCCATAAGCGCAAAGTTGTCGTAGCAGTCGCAGTCATAGCGGTTCCCGGACTCGTCCTCGCAGGACATCATGAACAGATAGCCGTAATTGTCATTGGTGGGCAGG
Source organism: Ruminococcus sp. (assembly GCA_017529875.1). GTDB lineage: Bacteria > Bacillota > Clostridia > Oscillospirales > Ruminococcaceae > FB2012. Next base: position 69,957 of record JAFXNC010000008.1, on the reverse strand, counting down.
TCAATCACCTCCGCCCTCCATACCTTGTAGCGGAATTTCTGCGGGTCGTTTTTGGAAAGCTCTCCGTTCCAGAAGTCCTCGGTGAACTTCACCGCGTCCGCAAGAGGCCATTCGGTGCCGTCGTACATCCTATATGACACCGCCGAGATATCCTCATATTCGGGGCAGTAGTGCGCCTTAACTGTACCCAGCCAGGGCGCGTCGTAATCATTTCCGTATTCATAGAGCCCCGCCTGCGCTCCCCAGCAGGTGCCGTTGGAGAAGATATGCACCGAACGGGTGGCATCATCCTCCGACGGAGTACAGGTATCCACCTGATAGTAGATCGCAAAGGGGATATAATCTATCTCCGGGGTGTACTTGTCCGTGTTCTTTTGGGGCTCGGCGCCGTTGAAATCCCAGGGGCGGATATCGTATTTTGACTGATCCTCAAGGTCGTATTTATCGCCGTAGAGATACTGTGCAAGCTCCTTCACCGTATAGTCCCCGCCGCCGACTTCGACCTTGTACACAGGCATTTCAGCCGCAGTTCCCGCCGAGGCGTGCTTGACGGTGATAGTTCCGTATTTTTTGGAGGCATCCGCCGCAAGACAGCTGCGTATCGTGTCGAGATCCCCCTTTTGCAGCGTTAGCTCGGCCTGTTCTGTGTTGTTAAGCTCGCTGTCCCGCGACTGCAAATTCTCCGGGACATCCTCGCAGGCGGCGAGCATCACTGCCGCGCAGAGCAGAGTTGTTATTTTTCTTGCTTTCATATCATCAATCCCTCCTGCTCACAAACATATCCGCTTCGCCGGTCTGGCAGTTTACGAAGCCGAACTTTTCATTACCGGGGGTGAGGTCAAAGCAGAACGACCAGTAGGGCGTAAGCTGATATATCGCTTCGTAGTCCTCGGGCGGGGTCTCGTCCTCGCCGAGGGGGTTCAGGCATACCGGCATATAGCAGAGCTCCATGTCTATCAGCTCATAATTGACATAGGCTGACAGCTTTTCGCTGAGCAGCTCAAGCGCATGGCTGGGACTGATAAGCTCGGTGTACTCCGCGTCGGTCTTACATATCTCGAAGCCCTGGTCGAGCTGGAAGCACTCCACCTCGCCCTCGTAAACGCACGCACAATGTGCCCCGAAGGTCTTGGCAGGTGTAAAGCTCATTTCCTCCGCAAGGCTGACGGGGATAACATCGAATATCGGCACTCCCTCAATGCTGTTGCGAAGATGCAGGTCGCAGGAATATGTGCCGTCGCCCCCGTCGTAAACATAGACCGCACCGGGCTCGAGACCGTTGGGAAAGCCGGTGACGCGGATGAACCGCTCCGCGAAGCTGCGGCATTTTTCCGCGTACTCCGACAGGTCGAGGGTGCCCTTTTCGAGCTTGAAAGGCTTGTTCCCGACGCTTTTTACAGGCTCGTGAAGTACACAGCTGTCGTTCCGGTCAGAGGCGAAGACCTTTCCGAAAGCCCGATCGTCAAGATAGTCTGCGTTGCAGATGCCGGGACTGGCAAGGCAGAAGAAATAATGCTTCTCCGTGTCCGAGTAGACTTTTGTGTGATAGGGCTCGGAGTATTCTGCGGTCTTGGAGGGATCGTAGTCCCCGGCGGGGATGAACTCCTGCAAAAACGCCTCCCAGGTGTCGGCGCCGAAGTTTTTGGCAGGCTTCACCTGGTACTGCCCCAGCTTGTCCGGCACGGTAAAGCTCAGTCCCGGTGTCACGGTGATGTTGTCATAGCTGCTCTCGGTTATCCGGCGGGATTCCTCAGCCGCAGTCGTTTTCATCTCCGAAAGGCTCAGTCGCTCCCTGCCCTCCCCCAAGTCCTCCCGGGATGCCTCGCCGCTCTCCGGGGAGGCGCCGCAGGCGGCGAGCATCACCGCCGCAAGCATCACCGAGATAACCCTCCTATATCTCATGACTGCTCTCTCCTTTCCTCATAATAGATCACCTTGCCGGTGAGGGCGTTTATCAGGGCGTAGTGCTCCGACAGGGGCTGCAAGCCGAAGGCCAGCTGCCAGTAGGGAGTAAGGGTGACTTCGCTGTTGTCCGCCGCCCCCTCCGGGATGACCGGCACATACACCAGGTCGAGCCGCAGGGCGGTGAGATCGAGATACGCCGCAAGCTCCCGGCTGGCGGTCTCCACGGCCTGCTCCGGAGTGAGGATGCTGTCAGCCTCCCCGACCCGGCGAACCTCGGTGTACTCCGAGGAAAAGCCCCCCGAGAAAAACCTGTCCGCAGATACAAAGCTCACCGAATCGCTCTCGATAAGCTTATAGCTGAGCTCCGGAGCTTCGCCGGTCCGGGAGCAGTAATTGAGGTTGAACACCGGCAGCCCCTTGAAGTACTTGCGGTAGGTGAGCAGGGTGGTGGGCAGGCTGCGCCCCTGTTTGGCGTTGGTCAGCGAGGACAGGGTGAAGGGGCGGTATTCGCCCAGCCCGGCCTCCTTCAGCCCGGCGACGAAGCCCTCCAGCCGGGAGCTCAGCTCCCCCACAGTCGCCTCCCCCTCAGCGAGGGCGAGGCGTTCGTCCATAAAGCTGTCGGTGACCTCGCAGAGCGCTTCGAGGGTGTCGTCGTTGGTATAGGTGAGGTTTTTGCCCGCCTCGTTTCTGTCGGTGAAATAGATATAGTTCGGTACGACGTGCAGCTCTATGCCGTCATGGGCGAAGCTCACATCAGTTTCAGTTTTGACCGTCCCGGCACTGTCAAAGTCCTCACCGAAGAAGGCCTTGAATATCTCCTCCGAGTGCTCAGTCAGGTCGGTGCGGCGCTGGGCCTCATAGATGCCGATATCCTCAGGCTGACCGGGGCAGACCGCGAAGGTCGGGGCGAATTTGATGTTGTCATACTCCCCGAAGGCGCTGCTTTCGGCGGTGCTGTCACCCGCCGGAGCCTCCGCAGCAGAAGCTGCCGTACTGTCCGCCGGGCTGCTCCCGGCAGAGGTTTTGACATCCTCCGGAACGTCGGCGCAGGAGGCAAGGAGGGCTGCCGCGCAGAGCAGAGCTATTGATTTTCTTAATATCATGACCTTTGCTCCTTATCTATCGTTATCTCGCCGGTGATGGCATTGACCTTTATCAGTTCCATTTGTCCTGCTAATGTCAGATAATAAAAGCACCATGTCGGAACAGATTCATCGTGGATATCCAAAAGTGACTCCTTAAGCTCTTTCATTTTGCTCTCATCATCTGCGTACTCTTCGCCGTTCGGCCTTGTTAAGAGACAGCAATAGCACAGCCTGACTGACAAGAAATCATAATCCGAATATTCCGCAAGCTCTTTCTCCAGCAGTGATACTGCTCCTTTCAGCGTGATAGCCGAGGTGAGTTCTTTTTTGTCGTATATCCGGATACCGCTTGAAAAACGCGCCGTTCTGAGATCATCAGGACCTGCAAATTGCAAGGTCAGCATCGGAGCGATATAGTAAGTGTCCGTCATCTGACCGTCCTTCTGTCCGGTTTTAAAATAATTTGTAAATGTATCTGTGGGTACTCCGCAGTAATACAGAGCGCAGATCACGCTTGCATTTATTCCTTTGTCTGTATCAAACACAGTTACCCACATCGGCTCAACAGAAAAATCCCCGTAAAGATCATCCGCTCCGCAGTCAGCGATGAATTGCTTTGTTTTCTCGGCAAGCTCAGATGTTTTCACACTCCCGCCTGCAAGCTGGATTACTGCATCCGGTTCCTGCTCGACGCTGTAATATGTGATCGCCTTGTCGTCTTTTATTCTTCCGGAGCCGGCTTTCTGCAAAATAAAACTTCCGTTATCAAAGCTGCCGGTTTCTTCGCCGTCCTCGTTGTAGGTATAATAGGTATCATACGCCGAATACGCGCACTTGCTCTCGTCAAACTCCTTGCCCCAGAAAGCCTTGAACACACGTTTTCCGTTCTGTTCCTGCTCAACTGTAAACCGCTTGTTTCTCGTAAAGGTATAGAGCTTATCAATGCCCTGCGGTAATATCTTTTCCGGCATTGTAAATATCTCATAGTCCTTCCCCTGCAGTTCCTCATACCCCTCATAAAGCTGAGAAATGCTCTTAGGCTCGGTAAGCGCGGGGTCGGCCTTATGCTCGTTGGGGTTGTTTTCCGTGGCGGAGCAGGCAGTTAGCATCACTGCTGCGCAGAGCAGTGATATCAAGTTTTTTGCTTTCATATCGTTTTCTCCTTTCACGTCGCTATCTCCGCCACATTGTCATAGTTGAATTTCTTTATAGCCGCCACGCAGAATACTATCAGCACTGCGATGAATGTACACAGGTAGCCGATCGAGAAGCCGAGGGATACCACCGGCTGCCGGAAGTACTTGGTGAAGTGCAGCCAGATGATGCTGTTCGCCATGGGCATCGACCACATCAGAACCGTTTTGATCGAACAGAAGGCCGTCCCGAGGGAGATCACCGCGCCGCAGAGGACAAAGCCCATGGTCTTTTTCTTCACCAGGGAGAAGGCCAGCAGCAGCAGTCCGATTATCATAAGATAGGCGAAGACCAGCAGATAGCTCTGTATCGCCGCCGAAAAAACCGTCAGCTGATTGTAAAGATTTTCCGGCAGCAGCTGCACGCCGAAGTTGCCGGACTTCTCCGGGAAGCGCACCGCAAACTGCGTGGCTACGTTGCTCCAGCCGTTGTACCAGAAACCCCGCCCGATCATGGGGATGACTGCACCCGCAAATATGAAAGCAAGGTAAGACAGCGCCATCATCACCAGCTTGATGATCTGCCCCAGCAGCCAGTTGACCCTGCCCACCCGGATTATGTAGAACACCGTGTTGGTGTCGATCTTCGGGAAGTCGGCGATGAGGGTCAGAAACACCAGGGGTATTATCAGCAGTATGGCGCCGGAATTGGCTATGGCGATAAAGGGCTCGAGGATGTTCAGCGGCTCGCCCATTTCCTCGGCGTTCTTCAAAAGGGGCTCTATGGCGAAGCTGTAAATGAATATCAGCAGTACCCCGAGGATCATCATTCGTGCGTCGCAGACCCACTTGACGAACTCCGTCCGGGCACAGGAAAAGGCTTGTTTGAAGTTTAATTTTTTCATATCGGCGGCACCTCCTCAATTTCCCTTATCCGTCCGCAGGTTCATAATGACTATGAACCCGATGAGCAGCACAAAAAGATACGCGCCGTTGAAGATCAGCATTTTCTTCTGCGCCTCTGTGATCCCGGAAAAGCTGATATACGCCAGCTGCCGGGGGGAGTCGGGGGTGAAGGGGGAGAGCTTTTCATATATCTCAAAATCCCCGGTCTCGAAGGCCTTCATCATAAGCTTGTTGATCGCCGTGTTCCACACGTAGACCAGCATGAAGGGCAGGCAGGTGATGATGTAGGGGTTCTTGCAGAACGACGAGAGGAAAAACGCCGGCAGCGTGGAAAAAGCCCCGTAGATAAAGGCCGCCAGCAGGTTTCGCATCACCGAGACGAACACGCCGTCGGGGATCGACCAGCTCAGCTGTTCGGGGTCGAGGCCGTAGCTGTCGATGGAGGGGAAGGCTATCCAGACTATCACGCCGTAGAGCGCCAGCCCTATCATCACAGCCAGTCCGCCGGAGAGGAACGAGGCCGTAAATTTGGACAGATAGTATCTGAGCTTGCCGGAGCGCGTGATCGTAAAGCGCATCAGGCCGTTGTTTCGCTCGGCGCAGAAGGACACCATAAAGGGGAACGCCACGATGATCGGGATGAACATGGTGATGTACCCCGAGAGGCCGTTTCCGAAAAGCCGTATGGAGGCGAACTCGTCGTTGGTCTCGATGAACCGCCGCTCAAAGGAGAAGAAGGCCTCGAACACCGAGTAGCTTTTGTCGTTGGAGTTGTCGCGGTAGGCGGAGGCCGTGAAGCACAGCACGCAGGTCATCAGTGCCGCCGCCGCAAAACCGCCGTTTATCAGGGTCTTGTTCAGGTCTTGTTTCAGAGTGTGCAGGAATTTCATGGTATCACCTTCCGGGTCAGATTCTGAGCCGGGCCCGTGACCGACTTATCCGTGCCGGTCATCTGAGCCTTTGAGTCGTCAAAGACGTAAATATCTCCGTTTATCATATCTATGTAGGCGGCGTTCACGAGGAGCTGTATATTTGCATCCTCGGGGTATTCCTCCAGTATCACCCGCCACATAGGGCGGTAACTGAGCTTTCCGTCACCCTCCCGGGCTATGGCGCAGTAGACCGCCCCCACCTCCGGGACCTGGTACTCCTTGTATTCCGCAAGATAATCCGAGAGCCTGTCAAGAGCGCCCTTGCAGCTCAGCAGCTCCCCGTTGTACTGAGTTTTCTCCCCGGCGGTAATGTAGGCCTGAAACTCCACAGCACCGACCTTTCCCTTTTCGGTGATGACAGTAGAGAAGAAGCTGCTGTATGGGAAGCCCTTGCCGTCCTCGGAGGGGATGCCGCCGGTCTCGGTGTAGGGGATGCCGTCCTTTAGTATCGAGTAGTATATCCTGTAGCAGTAGGTGGGCTGAGTGTCGGGGATGACCTCTTCGTCCTCCCGGGGGACGCTGCCGTAGGTCTTTATCACCGAGACACACTTGGGGGAAAGCCTCTCTCCGGGGGATAAGTATTTCTCTATTCCCAGCCTTTGGAGATAGGCCTCCGAATCAGCCACAGCATCATCAACGGAGCAGCTGACGCCGTTCACCGGGTAGGAAATACCGGTATTCTCGCCCCGGTCAAGGTGTATTACCCGCTCTGTCCCGGCGTAGTTGTTCAGTACCGCCGTACCGCTGTCTGTCCTTGACACACCGAAGCTCCCTGTGGAAACGATGAACCCTGCGACCTCGTCGTCGGAGTATCTGTAGCCGTAGCTTCCGTCCCGGGCAAGCTCTTTTTTATCAACGCTCTTGCCGGTAAAATCGCTTAACACCTGTGCAAGGGTCTCCCTGTGCTTCTCGGTGAGGACTGCATCCCCCCAGTCAGCCTCAAAGGTATACACAGCCTCCGCACTATTGGTGATGCTCCCGGCGGGGAGGATGAGGTTGCCGTAGACGTCCTCCGGGAGGTCTTTCTCTGCAAGCACCTCGGTGCAGGGCTTGAACTCGTACTTCCGGGTATCTGATGAGCTGTCGGGCTCGGCACAGCCTGCCAGCATCATCACCGCCGCGCACAGCAGGGCTGTTAGCTTTCTTATGTTCATATTTCTCACCTTTCTTTAATTGTTCGGTTTCAGTTTCACCAGCGAATACTCACCGTTCAGAACGTTCAGCACGTAGGCATAGTCCTGAAGCTCCCCACGGTTATAGAGTATTATTTCCCAGACGGGGATAGCTGTCTTGAACATTGCAACATAGGAACCGTCAGCATCTTTTTCTCCGACCTCGGTGGTGAGCAGGTATCTTAGATTTGCGCTCTTAAGTATCATATCCATATTAGGAGCTAAATTGGTATCGAGATATTCAAGAGCTGATTGCAGCGTGATCAGCCGATCGTATTTTTGGATATCCTTTAGCTCCATTGAAGTACCCAAAACACGGATATAGTAACCCTTGTCAGCCGAGGAATAGATATATACGCTCTTTGTTATATCGCCAGCGGCAGACCTTACTCCCAGTCCGTCAGTTTTTTCGCTTGAATACTGAGTATTTGCGGAATTTGCCCAGCATTTTAAAAGGCCGTGAAACTGCTGTTGATAATCCACCCTGATCATCGCCCGACCTTCGTTGTAGCTTACCGTCGGAACAAATGCTTTGCCTTTATCGATGACTTCATTAAAGGGCTTGAAAGCTTCCTCGGCTATTTTAACTGCTTCCTTGTAGGTGATGCTGCTTTTATCTGTCAATTTATAAGCGTCATCGTTGTCTTCAATAAGCTCTCCAATCCATGTAGATGCAAAAGGCGCTTCGCTGTCAGGACGGTAGAAAAAAACGCCGGAGTTATTAGCCGTCATGCTTTCAGATGAGCTGAGACTTAGATACTGCGCACTAAGCTCCTTTGTATTGCTAACTTTTTTAATTTCCCAGCAGCTGCTGTCATATGCGTCGCCTAAATAGGCTTTCCCTAATGCTTCGCGTTTAGAGTAGTAATCAAGGTCAGGCAATGAGTAGTTAAACTCATATACACCGTCGATATCGGCTCTCACGACCTTTGAATATTCATATGTTGTTATCTTCTCCATATTTGAGGTATCAAGTGCATATGAGTTTTCCAGCAGATCAAATGTAAATCCATATTCTCCGTTGGGAGTATCTATGGTCACACGGCTCTCTGTACCGTTAGCAGAGGCAGGGGTTGAACCGTCTGCATCGGAGCCGGCACATCCCGCCAGCATTATTGCCGCCGCGCACAGCAGCGCGATAGTTCGTTTTTTCATAGTTACCTCCTTGTTGTCTCAAAAAAATCGGGTGCGGATCTCTCCGCACCCATATAAACGTTATTTTCACCCGGTTTGTGAGATGATGAGGTCAGCTTTCTGACTTTTTCAGCGTTTTACACAAATCAAGTATTTTGTCTTTGGGCAGACTGCCGGAAACAAGGAACACATAACCGTCCTGATACCATACGGCCCCCGACCATTCGGGAGTTTCGTCAACGTAGTACTGAGTGCCATCCTCGTCGAAGCAGTACCGGGCATTGTCAGAAAAATGGGCGTCGTAGTAGATGTAGGGGATATACTGCCCGAAGAAGATCACGTTGTAAAGCTCCGCGCCGTCGCCCTTTTTCAGGCCGTATGTCCGGGAACAGGCCTCCCTGTTGGAGGACTCCCACACCAGATCGTAGCCCTCCGGCAGGCCGCCCAGCTCGTAGACCTGCTCGATCTTCTTCTTCGGATCCTTGACCGTATTCACGTCGAAAGAGATGTTCCTGCCGCCGTCATCATGCTGTACGATGTAGTTCCACAGGGGCTCCCTTGCCATGCCCAGGCAGAAACCCGCTGCGAAAATCGCCGCGATGATGAGCCCGGCCTTGAGCCTGCCCCGGAGGAAGGGCTTTCTCTCGGTGCCGATGATGCCCCGCATCCTCTGCTCGAACCCCTCCGAGAACTCGAACCCCTCCGGCAGGGCTCCGCTGTCGGTCAGCAGCCTGTCCTCGCAGGCCTCAGCCAGCGCTGTTCCAAGCCTTTTGTCATTCATCCGCACACTCCCCCTCAAGCAGCTTTCTGAGCCTGCTCCGGGCATGGTGTACCCGGTGACGGGCGGCGTCCTCGGTGATGCCCAGGGCGCGGGCTATCTCGTCATAGTCCAGCTCAAGCTCAAATCTCAGATACAGTATCTCCCTGTCGGTGTCCCCCAGCAGACCGATGCACCGGGCAAGCTCCGCGGCGTCGCTGTCAGGCAGCTCGTCGGGAGCCTGACCGTAACCGTGCTCATCGGCGTATTCGACTACATCGGCGCGGCTCTCCCGGCGCAGCAGGTCGATAGATACGTTCCTGACTATTATAACGAAATAGGACTGCAATTTATGAGAAGGCAAATTGTGAACTTTTTGAAAACATTTCGCCAGCCTGAAAAAGGCCTCGGACAGGGCGTCCTCAGCCATGGAGATATTGCCCAGCACCTCATAGGCCTTGCTCATGCCGAGGCGGCGGTTGTCGTTGTAGAAACGCTCGAATTCTTTTCGCAGGGGCTTACTGTCGATAAGCGCCATATAAGCAGATAGCATGGTGTCACTCCGTTCAGGTCAGATAGGTATATTATAGCACGGATGTTACAGATAATCAAGCACAGAAACGGGTATCCCCCGACAAAGCGGTGAGATACCCGTGAGGTTACAGTATGAAGCGCAGTCAGGCCTTTGCCTTAGCTGCCAGCTTGTATATTTCGGTGACGTCTGCCGCGGAGAGCTGCACGAAGCCCCATGTCCTGCCGTCGCCCAGACCCAGCTTTTCCACCAGCAGGGGGATGTCCTCCTCTTTGGCGCCCAGCTCTGACAGGTTCACCGGCATACCGATGCTGTGGAGGAAGGCTCTGAACCGCTGTATGCCCTCCATAGCCGTGGTCTCGGGGTCGGCGTAGTTCATCTGACAGCCGAATACCCTCGTCGCCATCTGGCAGAAACGCATAACGTCGTGGCTGTGGACGAACTCCATCCATGCGGGCATTATCACCGCCAGTCCGGCGCCGTGAGCGCAGTCGTAGAGGGCTGACAGCTCATGCTCGATAGCGTGGCTGTTCCAGTCCTGAGACCTTCCGACGCCCACAAGGCCGTTGTGAGCCACCATGCCCGCCCACATGATGTTGGCGCGGGCTTCGTAGTTGTTGGGGTCGGTGATGACGCGGGGCGTCTCTTTCACCATAGTCAGCAGGACGGCCTCACAGAGGCGGTCTGTTATCTCGACCTCTTTGGTATTGGTGAAATATCTCTCGAAAACGTGCGCCATGATATCGGTGGCGCCGCAGGCGGTCTGATAGGCCGGGAGGGTCTGGGTCAGCTCCGGGTCGAGGACGGAGAACTTCGACCTGAGCACATCCGAGCCGGTGCCCCGTTTGAGCAGGCCGTCTTCCTTGGTGATGACGCTGTCGCCGGAGCCCTCGGAGCCCGCCGCGGCGATAGTCAGCACCACGCCGAGAGGGAGAGCCTTTTCGACCTTCCTGCCGCTGTAAAAGTCCCAGAAATCGCCGTCATAGAGGGTGCCTGCGGCGATAGCCTTAGCCGAGTCGATGACCGAGCCGCCTCCCACGGCGAGGATGAAGTCGATGCCCTCGGCGCGGCAGAGCTCTATGCCCTTATAAACCAGCGTATCCCGGGGATTGGGCTGAACGCCCCCCAACTCCGCAAAGCCTATGCCCTGAGCGGCGAGAGAATCCTTGACCCTGCCAAGCAGTCCCGAACGCACCGCCGAGCCGCCGCCGTAGTGGATGAGCACCTTGCTGCCGCCGTACTTTTTTACAAAGCTGCCGCACTCGTTCTCCCTGCCCTTTCCGAACACGAACTCGGTAGGGCTGCAAAAGTTGAAATTATCCATTATCTGACCTCCTTAGTTTGATCCAACGCAAGCCGAGGACTGCGTGCTGTTTCCAATATTATACATCACCTTGGCGAATTAGTCAATCTTTTTTGCCTTTTACCTCTACTTGTAATGCGGTCCTCATTTGGACGGAGGGCGGGCAGGCGTGGAGGGGTACTTTTCCGGGTAGGCGTTACCCCACTGCCCCTCACTACTGCAAGACCACCCACCTTCTAAACGCTTTGCCCCGTTATAGCTCACCGCCTGCCCCGCCCGCCGTCCGCCCAAGTGAGAAGCACCGCACACATGAGACAAAAGGCGGCATTAAATAAAAAAACTTGAAATGTTGAACGAAATGTGTTATAATAAATGTGTATTTGCCGATCCAGGGAACAAGGAGGATAACATGAGCTTTATACGACCCGCCCGGGCTGAGGATGCCCCGCGTATTGCTGAGATCTATGTCATAAACTACCGGGATAATTTCTACCGGTTCTTCCATAACGATGAGTATTATTTCAAGGAGCTGCTGGTCACCGAGGTGGCTAAGGAGTACTCCGAGGGCTCACAGGCGCTGGGCTGCTGCTATGTCTACGACGACGGCGTCATCAAGGGATTCATCCGCGTAAACGGCCGTGAGATCGAGAAGCTTTTCGTGGAAAAGCACTTTCAGAGCCGAGGCGTGGGGGCGGCGCTGCTTGACTATGCGGTGAAGGATCTGAGCGCATCCATGCTGTGGGTGCTGGAGTTCAACGAGCGGGGGATACAGTTCTACCGCCGGCACGGCTTCGAGCTCACCGGTGAGAAGATGGTGGAGGACGAGTGGGTGCCTCTGCTGAAAATGGAGAGGAGAGGGAACTGAGCCTATGCGTATCCTTGGGATAGACCCCGGCTATGCCATAGTCGGGTACGGCGCGGTGGACTGGGTGAGCGGGAGCTTCCGGCTCATCGACTGCGGCGCCATAACCACAGCCGCAGATCTGCCCTTTGACAAGCGGCTGAAGATCATTTTCGACGACATGACCCAGATAGTCCGGAAGTACAAGCCCGACGAGCTGAGCATCGAAAAGCTGTTCTTCAACAACAACCAGAAGACGGCGATAGATGTGGCTCAGGCTCGGGGCGTAACGCTGCTGCCGGCGATATCGGAGGGCATACCCATATTCGAGTACACGCCCTTGCAGGTCAAGTCCTCCATAGTAGGGTACGGGCGTGCGGAGAAACATCAGGTGCAGGAAATGGTGAGAAATATGCTGCGCCTGAAAGACATAATAAGACCCGATGACACAGCCGACGCGGTGGCGCTGGCTATAACCCACGGGCTTTCCCTGGGGCGGCGTCAGGTGGAAAGGGCGAACAAGCTATGAAAAAGGTTTTAGCGGCGCTGACCGCGGCGGTGATGCTGGCGGGATGCAGCTCCTCGGCGGGAAAGATCATCCCGGTTCCCGAGGGAGGCTGGACAGCGGAGGAGCTGGCGGCACAGGTTTACATCGGGGAGAAGTCGGTAGGGTTCCCCTGCACGCTGGACGAGTTAAGGGAGCAGTTCGAGGTCGCGGATGCATCCCTGACTATGGGGGACAGCTTCAAGAACAGCTATTTTCTCAGATACAACGGTGAGTCCGTGGGCAACGTTATCGACAGCGACAATGACGGCAAGGCAGAAAAGCTCAGTCTGCTGGGCACGGACAAGCAGAACAGCGCCCCGATAACAGTCAACGGAGTAGGGCTGGGCAGCAAGGAGCAAGAGCTTTCCGAGCGTCTCGGCAGCAAGATCGGTCATACGGATGCGGAGGGCGAAACGATCTTCAGCCTTTCTCTTAGCGCCGGAGGGCTGATCCTGGTAATAACGGGAAATGAAAAGAACGGTGTAAAACTTATTTATATCGATAGCAGGTGAATGATATGATATATTCAGTCTCTGGAAAACTGATACACACAGACATGGAGCTGGCAGTAGTGGAATGTGCGGGGGTAGGCTATGCCTGCCGGACGAGCCTTGCCACGCTGCAAAAGATCAACGGCAAGGAAGAAGTCACCTTGCTGACCCACCTGAGCGTGAGCGAGAACGGCGTTGAGCTGTTCGGCTTCGCGGAGGCGGAGGAGTTGCGGAGCTTCCGGCTGCTCATCTCCGTTTCGGGGGTAGGGCCAAAAGTAGCGATCGCTATCCTGTCGGCCATGACGCCGCAGCAGTTCGCGCTGTCGGTGGCCACCGGGGATTCAAAGAGCTTCACTCAGGTCAAGGGCATCGGCAAGAAGATCGCCGAGCGCATCTGTCTTGAACTCAAAGACAAGGTGGCGGGCGAGACCATCTCTGTCCGCGGGCAGAAGCAGATCACGGCGCCTATCGGCGGCGGCAGCATCGGCGAGGCCATCACGGCTCTCGAAGTGCTGGGCTACTCCGCAGGCGAGGCCGCTGCTGCGGTCTCCAAGCTTGACCCCTCCCTCACCGTGGAGGAGCTCATCAAGGGGGCGCTCAAGGCGCTGGCGAAGTACTGAGGTGCTGTTATGGCAGGCAGCTGGAACGGCGTCAACAGGCCGAGGCGGCTCAAGGGCTTTGACTACGGGAGCTCGGCTCTGTATTTCGTGACCCTTATCACCTGCAAGGGGGCTTGCGTGCTTTGGGACTGGCGGAGCGTGTTGGCGGCTATTAGCCGCCAGAATACCGGAGAGCCTATCCTCTCCGAGTGCGGGCTCGCGGCGCAGCACTTCATCGGGCAGATCGAGCATCACTATGCAGGCATCAAGGTGGAGGAGCTTGCGATACTTCCGAACCATGTGCATATGCTGATACGGTTTGGAGTCACTGCGCCGTCCGGGCGGCTAATAGCCGCCCAGACCGACCTTCCCACAGTGATACAGCAGATGAAGCAGGCCATGACCAAGCACCTGGGAGTGCCGGTGTGGGCAAGGACCTATGTAGACCGTATCGTGCGCAGCGCAAAGGAAGCCCAGGCCCTTGCAGACTACATCCGCAGCAACCCCCGGAACTGGACGAACGACGACCTCTGCCCGGAGATCAAAAACGACAGAGAATACGAATGGCTCACGATACTGAAAGAATAACGGAGAAGAACTATGATAGAAAACAGCGAATTTGATTTTGACGACCGCTATGTGTCACCGTCGCCCATAAGCTCGGACGGCGGGGATGACTTTGAAGTTACCCTGCGCCCCAAGACACTGTCGGAGTATATCGGGCAGGATAAGGTCAAGGAGAACATGAACGTCTATATCCAGGCGGCGAAAAAGCGCGGCGACAGCCTGGACCATATACTGCTCTACGGCCCTCCCGGACTGGGCAAGACCACCCTCTCGACCATCATCGCACACGAAATGGGGGTCAATATCCGCACCACCTCCGGCCCCGCCATAGAGAAACCCGGCGACCTCGCCGCCATACTCACCAACCTCGAAAAGGGCGACGTGCTGTTCATCGACGAGATACACCGTCTCTCACGGCAGGTGGAGGAAGTGCTCTACCCCGCCCTTGAGGACTATGCCCTCGATATCATCATGGGCAAAGGCCCCGCCGCAAGGTCTATCAGGATCGAGCTCAATAAATTCACTCTCATCGGCGCCACTACCCGCTCGGGTCAGCTCTCAGCGCCCCTGAGAGACCGCTTCGGCGTCATCGAAAGGCTGGAGCTATATACCCCGGAGCAGCTCTGCGAGATAATTCTCCGCTCCGCCGTCATCCTCGGCGTGCCCTGCGAAAAGGCCGGCGCCGCCGAGCTCGCCTCGCGTTCACGGGGCACTCCGCGTATCGCCAACAGGTTCTTGAAGCGGGTGAGGGACTTCGCCGACGTCATAGGGGACGGACGCATAACCAAGGAGATCGCCAAGCTCGCTTTGGATAAGCTGGACGTGGACGACCTGGGCCTCGACCGCCTCGACAGGCGTATGCTGGAAATGATAATCAAGGGCTACGGCGGCGGCCCCGTGGGACTGGACACCCTCGCCTCCGCTATCGGCGAGGAGGCAGTCACCCTCGAGGACGTCTGCGAGCCCTATCTTATGCAGCTGGGCTTTATAGCAAGAACTCCCAGAGGCCGCTGCGCCACACAGCTTGCCTATAAGCACCTGGGCATACTCCCCGACGGTCAGACTATGCTGTAAACTGTGTGACAGCAAAAATCACCCTTTTTACAAAAATGCACTTGATTTCAGCACAGTAATGTGTTATAATATGATATTAGCAGTTGATCCTATGTGAGCCGGAGGCGATAGATATGAAAATGAAAGCTTGTCAAGCTATGGTAGAATGTCTTAAAGCGGAGGGCATCAGCGTCGTCTACGGCTACCCCGGAGCGGCTATCTGCCCCTTCTATGACGCGCTCATGGATTCCGGCATAAAGCACGTCCTCGTGCGGCATGAGGCCAACGCAGGCCATGAGGCCAGCGGTATGGCGCGTATCACCGGCAAGCCCGCTGTATGCGTGGTAACTTCCGGTCCCGGTGCCGTGAACCTGATAACAGGCATCGCCACCGCTTATGCTGATTCCATACCCCTCATCTGTATAACAGGTCAGGTCAATACCGAGCAGATCGGCTCGGATGTGTTCCAGGAGGCCGATATCACCGGCGCCGCGGAGCCCTTTGTAAAGCACAGCTACCTGGTCAAGGACGCAAACGATATCCCCAGGGTCTTCAAGGAGGCCTTCTATATCGCAGGCTCCGGAAGGCCGGGTCCTGTTCTCATAGATATGCCTATGGACGTCCAGAGGGCAGAGATAGACTTCTCCTACCCCGAAAAGACCGATATCCGCAGCTATAAGCCCACCTTAAAGGGCAACGCCTTCCAGGTGAAGCGGGTAATGGCGGAGCTTGAAAAGGCCAAAAAGCCCCTTATCTGCATCGGCGGCGGCGTCTTCGCCTCCGGCGCACAGGATGAAGTGGTGGAGCTGGCTCACCTCATGGATATCCCGGTCATCACCACCATGATGGGCATTTCGGTGTTCTCGGACGATGACCCGCTGTTCTACGGTATGCTGGGAACTCACGGATTACCGGGGGCAAACAGAGCCGTCAACGAGTGCGACGTGCTGTTCCTGGTGGGCGCAAGAGTAGGCGACAGAGCCGTCAAGACCCCCATAGAGCTTGAACAGACCACCAAGATACTCCACATAGATATAGACCCCGCCGAGCTGGGCAAGAACATCCGCGTGGATGTGCCGCTGGTAGGCGACGCCAAGAACGTGCTCAGGCAGCTCATAGGCCGCGCCAAGCCCGCCGACCACTCGGAGTGGAAGGCTCAGCTGGACAGCTACCGCATCAAGCGCAGCTACGGTGAGCCCAAGCCCGGAACAGTCATCCCCAGGCAGTTCATTGATAAGCTCTCCCGCGCAATGCCCGACGATACCGTCGTTACCGCAGACGTGGGACAGAACCAGATCTGGACAGCCACAAGCTTTCATATAGGCAAGGGCGGCAGGTTCATGACCTCCGGCGGCATGGGTACTATGGGCTATTCCCTGCCCGCAGCCATAGGCGCCAAAATGGCTGCCCCCGACCGCGCCGTTATCGCCATTTGCGGCGACGGCTCTTTGCAGATGTCCATGATGGAGCTGGCTACTGCCGTCCAGAACGACGTGAGGATCAAGCTGCTGGTCATGACCAACAACCGCCTCGGTATGGTGCGTGAGCTCCAGACCAACGGCTACAACGGCAGAGAGACCGCAGTATTCCTCGACGGCTCTCCCGACTTCATCAAGATAGCAGAGGCCTACGGCATCAAGAGCTGCCGCGTCACCGACGAGAAGTCCGCTGACGAGGCCATCGAACTGCTGACGACCTACGACGGCATCACCCTGGTGGAGGTCATGGTAGACGAGAACGAAGGAACGCTCTGATGCGTTCACAATATATTAAAGAGGTAAGATGAATATGAAAATGAAAAAATTTTCAGCCGTATTCCTGAGCCTGGCGCTATGCATCTCCATGACAGCCTGCGGCAGCACTGACAGCTCCGATGACGACGGCGATACCGGTGCCGCTACTCCCTGGGGCGCAGCAGCCGAAAGCAAGGCCGACAAGAGTGAGGCTGACGAAGACAGCGAAGCCGAGAGCAAGGCTGACGTAAGCAAGGCCGAGGAGCCCAAAACCGACGTGAGCAAGGCCGACGAGCCCGCATCCCAGCCGGAGCCGGAGATTTCCGAGCCCGAGCCGTCCGAGCCGGAGCCTGAGGTATCAGAGCCCGAGCCGGAAGTTTCCGAACCGGAGCCCGAGAGCACTCCCGACGAGCCCGCTCCCTCCGGGAACGGCACCATCGTTAAGGGCCTCAACTACACCTTCGAGATCAGCGGCAAGTGGGTAGATGCAAGCAATATGGCGGATAACATCTCCGGTCAGACCTCCAAGGAGGTACAGGAAAAGCTGGGCATGGACACCTCGAGCTACTCCGGAATGGAGATCATCTGCTACTATGACGACGGCGACGAGTCGGACAACTACCCGATGTTCAACTCCATGAAGCCGGTACAGAACTCCGCATTCAAGCTCATCGACATCGAGCAGTACGCCGATGTGCTGTTCAAGTCCATCGAGTCGCAGGCCGGCACCGCCAGCGGCATCACCGTCAAGAAGAAGGGCATATCCACCTACGGCGGCGTGAAGTTCCTGGAGCTGGAGACCAGCTACGATCTCGGAGGAGACCTGGCAGCCAGGGCAAGACAGTTCTTCGGTTTTGTGGGCGAGTATGAGTATGTGTTCTCCTTCTCTATCCCCTCTGCACAGTTCGACGAGATGCAGGAAGAGACCGAAAAGATCATGAAGACACTCAAATTCACGGAGGTATAAAATGAAGCATACCATTTCTGTACTTGTTGAAAACCACAGCGGCGTGCTGTCCCGCATCACAGGACTGTTTTCAAGGCGCGGCTTCAACATCGAGAGCCTGGCGGTTGGCCCCACTCAGGATCCGGATGTTTCCCGCATCACCATAATCGCCGACGGCGACGAGCATACCGTTGAGCAGATCGAAAAGCAGCTCAACAAGCTCATCGAGGTCATCAAAGTCAGAACTCTCGGCAAGGACGAGTGCTTTGCAAGAGAGCTGATGCTGGTGAAGCTCAGCTGCACCGCCGAAAAGCGCAGCGAGATCATGACCATAGCCGAAATGACCGAGGCCAAGATCGTTGACGTCACCCTCACCACCGTGACCCTTGAGCTCTGCGCCCGCTACAAAAAGCTGGAACGCTTCATCGAGCTGGTATCGCCCTACGGCATAATCGAGCTCGTCCGTACCGGCACCATAGCTATCCAGAAGGGCGCCGACGTTATGGACAGGAAAAAGTGATGCCCCGCACCCAAACCGGTATTGTTTGACCGCATAATGCGGCTGCAACATATAAATCTTATTATTTGGAGGAATGTTAAAATGGCAAAGATCTTCTATCAGCAGGACTGTGACCTCAATGTACTTAAGGGCAAAAAGGTCGCTATCATCGGTTACGGCTCCCAGGGTCACGCTCATGCGCTGAACCTCAAGGACAGCGGTGTTGACGTTGTAGTCGGTCTGTATGCAGGCTCCAAGTCCGCAGAAAAGGCTAAGGCTCAGGGTCTGGAGGTGCTCTCTGTTGCAGAGGCTACCAAGGCTGCCGACCTGATCATGATCCTTATCCCTGACGAGAAGCAGGCTGCTCTCTACAAGAGCGATATCGAGCCCAACCTCTCCGAGGGCAAGACCCTTATGTTCGCTCACGGCTTCAACATCCACTTCGGCTGCATCGTGCCCCCGAAGAATGTCAACATCGTTATGATCGCTCCCAAGGGACCCGGTCACACCGTTCGTTCCGAGTATCAGGCAGGCAAGGGCGTTCCCTGCCTCATCGCTGTTGAGCAGGATGCCACCGGCAACGCTCAGGAGCTGGGTCTGGCTTATGCTGCCGGTATCGGCGGCGCAAGAGCAGGCGTGCTTGAAACTACTTTCCGCACCGAGACCGAGACCGACCTCTTCGGTGAGCAGGCTGTTCTCTGCGGCGGCGTATGCGCTCTGATGCAGGCCGGATTCGAGACCCTGGTCGAGGCTGGTTATGACGAGAGAAACGCTTACTTCGAGTGCATCCACGAGATGAAGCTGATCGTTGACCTGATCTATCAGTCCGGTTTCGCAGGCATGAGATACTCTATCTCCAATACCGCTGAGTACGGCGACTACTCCACCGGCCCCAAGATCATCACCGAGGACACCAAGAAGGCTATGAAGAAGGTCCTCAAGGACATCCAGGACGGCACCTTCGCCAAGCAGTTCCTGGTGGATATGTCTCCCGCAGGCGCTCAGGTACACTTCAAGGCCATGAGAAAGCTTGCCGCCGAGCATCCCTCCGAGAAGGTCGGCGCAGAGATCAGAAAGCTTTACAGCTGGAGCGACGAGGACAAGCTCATCAACAACTGATGAAGTTTTACCGATATTATTTACGGGTATCCCTGCCGGGGATACCCGTTTTCTTGTGACAAATTTTTTCACACAGTTTTCTCCTTTCCTTAAAGTAGGTTTTAGGTTGGCAGGATATAATAAAGACAACAACAAAACAGGAAGGAGTCCTCAATATGAAAAACAGCAAAAGAATGATCACTATTTTAGCCTCCCTCATGGCCGTTACAATGCTCGCAACAGGCTGTGCAGAGCAGTCTGAGGATACAGTGAATACCGGGAATACCTCAGTTTCTTCTCAGGCGCAGAGCTCCGACAGCTCCGCAGAGCTCACCGGCACCGATAACGCCAAGAGCTCCAAGACCGGCAGGAATACTCAGACTATCAACATAGATCCCGGCACCGAAGAAACCGAAAGCTCCGACGCTGACGCAAGCTCCCCCTGGGACAAGACCACTTCCTCTGAGTCTGAGTCCGATACGGCAGTGACCGCTGTATCTTCTGTCAACGGAAAGCTGGACACCTCGGATATGTTCAGCAAGCGCGACCTCAACCAGACTGCGGACCTCTCCGAGGCAAAGAGCTTGACAGTCTCCGACGGTGAGACCATTGATATCACCGAGGCGGGCGTATACGTCATAAGCGGCAGCGCCTCAGACTGCACGATCAAGGTCAACTGCTCCGATGAGAACGCCAAGGTACAGCTCGTTCTCGATAACGTCAGCATCACCAACAGCGACTTCCCTGCGATCTATGTGGTAAGCGCAGACAAGGTCTTCGTCACCACCGCCGATGGCAGCTCCAACACCCTCTCGGTAACAGGCAGCTTCAAGGCTGACGGCGACACCAACACCGATGCGGTCATCTACTCGAGAGACGATCTGGTGCTCAACGGTCTCGGCACCCTGACCGTGAACTCCGCCTCCGGCAACGGCATCACCAGTAAAGACGACCTCAAAGTCACCGGCGGCACCTACAATATCACCTCCGCTCTGGACGCCATCGAGGCCAACGACTCTGTCCGCATCAGCGGCGGCACCTTCTCGATCACCTCCAGCAAGGACGGCATCCACGCTGAGAACAGCGACGACGATTCCAAGGGCTATGTCTACATCTCCGGCGGCACATTCAGCATCTCGGCCCGCAGCGACGGCATACAAGCGACCTCCGTGCTCCAGATAGACGGCGGCAGCTTTGAGATACTGGCCTCCGAGGGACTTGAATCCACCTATATACAGATCAACGGCGGCGAGCTCAAGCTCACATCTACCGATGACGGCGTGAACGCCTCTCAGAAGAGCCAGTCCGTTGGTACTCCCACATTTGAGATGACCGGCGGCACCCTCACCATAAGCATGAGCTCCGGCGACACCGACGCTATCGACGCCAACGGCAGCGTGATCGTAAGCGGCGGCACTATCGACATCACCTCGCCCCTTTCCGGCCCCTCGGAGTCCTTTGACTACGACGGCACAGCCACCTACACCGGCGGCACCATAATCGTCAACGGCGAGACCCTCAGCGAGATCCCCACTCCCGCCATGATGGGCGGCGGCGGATTCGGCGGAGGCGGTCAGCGCGGCGGCTTCGGCGGAGACGGCTTCGGCGGCGGCGGACGCGGCAGAATGAACTAAACTTTCTTCTTCCCCCTTTCATATATCCCTTCCAAAAAGCAAGGAAAGCGAACACGCCTGCGGTGAGATCCCGCAGGCGTGTTTGTTTTTATTTTCTGATCTGTCCGTTGCCGTTTATCAGATATTTCATGGTGGTGAGCTCTCTCAGACCCATGGGGCCTCTGGCGTGGAGCTTCTGAGTTGAAATGCCGATCTCGGCGCCCAGGCCGAATTCCTCGCCGTCGGTGAAGCGGGTGGAGCAGTTCACATATACGCAGGCGGAGTCAACGCGCTTCTGGAACTCCTCTGCCGCGAAGATGCTCTCGGTGACGATGCACTCGGAGTGTCCGGTGGAGTACTTGGCGATATGCTCGAGGGCCTGTGCGATGTCGTCCACCACGCGGACTGCCAGGATGTAGTCGAGGAACTCTGTGGCGTAATCGTCCTCGTCGGCGGGGACTACGTTTTCCTCCCCCAGTATCATCCTTGTGATCGGGCAGCCGCGGAGCTCCACGTTGTGGTCATCCAGGCGGTTCTTCATCTTGATCAGGAAGTCGTCGGCGATATCCCGGTGAACAAGCACTGTTTCAATGGCGTTGCACACCGAGGGGCGCTGGGTCTTGCCGTTGTCAACGATATCCACCGCCATGTCGATGTCGGCGCTCTCGTCAACGTAAACGTGGCAGTTGCCGGTGCCGGTCTCGATCACCGGGACGGTGGCGTTCTGGATCACAGCCTTGATGAGCTGTGCGCCGCCTCTCGGAACCAGCACGTCGATAAGGCCGTTGGCCTGCATCATATCGGTGGCGATGCCGCGGTCAGTATCTTCAACAAGCTGGATTATATTGGGATCAAACCCCGCAGTCTCCACGGCGCGGCGCATAAGGGCTGCCAGCATCTTGTTGGTGTTCATGGCCTCCTTGCCGCCCCGGAGGATGACGCAGTTGCCGCTCTTTAAGCAGAGGGCTGCGGCGTCAACGGTGACGTTGGGTCTCGCCTCGTAGATCATGCCCACTACGCCCATAGGCACCCTGATCTTGGTGATTCGCATACCGTTGGGACGTGTGCCGCCGCCTATGACCTCCCCTACCGGGTCATCAAGGCCGGTGAGCTTCTCGCAGGCCGAGGCGATACCCTCGATGCGCTTCTCGTCCAGACGGAGCCTGTCCTGGAGGGAGGGGGTCATGTTGCGCCTTACAGCGTCCTGGAGGTCAAGCTGATTGGCCTCGATTATCTTGGGGGCGCACCTGCGCAGGATGTGTGCGATCTCCCGCAAAGCGTCGTTCTTCTGTGCCGCAGAGGCGTTTGCAAGCTCGGTCTTGCAGGCTTTGGCGTTCATTCCGAGTTTCTCGATGTAGGTCATTACGATCATCTCCTGTTGGAATTATATGGTCGGCAACTGCCGCTGTTTACATTTTTATAGGGTCATTTCAAGCACTATCTCGTGCTTTAAGGGTATGCCGTCGGCTCCGGCAAGCGGTATCTCCGGCTTGAGCCTTCGGGCAAGGTCAAGGGCGTTTGCTCAGTGCCTGAACCACGAATGTGCGTCCTCGTCGAAGTGCTCCCCCTCGCCGGCTATGGCGCGGAGCTCTTCGAGGCAGACGGCGGCGGCCTTTTCGATAAGCTCAAAGGCGTTCTGCTCGGTGAAGATAAGGGGCTTGCCGGTATCCTGCGTGAGGAAGTCGCCGCGCATTTCCTCCGCAAACTGATGCGGTCGCAGGCCGTGATCCCGGACTATGGGCTCACTGTCGATATCCTCAGGCACTGAGAGGGGCTTTAGTTCATATTTTTGTATGATCGCGGGATTGATAAGGGTATAATCCCGGTGGAGCTGTATCACAAAGCCCTCTGGTCGGGGGTCTATGCCGATATCGCCGTACATATAGTTGCGGTGAACGATATCCTCGATCAGGTGAAAATAGTACCCGAGATACAGCGGGTCCCTCCTGTACTGCGGATACCGCTGACGGAATCCCGCCAGGTCGTAGGTCTTGCGGGTGCCGTTTTTGATGAACTTGAAGAAATGCCCCGCCTTGTCCTGTCCCGAATCCGGCAGCACCGAGCCGAAGAAGAACCGCTCCCTGTCGGCGGGCTCATATTCCCGGGCGACGCGGCTGGCTATCGCCAAATGTATCATCCGTGATGCCATGGCGTTATCCTATGAGCTTGGACTTGATGAGGCCGGTTTCCTCCGGGGTCAGCCCCAGCTGAGAAAGATAGTCCTCCGCAGTGCCGAACCGCTCCCTGAACTGCCTCATGAACTCCCGGATATATACCTCCCGGGGGAGGATGATGTCGATGTCGAACTCCGGGTGGCGCTCGGTATAGGCTCTGAGCTCCTTCTCGCAGTACACCCGGGTGAGCATATAATCGTGAACGATCTCCTCGTCCCCGACCCCGCAGAGCATATGTATCACCGCCGTGACCACGCCTGTTCTGTCCTTGCCCGCCGCGCAGCCGTAAAGCACGCTCCCCGGCGCACGGGCTACGGTGCGGAAGACCTCCGCCATGCTTTTGGCGGCGGCGATGTTCATGTAGCTCTCTGTCACCGCCTCGGGAGAGTCGGGCGCCTTGCTGCCCTCGACTATGGGCAGGCTGTGATAATCTATGCCCGGCTGCCCCGCCAGAACATTGGGGTGTACGGCGGTCTCCTCGGTGCTGCGCATATCTATCACCGTCGTGAAGCCCCGCTGCCGCAGCAGGTCTATGTCGCTTTCTTCAAGGGCGATCTGCCGGTCGCTGCGCCATAATACGCCCCGCCTGAGAACGCCGTCCTTCGTTTGGTACCCGCCTATGTCCCGGGTGTTATAGGTGCCTGCAAGCAGACTGTTGTTCATATCCTTCACTCACATTCCGGCAGCCACTGGATAAAGGCTGTCTTGTCGTTTTTGTTATAGCCCGCGCTCTCGTAGAAGGTCAGAGTGCCGGGCTCCTTCGCGCCGGTGAGCAGCATCATCTTGTAGCAGTTCTCCCGTGCTGCGATGTCCCGGGCGTAGTTCAGGCAGTCCCGGGCAAGCCCCCGGCGGCGGCAGGCGCTGTCGGTTATCACGTTCTCGATAAAGGCGTACGGTCGCTGCCCCCGGGTCAGGTTTGGTATTATCACGCACACGCAGGAGGACACTATCCTGCCGTCCTCCTCCGCCACTATGATGTGGTGGTCGGGGTCGTCGAGTATGCTCCGCCACACCGACATCACCCGCTCGCTCCTGTCGGGGAAGGGGGTGTCGTGGAGCTGCATATACAGCGTCATAAGGCCGTCGAAATCGGCGTCAGTTATCTCGCGTATCACTTGGTACATCCTCCTTTGAGCCGAAGCCTATGTACATCAGTATCACAAGGTTAAAGGCGTTGAGCAGCATCAGTATCAGCATTATGATCAGGATGATCTCAAAATATGGGTAGATGTTCAGCTTAACAACATTCGTCCAGCAGGCGCATTTGCCGGAGGACAGCTCTACGGTCTCCTTCTGCTCCGCGCCGTCGGTGTAGATCAGTACCGGAACAGAGAGCTTCGCCAGCAGCGGGAGCGAATCGACATCCTCCGAAACTGCAAGCTCCTCCGCCGGGGACAGGAACCTGGACTGCTTGAAGATGTAATAGCCGTCCTCGGTGCGGTCATAGGTTATGCCGCCGAAGATCCCCGCCCCGTGGACGGTGTATTTATGGCCGTCATTGGTATTGATCCTGCTGATGATCATGGCAGCGATCACCAGCACTCCCGCCAGTATGCCCGCTGCGAGGTTCACCCGCTTGGCGATGCGGCGGGTCCTGCCCTTGGAGAGCTTGAAGACCAGTATGATCAGCACCGGCAGAAGAACAAGGACCGCCGCCATCATAACAAGCATCTTGTATCACTCCTTGAAAAGCAGAGTCTCGCCCTCCCGGGATATCTGTGCTATACTTCCGTCCTTGATGAGCCATGCCTCGCCCCGCAGTTCTTCTCTGCCGCCGGCGATGTACAGATAGCTCCCGTCCGGCAGGGCGAGGAACTCTCTCCCCATGCTGTCGGGGAGGGCTATTTCCTCGATGACCCGCAGGCCGTCAAGGGTCAGGTCTCTGATATGCTGGAAATGGGGCAGTATCATGGTCCCGGTGAGCCCCAGCCCCGGAAGAAATCTCTGATAAGCAGGGTCGGTGGCCTCGCCCTTTTCCTCCGGGTGAGCATAGACTATGTCGGCGCTGTTCATGCTCCCCGCGCTTATGCCCAGGATAACGCCGCCATACCCCCAAAGCTTCTCCCGCAGCCCGATCTCAGCAAAAAAGCGGTTCTGTGTCGGCACATGGCCTCCCGCAAGTATGATAAGCCCTGCCCCGGCAGTAAGCTCCCCTGCCCTTGCGGCACTGCGCCGGTCAAGGATATCAAAGCCCGAAAATACGAGCCCCGCCCTTTCAAGGCTGCCCCGCATTTGCTCCGCGTAGAAGTCGTTGGTCTCCGGGTCGTCGGGGGATGAGCATATGAACAGCCCCCTGCACCCCGCAGGGACGGCGGCTTTCAGCGCCCCGGCAAAGCCGTTGGAGCTGTCCAGCGTCCAGGATCTGTATACCGTGGGGCTGCTTGTGAGAAAACAGGTCATAGCTTTCACCTTGAATTAAGCTTTTTATAAACGAAATAAACGTATATGACTATGGGTACTGTTATGAATATATCCGGCGAGGGCAGGACGCAGAATATGGCAAAGGCCGGGACTACCGTAAACAGGTAGGTCATGAAATTCGCGCCGGTGTGCAGCGCCATGGAGATGAACAGATATTTCCGCTTTGCTATGTAGTGGACGGATGCGAACACCAGCACCGACATTGCGATGTGGAACGCCGCTCCCAGCAGCGCCGAGAATACCGCCCCGGCGGTGTCGAACCAACCTGTCCCGGAGAGGTCTTTGAGCTTTGAGAGCAGCTTTTCCGACTGCTCATAGGTGTCGGCCTTTATCAGCGCCGCCGCTCCCAGCTTGTTGCAGTCCAGCCCCCGGAAGAAGAACCCGAAGGCCGTGGACGCCGAACCCAGCATGAGCTCGCAGCCCCCGTGACCGATGCCGTAGGAGACTGCGTCCCGCCAGTCGTCGTACCTATCATACATGACGCAGCGCATGGCGGCGAAACGTCCCGATTCTTCAAGTATACCCGAAAGCAGCGCCGAGACCAGATAGAACGCCCAGGAGGTCTGCTTGAGCTCGTCGGTGAACAGCACCGCCCTAAACCCCGCCCTTATCCAGGACACCGCCTCATAGGTCAGAAAGCCGATGAGCACCGGCAGCAGCGAAGCCCGGCTCCGCCTGCGCCACACTATCGTCAGCACCACCGGCAGCACCAGGGGCACAAGCCCGCTGAGGAACAGCCCGAACAGTGTCCCGCCGGAAAAGGTTATTTCTTCCGTGATCTGCGCTGTGTACATAGGATCACTTCCGTCAGGTGTTTATGTATCTTGCGACGACCTTGCCGTCGGGCTCCATGACGAACCTGGATACCGAGCCGCTGCTGCCGCAGAAACGGAACTTTGGCAGATCCTCAAACTCATAGCCCATTATCATCGACTGCAAAAAGCTCAGCCCGAACCAGCCCTCGCCCTGCCCGATCTTCGGGTAGAGCTTGTGAAGGGTCTCGGTCTCGTCTGCCGTCAGCTCCGCGATATCGGTGATGCCCCTGTCCCGGGGCACTGCCACCAGCTTGTTGTCGCCGTCGCCGCGGACGAACACGCCTATCACCCGCACAGGCAGCCTGTCACCGAGATCGCAGGTCTTATCCGTCACCACGATCACATCAAGATGCTCGCAGGGCGGAGTGCCCGACCCGGCTATCCAGCCCGACGGAAAGGGCACGCCCCGCTCGTAGGAAAGGCTCATGCAGTCCTTTTCCTCGAAAGTGCCGGTTGCGGGCATATATCTCATGCGTCTGGGATAGTCCCTGGTCTGCTCGATGACGGCGGTGTAGTTCATTTATTTCTCCTTTTTGGCCTTGAACAGCGTACCCGCGCCCTTCTCGAAGACATCGTAAAGGTTGTCGGGGTTACGTCCGTTGACTATTATCATATCTATGCCGTGATTGTTGGCGATCTCGGCGGCGGCGATCTTGGTCTTCATGCCGCCGGTGCCCAGCTTGGAGCCTGCGCCGCCCGCCAGTTCCCGTATCTCGTCGGTGATCTCGTGTACCACCGGGATGAGCTTTGCATCGGGATTGGCGCGAGGGTCAGAGTCGTAAAGACCGTCGATATCCGACATGATTATCAGCAGGTCGGCATTGACGAGAGTAGCCACCGTGGCCGCAAGGGAGTCGTTCTCGCCCACTTCAAGCTCCAGCTCGTCGATAGCCACCGTATCGTTCTCGTTGACGATAGGGATGACATTGTGCGCCAGCAGCTCTTCAAGGGCGTTGGTAACGTTCACCCGCCTGTCCTCCAGCAGGACATACTTGGTCAGCAGCACCTGAGCCACGTTCAGGCTGTAATCCGAGAAAAGCTTGTCGTAGAAATACATGAGCTCGCACTGTCCGATAGCTGCGCAGGCCTGCTTCAGGGGGGTCTCCTTGGGCTTCTGCATCAGGTTGAGCTTTGCCATGCCGAGACCCACCGCGCCGCTGGATACGACTACCAGCTCGTTGCCGGCGTTGTGCAGGTCGGCAAGATTCTTGACAAGGCGCTCGATGCGCCTGATGTTGAGCTTGCCTGTCTTGTGGGTCAGCGTCGAGGTACCGAGCTTGACGACTATTCTTCTTCTTTCACCGTTCATTTCATACTTCCCCTTTTATTGCAATTAGTGTATCGTTCACGGCATAGCCTCCCCGAAGATATCGGGGTAGAAGGCCTTTGCACGCTGATATATAAAGCTTATGAACTCGCCCTTTTTCGCCATCTGTTCGATCTCGGCAGGGTAGACCAGACGTGCCGCCTCGGTCTCGCCGGGCTGCAGGACGATGCTGTCCTCTTGGAAATCTGCCCGGAACAGATAAAACAGCGTTATGTGGTTGTGGGCGCTGCTCTTGAACAGCAGCTGCCCCCGGTAGTCCAGCGCCTGGGGGAGGGCTTTGAGGCCGGTCTCCTCCCTGAGCTCCCGGACAGCCGCTTCGACCGGGGTCTCCCCGGTGATGACCGAGCCGCCGGTGATCTCCCACAGCCCGCCGTAGGGCTTGGCTGGGCTGCGCAGGGTGATGAGCACCTTGTTTTCAAAGTTCACCGAGAGGATATGCACCACAAGATGATATTTCCCCCGGGGTATCAGGTCGCCCCGGAGGGCGGTCTCGCCCAGGGGCTCCATTTTCTCGTTGTAAAGGTCGAATATCTCTGACATAGCCTTACCCCCTGCGATTTACCACGTTTACCGGGCTGCCGTCCCGCCAGGCGCGGAGGTTCTCCGCCACCAGTCCGAGAAGCCGCTCTCTCGTCTCGATAGGCGCCCAGGCCACATGGGGGGTGATGATGCAGTTTTTCGCCTGAAACAGCGCACAGTCCTCCCGCATGGGCTCAAAGGTCAGGGTGTCTATCCCCGCCCCGGCGATGCGCCCGGAGTTGAGGGCATCCGCCAGCGCCGCCTCGTCCACAAGGCCGCCACGGGCGGTGTTTATCAGCAGCGCCGAGGGCTTCATCAGAGCGAGGGTGGAGGCGTTTATGAGCCTGGTGTTCTCGGCGGTCAGCGGACAGTGCAGCGACACGATATCGCTGAGGCGCAGCAGTTCTTCAAGAGACATACAGGGCGTTCCGTCCTGCACCTTCTGCGGTGAGCGGGTGTGGGTCACCACCTTCATGCCGAAGGCCCGTGCGATCTGCGCCGTCCTGCGGCCTATGGCGCCGTAGCCTACGATGCCAAGGGTCTTGCCCGCCAGCTCATAGGTGGGTATGCCGAAATAGGAGAACAGCCGGTAGTTTATCCAGCCCCCCTTATCCACGGTGGCGGCGTAGTCGGCGGTCTTGTTGTAGTGCCCCAGTATCAGCGCAAAGGTGTGCTGTGCCACCGCGTCGGTGGAGTAGCCGGGGACGTTGCAGACCACAGCGCCGTGATCGGTGGCGGCCTCAAGATCCACGTTGTTGTAGCCGGTGGCAAAGAGCCCCACATATTTCAGCCTTGGGCAGGCGTCGAAGACCTGCCGGGTGATAAGGCACTTGTTGCAGATCACCGCATCGGCATCGGCAAGGCGCTCCGGGATAAGCTCGTTGGGGGTAAAGCCGTAGACCTCCGCCTCCCCGAGGGCAGTGATCCCGTCGAGGGACACGTCGTTTCGGGTGACGGTATCTGCATCGAGTATAACTATCTTCATATGCTGTCCTCAGTCGTCAAAGGCGTTATCGACGATGTTCTTGTTCTTCTCCGCCTCTGCCTTTTCCGCTGCTTTGGCCTGTTCCTCGGCCTCCTTCTCCGCTGCATCGTGCAGGGCTCGTTCGGCTTTGAGCTTCTTGGCGTACTTGACATAGAAGAATATTGTGGAGCCGATGAGTATGATCTCAACGACAGCCAGCAGGGTTATGGCGATAGACGAGGTCCAGTACTGGGTGATGATAGTGGCGTCGATAGCGAACATCAAAAGCAGGTAATGCAGCGAGCCGCGCCTGTAATAAAGGGTAAGATACAGCGCTGTGGCAATGACGCAGAACCCGAAATGCACCCCAAGAGAGAGTGGAGTGTAGACGTTCTGCATCTTGCTGCCGTCGTTTTCCGTGAGTATATGCATAAGTAAGCTGTCCATAGGTAGTACCTCCGTATACTTTACTTTCCTTAAATGCTGCCCGGTATCCGCCGGGAAACAACATACCAATCTAATCATATCACAAAGGGCGGGAAAATACAAGTGGTTTTTGCAAAATCGGGAGAAAAAAAGCACGCCCTCCCGCGGAAGGGCGTGCTGATACTCAGAGTCTTATCAGGTCATAAACCCGATCTTTAGGCTGTTGCCGGGGAAGCTGGTGGCTGCGGAAAGGGTGATGGGCAGGTGCTGGTCGTCGGTGAAGCCCACGGTCTCGCCGTCCTTGAGCTCCACGTCGCCGTTTATCACATAGTCGCTGATAGCCAGCATGAAGTTGAACAGGGTCTGAGGCTGAGCCTTTGTGCCCACTACCTCCATTTCCTCTCTGCCGTAGGTGCGCATACCGTAGGTGAAGCCGCAGAGCAGCTTGTCATTGTTGAGGTACATACCTATGTGGAGCATGATCGGTATGGGCAGCATATCCTTCTTGATATGCTCCGCCACCTCGATGTAGAAATTCTTCTCGAACACCGTGGGGTTCTTGTAAACGCCGATGGTGTTTTTCAGCCTCAGCATGGCGCTGGCGATCTTGGCAAAGATCACATTGGCCTCCACCGCGTCGTAGTCCTCACCGGCCATGACCGCGATCATGACGTGGGCGGCGTGCTTTGCCACCTCGGCGGCACCGTCCTTCCACAGCATATTGTTCTTGGCGCAGTTCTCCGCCTCATTGTTGGGGATAGGGTTGGGCAGCAGCGAGCAGGCAACGTTGTAGTCGTCCACTTTGAATACCACGGCACCGTCCTTTATCTCGTCGGAAAAGCTGATATCCCAGTTCTCCTTGAGCTCGTGACGGAACCTCGGCCAGTCGAAGTTGGCGTCGGTCAGCAGCACGAAACCCAGGGTAGTGGTCCTCTTTTTCTCGTTGATGTCTATATTGCTCATATCATTGTCTCCCGGTCAAATTTCTCAGATCTTGGAATAGCCGAAGCTGTTGATGATCGCATCCACCTTCTGACCGTTGCGGCACATGGGGCAGGCCGAAGAGCTGTAACTGTCGTACTTGGGCAGATCGTCGTCATAGAACACGGCGTTCACGGGGATCCCGTGGGACTCCTTGATAGCCGAGAAGATAGCGCCGATAGCAGCCAGGCTGCCGTTGTAGTACTGGAGGCAGTCAACAGCGCGGACGATGCTCTTGCCGGTGGAGGCAGAGGAGATCAGCAGCAGGATCTGCTTGCCCCAGATCTTCTTCTGGGTGTTGTCGCGGAAGATCATCTGGCTGTTCATGTTCAGCTCGGGGGTGACTACGGCGATGTCGGAGCCGGAGTTGATGCCGTTCTCGGAGAGGGTCTCGGCAAGGAACGCGCCCAGCATCTCGGTGCCCTCGAGGCAGATAATGGTGTCGATATGTGTGGAGGCAAAGCTTGCCGCCAGCTCAACAGCGGCTTCTTTAGCCATCTTGTGGCTGGTCTTGATAGAGGTCATATCCACATAGTAGTTTACATGGGAATGGTTGGTAGCGAAGTGACCGGGGATAATATCGATCTTGATGCGGCGGTTCTTCTTGCTTTCGATTGTCTGAATTCTGTTTTCCATATATTGATCCTCCCTGTTGGTGATTCTGAACGGGCAAAAGCCGGTTTAAATGTATTATAACATACTATTAACACTATGTCAATACAGAGACAGCGTGTTATCCGAAACTGCCTCAGGCAGCAGGTCGGAGCAGTCGAAGACCGTGGCGGCGTAGTCGGTGATGCCCTTGCCCTTGTTGGGCTCGAAATGAGAATAGATCGCGTCGGCGATGATGACAGTCACCAGGGCGATGCAAACGCCGCGTTTGACCTTGACGGGTATCTTCTTGGCGATGTCGTCGATGACCGGTGCGAACAGGTAAATGCAGCCCATGCCCAGGAAACCGAATACCAGCAGTCCCTCAAAGCAGATCCTGCCGTTGACGTTCATGAAATAGCCGTTGTAGTTCCAGTATTGCAGACCCTTCTGAGTGTCGAAATACCAGCTGGTGAAGTACTCGAACAGGCCGCTGAAAATGACTATCAGCGAGAATACCGCGGCGGGGGAATCGCTGAGCTTTCTCAGGCAGATGACTGCGGCGGTGCCGCCGATGCCGTAGATAGGCAGCCAGGGGCCGTGGAGGGAGCCCCGGTTTATCAGCTCGCCGTCCTCGATGACGTGTATCACTACCTCCCACATCCAGCCGATCATGGCAAAGGAGAAGAACATCAGCACATAGGATGTCAGCGGGTAGCTGCGGTGGTAGTCGTGTTTTATGAGTATCTGTTTCTTGGTGATGCCGATATACTCGGTCTGACCGTGCTGGTCGGAGCCGGGGTAGCGGTCGAGGGCGCGGATGGAATAAGCGTCCATAGGGCCGATGTTGGTCTGATGCTCGTGCTCCTCGGAAAGGGTCTCGGGGTCGAGGAGACAGTCATTGAGCTCCTCGTAATACTCGATCTGATCGGCTATGGCGCGGCGGCGCAGCACGATATACAGCTCGGCGTCGGCGGCGGTCTTGAAGGCGTTGAGGAAGCCTATCCTCGCCACGCCCAGGCAGAGATACGCGAAGATGCCGCTGATGAACTTGTAGTCCTCCCCCATGATGAACAGGCTTATCAGTACCGCTCCCACAACTATGGGCAGTTCGATGAGCCAGAAGGAGGCGTTGAGCAGGAAGGTCCTGAACTTGCTGCCCTTCATCATCTGCTTTGAGAGGGCAAAGGCCTGCTTGGTGCCGATGTTCGGATTTTCAGCCAGGATAAAGGGTATCATGTAGTACTCGTAGGTCTTGTAGATGCCGCCCACAACGGTAAAGAACCACAGTCCCCGCAGGACGTGCATCAGCACGATAGTTTTAAGGGGCTTGAAGAACCGCTCCTTGAAGATAAAGCCCATACGCCCGATAGCGGTGCGGCGGTAGGCGCGGTTTTCAAGGAAGAACCGCCTCTCGCCCAGCAGCAGGGTATCTGCCACAAAAACAGCCACCAGCACCGAGAACAGCGACGTGGCTATTGTGACCACGATATCCCAGCCGGACATATCGGTGAAGAAGGCCAGGAAGGCGTTGAGCACCTGAAAGTGGGGGGAGTATTCCTTGGTTATCATATCGAAGGAGTCGGAGACCTGCTGGTCATGGCGGCGGGTCTGCTCGCTTACAAATGCGGTAATGGGGCGCTGCTTGCCGGAGATGAGGCTGACGGTGTTGTCGATGATAGCCCAGTTGGAGCTCTCGTTGCCGGAATGGAAGAAGGTCAGCTCCTTGGCGTTGAGGGAGTTCTCGCCGTACTCGTCGTAGGTGTTGATCCAGCTTTTTACGGCTGCCACGTCGTTGATGTTGAACTGGTCCGAGGCCTCCTCCGGGGTGAGCCCCTGAGCCTTGACCGCCTCCACCACCTCACGCTTGGTGGTGGCGTCAACGCGCAGGTTGGTAACGTTCTGCATATCGTAGCTTGCGATGAACTGGGTGGAGCCGCCGTACTGTCCGGCGATAAATACCATAACAAAGCAGACCGCCAGGCAGGAGACAAAGTTTCTCCGCACGCTCCGGCAGGCCGCTCTCAGTATAGCACCTATCTTCCAATCCGCTTTCATACAAAAGCTCCTTGCAGCAAACAAAATACACTACTATTATATAATACCCCGGGGAAATTGTCAAGGAAATTTTATGTGTACAAGGCGGTTCAGGGGTCTTCTCGCATGGCCTTCCAGGTCAGCTCATGGAGCAGCTTCAGGGTGATATCCTCCTTGTCGAGTTCTGAGGCAGGTATCACCGCCCTGCCGATGATTATGCTTTGCAGGGCGCCGCACTTGCCGAAGGCCTGCTCGCATATAGTCTTGACTTTACCCGGCAGGGTTATGCTCCGGAGCCTGCTGCATCCGCAGAATGCCCCGGCGCCGATGTGAGTGACCCCCTCGGGGATGACTATGCTTTCAAGCTCTGTGCAGTGGAGGAAGGCGCTGTTGCGGATAGTTTTGAGGCTCTCCGGGAGGGTGACTGACTTTAAACTCTTGCAGCCCTTGAAGGTCAGCTCGTCGATGCAGGTCACGCCCTCGGGGAGGGTTATGCTTTCAAGAGCCTCCGCCTGCCAGAAGGCAGACCTGCCCACGGTGGTGACACCTCCCGGGATGTCAATAGACTTTAATCCGGTGCAGTAGTCAAAGGCGTAGTGGCCTATGCTGGTGAGGCTGTCAGGGAGGGTAAGGCGGGTCAGGCCGGTGCAGCTGCGGAAGGTCCTGTCCTCGATGCGCACCACTCCCTCGGGGACTGTGACCTCACGGAGGGACTTACAGCAGCTGAATGCCGCCTCCCCCAGCCTGTTGAGGCTCTCCGGCAGCCGCACGCTTTCCAGATAATAGCAGCAGGCAAAGGCGCCTTTGCCGATGCCGGTGATGCTGTCGGGGAGGGCGACTGCTTTGAGGGCACAGGTGAAGGCGAAGGCCTTCGCGCCGATGAACCTGACCCCCTCCGGCACGGCACAGGAATGAGCCGGTGCGCCTGCGGGGTACTGGATGAGGGTGGTCATGGCCTTGTCGAACAGCACTCCGTCCACAGAGCAAAAATAAGGATTCTCCGGGGAGACCTCGATGCCCCGCAGCTCATCGCCGCCGGCAAATGCTGCCTCGCCTATCTGCTTGACCCCGGCGGGGATGAAGACCCCCCGGAGCTTTTCGCAGAGCTGAAATGCTCTCTCCCCGATGGCGGTGACGCTGTCGGGGATGATGACTGACTCCAGCTCGGTGCAGCCGGTCTCGGAGCAGAAAAAGGCCTCGGCGGCTATCTCGGTGACTGTCTGCGGGATATGATACTCCCTGTCCGGGCGGGCGCAGGGGCAGGTGAGCAGTATCTTCTGCTCCTTATCGAACAGCACCCCGTCCAGCGATGAAAAGCAGGGATTCTCCGGGGAGACGGTGATCCTTTGCAGCCCGAAGCAGTTGCGGAAGGCATCCCTGCCGATGCTCCGGACGGTGGATGAAATGTATATCTCCGTGAGCCAGTCGCACTCCGAGAACGCCGCCATGCGTATCTCCGTCACCCCCTCCGGGATGACGGCCTCGGTGGTGCCCTCATCGTAGTTATAGCTTTTAAGTATGCCGTATTCTATCTCAAAGCCCATGCTCTCCCCTCCTCCGGAAATGTCTGTGATAATTATAGCATCGCTGCGGGGGACTGTCAAATATTATTAGCTATTTAAATGGGGGTTTCACCCCGGTTTATTGCGAGCTTGTCGAGCAAAAAACTTCCCCCGGCTTGATCGTCGCCTGTTTCATCTTCGTCGTCTCCCGCTGAGCCATTACAAGCCGGTAGTATACTCCCTGCCGCTTCATCAGCTCCGTGTGTGTCCCGAACTCCGCCAGCTTGCCCTTGTCAAGTACAATGAGCCTGTCAGCGTTTGAAAGTGTGGACAGCCGGTGCGCTATGGCTATGGTCGTCCTGCCCTCGGTGAGTCTCCCCAGCGCCTGCTGGATCTGCTTTTCTGTCTGGGTGTCAAGTGAGGCGGTGGCCTCGTCGAGTATGATTATCTTCGGGTCGTGGAGCAGGGCTCTCGCTATGGCTATCCTCTGCCTCTCGCCGCCGGAAAGCTGGAACCCCTTGTTGCCCACCCGGGTATTATAGCCGTCGGGCAGCTTCACTATGAAGTCGTGGGCGTTGGCGATCTTGGCGGCCTTTATCACGTCCTCAAAGGGCGCGTCCGGCCGGGCATATGAGATATTGTCGAGCACGCTGCCGTCAAAGAGAAAGGTCTCCTGCAAGACCACACCCACCTGCGAGCGGAGGCTGTGCTGGGCGATGTTCTTTATGGGCACGCCGTCAATGCGTATCTCCCCCTGAGTGCAGTCGTAGAGGCGCAGTATCAGGTTTATCATGGTGGATTTACCCACGCCGGAATGCCCGACTATGCCTATCATCTCGCCCCTGTTTATCCTGCAGCTTATGCCTTTGAGCACCGGCACATAGGCCTTGTAGCCGAAGTATACGTCGTCGAATTCGATATCGCCCTTGATATCCAGCTCCACAGGGTCCTCGATATCCCGCACGTCGGACTGCATATCAAGTATCTCAAAGACTTTTCCCGCCGACACCGAGGTATCAGCCAGCGTCCGGGGGATATGTATGAGCCAGCGGATAGGCTCATAGAGCATGGCAACATAGGTGGTGAACTGTATCAGCTCGCCGAGGCTCATGGAGCGGTCGAGTATCATGGAGCCGCCGAAGTAGAGCACCAGAAAGTTTCCCACCGTAAGGACGAACTCCGAAAAGGGTATAGTCAGATACCACATGATCTCCGCCCGGACGCAGGCCTTAGCCCACTTCACCGAGCAGCCCTCGTAATGGGCGATCTCCCGGGCTTCGCTGCCGAAGGATCTCACCACCGCGATGCCGTTTAAGATATCGTGGAGGGTCTCGCTGTGGTTCTTGGAGTACTTCCACACAGCGGTATAGCGCAGCGCCATGACGTTGAAAAGCTTTTTGACTATGAGGAACACGAAGGGCACCGGCACTATGGTCATCAGCGCCAGCCGCCAGTCCATGACAAACAGCAGCACCCCGATGATGAGCAGCGACAGCAGCTTGACTATGGCGTCCTTGCCGTTGGCTGTGATGAACTCCTCCAGCTTGGCGGCGTCGCCGGAGACGCGGTTGATAAGCTCGCCGGCGGTGCGCTTTGAGAGGGAGTTCATGGAAAGCTGCTGTGACTTTTCAAAGACCTCCTGCCGCAGGTCGCGGCCTATGTTCAGCGCGGTCTTGAAGGAGTTGCGCATATTGAGCAGCTCCAGCACTCCCGCCGCCAGCAGCAGCGAGACTATGGCTATGACGATAGATACGAATCCGCTCCATTCCTGCACCCTCGGGGTAACGTAGTCGTCGATTATGATGCGGTCAAGATAGGGCATGAGCACCCATATCAGCTCCGAGGCCATTGTGCAGATCACTGCGGTTATGAAGAACTTTTTGTAGGGCGCGATGCGCTTTATCAGCCTCAGCATAGTCGAGCCCTTGCTCTTGCAGTAGACGCACTCCGAACCGCCTTCGAGAGGCAGCCCGCAGTTGGGGCAGACCGGCTCGTCCTCGTCGGTCTCGGTGAGCAGCTCGCCGGTGCGGACGTAGTGTTCGAGGAGCTTCATCACCTCGCCGTAGCGGGCGAACAGCTCCTGTGAGAAGGCGCAGAAGCACACTGCCTCTCCGTCCTCCCTGATGCCCTGAGCCATAGAGGAGCCTATCTGGCGGCGGCAGACAAACTCGGAAAAGTCTGATATCCTGTACTTTTCTTCGACCTTGCCGCCTGTGTAGATGTAAATATATTCCCTGTCGGTGCAGAAGATGCCGTCCACCTGCTCGCCGTCGTTGGCAAAGCCAAAAGGCAGCGAATAGACGATATCCTCCCCGGCATTATCGGGAAGTTTTATCCGCAGATCCATCATATCACCTTCCTTCTGCGAATATATGAAAGCATTATGTAAACATCTCCAATACGTTTCTGCTCCTGCGGTCGAGCTTTTCGATGTCGGAGCAGTAGTACTTGTTGCCGTCGGCGTCGTTGACGTAGAGATACTTCGCCGACAGCATACGGAAATTCTGATACCAGTCACGGACACAGATAGTCTTCTCGCCGGAGGTGGTATCCGCCTTCACGAAGATCGACCCCCGCATATTGTCGCGGATGCTGTAGACCTTGGTTATCTCCGGCATATAGTATTTGTATTCGAGGAACCTGTCAAGCAGCTCGTACTGCTGGGCAGGAAGGTCTTTCATGTCCTTTATCACGCCGATCTCCCGGAACTCCTTCTCGTCGTTCTCGTAGGAGAGGCTGATGTAGGTGGTCTTGGAAAGAAACGGGATCAGCCTCGTGGGATCCACCCGGCGGTAGGTCTTCCCCTCATATTCAAGGGTCAGAAAGCCGCTTTTCTCCCGGGTCAGGCGTATCTTCTGACAGTCAAGCAGAGTCAGCTTGTCCACCTCGTAGACCTCGTCTTTTATATTCTCGGGCATATCGTCGCCTCCTTAGTCATTGATGAATTTCAGCGCCTCGTACTGGAGCTTGTAGAGCTCAAAGTATTTGCCTCTCTGCTTGATAAGCTCGTCGTGGGTGCCGCTTTCTTTCAGCTCTCCGTTTTCGATGACGCAGAGCCTGTCCGCGTCCCGCAGGGTGGAGAGCCTGTGGGCGATAGAGATTATCGTCCTGCCCTGCTTTAGTCTGTCTATGGCAGCCTGTATCCTGCGCTCGGTGCGGGTGTCCATTGAGGCCGTAGCTTCGTCGAGAATGAGTATCTCCGGTTTCTGTATGATCGCCCGGGCTATGGATATGCGCTGCTTCTCGCCGCCCGACAGGGATACCCCTCCCTCGCCGATGCGGGTGTTGTAGCTGTCCGGCAGGCGGGTTATGAATTCGTGGGCGTTGGCGTTCTTCGCCGCCTCGATGACCTCCTCCATGGTGGCGTCGGGGTTCGCGTAACGTATGTTGTCGGCGATAGTCCCCATGAACAGGAAGGTCTCCTGAGAGACTATGCCTATGCTCCGGCGCAGGTCGGCCACAGCCAGCTTTCTTATGGGTACGCCGTCTATGGTGATCTCTCCCCCGGTGACGTCGTATAGCCGTGCGATCAGGTTGATGATGGTGGACTTGCCGGCGCCGGTCTTGCCTACGATGCCGAACATCTGCCCCGCCTCCACCTTCATGCTGAGGCCCTTGATGACTGGCCTTCCCGCCTCGTACTCGAAGGAGACGTTTTTAAGCTCGATCTCGCCCCTCACCTTTTCCAGCCGGACAGGCTCCTCCGCCTCTTTGACAGAGGGCAGGGCGTCGATTATCTCGAACATCCGCGAGGCTGCGTCCATGCACCTTGCCCAGCGGTCGCCGATCCAGGTGAAGAAATTGATAGGGTCGTAGGCCATCTCGGTGTAGGACAGCAGCGCTGACAGCGCTCCGAAAAGTATGTACCCCTTGATGACCAGCACCGCCCCCAGGCAGAAGGCCAGCTTGTTGATGATGCGGTAGAACGTCCAGATCACCGGAACAGTATTTGCTATCCGGCTGTTGATGTGGGTGTTGATGTTAAAGGCGTCGGTGTTTCGCTTTGAGTAGCGGTCTATCTCACGCTGCTCGTTGGAGAAGGCCTTGACCACCCTCTGACCGTTCATGGCGTCCGAGAGCACCGAGTTCGCCGAGCGCATGGCTACGTCGTACTTGCGGTAGAGCTTGCGCTGGCTGCGGTAGAACCTGTGCTGCACCACCTCGATGACGGAAATAGTCAGTATGATCCCTATGGAGAGCAGCGGCGACAGTATCACCATTATCACGGCTATGCCTATGATCTTGACCACGTTGGTCAGACCGTAGGGGACTATGTCGGTGAAGAACCAGTAGATGTTGCTGCTGTCCCGGTCAACTCTCGACATAAGCGAGCCGGTCTGCTTGCTGGTGAAGAAATCCAGCGACAGCCGCTGCATGGAGGAGAAGATCTTGACCCTGAGCCGGTGAGTCACCACAGGCACCACCTTTGAGGTTATGATGCCCGAGACCACCTTCATCAGCAGCGAGGCCAGGTTCACCGCCAGCAGCAGCAGAACTATCATCAACAGCTCCCCGTAGTACTTGCCCCCCTCGGTGAGCACCTGGTCGTAGAACATCTGCGCCCCGAAGATAGGCGTCAGCACCGCGAAGACGTTGCTGAGTATAATGGTCAGCAGGATCAGCCCCACCGCCCACTTGAACTCTCCGAATATTTTCAAAAGCCTTATGAACACCGAGCGCCTGTCCACGCACCGGGGACAGACCGGCCTGTTAGGGTCGGGGTAGCGCTCGCCGCAGACCGGACAATGGGTCTTGACCCCCTCCAGCAGGGTGTCGTCTATCTCCTCGCCGTTTACGGTCTTGTTGACCCTGTCGCAGAACTTCTCGAACTTGTCCGAGAAGCCCAGCGAGAACCGCGCCACGGGGAAGTCCTCTCCCTCTTTGGGCTCTATCATCAGCCGTGCCGAGTCGGCATAGCGGTCAACGTACATCCTCTTGATGCTGTCCATAGCCGTCTCATCGTAGCTGCTCACGTCAAAGCGGCTCATGCTCCGGCGTTTTTCCCCGCGCTTGAGCTTGTCGTAGTGCTCATAGCCCGAGATGATGCTCAGAGCCTTGTCGGTGAAGGTGATGTAGACGTCGATATACCGGCCTTCGCCGTCAAGGTCCGCCTTGACGCAGTATCTGAGCTGCTCCGTCATGACGCCGCGCTTTTGCAGCTCGCCTTCGATGAGCGGAGCCAGCAGATCGAAATATTTCATGTTATTACCCCCTTTCCGGGAAATACAAAAAACCCCCGGCCGCAAAGGCCGGAGGCATAACAGACCTACCTAAAGACAGCGTTACAGACTGTCCCCGGAGAGCCTTCCGACATATGCGTACTTATTCTCATTTGTGATATCAGCGGTCTTCGCGGTGACAGCATTGACCCTTGCATCAACAGCAGCGATCATAGCCGCAGCAGCAGCGAACTTAACGGTGATAACAGCGTTTGTCATGTTGAGCTCTCCTTTCCTTAAAAGTATTTTGAACTGACGTCCCTGACATTATACTACAATACTTCCCGCTTGTCAAGGGCTTTGTATAAATTTTTTAAACCGGCATATCATGATCCGGTTTTCTATTTCACGATTGACAACCGCAGCGGCATGGTGTATAATTCAGATAGACAGTACCCGACTATACAGAAAGGACGGAGTTATTATGGATCTTAAATACGCAGCCAAAGCAGTCGATGACGCCGTTGCGTCCCGCTCGGAGAACGGCGCAGCCCTGGTCGTTACCAGGGACGGCGAGAGGGTCTTCTCCCACAGCGCCGGCCTCAGCGACGTTGAGAATAATAAAGCGTTCAACGAATACACCGTCTGCCGGGCATTCTCCTGCTCCAAAATAGTCACCGCCGTGTGCGCTATGAAGCTCATCGAGCAGGGCAAGCTGGACACCTCGGACGAGCTGGCATGGTACTACCCCACCTTTGCCAACCCCTATTATATCCGGGACAACGAAAAGCTCCCCAGCCCCCCGGTGAGGATACGCGACCTGCTGAACATGACCTCCGGCATACCCTACCCCGGAGATGAACGCCCCGGCGGCGAGATGATGTCCTCCCTCTGGGGGCGCCTGGACGAGAGCATCCGGGAGGGCAAGTCCATGACCACTCAGGAGTTCGCCTCGGAGGCGGGCAAGTGCGCTCTGATGTACCCCGCCGGGCAGGAGTGGATGTACGGCTCCTCCGCCGACGTACTGGGTGCGCTCATCGAAAAGGTGGCTGACACCCCGCTGGACGATTACATGAAGGCCAACGTCTTCGACCCCCTGGGCATGAGCGATACGGCGTTTTTCGTACCGCAGGACAAGCGTGACCGGCTGGCGGTGCTGTACGAGTGTGC
Organism: Ruminococcus sp.; assembly: GCA_017529875.1. GTDB lineage: Bacteria > Bacillota > Clostridia > Oscillospirales > Ruminococcaceae > FB2012. Next base: position 29,025 of record JAFXNC010000008.1, on the reverse strand, counting down.
CGGCGAGACTCCGAAAAAGCCCGGCTATGTTAATCTCTGCATCTACGACTATGACAGCAGACCGGCCTTCCTGTCGGGGGGGGCGGGACTGTTCTCCACGGCGGCGGATTACGCTAAGCTGGGAGCCGAGCTCTCCACCGGCAAGGCCGGCATCCTCGGCAGGAAGACCCTTGAGTTCCTGACCAAAAACGGCCTCTCCGCCGGACAGAAGACCACCCTCAACTGGGATTCCGTCAGGGGCTTTGGCTATGCCCACCTGATGCGCGTCCTGGAAGACCGGGATCTCTCGGGGCTGCTGGCCTCTGAGGGCTCCTTCGGCTGGGACGGCTGGACAGGCACCTTCCTGCTCTGCGACCCCTTTGAAAAAGTATCGGTGACGCTGTTCTTACAGCGGTGCGGAGCCGGCACCTCCCGCCTTGCAAGATGCGCTGTGAACGCTGTATTTGCGGGGCTGTGACATAAAAATATCCCCTGCCTCCGAAAACAGAGGCAGGGGTTTTTGTTATGCTATCAGTACTCAGCCTTGCCGGTGATCTTGGTGAAGCACTCCTTGTAGAGCCTTGCGGTGTTCTCCACGATATCCTCGGGGAGCTTGGGAGCGGGGGTAACGCCGTTGAGCTTGTTCTCGATGAGCCAGTCGCGGACGAACTGCTTGTCGTAGGATCTGGGGGAAACGCCGGTCTTGTACTCCCCGGCTGCCCAGAAGCGGCTGGAATCGGGGGTCATCACCTCGTCGCCGAGGGTGAGCACGCCGTTCTCGTCATAGCCGAACTCGAACTTGGTGTCGGCGATGATGAGACCCTTCTTCTGTGCGTCCTCATAGCACTTGTTGTATATCTTCACGCAGATATCGGCGATCCTGTCGGCTTCCTCGGTGCCGATCTCGGCTCTCAGCCTGTCAAGGGTGATGTTTTCGTCGTGACCCTCGGTGTTCTTCACGGAGGGTGTTACCATGGGAGCGGCAAGCTTCTGCGCCTGAACATACTCGCCTTCAACAGGCTGTCCGCAGAAGGTCTTGGTCTTCTTGTACTCCTCCCACATACTGCCGAACATATAGCCTCTTACGATGAACTCATAGGGGAGCATTTTCAGCTTCTTGGTCATGATGGTCCTGCCGCCGAACTGCTCCTCGTCGGCAAATTCCTTGGGCATATCCGAGAGCTTGTCCGAGATGATGTGGTTGGGAACGATGTCCTTGGTGAGCTCGAACCAGTAAAGGGCGATCTGATTGAGGGCCTTGCCCTTGCCGGGGATAGTGGAATCGAGGATAACGTCAAATGCTGAGATCCTGTCGGTGGTGACCAGCACCAGCTGACCCTCATCGGTCTCGAAAACTTCTCTTACCTTGCCTGAAATGATCTTCTTCATGATAAACACCTCTTAGCCTTTCTTTTCTGCGATATGAACCGGGGCATGAGCTTCACGGCGCCTCCGTCTGTACTCTATTATAGCAGAGTAAAGCGCTGTGTTCAATAACCGTTTTTTTGAAATGATGTGAATAATTCTCCCAGCCTGCCGCCCCAGTAACCATTATACCAAATATCAGCCGTTTGTCAAGACGGCACCTTATTCAAACACCGGGCTGATCTCGCAGTCGGCGCCGGGGGCGAACTCGATCGTCTGCGCGGTCTCGTCGGCGAGCTTGATGCCCGAGACCTCCCAGCGCACGAACCGCTTGCCCTCGGGAGCCTGCGCCGTCATCGTCACCGGGCAGCCGGAGAGGTAGTAGTTCTCGTATTCCCTGCCGGGCTCGGTATCAGTCGTGTTCACACGGACTGTCCCATCGCCGGGCTTGATCGTCACTTTACGGAGCTTACCCAGATCCATGTTGGTCTGCACGATGTTGGGGAAGACGGTGCAGCGCTTGTTAAGATACTTCTTGAGCTCGCTGATCTTGCCCTCCAAAAAGCCGTTTTTGGTGACGTAATCGGGACCGAAGCGGGCGGCGGTCTCGGGGGTCAGGTCGATGTATATCTGAGACATGGCCGCGAGGCGCTCCCATACCCGGATCTCCTCGAAGTTGAAATTGCGCATATCCAGCAGGGCGTTGGCGAAGATCATTTTGAACTTCTCGTTGGCGCAGAGGGAGCTGACCATTTTAGCTATCTGATAGTCCTTGAAGCCCTTGCCGCTGAGGGCCTGGGGCAGAAACGACGAGCCTGTATTTCCTCCGCCGGTGTAGATGCCGGTGGAGAAATCCACGTCGTAGACCGCCATCCTCCACCTGCCGTCGGCCTGCTCGCAGTCCCCGGAGGGAGTGCGCACCCGCCACATACGCCAGTTGTTGTCGTTCTTGAAAAGGCTGTCCTCGTTGTTGATGTATATTTCAAAAGCGCAGTACTCCGCGAAGCCCTGCATATCAAGCATGGCCTCGGCCTTCTTGTAGTTGTCGGGGTCGCTCATGTCGTTTTTGTTTATGAAGTCCCGCATCTCCTTGTAGAGCCCGATGTCCTCATCCTGACCTTCCTCCACCTCGCCCCGCTTGACGACCACCACGTTGTCGCTTTCCAGGTTGTAGTTGTTGGCGAAGTAGTTGTCGGTGTAGTCCTCGATAATGGTGTAGAGCCCCCAGTATTCGCCGTTGATGAAGGCCACACAGGGGCGGTACTGCATCGTCTCAAAGTCCCGGTCTTCCACCAGCTCCTGGAGCAGGGGGTCGCGTATCTTGGCGTAATTGTTGTCGTTGCCGCCGTTGCGTATGGCAAAAGATTTATACTTATCCACGATGCCGGAGCCGTCGGAGCGCATATTGTCCGGGATCAGCTCATACTTTATGTTCTTGGCGCCGTATTCCTCACGGGCGGTGAATTTCAGGGACTTCTGGGCATCGTTGCGGGAGGCGCCGCCCTTTATCCTCACTCCCAGCACCTGGGAAAAGCCTATGCTGCCGTCCGCCTCGATGAGCTCCACGTTGGCGGGGCGCTCCCATTCTTTGCCCCTCAGCGAGTAATTGCCCTGATGCTGCCAGCCGTCAAGATACTTGTTCTTCTTGTCCTCCTCCAGCCATTCGTCGTGGCGCTTGCCCAGGACATATATGCCGGTGTCGTAGTCGTAGAAATAGTCCTCGTCAACGGTTATGGAGATTATCGGCACATCCCGGTACTGCTTTTCCCGGTCTATCCCCACAAAGTAGGAGCCGCAGAATATATCCCCCCGGGAACCGTCCTCCCTGAAGGCCGCCGCCTTGATGACGGTGCCCTTCTTCACCTGCTTTTTGGTGGGCAGGTAGTCGTTGGAGGCGCTGATGCCTGTCTTGGCGGAGAGCACGTTCTTGTCGTCAGACCTGTCGCTTATGTGTATCGCCCCGGAGTAGAAAGCTGAGTTCATAGTGGGGTCGGAGCCGTCGGTGGTGTAGAAGATGTAGGTGTCCTCCGACGATGTAAGGGTCAGGTCGAATTCATCGCCGTAGAAGCCGCTGCCCCTGTCGGCGGTGACGGCGGGCACGCTGCCGTCGTACTTGGAGGGCTTGGCCTCGGGCTGAGTCCTGATGCTCTCACCGGGCTTGCTCTCCTCCTGAGACCCGGCCTCCCCCTGAGAGACGGTCTGCTGCGCCTGAGAGCTATCCTCACCGGAGGCGCTTTCGCTGCATCCGGCTGCCCCCAACGCTATCAATGCGGCACACAGCACCGCCGTTATCCTTCTGCTCATATCGGTCTCCTTCCTGCATGGCATCTGCTGCCGCAGCTTTCTACGTTTTATTATACCCATATTTTTCCGGATGTCAAGCAGAGTGATCCCGGCAGCGTCACCGAGCTTTACGGCATCGACAAAATGATCGACCAGGTGCCGGACGTGAACTCCGCAGCTTATACAAAAACAAACCGGCATCCCTCCCGGGCGGGAAGGATACCGGCTCTGTTAATTATACAGACAGTCTGAGGAACCGAATGATCACTTTCTCTTTCTGGCTATGATAACTGCTGCTGCGGCTACTGCGGCGGCTGCGCCGAGGCCTGCTGCTGCGGCTGCACCGGTCTTGGGCACGGTGTCGTCACCCTTGGTGCCGGTATCGCCCTTGTCGGTGCCGTCTGCTACGAACTTAGCGGAGATCACGATGGGCTTGCCCTCATAGAAGCTGAGGCTTACAAGGTACTCGTCCTTGTCGTTGATAGCGATCTGCTCGCCGTTGATGTAAACGCCCTCTACCTTGTAGCCTGCATCGGGAACAGGAGTGATAAGGATAGCGTTGAACTCCTGATCGTCGCCCTCTACCAGCTCAGCCTTAACGGTGCCGTGCTCGCACTCAGCGATCTCGAAGGGCTCGCCGTTGTCCTCTACGAACTCAGCAGAGATGTAAATGGTCTCGCCGTCGAATGCGCTCAGGTTGATGATGTAGTCGTCAAAGTCATTGATAGCCATCTGCATACCATTTACATAAACTCCTGCAAGCTTGTAGCCCTCATCGGGAACAGGGATAACTCTCAGGCCGTTGAACTCCTGGTTCTCGTCCTCTACCAGCTCGGTATCTATATGACCGTGCTCGCACTCCAGGACCTCGAAACGCTCGCCGTTGTCCTCTACGAACTCAGCGGAGATGTAAACGGTCTGACCGCCGTATGCGCCCAGGTCGATAACATACTCGTCCTGGTCATTGATAGCTACCTGCTCGCCGTTGGCGTAAACTGCTGCCAGCTTGTAGCCCTCGTCGGGAGTAGCTGTTACCAGTACTGCGTTGAACTCCTGATCGTCGTCCTCTACCCGCTCAGCCGAAACGGTGCCGTGATCGCAGTCCAGGATCTCGAAGCCCAGGCCGTCGTCCTCAACGAAGTCGGCAGTGATCGTTACCTGACCGCCGTCGTATGCTACCAGGTACTCGTCCTTGTCGTTGATCGCTACCTGTGCGTCGTTCACATATACCGCTGCTACCTTGTAGCCGTCGTCCGGAACAGGTTTGATCAGGATAGCGTTGAACTCCTGATCGTCGCCCTCTACCAGCTCAGCGGTAACGCTGCCGTTCTGGCAGGGCAGAATGGTTATGTTCTCATCTACATGGAGCTGGTCCACGTCGTGCAGCCCTGCTTCTTCGGCGGAGGCTACGAATGTGGAGCCGATGTTGCTGTTGCCCAGCGCTCCGGCTACGCCGCACATAACGGTCAGTGACATTGCGAATGCTGCGATCTTCTTCCAGGTCCTGTTGTTGGTTGCTGTTCTCATTTTGAATTCCTCCGTTTTCATTTTGATTTTTTGTTCCTCAGGGGGTCTGTTCCCCTTGCTGTGATTACATAATAACACTTTTTTCAAAGTCTTGCAATAGACAATTTCAAGGGAATATGTATATTAAGCAACATTTATCGGCTAAAATGTCGCATAACGCACAAATAACCGACATTGTGTCGCAGAACTCCCCCGACAGGCGGGTATGACAGGCCAAAACAGCCGCACATCGGGTCAGGATGCCCGCGCCGGCAGTGACCAAAAAAGTTGAAAAAGGTATTGAAATAGCTGAAAAGGTGTGTTATAATAGGAATGGTGGGCTTTTCCGAGGCACCACCCTGTTGCTGCGAAAGGATGCTTCACCATGATGTATGAGGCCGACTTTGTTAAGGAGAAGACCTGCTGCTTTGCAGGGCACAGATCACGGGATCTGCCCTTCGGCGGGGATATGGATACCTACGGCATGAAGATACTCAAAAGCGTGATCTGCTTCGAGATCCTCCAGGCCGTCAGCGCAGGGTATGATACCTTTATAACAGGTATGTCCGACGGTGTGGATATGATCTGCGCCGAGTCCGTCCACGAGATGATCTGCGCCGGCAAGGCTCTGCGCCTGTTCTGCGCCATACCCTATGCCGGACAGGGCTCGGAGATGAAAAGCGCAAGAGCCGCCTACCTCTACGGTATAATCACCTCACGCTACCCTGCCGTGGTGCTCCGTGAGCATTACGTCACCGGGTGCTATAAGGAGCGCAACCAGTTCATGGTGGACAATTCCTCCCGCCTGATCGCTGTCTGCAAGCACAAGGACTCCGGCTCCGGCACGATGCAGACTATCAACCTTGCCCGCCGGGCAGGGCTGGATTGCCGGGTGATCGACCTTGACAGCAATCCCCATTTTTATCTTGACTATACAGAATAATATCCCCGCTCAGGGACATATTATATATATGTAAGGAGAATCACAGCGAAATGAGCAATGCTAAAAAGAAGAAGTCCCAGGCTCCTGTGGCACTGGTATATACTATCACACTGCTCGTGTTTATGGCGGTGTTCGGGTACATAGCGTATCGGCTGATATTGCAGATGGACTCCTGGAAAAAGGACGAGACCACCAGCGAGATCAACACCGATCCCAGCTTCAACCTGATGTTCGCAAGAGTGTCTCAGAAGGGCGCCCTGACCGACGCTGCGGTGATAAGGTTCTCCCCCAAGGAGGACAAGGTCATCATCGTGCCCATAACCGCTTATACCGTCACCGGCAACGACGGCTCAACTCTCGCCGAGGTGTATGAGAAGGGCGGCATAAGGCAGCTTGAAAAGTCGGTGGAGAACGTCTTCGGCATCAAGGTCGATAACTATATGACGGTAAGCACCCCCGCCTTCGAGACGGTCTGCGATATCATCGGAGGCATCGTGTATACCCCCCAGGAGGACCTCTACAAGCTCTTTGAAAAGGACGCCGACGATATCTCCTATCAGGCGGGCAAGGCCGTGGACATGACCGGTCATCAGATCACCCAGCTTCTGGGCGAGAACGTCTTCTCGGCAGGCTGGAGCGGCAACCTCGACTTCCTCGGCAACGTCCTCGAGCAGCTGGCAAACAACGCATTCCAGCAGGCCAACTTCACCAAGACCTGCATGGATAACCTCTATTCGCAGCTCACCGGCAACGGCGAGACCGACTACACCAGAAACGAATATACCGAAAACAAGAGCACTCTCAACGAGATGCTCGACAAGCACCTCAACAAGCCCGCTGTGCTCCTGATGCCGGAGGGCGAGTGGAGGGAGAGCGCCCGTTTCCTGCCCGCTACCACCTATATAAACGACCTCAAGGAGGTCTTCGGCGGCAACGCTTCAAAGGCGGCGGCAAGGATAGACGCCAACAGCTCGGCGGCTCAGACCGACCTGTCCTCGGCGGCAGCTCCCGGCCTGGAGGCGGACACCAAGTCCCAGTCCGGGCAGGCCTTGGTTCCCGAAGACAACGGCGACGATGCACAGAACAACGAGCCCGCTGACGATGCGGGTCAGAACGGACAGTAATACCGTCCTTAGGAGGTTAGTCAGATGAAGCTGATGGTGCTGATACTCAACAAACTGGAGGCGCTTGAATATCTGCTGGAGGGAATGTCCGCGGCAGGCATAGGCGGCGCTACCATAATAGAGTCCTCCGGAATGGCCATGACCCTCTCGAAGCTGGACAGCTCATTCGTGAGCGCATCGATACTGTCGCTGTTTAGCGCCACTTCAAACGAGGATAACCGGACGATCATATCAGTCATCAGAAACGACCAGCTGGAGACCGCAAGGAAGGTCATTTACAGCACCGTCGGGGATCTCTCGATGCCCAACACCGGCATACTTTTCACGCTGCCCATTGATTTTGCCGAGGGCATACGCAAGAACCGGGGCTCCATAATGAATGTGGAGGAGGCCAATGAGGTGCCTGAGATGGATACATCGGCAGCTTCTGAGACAGAGGCCAGCACGCCCGCTGACGCTCCCGCGGAAGACAGCGGTGCCGAGGCTCCGGGCAGGAACAAGAAAAAAGGCAAGGGTTAGTTTACAAAAAATTAACAGTATCAGCTCAAATAATTGCCTTTACCTCTTGAAATGTGCTCAGAAGCGTGGTATAATACTATATGATATTGGAGAAAGGCTGGAAAACAAAAGTTCCGGCCTTTTTTAGTGTGATGCGGCGCAAAGCACCGCAGACTGTCAGAAAGGATTGATCAGAAAAAATGAACAAGGATTTTTTTGAGGCGCTTACTCTTTTTCAGAAGGAGAACGATATCGACGCCGAGGCGCTGATAGAGACAGTAAAGTCGGGAATACTGAAAGCGATAAAGAAGGACTATCCCGACAGCGAGAATATCTCCGTCGAGATCGACCCCGAGACCGGGAAGTTCGAGATGAAGATACTCAAAGAGATCGTGGAGGGCGAGCCCGAGGATCCCGCAAATCAGATCAGCCTCGACGAGGCAAGGACCATATCCAAGCGTTCAAGGCTCGGCGGTGTCTGCGAGATCAAGCTCAACCCCGCGAAGTTCGGACGTGTCGCCGCACAGAGCGCCAAGCAGTCCATCAAGAAGGATATCAAGGACAGGGAAAGAGACAAGCTCATCGAGCAGTACAAGGATAAGGTCTGCCAGTGCGTTCCCGCCACTGTCCAGAAGGTGGAGCCCACTACCCTCAACGCCGTGGTGACTATCGACAAGAACGAGGTCTACTTCATCCGCAAGGAGCAGATACCCGGCGAGGTGCTCAAGGCGGGCGACGTTATCCAGGTCTATGTGGTAGGCGTGTCTCAGCCCGACAAAAAGCCCTCTATCAGGATCTCCAGAACTCACAGAGACCTGGTAAAGAGGCTGTTTGAAAGAGAAGTCCCCGAGATCTACGACGGCATCGTGGAGGTCAAGGCCATTTCGAGAGTCGCAGGTTCAAGGAGCAAGATCGCCGTGGTCAGCAACGACCCCAACGTTGACGCCATAGGCTCCTGCATCGGCCCCGGCAAGAGCAGGATCTCCGCCATAGTCAACGAGCTCAACGGCGAGAAGATCGACATAATCCTCTGGAGCGAGGATCCCAAGGAGTTCATCGCCAAGGCGCTGGCTCCCGCTGAGGTAAAGAGCGTGGAGATCTTCGAGGAGGACGAGGACGGCAGAAAGAAGTGCGAGGTCATCGTCCCCAACAACCAGCTCTCGCTGGCCATAGGCAATAAGGGTCAGAACGCCAAGCTTGCCGCCGGCCTGACAGGTTACAGGATAGACATTCTCCCCGAGTTCCCGCTCCCCGACGAGGATGATGACGAGGACGACGAGGAGTTCGAGGAAGAATAATATGAAAACAAAAAAGATCCCGATGAGGATGTGCCTCGGCTGCAACGAGATGAAGCCGAAGAAGGAGCTCATCCGCGCCGTCAAGGACAAGGAGGGCAATATCTCTCTTGACCTGACGGGAAGAAAGTCCGGACGGGGCGCTTACATCTGCCGGGATATCGAATGTTTCAGAAAGGCACGGAAGGCTCACAGGTTTGAAAAGAGTTTCGAGTGCAGGATAGATGACACAGTCTACGACAGTATGGAGGCGGAGCTGGATGAAGGATAAACGAGGTCTGCTGACCATGTGCATGAAGTCGGGACGTATGGTGCTGGGCATGGATCTGATGAAGGACGTCTGCAAGAACGGCACGGCCTTCGCGGTGTTCACAGCCTGTGACCTGTCGGAGAAAAGCCTCAAAGAGGTCAGGTTCCACTGCGGACAGAGCAGAGTCAAGCTCTACCCCCTGGGTCTGACGATGGATGAGCTCGGTACCGCGCTGGGAAAGCGCAGCGGCATAATCGCCGTCACCGACAAGGGGTTCGCTCAGAGCCTTGCAAAAGGGCTCGAGCCGGACGAGGCTCTTTGAGAGCGTTAATTGATCGAATGGAGGAATCGTATATATGGCAGTAAAGAAATACAAGCTCAACGAATTGGCGAAGGACTTAAAGCTCCAGAGCGGTGATCTTATCGAATGTCTCGCGGCTCTGGGGGGCGATGCGAAGAAGACCGTATCGTCGCTGACGCCGGAGGAGGTGAGCTACGTTTTCGAGTACTTCACCCAAAAGCATCAGGTGGAGAACTTTGACGCCTACTTTGCGGCAAATGTAGCTCCCGAAAAGCCTGCGGAGAAAAAGCCCAAGAAAGAGCCCGCCAAGAAACCCGAGGAGCCCAAGGCCGAGGCACCCAAGGCTGAGGAGCCCAAGCCCGAGGCGGCTGCAAAGGCTCCCGAAAAGCCGGAGGTACAGGCCAAGGCCCCCGAGGCTGCCGAGGCCAGAAAGCCTGAAAAGCGCAAGGAGCAGAAAAAGCAGGCCAAGAAGCAGGACCGCGGCGAGAGGACCTTCATCGGCGGCTCCAAGAGCAGCTCGGACGAGGGGTATACCGTATCCGAGGGCGTGGAGAGCGGAAACAGAAAGAACGTGGACACAAGAGGCAGCTACGTCGAGCTGGATAAGTACAACGAGAAGTATGACAACCTTGCCAACACCAAGCAGAACCGCAGCAAGGACAACTTCCAGAAGAAGCAGAAGCTGACCCAGAAGTCCCAGCAGTATAAAAAGCAGCAGAAGCAGAGCGCCAAGCGCCGCGAGGGCGAGAGCGAGAAGGAGAGACTGCGCCGTCTCGAGCTGGAGAAGGCCAGAAAGCAGCAGCTCAAGGTACTTATCCCCGATATGATCGTGGTATCCGAGCTGGCTTCGAGGCTCAAAGTCACCGCCACAGAGGTCATCAAAAAGCTGATGGGGCTCGGCGTTATGGCCAACATCAACGAGCAGGTGGATTTCGATACTGCGTCGCTGGTTGCCGAGGAACTGGGCGCCAAGGTCGAGAAGGAAGTCATCGTGACCATTGAGGAGCGCCTCATCGTGGACGAGGAAGACAGCGTGGAGAACCTGGAGGAACGCTGCCCTGTTGTAGTAGTAATGGGTCACGTTGACCACGGCAAGACCTCTATCCTCGACAGGATCAGACACGCCAACGTAGCCGAAGGCGAGGCCGGCGGCATCACCCAGCATATCGGCGCATATCAGGTATACTACAACAACAAGAAGATAACCTTCCTCGATACTCCGGGACACGAGGCATTCACCGCCATGAGAGCGAGAGGTGCCAACATCACCGATATCGCCATACTCGTTGTGGCTGCCGACGACGGTATCATGCCCCAGACAGTGGAGTCCATTAACCACGCAAAGGCAGCGGGCGTTTCCATAATCGTCGCCATCAACAAGATGGACAAGGAAGGCGCCGACGCTGAAAGAGTTAAGCAGGAGCTCACCGAGCACTCCCTCGTTGTTGAGGAGTGGGGCGGCGACGTTATCGCTGTGCCTGTTTCCGCCAAGACCGGCGAGGGCATCGACGAGCTGCTCGAAAACATCCTGCTGGTAGCCGAGGTCAAGGAGCTGAAAGCCAATCCTCACAAGGCTGCCAAGGGTACTGTTATCGAGGCCAAGCTGGACAAGGGCAAGGGCCCGACCGCTACCGTACTGGTAGAGGGCGGTACTCTGCGCACCGGCGATATCATCATCGCAGGCACCGCAGTCGGCAGAGTAAGGACCATGACCAACGACAAGGGCAACAAGATAGACAAGGCCGGCCCCTCCACGCCTGTTGAGATCACAGGTCTTGCAGAGGTGCCCATGAGCGGCGACACCTTCAACGCCGTTGCCGACGAAAAGCTGGCAAGAGAGCTTGTCGAGCAGAGAAAGCACCAGGCCAAGGAAGAGGAATTCAAGAAGGTAAGCAAGGTAACTCTCGACAACCTGTTCAGCCAGATCAGCGAGGGCGAGATGAAGGAGCTGCCTATCATCGTAAAGGCGGACGTTCAGGGCTCGGTGGAGGCTGTAAAGCAGAGCCTCGAGAAGATCTCCAACGACGAGGTAAGAGTAAGAGTCATCCACGGCGCAGTGGGTGCGGTAAGCGAGAACGACGTAATGCTGGCCAACGCCTCCAATGCGATCATAGTAGGTTTCAACGTGCGTCCCGACCCGGTAGCCAAGGAGCAGGCCGAGCGCGACGGCGTGGACATCCGTCTGTACAGGATAATCTACGACGCAATAGAAGAGATCACCACCGCCATGAAGGGTATGCTGGCGCCGAAGTTCCGCGAGATCGACACTGCCCGCGTAGAGGTAAGGCAGGTCTACAAGATCAGCTCCGTGGGAAATGTTGCGGGTGCATACGTACTCAGCGGCAAGATCGGCAGGAACGATCTTATCAGAGTTGTGCGTGACGGCATCATCATCGCAGACGACAAGATGTCCTCCCTCAAGCGTTTCAAGGACGACGTAAAGGAGGTCAACGAGGGCTACGAGTGCGGTATCACTCTCGAGAAGTTCGTGGATATCAAGGAAGGCGACATCTTCGAGGGGTATATCATGGAAGAATACCGCGAATAAGTACGCTCGGGTACACGCGGTGTACCACCGGATTCCCCCACCCGCTTTCACTTGTGCAGAGCCGAAATATAGCCAGCCCTCCCCGGAGGGGAGGGAGACAGCTTTGTGCGAGCTTGAGGCTTGCACCTGACGGAACCTTGTTAGTGAGTGGTATAAGCGTTATTCAAACCCTGTATTACAGGCGTTTTACAAGTCACATCAGAAATAAGCAAGCGTTATCCAAGCCTAAAAAAGCAGATCATAAAGTCATAGTATCACTATGATAACGAAGAACCATTCCGCGCGAACAGCCAAAGTTGAATGCTCGTCGCAGAATGTGAAAAGCGACGATAAAAGGACAGGCGAGCAAAGCGAGCCGGAACGGAGTTAAAAAAAAAGGACAGGCGAGCGAAGCGAGCCGGAACGGAGTTAAAAAGAATGAATACGGCGGATAAAGTCAGAGCTATGGTGCAGCCCATTTGTGATGAGCTGGAGCTTTTCCTCTGGGACGTAAGGTTCGAGAAGGAGGGCGCTACCTGGTATCTTAAAGTGCTGATAGACAAGGACGGCGGCGTCACCATCGACGACTGCGAGCGTGCCACAAAACCCATAAGCGACCTGCTGGACGAGAAAGATCCGATCTCTCAGAGCTATGTGCTGGAGGTGGGCAGCCCCGGGCTTGGGCGCGAGCTGCGCCTGCCGGAGCATTTCATCGTCTGCATCGGCGACGAGGTGCGGGTGCGCACTATCAGACCCGTCAACGGCGAGCGGGAGTTCATCGGCATACTTTACAGCTATGACAAGAACGAGTTCGTCATCGCACAGTCGGAGGACGAGGCCGACAGGCTGACCTTCAAGACCTCGGACTGCGCCTACGTCAAGCTCAACGACGACCAGTTCTGAGTCTTAGCGCAGACGGCGCAGTTCCGCCTTTTGCAAGATAGTGCAGAGCTGTGCGTGACGGCGGGACATTACGAGGATCAGGCATGAATATAATGATCGAGACACAGCGGCTCATCCTCCGGGAGCTGACCGGGGACGACTTCCCGGCGCTGTATAAAGTGCTCTCTGACCGGGAGTCCATGCGGTATTACCCCTATGTATTTGACGAGGCGCGGGTGAAGGACTGGATAAGCCGGAACATCGAGAGGTATCACGATCTCGGGTTCGGGCTGTGGGCGGTGTGCCTTAAAGAAACCGGTGAGCTCATCGGCGACTGCGGCCTGACCATGCAGGTGATAGACGGCGTCATCAGGCCGGAGATAGGCTACCACATAAGGAGCGACTGCCAGCGGCAGGGCTATGCCGCCGAGGCCGCCTGCGCGGTGCGGGACTGGGCATTTGAAAGGACGCCCTTCCGTGTGCTGTATTCGTATATGAACAGCGAAAACCTGCCCTCAGCAAGGACAGCACAGGCTTACGGATGTAAGCTCGTCACGGAGTATGAGGACGGCGATAACGGCAGGGTCTCTGTTTATTCATTGGCAAGAAAGCAAGCGGCTCAAACCTAAATCACGGGCGAGGAGGGGCTTTTGAGCCGGAGTGAACGCAGCGACGTAGGAGCGAAGAGAACGCAGGCTCAAACCCAAAGCCCCGACGAGCCGGGGGGTATGGGGGGCCCCGCCCCCCTTTTAGAAAGGACTAAAACATAACATGAGTATAAAATCAGGACGTATGTCCGAAGATATAAGAAGGATAATCTCGGGTAAGATGCGGGAGCTGAAAGACCCGAGGATACACGGCGGCGAGATGCTCACAGTGGTGAGATGCGAGGTCGCCGGTGACGGCAGCTTCTGCAAGGTGTATATTTCCAGCCTTGAGGGCATCGACAGGGCAAAGCAGGCCGTCAAGGGCTTCGAGAGCGCCTCGGGGTATCTCAAAAGGGAGATCTCCAACGTGCTGAAGCTGAGGAAGGCGCCGGAGCTGAAATTCGTGGCGGACGATTCCGCGGAGTACTCCGCAAGGATATCCGAGACCCTTAAAAGGGTCGTGCCGGAGGATGCTGAGGACGCCGGGGATGCAGAAGATGACGAGCTTGAAGACGAGTTCGACGAATTTGAAGACGATGAAGACTGAGTACTGCGATATCGGGCTGAACCTGTTCTCGTCACAGTTCAAAGACCCCGGGGAGATACTCCGGGGGGCGCATGAGGCGGGAGTGCAGGTGATAATCACCGGCTCGGATATGAAAAGCAGCGAGGCGGCGGCAAGGTTCGTGACCTCCCACGACTGCTACGCCACGGCGGGCATACACCCCCATGGGGCAGGCAGGGCGCAGGAGCGGGATTTTGCGCGGCTGAGAGAGCTGTATAAAGAGGAAAGAGTAGTCGCGGTGGGCGAGTGCGGCCTGGACTACGACAGGATGTTCTCGGAGAAGGCCGACCAGCTCAGATGCTTGGAGCGCCACATCGCCCTGGCCGAGGAGACCGGGCTGCCCATGTTTTTGCATGAGCGGGAGGCGCACGGCGACCTTGTTTCGATGTTCTCGGAGCACAAGGAGCTCTGCGCAAGGTCGGTGGTACACTGCTTCACCGGCGGCAGAGAGGTTTTGGAGAAGTATCTCGACATGGGCTTTTACATCGGCGTCACAGGCTGGATCTGCGACGACAGGCGTGCACAGGCGCTCCGGGAGGCGGTAAGGCTCATCCCCCTTGACCGCATCATGGCCGAGACCGACGCCCCCTACCTGATACCAAGGAACATCAAAGGCCTCGGCAGAGTGAACCTGCCCCAGTACGTAAAGTACGTGGCGGCGGCGCTGGCTGAGTATATGGATACCGACCCTGACGAGCTGAGAGCTTGTCTTCTGAGGAACACCGCTCGCTTTTTCGGCATCGGTGCGTTGACAGACCAAACGGGAGCTTAATATGGATTTTGCTGAGATCGGAAGATTTTTCGAGGAACACGACAACTATACTATACTGACCCACAAGAGCCCCGACGGGGACACCCTCGGTGCGGGCTTCGGTCTGTGCGCCTATCTGCGGGATATGGGCAAGAAGGCCAACGTCCTCAACAGCGACGGCTTCCCGGAGAGGTACAGCTTTCTCTACCGGGGATATGAGCCCCAGGAGTTCGAGGAAAAGTGCGTCATCGCGGTGGATATCGCGGATATCGCCCTGGTGGGCAGGAACCTGTGGGACTACACCGCCGAGGGAAAGGTCGATCTCTGCATCGACCACCATATCTCCAACCGGTCATATGCCAAATACAGCTACGTTGACGGCGGCGCATCGGCAGCCTGCCTCATACTCTATGACCTGTTCAAGGAGCTGGGCAGACCCATAAGCCCTCAGATAGCCCTCTGCCTCTATACCGGCATCGCCACCGATACCGGCTGCTTCAAGTACGAAAACACCACCCCCGGCGCCCATATGGCGGCGGCGGAGCTCATAGGCTACGACTTCGGGTTCGCCATAATCAACCGCATGATGTTCGATATCAAGAGCAAGGGCAGACTGGCGGCGGAGCATTTCGTCACCAAAAACATGGAGTTCTACTGCAACGAAAGATGTGCCGTGATCGCCCTGACCACCGAGATAATGGAACGCTGCGGCATCGAGCCCGCAGAGTTCGAGGGGCTGGCATCCATACCCCTCTCTGTGGAGGGCGTGGATCTTGGCATCACCATAAAGCAGCGCCATGAGAACGTCTACAAGCTCTCGGTGCGCACCACCGAAAAGCTGGACGCATCGGCGTTCTGCAAGCAGTTCGGCGGCGGCGGACATATCCGTGCGGCAGGCTGCGAGCTGACCGGCACCCTCGACGAGGTCAAGTCAAAGGTGCTGGCGGCGGTCAACGCCCTGGGGCTTGAAAATGACTGAGCCCTGCGGAATCATCCCGGTGTTCAAACCGGAGGGCTGGACTTCCTTTGACGTTATCGCAAAGCTGAGAGGCATACTGCATATGAAGCGCCTTGGTCACGCAGGCACCCTCGACCCTATGGCGACAGGCGTGCTGCCGGTGTTCGTCGGGAAGGCCACCAAGGCCTGCGATATCCTGCCGGACAGCGACAAGGCTTACGAGGCGGGCTTCACCCTGGGCATCACCACCGATACACAGGATGTGTCCGGCAAGACGCTGTCTGAATCCGACGGCAGGGGCATCCCCCGGGAGACGGTCGAGGATAAATTGAAGGCCTTCCGCGGGGAGATAATGCAGATACCGCCTATGTATTCCGCGGTGAAGGTGGGCGGCAAGCGGCTCTACGACCTGGCCCGTGAGGGCAAAGAAGTCGAGCGGGAGCCCCGCAGAATAACGGTCTACGAGCTCAGTCTCACGGACTTCGACGAGGCCGCAGGCACCGGAAAGCTCTACATCTCCTGCTCGAAAGGCACCTACATCAGGACGATAATACACGACCTGGGTCAGGCGCTGGGCTGCGGTGCCGCCATGAACGGCCTGAGCCGGGTAAGGGCGGCGGGGTTCACCCTTGAGGACTGCGTTACTATGGAGCAGCTGGCTGAAATGCCCCTCGAAAAAGCTCTGATGCCGCTGATAAACGCCTTTGAGGGCTATACCAAGATCACGCTGGACGAACACTGCACCGCCATGTACAAAAACGGCGTCAAGCTTTGGTGCGAGCAGGCCGGCATAGACGAGAGCTTCGATAAGGAGTTCTGCGTTATCGGCTGCGACGGCGCGTTCCTCGGGCTGGCAAAGGTCGTGCAGGCCGAGGGCGTTATCAAGGCGGTCAGGAATTTCTACTGATAATAAAACTGGTGAAAGCTAATGGAAGAAATAAAGGTTCGCGGTGAAAAGCTCGGCTTTGATACGGCTGTGGCTCTTGGGGTCTTCGACGGAGTACACTTAGGGCACCGGACAGTCATCGACAGGGCTGTGAGCCTCGGCAACGGAGAGCTGCGCTCGGCGGTGTTCACCTTCCGGCAGGACACGGTCGTCAACAAGGGCCGCGTGAGGCTGCTCTCCGACGAGGACAAGCTCTACCGCCTCTCGCAGAGGCGGGTGGATATCGTCTGCTCCCCGGATTTTAATGAAGTCAGGGGGCTCTCCCCGGAGGATTTCGTCCGGGAGATAGTGGCAGGACAGCTCCGATGCAGGTACGCCGTCTGCGGGAATGATTTCCGCTTCGGCAAGGCCGCCGCAGGTGACGCAAGGCTGCTCGCCGAGCTGGGCCGTGAGTACGGCTTTGAAACGGTCGTTCTCGACAAGCTCGCCCTGGGAGGCGAAACGGTCAGCTCCACCCTCATCAAGGAGCATATACAAAACGGCGAGATAGTCCGCGCCAACGAGCTGCTGGGCTACCGCTTCGGGTACAGGCTGCCGGTGATACACGGCATGGAGCTTGCCCGGACGTGGGACTTTCCTACCATAAATCAGCTGCTCCCGCCGGGGATAGTCATGCCCCGATTCGGAGTGTACTGCTCAAGGGTAAAGTTCGGCGGTCAGCGTTATACCGGCGTCACAAACATCGGCATCAAGCCCACCCTTGGCAAGACCAGGGCTCCCCTGGCGGAAACCTACATCTTAGGCTACAACGGCGACCTCTACGGCAAGACCGTGCAGGTGAGCTTAGAGCGGTTCCTGCGCCCGGAGAGAAAGTTCGACAGCCTCGAAGACCTGCGCCGGCAGATCGGCCTCGATACTGCGGAGGCCTCCAAGAAACTGATGATCGACGGCTGACACCGGAAGGAGCGAAACTATGGCTAAGGATCTGAAAAGCGCCAAAGCGAAGATCACAAAAGATATCAAAAGCATAAAATTCCCCGGAGCGCTCAAAAGCGGTTCCGGTCATTACAAAAGCAAGATGAAGGCTCTTTTCTGGTGGAGGATAGAGTTCACGCCGGCTGTCAGAGCCTTGCTCAAAGAGGAGTTCAGGCAGTTTGAGGGGCTGCATCTTACGCCGTATTTCGTGGGCAAAGATACTGTCTCGGTGCCGGCGGATGCCAAGGCCGACGTTTTCAGTACGAAGGCTGAGCTGCCCAACATCGACCCTGTCTCCGGGAATATCCACCCGGCTTGGAGATCCGACCTCTGGATAGATAATCCCCGGATATTGCAGGCAGTGCTTGTACGCAGGCACAGCGGCAGCGGCTGCTGGGGACCCGCAGGGTACAGACTCAATGCCGGAAACGGAGCACTCTTTACTTCCGGCAGCTGCTATGAACAGTACTTCCCACAGCCGGACAGCGAACCGGGAGAGCACACAGTGAAAGAGATCATCCTCGGCATCATGAAGCAGGTGACTGACGAAAGCAAGCTGCCCGAGCTGATGAAGCTCCTTGACCCGTGAGCACTTTCTTGACAATTGAATACCTGTCTGTCACCGTATTGACACAATCGGGTGATAGACTTATAATAGCGGATTATGTTCATCCCCTGCAAAACCTTCTCACCACAGAAGCAAAGATGTTGGATCCTCCCTTGCGGAGTGGTCGTGCAGGACCATCTCACCGGTGGAACGAAGAAACATTACACACGAACTAAATAAAGCTGAATGCTCGTCGCAAGAGTGAGAAGCGACGATAAAAGGATTCCCGGAGGTAAAAAAGATGATTGAAGTGCAGAATCTGTCCAAGCACTACGGAGATAAAAAGGCTGTTGACAATATCTCCTTCAAGGCTCAGGACGGAGAGATACTGGGCTTTCTCGGGCCGAACGGCGCGGGCAAGTCAACGACCATGAATATACTTACAGGGTATATCTCGTCAACGTCAGGCAAGGCAATGATCGACGGCATAGATATCCTCGAGGACCCTATCAAGGCCAAGTCCAAGATAGGCTATCTCCCGGAGCTGCCGCCGCTTTACATGGATATGACGGTGAAGGAGTACCTGAATTTCATATATGACCTGAAAAAGTGCAAGCTCCCCCGCAACACGCATCTTAAAGACATCTGCTCCCTGGTGAAGATCGACCACGTCTACAAACGGCTGATACGCAACCTTTCAAAGGGCTACCGGCAGAGAGTCGGTCTGGCACAGGCTCTGGTGGGCAACCCCAACGTGCTGATACTGGACGAACCTACCGTCGGCCTCGACCCCAAGCAGATCATCGAGATCAGGACGCTTATCAAAAAGCTGGGGCGCAACCATACGGTGATACTCTCCTCTCATATACTCTCGGAGGTGCAGGCGGTCTGCGATAAGATCGTGGTCATCAACGAGGGCAAGATCGTCGCCGACGATACCGAGGATAACCTCTCGCAAAAGCTCTCCTCCGACCACAGACTCACCGTCCGCATCGAAGGCGAGCAGAACAAGGTCACAAAGCTTATCGAGAGCATCAGGGACGTTGAGAAGGTAGACATCGGCGCCAAGCATGAGGATGCATTTGAATACCGGGTGGAGGCAAAGGAAGGCACCGACATCAGAAAAGAGCTGTTCCTCGCCTGCGCAAAGAGCGGTTACATCATCCTTGAAATGAAGTCCAGCGAGCTGACCCTGGAGGATATCTTCCTGCGGCTCACCATGGGCGAAAGCATTGACGGAGGTGAGGAATAATGGGCGCAATATTCAGACGCGAGACCCTCTCGTACTTCACTTCCCCCATTGGATATATCTTCCTGGCGGCGTTTTACGCTTTCTCGGCATTCAGCTTCACCAGCAACTCCCTCCACTACGGCACCACCAAAATGGACGGGATGTTCCAGCAGCTCATGATAATCCTCATAGTCCTTATACCCATACTCACCATGAGGACCATGTCCGAGGAAAAGAAAAACAAGACCGATCAGTGCCTGCTGACCGCCCCCGTCGGCCTTGGCGGGATAGTCGCGGGCAAGTTCCTGGCGGCCTTCCTGATCTACCTTATGGGTATAGCGATCACTCTGGTCTATGCGGTGGTCATCTCCGCATTCGCCACCCCCGACTGGATGACCATTATCGGAAACTTCGCAGGTCTCCTGCTGGTGGGCGCGGCATTTATCGCCGTGGGTATATTCTGCTCGTCGCTGACTGAGAACCAGGTGGTGTCTGCGGTCATCAGCTTTATCGCTCTGATCGCGCTGTATATGCTCACCACTATCGGCGACGTCGTCCCCTCCGATTTCATCGAAAAGCTCATGCCCGACCTGGGCGCTGTATGGCGCACGGTCATCACCGAGGCGGTTGTGATACTGGTGGTAACGATACTGTTCTTCCTGCTGGGCAAGAAGGCAGGAGTGCTTATCGGCGGCTTCATCGCCATGCTGATACTGGGACTGTTCGCAGCAAAGGGCGAGCTCATCCCCACCATTCTCAGCAAGCTCTCCTTTTGGGAGAGGTATGTGGGCTTCACATACGGACTGTTCGATCTTTCAAACGCGCTGTTCTTCATCAGCGCAGCTGTGGTATTCCTGTTCCTGACGGTCAGGGTGCTTGAAAAACGCCGCTGGGCATAAGGGAGGCGGATGCATATGGCAGAAGATAACAAGAACACCCCCGAGGAGCTGGAAAACACCGCCCCGGAGAGTGTGGAAAACAACGAGAAGGCATCCTCCGGGAGCGTTCTCGACGACATCGTAAAGAAGCAGCGCGAGGGCAAGCTGAGCAAGGACTCCGGCAAGCCCGGCGACGATGAGGACGACGAGGACGACAAGCCCTCCAAGGAGAAAAAGCATACCAACGTAAAGCAGCTCAAACACGGCATGATGGCCACGATCCTGACGCTGATATTCGTGGCGGCTGTGGTGCTGGTGAACGTCATCGCAACGGTGATATTCGAGCGCTATCCCCTCACCATAGACCTGACCCAGGAGAAGAAGTACTCTATCTCCGAGCAGTCGGAGGACTACGTCAAGAGCATCGACGTTGACGTAACCGTGACGGTGTTCGCCACCGAGGAAAACTTCCTCGCCCTCTCGGACTACACGAGACAGGCGATAGAGGTGCTCAAAAAGTACACCCAGTACAACGACAGGATCAGCTACCGCTTCGTGGATATCGACTCCAACCCCGATATCGTGTCGGAGTACGGTATTGATACCATTACGGCCTACGATATCATGGTGGAGACCAATCCCTCCAAGGACGTGAAGCGTACCAGGAAGGTCACAATGATCGACCTGCTGAGCTTCAACAACGATTTCCTCACCAACCTCAGCAACTACGGCATGAGCATAGACACCCTGGTACAGCAGATGGGCAGCTCTATCACCTTCCTGCAATACTACGGCGGCTATGTTGAAGCCTCCCGCGCTGACGAGGCCTTCGTTTCGGCACTCATGGCAGTCACCGACCCCAACCCCATGACGGCGGTGTTCCTCACCGGAAGAAAAGAGTCCGACAGCCTCACCTACCTGCATACCCTGCTTGAAGCCAACGGCTATCAGATCAAGGATATCGACATCACCAAGGAGAACATCCCCGACGAGGCCACTGTTGTTGTAGTTGCCGCGCCCACGGTGGATTACCTCCCCGAAGAAGTTCAGAAGCTGGCCGACTATCTGGACAACGACGGCAAAATGGGCAAGCAGATGCTCTACGCGGCATCCGTAAAGCAGCCCGAGACCCCCAACCTCGACGAGTTCCTGGAGGAATGGGGCATCAAGATCGGCTCCGGCATAGTCTGTGAGCAGAACACCGACAAGTATTACAGCCTGCCCTACTACACCATTGCCGACGGCGTATCCACTAACTTCACTCAGGACGTCCTCGACACCAAGGAGATCATCAACGCCCGCTCGCGGCCCATAACCCTGCTCTTTGACGAGAAGGGCTACAACGGCACCGAGGCCTATGTGACCTCCAGCGACAGCGCCGTGGTCCTGGATATGAAGACCGCCGAGACCGTTGCCAAGGGCAAGCAGATCTATACTGCGCTGGCTTCAAAGGCTGTGTTCTCCACCGAGGACGGCACCGGCACCTACTCCAACATCATCGTCTGCGGCTCTGTGGAGTCGATCTCCGACAACTATCTGAGCTATACGCAGTTCGGCAACCGCGAGTATTTCCTGAGCCTTATCAACGGCATCACCCACAAGACCAGCACCGGCATCACTATCGAGCCGAAGGTCATCACCGGCAACGTCTATGACCTCACCGACTCCCAGAGCTCTGTGCTCCAGTGGACATTCACTCTGATAATCCCCGTTATCGTGCTGATAATCGGCGGCATCATCTGGGTGAGAAGAAAGAACCGCTAAGTCGGTCACTGCGGCGACGGCGCAATTCCGCCTTTTGGAAGTGCGCAAAGAGCTGTTCGCTTGGAGTGACGGCGGGGTCGTACCAAGTACAGAGCTGAAAAAAGCGAACACGACACCAAGCCAGTTACTAAGCGAACACGACACCAAGCCAGTTACTAAGCGAACACGACACCAAGCCCGTCACCAATAAATTCACAGTCTCACCAAGAGAACGAAGAACCATTCAGCGCGGATCAAAACAGCTTTCTGCTCGTCGCAGAAAGCGAGAGACGACGCTAAAAGGACAGGCGAGCAAAGCGAGCCGTCCCGGAGGTAAAAAGAATGAATAAGAAGATACAAGGTATTATAATCGGCGGCGTTGTTGTGGCGGCGCTCGGCGGGACGCTGGCGTTCCTCGAGCTCACCGGTCAGAGCAAGGACAGTTCCTCCGGGGACGATTCCTCCAAGGCCATAGTCAACAGCCAGGAGGAGGCCGAGGAAGTGCAGCTCGTCTCTGCACAGCCCGAGGATATACAGTCCATAGTCGTCGAGAACGCCACAGGGGGCTACACCCTGGAGCGCCCCAGCTCCGGCAAGACCGAGCTCAACATCACTGAGCTCACCGGTCTCAACCAGAGCATGGTAATGAAAAAGGGCGTCATGGAGGACGTGGCTAACCTTACCGCCTACAAGCTGGTGGAGGAAAACGCCTCCGACCTTTCCAAGTACGGCCTTGACAAACCGAACACTACGTTCACAGCCAACTTCAAGGACGGCACAAAGCGGACCTTCAAGGTGGGCGACAAGGCCACCAAGAACCGCTACCGCTACGTCCTCGAGGACGGCAAGACCGACGTTTACATGGTGCTTGAATCCACCCTCTCGGATATGATCGAGCGCAAGGAGGATTTCATCATGACCTCCCTCATCGGCGCCTACGCCGGCACCGAGGACACCCCCTACGGGCGCCTCACGGTTAAGCGCACCGACCTGGACTACGAAATGGCCTTTGAAGACCTCCCCGACGGCACCGAGGCCCTCATATCCTCACAGGTAATGGTGGAGCCCATCTTCGCGCACCTGAATATCCAGCTGTCCTCAAACGTCACCCACGGACTGTGGGGACTGTCGGCGGCAAGATGTGAGCTGATCTTCCCTAAGGAGGAGGACTTCAAGGAGTACGGCATCGACGCGCCCTACTGCGAGGTCTACTACAAGAACGAGACCGAGGAATACGACCTCAAGATCGGCAAGGCTATCTACGCCACCAACGACGAGGGCGAGGAAACTGACGAGATCGCGGCATACTACTGTTATGTCACCGGCGTTTCCGGCGAGGACTGTATCTGGCAGATCGCCGCCGAGAACCTCCCCTGGGCGACCTATGATGTGGGCGATGTGGTATCGCTGATGACCACCAACAAGATCTTCGACATCAACGAGGTCAAGGTGACACACAACGGCGAGGTCAGCGACTACACCGTGGACGGCAGCGAGGAAGAAAACAAGGTATACTGGGCCAAGAAGAACGGTCAGGATATCAAGGTGGATCTGTTCCAGTCCCTGTACCTGTACATCCTCTCCTGTCCTACCAACGATATCTATTTCGACGAGATCGAGGGAGACCCCTTCCTGACCATCGAGATATTCCGCAAGGACGGCGGCGTGGACAAGATCGAGTTCTACGAGCAGACCAACCGCCGTGTACTGGTAGCCCTCAACGGCAGACCCTCTTACAGGCTTGAATCCCGCTGGACAGACGTGTTCCTCCAGAACATGGAGCGCCTCGACCGCGGCGAGGAATTACAGGCCTCCCCGTAACAGGATACGACACGCTTCCCGCCCGGGACGTGTTACAATAAGATTTGGTGCATGATATGCATGATACGCATTTAATATATATTACAGAAGGAGTTGTTTACTATGGCAGAGACAAAATCACCTTTCTTCACCTACAAGGGTATGCCGCTGGTAAGAAAGGGAAACGTGATCTATTTCGGAAATATGTATGACGAATTCATCGTCATGATCGAGATACTCGGCAAGGAAAAGAAGGGTGGCCTGGACATCGCCAACAAGGTGCGCCTGAGAAAAATGGCCACCGACATCACTATCCCCCCCAACAAGGCGATAGTAAAAATGGCAGAGCGCGGCAGCCTCTACGAAGCCCTTGACATCGCCTGCGCCTGGCTGAAAGTCTGACGTGCAGACGCGGCAAAGATCCTTCATTCATGGCACTTCTGTCAGGAAACTGACAGAAGTGCCTTTGCATTTCTTTGTGAAGCGCCTGCAAAAAAAAAAACCGTGCAAAGCACGGCGAAGAAAGAAAAAAAGAATAATTAAGGTATCGCCTCCGGCGATGATTTTAAAAACCGTCCGCAAAGCGGACACCGGAGAGCTTTAGCTCTCTATTATTCTTTATTCTTTCTTCTTTTTTCTTTATTCTTTTTTATCGGTCAGTATTTCACAACCGCTCCCTCGGCAAGGGTCTGGGTGGGGCAGTTTATTGCCTGCTTTATGGAGTGGATCTTGATACTGCCGGTGGTGACGGTGACGCTGGTGGTGGCTTCGATGCCGTTGCCCTTGGCGTTCTGGATGTCAACTACTGCGTTCTCCGAGGTCACGATGCCCTTGCCCGCCTCAGTCTCGTTGACGGATTTGATGCCGTCCTTGCAGGAGGTTATGGTTATGGTGCCGCCGGTGAGCTGGACCTTGTCCTCGCCGTAGATGCCCGCAGAGGCCGCCGCGATGTTCAGCACGCCGTTCTTGATCTTCACGTCGTTGGAGGACTTGATAGCGTGCTTGGCCACACCGGTGACGTTGAGAGTGCCCTTGCCCTTTATGGTGATATCGTCCTTGGCGGAGATGCAGGCCGAGAGGGCATTGGACGCCGTATCGGTAAAGCTGTTGACGGTTCCCTCAACAAGGTGCAGCGTAACGCCGTCCGCCTGCTCAACGCGCAGCGCCGCAGATGAACCGTTGTGAACGGTGACGTTGTTGAGGTAGATGTCCACCTTGTCGGTCTTGGGGGCGTTGACCAGTATCTGACCGTCGTCCAGGGTGCCGGTAAAGGTGTAATCCCCTGCCGCCGTGATAGTCACGGTGCCGCCCTCCACGGTAACGCCCTTAGCCCCGGAGCCGATCTCGGCAGTGGAGCCGCTGAGAGTTATCACCGAGGACTCCGCAGGTGCGGAATCGGGGGTATCGGCCTCGGATACGCTTTCCTCCGCCTCGGCGGAGCTGACCTGTGCGTCCCCTGCCGCAGAGGACGACTCGGCATTGTTGATCGAACAGCCCGAAAATGCCAGCAGTACCGCCAGCATAGCCGCGCAGATAAGCTTGTTCTTCATAATATCTCCTCCATGTCAGGACTTGTCGTCCTGCTCTGACGGCTTCTCCGCAGAGATCGCCGACGACGTAAGCTGCTCCGAGGGCTCTTTTGCCTCGATGACCTCGGGCTTGGCCTCCTCTGCCTTCGGAGTATCAGTCTCCGCGGCTTCGGCAGCCTTGGCATCGTCCATTTCTTTATTGTACTTGCAGGCAAGGGTGATGATAGCCGGTATCGCCACGAACAGCAGTATCCCGATGCCGATATTGAAGACCTGCATCACTGTCTTGTCCACATTGGCAAGTATCTCCATTTTACTCTTCCTCCTCCGAAAGCCCCTCAAACACGGCGTTTATGTCCGCGTAGGAATAGCCTTGTCTGACCAGGGCATTCTTGACCTTTTTAACTCCGTCCTCGGTGTCGAGGCGGCGGAGATATTTCTTTTCGATAAGCTCCTTTATGCGCCCCCGGACGCTCTCGCTGTCCGAGTAGGGGGCAAGAGCCTCCTCGATGAGCTCCTTGGAGAGCCCCTTGAGCTTCATCTCCTGGACAGCCCGGAAGTACCCGAAGTACTTGACCTCCATGTACTTCCGCGCAAGCCCCTCGGCAAAGCGCCTGTCGTTGATGATGCCCAGCTCCGCCAGCCGGTCGCAGACGTCGTAGCAGATCTGCTCGGGGTAGTTCTCCGAGAGTTTCTTGAACATCATGATGTAGGAGTAATCCTTATAGTCCAGCAGGTAGAGTGCCCGCTCCCGGGCGCGGCGCAGATCGTTGGCATAGACCACGTCCTCCCACTGCTCCGGGGTCAGGGTCATGCCCTTGGACAGTCCCTTGTCGCTGACGACCTCCGCATTGATGAAGGCGGGCTCGCCCTCGTCGAAGTCTATCCTAAGGGTCTTGCCCTTGAAGGGCTCGATGTTGGTTATCAGCATGATCAGTTGCCCAGATCGGTGATGTCAACCGGCGCGAACTCCTCAAAGCTGTCATCATCCGGAACGTTCACTTCCGGAGCGGGAGCAGCTGCTCCTGCGGCGGCGGCAGCCTTTTCTTCAAGCACTGCGGCCTTTTTGCTCTTGCCGGAGGCCATGACCACGTTGTCCTTCTGAGCCCTGATCTTGTCCTCGATCTCGCCCATGATATCGGGATGAGAGGCCAGGAACTCCTTGGAGTTGTCCCTGCCCTGACCCAGCTTCATATCGTCGTAGCTGTACCAGGCGCCGCCCTTCTTGACTACGCCCAGCTCGGTGGCCAGGTCGAGCACCTCGCCTACGCGGGAGATGCCGGTGCCGTACATGATGTCGAACTCGCACTCCTTGAAGGGGGGAGCCACCTTGTTCTTGACTACCTTGCACTTTGTCCTGTTGCCGATGATCTCGGAGCCGTTCTGTATCTTCTCGCCGCGCCTTACCTCGATGCGGACAGAGGCGTAGAATTTCAGCGCCCTGCCGCCGGGGGTAGTCTCGGGGTTGCCGTAGACCACGCCGATCTTCTCACGCACCTGGTTGATGAAGATCGCCGCGCAGTTGGACTTGGAGATGACCGAGGTGAGCTTTCTCATGGCCTGGGACATGAGCCTTGCCAGCTGTCCCACATGGGTGTCGCCCATTTCACCGTCGATCTCGGCCTTAGTCACCATAGCGGCTACCGAGTCGATAACGATGCAGTCGATAGCTCCCGAACGCGCCAGCGCCTCTGCGATCTCCAGAGCCTGCTCGCCGGAATCCGGCTGGGACACCAGCATATTGTCGATGTCAACACCCAGCTGACTGGCGTAGACCGGGTCGAGGGCGTGCTCAACGTCGATGAAAGCCACCTCGCCGCCCAGCTTCTGAGCCTCGGCGATGCAGTGGAGCGCTACGGTGGTCTTGCCCGAGGACTCGGGTCCGTAGATCTCGATGATGCGCCCTCTGGGGATGCCCCCCACGCCCAGCGCCATATCAAGGGTCATGGAGCCGGTGGGGATAGCCGCGATGTCGAGAGCCTTGGTCTCGCCCAGCTTCATGATAGCACCCTGACCGAACTGCTTTTCGATATACGCTATCGCGGTGTCAAGTGCCTTCTTCTTCTCGTCCTTATCGGTGATCTTGGAGACTGACTTGCTCTCCTTCTTCTTCTTGTCGATTGCCATTGTTCATTCCTCCGTTTGTTGGGTCTCAGGTTGTTTTCCTATGACCCTATTATACCACATGATGCGCGGAAAGTGTGTATCTTTTTCTGGACAGTTAGCAAAAACCTGCGTTTTACTGTACATTTTTCGGTACTGTTATATCATCTCTTGAACCCCGATACCGCCCGGTCGTTGCCGGACAGATCCCGGCGGCACCGCACGTCCCGGAAACCGTGCTGTATCATCAGCTCCACCACCTCATGCCGCTGTGCCGCCCCTATCTCGAAGAGCATCACGCCGCCCTGCCGGATGGCATTTTTCCATATCCGGGTAACAGCCCGGTAGAAGTCCAGCCCGTCCTCTCCGCCGAAAAGCGCCTCCCCCGGCTCGGCGGAGACCTCCCTTTGCAGGCAGGCCATGTCCCGTGATGTCAGGTAGGGCGGGTTGCAGACTATGAGATCAAATTCGGGCAGCCCCTCTGCAAGCCCCTCGTCGGTGACGTCGCCCTGTATTAGCTGCGCCTTCGAGCCGTGGCGGCGAAGATTCTCCCGCAGATAGGCAAGAGCCTCATCATATTTTTCCACGAGGGTCAGGCTAACGTTTTTGAGCCGTTTCTCTAATGTCAGCCCGATGCAGCCAGTCCCGGCGCAGAGGTCGAGGACGCGCAGGCTGTCGGCGTTGGCGAAAAGCTTCTCCGCAGTCTCCACGATAAGCTCCGTGTCCTGCCGGGGTATGAGCACTCCCCTGCCCACAGAAAAGGTGAGGCCGTAGAACTCCCACTCCCCGATGATGTACTGCAAGGGCTCTCCCGAAAGCCTCCGCTCTATCAGAGCAGAGAGCCTTTCCTCGGCGTCCTTGTCCGCCTCCCGGCGCAGCAGCCCCTCAAATCCAGGACTGCGGCAGTCGGCTTGCAGCACTATTCCAAGCAGCTCCCGGGCTTCAAGCACCGGGTCGGCATATTCAAGGGACGAGAGCCTTTTCTCTGCCCCGGCAGCAAGTGCCCCGAAGGTCGCCATAGTCCCATCCTCCGTTTCAGCCGGTCAGTCCCGGCGTTCAAGTATCAGCTTGATGTGAGTGTGATCCGTCAGGTCGATGCCGAAATCCCGGCGTATCTGCCAGGCCGTAAAGGGCAGCGTGAACCGCTCGCAGAAGGTGATGCTGTAATTATCAGGCACCAGCGCAAGCAGCGCTTCAGCGGATATGGGGAAGTAGTCCTCCCTGACCTCCCGCTCCCAGTTCTGTGTGTAGCGGTATTTCAGCAGGAAGTGAACAAGCTGCTTTTGCGTCGTTATCTCACCCCGGACCTGCTCGAAATCTTCAAGCTGCTTTTCAAAGCCCCCCGCCCTCACGGCGGCAAGCTGCGTTTCATCGGCGGGGCGTTCGAGGCTCTGCGAGAACATCATGTCCCGGATAGTCACATACCTGAACCCGCTGCCGAGGACCCGCTCCCAGACCT
>JAFXNC010000007.1 GCA_017529875.1 Ruminococcus sp. | reverse complement strand
TTTCTCCCAAAACATCAACAAAAGTAATGGGGTGGTTTGTGTGTTTAGTAATTTTTCCTAACTTATTGACTTTTTTCGACTTTTGCAGTATTATTATTATGAGTAATTATATACTCTGATAACATTGCAGATGTGTTGCCGAACGAACATGAATGCAGTTTGTACTTTATTGGAATAATGCTTAAGGAGTGAGCTCATATGCAGGAACTGTTGGAACGCAAGAAAGGACTTCGCAGAAGCATACTTATCGTTGACGACGATTACATCGCAAGAGAGATACTTGGTACTATGCTCAAAGATATGTACGAGGTATGCTATGCCGAAAACGGTGCGGTGGCTCTCGACATCATAAGAAGGGACAAGCTGAAGCTCTCGCTCGTGATACTTGATCTGCACATGCCTGAAATGGATGGGTACAGTCTTTTGAAGCTGCTCCGTGCCGACAATGAGCTCAGACGTATCCCTGTGATAGTGCTGACCTCGGAAAAGGGCGCAGAGGTCGAAAGCCTGAAGATCGGAGCCGCAGATTTCATTGCTAAACCCTTTGATATGCCCGAGGTCATCTGTGCGAGAGTCGGTCATTCCATAGAACTTGCGGAGGACAGCGTTATTATCCATGAAACAGAGCGAGACGAGCTGACGGGACTTTTCCATAAGGAGTATTTTTTTCAATACGGCAAAAGGCTTGACGAGCTGAATAATAATATGCCGATGGACGCAATCATAGTGGATATAAACCGTTTCCATGTGGTGAATGAGCTTTACGGCAGAGGCTACGGTAACTCGGTACTGAAAACGATTGGTGAAAGTCTCCATGAGCTTGTCAGCAGGACAGGCGGACTTGCCTGCCGCCGCGACAACGATCAGTTTTGCATTTACCTTCCTCACAGCGATGATATTCGGGACAAGCTGCCGCTGTACATCAAAATGATAGACGAGCGTATAAACGACAGCAATATAAGCCTGCGGTTCGGTGTATATTCCGACGACGGCAGCGAAAAGGGTATGGAGCACCGCTTCGACTGTGCTTGGCTTGCCTGCCGCAAGCTCAGAAACAGCTATGTATCCTGCTTTGAATTCTATAACGATGAACAGCACAGCAAAGAGCTTTACGCCGAGCGACTCATAAACGACATGGACAAGGCACTGTCTGAAAAGCAGTTTAAGGTCTATTATCAGCCGAAGTATTCGATAACGGGCGATAAGCCGCGGCTTTCGAGCGCAGAAGCCCTCATAAGGTGGTTTCACCCCGAATTTGGTATGGTCAGCCCCGGACAGTTTATCTCGCTTTTTGAGGAGAACGGACTGATACAAAAGCTTGACCGCTTTGTCTGGAATGAAGCGGCGGAGCAGATAAGACAGTGGAAGGATAAATACGGGATCAATATTCCCGTGTCTGTCAATGTGTCAAGAGTTGATGTTTTCAATTCGCACCTTGTGAGCATTCTTGAAAATATAACAGAGCTCAACGGGCTTGATAATTCAAGGCTCCTTTTAGAGATCACGGAATCCGCCTATACCGACGATTCCGAACAGATCATCGAAACAGTGAAAAAGCTTCGCAGGCGCGGATTCAGGATAGAGATGGACGATTTCGGCAGCGGTTATTCCTCACTGAATATGCTGACCTCTCTGCCGATAGATGCCCTTAAACTGGATATGAAATTTATCAGGGGGATATGCGAAAATCAGAAAAAAGCACGGCTTGTCGGCATCATGATCGACATTGCAAGACTTCTTGAAGTTCCCGTCATCGCAGAGGGCGTTGAGACCAAGGAGCAGATGGAGATGCTGAAAAAGCTCGGCTGCGACATCATTCAGGGCTATTATTTCTCAAAGCCCCTGCCGCCCGAGGAATTCGGCGCGCTTATCGAAATAGAGATAAAGGAGAATGACTATGCTTACAATTGATAAACTTAAGGACTACGGCGCGGACGTTGACGATGGGCTTGCACGCTGCATGAATATGGAGAATTTCTATATCACCCTTGTTGGAAAGGTGCTTGAAGATAACAGACTTCCTCTGCTTGAGCAGCAAATCAGTGAAAAAAAACTTGATGCAGCGTTTGAAACTGCTCACGCACTGAAAGGTATGTACGCAAATCTGTCACTCACCCCGCTGACAAAGCCTGTCAGCGAAATTACAGAACTGCTGCGCAGAAGGACGGATACGGATTATTCCGCACTTTTGGCAGAGGCAAAGGCGCAGTTTGAGGCGCTTTGCAGTTTATAACTCGAAAGGATTGATGCCGTGTGTTCGGCAGGCATTTTGAACTGAATGAACAGACCATGCATATCGTGCAGGAGATCGGACGGCATATGCCCGGCGGCTTCTTCATCTACAAAAGCAGCGGGAACGAGGAGCTGCTCTATGCCAATGCAGCAGTCCTGAGAATCTTCGGCTGCGGGAGCCTTGATGAATTCAAGGCACTGACCGGCTTTACATTCAAGGGAATGCTTCACCCCAACGATTATGAAAAGACCGCACAATCTATCAATGAACAGATTTCTTCAAACGATGAGAATTTTGATTATGTTGAATACCGCATTATCCGGAAGGACGGCGCTGTCCGCTGGGTGGACGATTACGGACATTATACCGACACCGAAGCCTACGGCGGTATTTATTACGTCTTTATTTCGGATATTACCGATAAGTTCATTGCGGAACAGGCACAGCGCGATCAGCGTGATAAAATGATCACTGCGCTTGCTTCCGATTACCGGAGCGTATTTCATGTCGATCTGGACAAAGATATCGCCGTCTGCTACCGTGCCGACCCGACAGACAAGGAGCAGCCCCGTGAGGGCGAGCCGTTCCGTTATTTCGATTGCTTCAAACAATATGCTAAAGACGCGGTGGACGAGAGCTACCGCGAAGGCTTTCTGCGCTTCATCGAGCCGGACAATGTCCGCAAGGCACTGTCGGAAAAGGTCATCATCGCATACCGCTATCTTGTTCACAGAGACGGCGAGGATTACTATGAGATGATCCGTATGGCGGGCGTGCGGCACGCAGCCGACAGAGATGATCATATCGTCCATGCGATCGGACTGGGGCTTACCAATATCGACAGCGAAGTCCGTGAGGCAATGGCAAAGAATCAGGCTTTGAGCGAAGCCCTTGCCGCCGCCGAGGAAGCGAACAAGGCGAAAACGGCATTCCTCTCCAATATGAGCCACGAGATACGCACACCCATGAACGCAATAATAGGACTTGACAGCCTTGCGCTGAGAAACGAGAGTCTTGACCCCGAAACAAGGGAGTATTTAGAAAAGATCGGCGGCAGCGCACGGCATCTGCTGGGGCTCATCAACGATATCCTCGACATGAGCCGCATCGAATCCGGCAGAATGGTGCTGCGCAAGGAGGAGTTCTCCTTCCGTTTCATGCTCGAACAGATCAATTCAATGGTCATGACGCAGTGCAGTGAAAAGGGACTGAAATACGAGTGCAGGGTGATCGGCGGCGTTTCGGATTTCTATATCGGCGACGATATGAAGCTCAAGCAGGTGCTTATCAATATCCTTTCCAATGCGATCAAGTTCACAAATCCTCCGGGTGAAGTATATCTGACAGTGGAACGAACGGCGGTCTTTGAGGATCAGTCTACGCTGCGCTTCGTTATCAAGGACACAGGTATAGGTATGGACGCATCATTCATTCCCAAGGTGTTTGACACCTTTACGCAGGAGGATTCCAGCCGCAACAACAAATACGGCAGCACCGGGTTAGGTATGGCGATCGCAAAGAACATCGTTGATATAATGAACGGCACGATCTCCGTGACCTCCGAAAAGGGCGTGGGTACGGAGTTTACCGTGGCCGTTACGTTGAAAAACAGTGAACATAACAACTCCGAGGACTTCTTCATTGATATAAAGGATATGCGTGTCCTTGTTGTAGATGATGAGGAGGTTGCTGCGGAGCACGCCCGTATCGTACTGGATGAAGCGGGCATCATGGCAGATACCTGCCTGAGCGGAACGGAAGCGCTGCATATGCTGGAGATACAGCATCTCAAGCAGCAGCCGTACAATCTTGTTTTGCTCGACTGGAAAATGCCCAACATGGACGGCATAGAGTGTGCAAAGGAGATACGCAAGCTGTACAGCAGCGAAACAACGATCATCATTCTCACCTCGTTCAACTGGGACGAGATCATGGACGAGGCTCTGCATATCGGCGTGGACAGCTTCCTTGCGAAGCCGCTGTTCGCTTCAAATGTGATCGGAGAATTCGAGCGTATCGCCCGAAAGAACAATATGGCGCTGTTTTGCGAAAAGCAGCGTGCCGAGCTCGCGGGCAGGCGCATCCTGCTTGCCGAAGATGTTTTCATCAATGCCGAGATCATGAAAAAGCTGCTTGAGATCAAAGAAGCAAAGATCGACCATGCAGAAAACGGACGAATCGCAGTGAATAAATTCGCAAAAAGTGAAAAGGGCTATTACGATGCGGTACTTATGGACGTGCGTATGCCAGAAATGGACGGGCTTGAAGCCACGGAGACAATCCGTGCGCTGGACAGAGCCGATGCAAAAAACATTCCGATTATCGCGATGACCGCCAACGCCTTTGATGAGGACGTACAGCGTTCCTTGCAGGTCGGTATGAACGCACATCTTTCCAAGCCTGTTGATCCGGAGCGCCTGTATCAGACATTGGAGGAGCTGATCTGGGAAGCTGACCAGCGCAAATAACGGAGGCGCAGATATGGAAACTCAACAAAACACATCGCAGCCTCCCCACTATCTCTCCGTGCTGGATGTATGGGCAATGGCGTTCGGCTGTATGGTCGGCTGGGGAACATTCGTTATGTCCGGAACGACCTTTCTCCCTGTAGCAGGTCCGGCGGGGACGGTCATCGCTATCCGCAAAGGAGAGCATAGATTAGGTGCGCTCTGCGCTCGTATATGGAGGTATCGTTCTATTGACCGTTATTTTCATCGGACCTGTGGTCATGCTCCATGTGCAGAATCTTGTCCGCAAAAAGCACGAGGCTTCCGAGCGTGAGAAGATAAGGGCAATGGAGAGCGACCTTGCAAGGAGTCAGTTTCTCTTTAATATGTCCCACGACATACGCACACCGATGAACGCGATCGTAAGCTTTACCGAGGCAAAAGGCTGACATCAGAAACAGGTAATATGACAAAAGTCAATAAGCACTGTTATGAACAGAGATATCTTCGGATATCTCTGTTTTTTCATGCCTGGAACCTATTAACTATTGATTAAAAAAAGTGACAAGCCTTGACATTGACATTGTAATGTGATATAATAACATAGATTGTTTTGCCATGTTGTGATACGATGTATAAATGCCAAAATTTCCCATATGGCAGGTTTTGGTCACATTGAATAGAAAGCTGTGATAATATGAATTATCTTTTTGTTGTAGCACATCCCGATGATGAAGTACTTGGCGCAGGGGCGACTATCAGCAAGCTGATAAGGACCGGGCACAAGGTGGCTGTTGCCATAATGTCAGGCCACGCAGCAGCGAGAAAAAACCTTTCCGCGACCCTTGTTGACGACGAAGCCTCAGCTATGAGCATCCTCGGTGTGGACAAGGTTTACCATGCCGATTTCCCGAATATCAAGATGAACACGGTCGCTCACCTCGACCTGGTTCAGTATATAGAAAAATGTATCGAGGACTGGCGGGCTGACGCTATCTTCACCCATCACCCCTCTGATACCAATATCGACCATTACGAAACAAGCCGTGCGGCGCAAGCTGCCTGTCGGCTTTTTCAGCGTAAGGAGGGAATACCTCCGCTGAAAGAATTTGTGTATATGGAAGTACCGTCGAGCACCGAGTGGTCGCTGGATTCTTCCGCCAACAGGTTCTCTCCCAACCTTTTTGTAGAAGTCGGCGAGGCCGGCGTCGATACAAAGATAAAAGCTCTGTCCGCGTACCAGGGGGTAATGAGGCCGTATCCGCATCCGAGAAGCGTCGAAGCTTTGAAGGGCCTTGCGGCTTACAGAGGCGTAGAAGCGGGCTGTGACTATGCGGAAGCATTTGAGTGTGTATTCAGGAGCGTATGATGAACAAGGATTACTTAGCGACCAAAAGGGGATTCGATATTTTCTGTTCGCTGCTGGGACTGATCGGAACGTTCCCGCTGTTTATCGTGGCGATCATCGGCATCGAGCTCTCCGACCCCGGGCCGGTATTCTACATGGCCAACCGTATCGGTAAGGGCAATAAGCCTTTCAAGATGTACAAGTTCCGTTCCATGCGTCAGGGTAAGGCCAATGAGTCTGTGTTCCGCGGCGACGAGGACAGGATATTCCCCTTCGGAAAGTTCATGAGAGCTGCCAAGATCGACGAGCTGCCTCAGCTCGTAAACATCCTGAAAGGCGACATGAGCATCGTCGGGCCCAGGCCTGCCGCAGTCGATCAGATGCAGATCACCCGCGGCGGCAAGTACAAGGCGGCAGGGAAGGTGCCCTCAGGTCTTACCGGACCGTCGGCGCTGTATGATTACATCTACGGCGACGATATCGAGGAGGCCGAGGACTACGAGAAGCTGGTGCTCCCCACCCGTCTTGAGCTCGACCTGTACTATTTAAAAAAGATGAGTTTCGGGTTCGATCTGAAAATGATCGTCTGGACGGTCATAGCTGTCATCGGCGTGATCTCCGGGCATAAGCCTAAGTGGATGATGAAAAAGCTCTGCAAAGCCGTAGGCAAAGAGGTACCAAAAGATAGCTGATGCTGAACGGATCGTCGGCGTCCGCTGTGCCGTAACAACCGGCAAAGCTTTGATAAAAAGTATCTTGGAACTGATTGCAAGAAGAATGACAGATCAGAGAGGTTTGAAATGGTAAAAGTTAGCGTTGTTGCCCCCGTCTATAAAGTAGAGGATCATCTCAGGCAGTGCCTTGACTGTCTGGCGGCACAGACTTATAAAAATATAGAGGTCATAACGGTAGATGACGGTTCGCCGGACAGCTGCGGGAAGATCTGCGATGAGTATGCAGAAAAATACAGCAATTTCCGTGTTCTGCATCAGGAGAACCAGGGCCTGTCCGCTGCAAGGAACAACGGAGTACTCATCGCTGAAGGCGAACTGCTGACCTTTGTGGATTCCGATGACATGGTGACAAAGGACTATGTTGAATACCTTGTGTCGCTGAGAGAAAAATACAGTGCCGATATTTCGATAGGCGGGTACAAGTACCAGTATGAGAACAAAGAGCTCGCTGCCGCCTCCCGGGAGGAAAAGGAATATGTGATGACTGCGTCGGAAGCCCTTACAAGGATGAACTACGGCAAAGGGTTCAGCGTTTTCCAGTGGGGCAAGCTTTATCCCACAGAGCTGGTAAGGAGATATCCCAGTCCTTTGGGAAAGTTATATGAGGATCTCTCGACCACCTACAAGATGATCGGTCAGTGCAAAAAGGTGGTATTCGGCAGCAGATGCATCTACTTCTGGATGCAGCGCGAAAACTCGATAACCCGCAGCGTATTTGATGAAAGGCATCTGTATGCCATTACTGCAGCCGGCAATCAGCTCAGGTATATCGAAAAACACTTCCCGGACGCTGTCCCCGCTGCCAAAGCGCGTTATATGAGCAAACCCGCCGAGCTTTTCGCCATCGCAATGAAAAGCAAGGACCGCTATAAGTATTATAAGCTGCTGCGAAGCAAACTGCGTTTCGTAGGCACCTGCATAAAAGACAAGAATGTAAAAAAATCAATGAAGCTCAGATGTATCGCTATGAAAACAGGCTATCTTCCAAGCCTGGCTGTATTCAAAGCCCACGATAAGCTCAAAGAGCTGTTTATATAGATGACTGCCTTAATATTTTAATATATACACTGGATCATTCGCAGATATCCCGGCAGTGAACACTGCCGGCTCTCTGACGTATCATCAAAGGAGAATTTCAAGCATGGCCAAAACGGCACATAATCAAAATATGAATATTATTGTATTTCTGCTTGGCATACTGAGCGTGTGCGCGTTTTCGCCCTTTGTAAGCCGAAGCTTGGGAGATATAGTTTTATTCATTATCATCGGACTGATCATCCTGTTGGAGATCAATCTGTTCCCGCGCTGCAGCGTGAAGAAAAAGAATACGATCGTTCTCATCACGTGCTATTTGTTACTGTTAGGCATATACAAGATCATCGGTATCTCCGATGCGTCAATGTCCTTTCATTTTAATATATTCAGATTCTTTTTGATCTTCATATGTATGATGCCGTTATACGATATGCTGTCAAAAAAACAGATCAGGTTTCTGATCACTGTTTGTTTGCTGACTATCGCGGTCACTCTGTTTCAGAATTTCCTGCTGAAATTGAGATACGGAGAAGGCTATTCACAGAGACTGTATTCTCTTAAAGGCGTAAAAGAGGTCGTAAATACGTATTATACCAGTGCTTTACTTATGGTCTCAGGTTTCTTGTTCTGTGCATTCCTGCACGAGAAAAGCAAAGGGAAAAAGTTCTTCTGGTTTTTGGGAACAGTTGTTTGTCTGCTGTTCAACTTCATCGTTACGCAGAGAGGCATACCTCTGGTGCTCTCCGCACTGATGTTCCCTCTGCTTATTCTGTTCAATAACGATGATAGATCAAGAAAGACCTATATAAAGGTCACAGTCTTTATTGTCATTGCAGTCATAATGGTTATAGAGCTTGATGATATCCTTTCGTGGATAGGCGCCATGACCGGTTCTGACAGACTTGAGAGAAGACTTAATCTGTTGGCTGTGATCTGGGATGAAGGCGGATTGGAAAGTGCAGAAGGCAGTTCTCTTGCCGTAAGATTCAGGCTTATGGGAGTGAGCGTAAATACTTTCTTCTCGTCCGCCAACTGCTTTTTCGTAGGCTCCGGACTCAACACGAGTACAAACCATGTGGTCGGAAACCACAGCCAGCTCCTGGATGAATTTGCACGGTACGGCATATTCGGCGGTTTGCTCAGTTTGTACAATCTTCGCTCCATGCTGAAGATCACCAAGGGCAGTACGGTCGGACATTCTGTTCCCAGTATACAGAAACAGATAAATGTGCTGTTCTTGATATTCATTCTGCGTGCTTTACTCGGATTTGTTTACGATACGGCCGTGGCAGGAGCCATGTTCATCCTGATGCCGCTGATGTTCAAACTGATGATCATGAAAAGAGGTAATGAAGAATGTTGATCGGTGCTTGCGGTTTCGGTTCTACCGGTTCAAGTGTGGTAAGCGATTATTTAAAGGAATATGACGATATCTCCGTTATAGACGATCTGGAGTTTACCTGGGTATATATGACCGACGGCCTTATAGACCTCGAAAGGGCAGTAATGCATCCTCACGGCAGAACCAGCGATTCTATTACCGCTATCAGACGTTTTATCGAGCTCGCGGAAAAGAAGAAACACAGCTATGAGCGTCACGGCATCTCGGAAAAGCTGTTCATGGCATCGGTGCATAAGCTCATCGATTCTATCACTCAGGTGAAATGGAACTGGTATAAAGGCGATAATTACAGGATCAGGTCATCGAAATTCGCCAAGACCATCATGATAAAGAAAGTCATCCCCAAGATCGAAAAGAAAAAGGGCAGACAGATCAAGAGCTGGCCTATGGAGGAAGTAAGGTTTTCTGTCATGCCCGAGAATTTCTATAAGGCGGCTAAGACCCATGTCAGAGAGATGCTGAAAGCTGCCAGGGCCGATCTTTCAAAGCCGCTGGTCCTCGACCAGCCTTTCTCGGGGAATAACCCCCAGGCCTGCTTTCCCTTTTACGACGACCCTTATGCAATAGTCGTTGACAGGGATCCGAGAGACAATTATGTTTTTGCCAACACCCGTCTCCTGGGGCGCAATCATTTTATGCCTGTTAGCCCTGTGGAGGATTTTATTGAGTATTACCGCAGGCTGAGAGACGATCAGCCTTACAAGAACGGGGATAAAAGAGTCTTCTCCCTCCAGTTTGAAGAAATGGTATACGAGTATGACGCTACTACAAAGAAACTCCGGGATTTCCTCGGGCTGCCGGAGAACCCTCATCCCAAGTCCATATTCGATCCTTCGCTGTCCATAGCCAATACCCAGGTGTACAAGCGTTTCCCGCAGTACGCCGAGGACATAAAAAAGATCGAGGAAGCACTCCCTGAGTATCTCTTCGATTTCAGCAAATATCCCGAGCCTGATAAAAACGCCAAAATGTTTTTCGGGAAATCGCCTCTCAATTCGGGAAAGAAGAAAGTATAAACCACCATACATCGAGGAGCAGCGCCAATGAACACCTATGTGTTTTTTACAAAAAGGATCGCCGAGATCGGCGGCGCAGAACAGTATATCTACAACAAGATGACCTACCTGAAAAAACAGGGCTGGAGAGTTCTGATCTTCTCAGGACGGGACGGCAATATCATGATCGAGGATTTCAAACCGTACAGGAAATACTGCTTTCAGGAGCTTCGCAATGCGCCAGTGTGCTGTTCAAAACGAGCCGCAAACAGAGTGATAAACAAAATAGCCGGCATCATATCCTCATGTCCGCTGGATGAGTGCATTATCGAATCGGAGTCTGTGATACGCGCCGCCTGGGCTGAGCTGGTGGCTGAAAAGCTCCGGTGCAAGCACTTTGCGTTCCCACTCCAGGAGGAGTTCTTCTCCACCAGGGAGACCAAGGCGTTTCTCAGGTTCAAATACCGCAGGCATGAGCTTGCCGGTATAGCCGTGGGATCGGTGGGTCTTATGCTGGATGATCCTAATGTCAAGCAAAGACCCGACACCAAGTTCAGCGCCTACTGCAACAACGTGTTCGATGACTGCATCGACGTATTCAGCAGTCAGCTCGATGAGGATGCCGACTATACCATCGGCAGCATCGGCAGACTGGAAAAGCCCTGCGTGATCCCGCTGCTGGAGGGTATAAAAGAGTACATCGTTCAGAACTCCGACAAGAAGTTCAATCTCGTTGTGA
Source organism: Ruminococcus sp. (assembly GCA_017529875.1). Lineage (GTDB taxonomy): Bacteria > Bacillota > Clostridia > Oscillospirales > Ruminococcaceae > FB2012. The sequence continues at coordinate 31,177 of JAFXNC010000007.1, read as the reverse complement.
TCGGCGGGCAGGGGACCGACAGCAAGATCAGCGCGATCAAAGAAATGTTCGAAGGCCTGAAAAACACCAAGCTCATCATGACAGGCGATATGTATCCGATACCCAATTCTCTTGTTGATAAGATAGATGTTTTTGTTTCGACTGCCGGCTCCGCATCTGCGACGTTTAAGTTCGGCAAGCCCACTGTCAAGGTGAATCCCGTGACGGGTGTGCCCGCCGGCATCATGGGCTATGATTTCATCCCCGGCAAAGATATGTATTCCCGGAACGAGAATGCTTCGATCCCTGATCACCTGAAAAAAGTACTTGTCGATAAGGTCGGGATAGATTACTGCCAGAAACTGGATGATTCATTTTACAGGATCATGTATGCTGAATTTGATCGTCAGCTCAATATCGCAAGACGCGATTCCGGCAAGGATTATTTTAGCAAAAGGATACTGCTGAGTATGTATCCGAGGACCAAGTCCCTCAAAAAGACCAAGCTCGTAGCCTTTACCGGAAAGATACTCGGCGCCAAAACGACCAACAAGCTGCTGGACTATGCGGAAAAGCGCCTGAAAAAGTAAGACAATGCATACTGCTCCAAATGTTAAACTAAGGAAATGTGAAAATGAAAGATCTAAAACAAAAAACGGCTTCCGGCTTTGCATATAAATTTGCCGAGCGAGCCGGCGCACAGGGACTGAATTTCATCATATCCCTGCTGCTGGCGAGGCTCCTGCTCCCCGAGGAGTACGGAGTTATCGCTCTTGTAACGGTGTTTATAACCATCTGTGATGTGTTCGTGACCTACGGTTTCGGTAACTCGCTGATCGCAAACAAGGATTCGGATCAGACGGATTTCTCCACCTGTTTCTACTTCGGACTGATGCTTGCGGCTGTGGTGTATGTCGGCGTATTCTTTGCCGCACCGCTGCTGGCAGATTTTTACGATACTGAGATACTTACCCCGGTTGTCAGGGTAATGGGACTGAGAGTGCCTCTGGCAGCGATCAATTCTGTCCAGCACGCTTATGTTTCAAAGAAAATGATGTTCCGCAAGTTCTTCTTCTCCACGCTGATCGGTACCGTTGTATCCGGCGTTGTGGCTATTATCATGGCATATATGGGATGCGGCGTTTGGGCTATGGTAGAGCAGTATCTCGGCAACGTTATCATGGATACAGTATTCCTCTGGATCATTGTCGGGTGGAGACCCACAAGGGAGTTCTCGACCGCAAGGCTGAAAAAGATATACAGCTACGGCTGGAAGATACTGGTGGTGGGACTTATCGACACCACCTATTCCCAGCTCAGGAGCCTTATCATCGGCAAGAAGTATTCAAAGGACGACCTTGCGTACTATAACCGCGGTTACAGATTCCCCTCCTTCGGTATGAGGCTCATAGAACCGACGGTCAACTCGGTAATGTTCCCGGCGCTGGCACACTGCCGGAACAATCAGGCCGAGATGAGAGACATCACGCGAAAGGTCATCCTCGCCAGCACATATATCATCTATCCGATCATGATAGGTCTTGCAGCTGTCGCCAGACCCCTTGTGATGGTTCTGCTGACCAAGAAATGGCTGCCCTGCGTAATCTATCTCCAGATCGGCTGTATCGCAAATCTTTTCAGACCCCAGCAGTTCATAAACAACAGCATCGTCAAGGCAAGCGGCAGGAGCGACCTGCTTTTGAAGCTTGACATTGTGAAAAAAGCCATCGGCATCACCCTGCTGCTCATCAGTATGATGTTCGGCGTGTTCTGGATCGCCATAAGCCTTGTTGCGACCTATTTCATCTCCATGATGATCAACATCGCCCCAAACAGAAAGATCCTCGGTTACGGCTACCGTGCCCAGTTTACTGACGTTTTCAAGAACCTCATCCTGGCGCTCATCATGGGAGCCTGCATTTACCCGATCTCTTTCCTTGAGCTGAACAACGCTCTGCTGCTGGTGATACAGATAGTTCTCGGTGTCGGCGTATACCTCGGGCTGTCTATCCTGTTTAAAAACGAGAGTTACTGCCTGTTGATGAGATTCCTCAAGAATCTGCATAAGAACAGGAAAGCCGCAAAGTCAAAAAGATCGGAAGTGAGCAAGACTTGATCATCGGATATACTACCGGTGTTTTTGATATGTTCCATATCGGCCACCTCAATATACTCAGACGCGCCAAAGAGCAGTGCGACTATCTTATCGTGGGCGTCAGCACCGATGAACTGGTGCAGAATGACAAACACAAATCCCCTGTGATCCCCTACAATGAGCGTGCAGCGATCGTTGAGGCAATCAGATATGTGGATAAGGTAGTTCCTCAGGAGGACAAGAACAAGTTCGGAGCCTGGGAAAAATACAGATTCAATACAATGTTTGTAGGCTCCGACTGGAAGGGAACTCCTCAGTGGGAGGGCTTTGAAAAGCAGTTTGCTCCGGTCGGCGTAAAAATAGTCTATCTTCAGCATACAGACGGCATATCCAGCACCCTGCTCACTGATTTCATAAAAAATAAGCTCGGCTGAACAGGCTGCTCATTCGGAGCTCATATACGAAAGGATCAAGCTCATGCGCAAAAAAGAATTAGATATTGCAAAGGGCATAGGCATTCTGCTGATGGTCTTATTACATATGCACTTTAACGAGACTGTCGTTAATTATTTCCTTCACGGTTTTTTAATGCGTATGTTTTTCATCGTATCGGGGATCTTGTATAAGAGAAGAGCTTTGGGCGGAACAGTGAAAGCAAGGGCAAGAACATTGCTTGTTCCTTACTGTTTCTTCGGCGTGCTGTATACTGGCATCACCGTTGTACAGGCTCTTGTTTCCCACGACAGCGGCGATACAATAAGTTCTGCCGTGAAAAAGCTGTTTCTTTTCCCCACCGATAATTTCCAGATCGAATCCGCATTGTGGTTTTTGCCTGTAATGTTCATATCTTCCGTGTTATATTGTCTGCTTGACAGCTTTTTCAAGGACAGAAGGCTTCTGACCGTCGCTTCGGCAGTGATAGGCACAGCGGGATATGTGCTCCCGAAGTTGATCGGCGTCAGACTTATCTGGGGACTCGAACCTGCATTTGTGGGTGTGCTGTGCATCCGTATCGGTGCGCTGATAAAGGAGTACGACGTTATCGAAAAGCTCTATGCTTTCAAAACAAGCCGGAAACTCTGGTTCTATGCAGGGCTTACAGTCGTAACAGCCGGCACTGCCGCTCTGATATTTGTCAACGATCATAATAATATGCGGCTTGCAAAGTGGGGCATCTTCCCGCTGTCATTTTTCAATTCCACTGTTTTTGGCATTATAATTATTATCCTGTCAAAGATCGCAGCCGGCATAAAAAGTGCAGACAGGAATATCATTATCAGGTGGCTCTGCAGGATAAGCGTTACATCAATCGTTTATGTCTGCATAAACCACCCCTGCATCAAAGTCTCGAAATACGTTTTGGGACGTGCGTTCGGACTTGCGGGCGTAAGCAGCAAATACATTATTTATCCCGTCGCTTTTGTTTTCACGTTAGGTATGCTGTTTGTGATAAGCGAAATAGTATACAGAACAGGCTTGAAGAAGATCTTCGGCAGATAACAGTCTGCGGAATAAATCAGAAGGAAGGCACAGAATGAAAAAATTACTCCTTCTCGGCGGCTCCGCTCAGCAGGTGGTCGCTATTGAAACTGCAAAGCGTTTAGGCTATTATACCGTCCTCTGCGACTATCTCACCGATAACCCGGGGCAGTATGCTGCCGACATGTTCTATCTTCTGAGCACCACCGACAAGCAGGCAATGCTCGATGTCGCAAAGCAAGAACAGATCGACGGCGTGATAGCCTATGCCTCCGATCCGGCGGCGCCGACTGCGGCTTATGTAGCAGAGCAGCTCGGACTGCCCACCAATCCTTACAGCTCGGTGGATATCCTTTGCAATAAAGATAAGTTCAGAGCTTTTCTCAGAGAGAACGGCTTCAATACCCCTCTTGCCAGGGGCTATTCCGATGCGGATGCGCCGCAGGCCGAGACTGAGCTGTTCACGCTGCCGGTCATAGTCAAGCCCGTGGATTCCTCGGGCAGCAAGGGCGCTACCGTGCTGCACAGCTGGGAAGGCCTGAAAGAAGCTGCTGATTTTGCTTTCTCCTTTTCCAGGGGAAAGAGGATAGTCATAGAGGAATTCATCGAGAAAAAACACCCCTATCTCATCGGCGGAGATATTTTCGTCTGGGACGGAAAAGTCATAATGTGGGGGCTGATGAACTGCCACCGCGATGCTAATGTCAATCCGCTGGTGCCGGTGGGCAAGAGCTATCCCCCTGAGCTCAGTGAGGACGATCTGCAAAAGGTCAAGGACACCCTCCAGACTATGGTGGACAAGCTCCGCATCGGCTTCGGCGCCATGAACGTCGAGCTTGTGATCGACAAAAACGGCAGAGTATTCCCCATAGATGTGGGCCCGAGAAACGGCGGCAATATGATCCCCGACCTGCTCGGATACATATTCGGCGTCGATGTAGTCGAGATGACCGTCAAGGCCGCCATGGGCGTAACGCCCTGCCTCGCGGTGAACGATCCGGTGCCTTACTATGCGACCCACAATCTCCACGCTGACAGATACGGTCACTTTGGCGGTGTTAGGTTCAGCGCCGAGGCAGAGCAGTATATCATAAAAAAGTGCATATACAAAAACCCCGGCGACAGAGTAAGATACTTCGACAATGCCGCCAAGGCTCTCGGCATCGTGTTCTTCAAGTTCGATTCAGCCGAGACCATGAACCGGATATTGGGCAGTATCAACGAGCATATCACAATAGAGTATACGGAGTGACCAAATGAAGGAATACGGCGGATACATAGAACTTGATACATACAGGCTGCCGATGCTGCACGACGGCGCGACAGCGCTCAACTGCGGCCGGAACTGCCTTGCATATCTTATCAAGGCGAAAAACATCAGGAAAATAAAGCTGCCGTATTTCATGTGTGACAGCGTGTTCAATGTCTGCAAAAAGTACGGCGCGGAGATGTCCTTCTATCATGTGGATGAGCATTTCAAGCCCGCAGACCTTTCCCTTGACAGCGACGAATGGCTGTATGTGATGAACTACTACGGTCAGCTTACAGGAGAGTATCTGTCTGAGCTGAAAGAAAGGTACGGCAGGGTCATCATCGACAACGCCCAGGCTTATTTCAACGAGCCGCTGCCGGGCACCGATACTTTGTATACCTGCCGCAAGTATTTCGGCGTTGCTGACGGCGCATTTCTGTATACCGACGCTCAGCTTGACGAGCAGCTGCCGGAAGACGAGTCCTTTGACCGTATGCGGTTCCTGCTGGGCAGATTCGAGCGCACCGCCTCGGAGTTTTACGGCGACAATCAGCAGAACAATCGCCGTTTTGCCGACGAGCCCATAAAGCAGATGTCTAAGCTCACGAAAAACCTTCTTCACGGCATCGACTATGAGTTCGTTAAGCAGCGCCGAACCTCGAATTTCAAGCTGTACCACGACAGGCTGAAAGATGTCAATGAGCTTGACCTGCGTGAGGCCGGGGGCGCCTTCGCCTATCCGCTGCTGATAAAGAACGGCGCTGATATACGCAAAGCTTTGCAGCAGAAGAAGATATATGTCCCCACGCTCTGGCCCAACGTGCGCAGCAGTATGCCGGATAACAGCCTTGAACACAGGCTCGCAGGAGACATCCTGCCTCTGCCGGCGGATCAGAGATACAGCGCGAATGATATAGACTTTATAACGGAGGCTGTAATAATATGTATGAAGAATTAAAAGGAAAAAAACTTCTTGTTATCGGATCTGATGAAGGAACTTCCAATATAGTCAGGACCGCCAAGGAACTTGGAATATACACGATAGCTGTTGACGGTAATAAAATGTCTGTAAAAACCCCTGCCAAGCAGATGGCAGATGAATCGTGGGATATAGATTACAGAGAAACCGAAAAGATCGCAGAGCTTGCTGTTAAGGAAAAGGTTGACGGTGTTTTTGCCGGTTACAGCGAGTTCAGGGTAATGGCAGCCTGCAAGATCTCAAAGCTTATCGGATCACCCTTTTATGCTACTGAGGAACAGATCGAACTGACCTGGAACAAGAGAAAGTTCAAGGACTTGTGCAAAAAGAGCGGAGTAAGAGTTCCTCAGGATTATCTTTTGGATCCCAGAGGCGAGCTGGATGAGAATTCTGACATTCATTTCCCTGTTATAGTAAAGCCCGTTGACTACGCCGGAAGGAACGGGATAACTATTTGCAGCAGCAAAGACCAGTTGAGTGAAGCTATTGCTTTTGCACGCAGCAAGTCGGTTACCAATTCAATTTTGGTAGAGGAATACATAGAAGGAATGGAATTTGCTGCCTTGTATACTATTGTTGACGGCGTTATCAGTTTTTCGAGCCTGAAAGATAAATATATCACCAATGGCAGCAAAAGCAAAAGCAGTCTTTGCGAGCTGTCGATCACACCTTCCGCCCATCTTAAAAGATATCTTGATACCACCCACAACTCTGTAAAAGAATTTATCAGAGCAGCAGGGATAAAAAACGGAGTAGCTCAGTTTCAGGGGATAATGACCGATGATGATTTTTGTATCTTTGAAATGGGATACCGTTTGCCGGGAGGCAACGATTATGTATACTCCGAAAAGTGTCATAATATAAACTATATGAAAATGATGATCTGCTATTCTCTTACCGGCAGCATGGGGGATGATATTTCAAAGGATTCTCCGTATTATGACCGTTGCTTTGCTCAGTTCCTTGTCTATGTTCATGCGGGCACAGTAGGTTCGGCTGATTTTAGCCGGCTGAACGGCGTTGAGGGGATAGGAGACCTTCATATCTGGGCAAAGCCCGGAAGGACGTTCGTTGAAGACGGAACTACTCAGCAGAGAGCATTTACCTGTAAGCTTATGGGCAGGGATATAAATGAGATAAAACGGCTCATCAAGTATGTACAGGATAACATCACGATAGAAGATGAGAACTCAAACAATATGATGTTCAAGCCTTTCAATACAGAGAGGATCAGATACGAGGCAGACTGAGCCGGATAGTAACGGCTGTTAAGGATAGCCTGTATTTCTAAGATGGAGAGATGTACTTTGAAAACCATACTGCTTACTAACAAATACACCGATCTGCCGCTAAGCATTGTTCGTCAGGAGCTGCCTCACGGATTTGAAATAGTATTTCTGTCGGATCAGACACAGGCTGCCCTTGTCGATCAGATCAGTAAAGCCGATTACCTCCTCGCGGGCGGCCGTCTCAGGATCACGGCAGAGGTGCTTGAAAAAGCCGGGCGCCTTAGAATGATCCAGCGTTCCGGCGTAGGGCTCGACTCCCTCGACCTCGAAGCGATAAAAGCCAAAGGCATCCCTCTTTATGTCAACCGCGGCGTCAATGCGCAGAGCGGGGCAGAGCATACACTTCTGCTGATCCTCGCCTGCCTCAGAAGGCTGCCCGTTATCGCCGAGAAGACCAAAAAAGGCATCTGGAACAAGCAGGGACAGGGAATCCGCACCTCTGAGCTCAGAGGGAAGACTGTGGGCATCATCGGCATGGGCAGTATCGCCAGGGCGCTGGTTTCGCTGCTCAGACCCTTTAATGTCAGGATACTCTATACCGATATAGCAAGAGCTCCGGAGGATTACGAATCCGAAAACAACATGTGCTTTGTAGCTCTTGACGAGCTGCTGAGCAGCTCTGATGTCGTAACGCTCAACTGCGCTCTTACCGACAAGACCAGGCATCTGATCTGCGCGGAAAGCATTTGTAAAATGAAACCCGGCGCCGTGCTCGTCAACACCGCCAGGGGCGAGATCGTTGACAGCGCTGCTCTTGCCGAGGCCTTGAAGGACGGCAGGATAGGCTTCGCGGGACTGGACGTCCACGAGGAAGAACCTCTCCCCGCGGGACACATATTCAGCGATCTCGAGAATGTTATCCTGACCCCCCACATTGCCGGCGTTACAGCTGATTCTTTCAGAGCCATGATGGAAGGCGCATTCAGGAATATTGATAAATTCGACAAGGGTGAGCTTGAGGAGATCGAGCAGTACAGATATATCTGATCGGAGGCTTTTATGTCAGGTTTGACCGATAGGTTCGCGGGATATCTTTTTGATAAGTATTCCGGGATCAGTGAAGCAATAAAGAATAAAGCCTCCGCCTGTTATGAGGACTATATCTCCGTAACCGAAGCGGGTGCCGCCAAAAACAGGCAGAAGTGGAGCGGTATGCTCGCTGTGCTGCCGGAGGGCAAAGCCCGTATCATCGGATGCGGTAAGCTCACCGACGGCAGGACTGCCGCACTGATAAACGGCTTCAACGCCCACAGCCTCGAATACGATGACGGACACAGATTCGCTATGATCCACCTTGGGGCTTCGATCATCTCGGCTGTTCTGGCAGCTAAGGACGAGATAGGTTTCAGCCGGGAAAAAGCCCTTGACGGTATTATTATGGGTTATGAGGCTGCCTGCCGCACAGCGATCGCCATGCAGCCATCTCACAAAAAGAAAGGCTACCACACAGCAGGGACCTGCGGCACGATAGGCTCAGCCGCAGCAGTCGCATTTGCTCTCGGCATGGACAAGGCGCAGCTCAAAAGAGTGCTGACTGCCGCAGCCGGCAGCTCTGCGGGTATGCTTGAAATACAGGAGCAGGGCTCGGAGATGAAGCCCTACAATCTCGGCAGGGCAGCGATGGACGGCCTTGCAGCAGCACTTGCAGGCTATACCTCCTTTGAGACCCCGGATGATATGCTGGGCGGCGAAAGAGGGTTCTTCCGATTGTTTTCCGACAGCTTTGACGAGGACAAGCTCCTCGCCCCCAAGACTTACTACGAAATAGAACGCATCTACGTCAAGCCCTATGCCTCTTGCAGACACAGCCATTCGGCGGTGGAGGCAGCTATAGCCATAGGGAAAAAGACCGACGTGACCGGGATACAGAAAGTGACCGTGAAAACCTATTCCCTCGGAGTTAAGGGTCACGACCACAGGGAGATCAAGGGCGTCGCTTCGGCAAAGCTCAGCACACCCTACGCTGTTGCCTCTGCACTCCTTTACGGCAGAGCTGACCTGACTGTGTTCGAGCCCCTTGACGAGCGTATCACAGCCCTCGCGCAGAAGGTCGATATCGTCGAAGAACCGCAGTTCACCGCCAAATGTCCTTCAAAGAGGATCGCGGCGGTAACAGTAAAGCTCACCGACGGTACAGAGCTCACCGAGCAGGTGGACTACGCCAAGGGAGAGCCTGAAAACCCCATGACCGAAGCGGAACTGTTACAGAAAAGGGCACTGCTCAGAGAGTATATCAAGAACACAGATAGCACTGCCGAATGAACGGTCAGTTTACTGTGTTAGGATAGGTTGAAAAAGAAGGATGAATATGTCAAGGATATTAGTCACCCGCTCCTCCATGCCCACCATAGAGGAATACGAAAACGAGATCAAAAGCCTCTGGGACACCCACTGGCTCACAAATATGGGCGCCAAGCACAAGCAGTTTCAGGCGGAGCTTGAAGCTATGCTGGGGGTGCCCCACGTTGCGCTCTATTGCAACGGTCATCTTGCGCTGGAAAACATAATCGAGGCTATGGATCTTCCCGAGGGCGGCGAGGTCATCACCACGCCCTTCACCTTCGCCTCGACCACTCACGCTGTCGTGCGCAGCGGTCTGAGACCGGTGTTCTGCGATATCGACCAGGATAACTACACCATTGACGTAAACAAGATCGAGGCACTTATCACCGACAAGACCGTTGCGATCCTGCCTGTTCATGTTTACGGCAACATCTGCGATGTAGAGGCTATCAAGTCTATCGCCGATAAGCACGGCCTGAAAGTGATCTACGATGCGGCTCACGCCTTTGCAGTCAAGTACAAGGGTCAGAGCGCAGGCGCTTTCGGCGATGCATCCATGTTCAGCTTTCACGCCACGAAAGTATTCAATACCATTGAGGGCGGTGCGGTCTGCTTTCACGACGACGCACTGGTACAGAAACTCAACGACCTCAAAAACTTCGGCATCCACGGCCCCGAGGAAGTTGCTTACATCGGCGGTAATGCCAAGATGAACGAGTTCTGCGCGGCTATGGGCATCTGCAATCTTCGTCATCTTGACGAGGAAATTGCTAAACGCAAGGACGTTGTCGAGCGTTACCGAAGTCACTTCGAGGGCGTCCCCGGCATCAAGCTGGCGCCTGTCCAGAAGGACGTTGAGCCCAATTACGCATATTTCCCTGTGGTCTTTGACAAGGCTGTTTTCGGTGCCGGACGTGATGAGGTCTTCAATGCGCTTGCTAAAAACAGCATCGGCGCGAGAAAGTATTTTTATCCGCTGACCAACACCTTCAGCTGCTACAAAGACGTAATCAACGCGGACAGCACTCCGGCGGCCTTGGATATTTCGCTCCGTGTGCTGACTCTGCCATTATATGCCGATCTGTCTGCGGATGATGTGGACAGGATCTGCGAGACTGTTCTGAGCTGTAAACTGTAAATACAGTTTTGTAAGGGGGCATAGAATGAAAGGCATTATCCTCGCCGGCGGGAAGGGCACGCGCCTTTATCCCAACACGATCGCTGTCAGCAAACAGCTGCTGCCGATCTACGACAAGCCGCTGATATACTATCCGCTGTCGGTGCTTTTGCTTGCCGGTATCAGCGAGGTGCTTGTCATTTCAACTCCCGACGATACGCCGAATTATCGCAAGCTGCTGGGTGACGGCAGCAGGCTCGGCATACACATTGAGTACAAAATTCAGGACACTCCGAGAGGACTTGCCGACGCCTTCATCCTCGGTGCGGACTTCATCGGTGACGACAGCGTCTGCCTTGTTTTAGGCGATAACGTCTTCTACGGCAAGGATTTTACCCGCCTGCTGCGGGAGGGCATGAAGACCGCCGAGACCACCGGTGCTGCGATCTTCGGATTCCCGGTAGCCAACCCCAGGGCATTCGGCGTAGTCGAATTCGACAAGGAGCGCAATGTCATCAGCATCGAGGAAAAGCCTGAGAACCCCAAGTCAAATTACGCAGTCCCCGGACTGTATTTCTATAACAACGAGGTCGTTGAGATCGCAAAAAACGTGGAGCCATCGGCTCGCGGCGAGATCGAGATAACCTCTATAAACAATCACTATCTGCAAGCAGGAAAGCTGAAAGTTACGCTGCTTCAGCGCGGTATTTCCTGGCTCGACACCGGTACCCCCAAGGGTATGCAGAAGGCGGGCAACTTCGTCAAGACCGTTCAGGAGATGCAGGGGCTTTACATCGCCTGCATCGAGGAGATCGCGTGGAGGCGCGGTTTCATCACCCTCGAACAGCTCCGCAAGCTTGGCGAAGAGCTTAAAATGACCGAATACGGTCAGTACATTCTTTCACTTTCGGAGGATCAGTTATGACGATAATCGTTACCGGCGGTGCGGGATTCATCGGCAGCAATTTCATTTTCCATATGCTGAAAAAATATCCCGACTACCGCATAATCTGTTTAGATAAGCTGACCTACGCGGGCAATCTGAGTACCCTCAAACCCGTTATGGATGACCCGAATTTCCGCTTTGTCAAAGCCGATATCTGCGACCGCGAGGCCGTGAACAAGCTCTTTGAGGAAGAGCATCCCGAAATCGTGGTGAACTTCGCAGCGGAAAGCCATGTTGACAGATCAATCGAAGACCCCGGCATCTTTTTGCAGACCAACATCCTCGGCACCCAGACCCTTATGGACGCCTGCCGTAAGTACGGCATACAGCGTTATCATCAGGTAAGTACCGACGAGGTCTACGGCGATCTTCCCCTTGACAGACCCGATCTGTTCTTTACTGAGGAAACGCCGATACATACGAGCAGCCCTTATTCAAGCTCAAAGGCCGGTGCAGATCTTTTGGTACTTGCATATCACAGAACTTACGGTCTTCCCGTGACGATCAGTCGTTGCTCAAACAACTACGGCCCATATCATTTCCCGGAGAAGCTTATCCCGCTGATGATCGCCAACTGTCTGAACGACAAGCCGTTGCCTGTCTACGGCGAGGGGCTGAACGTCCGCGACTGGCTCTATGTTGAGGATCACTGCAAGGCCATTGATCTGGTGATACACAAGGGCAGGGTAGGCGAGGTCTACAACATCGGCGGACACAACGAGATGAAGAACATCGACATCGTGAAGCTGATCTGCAAAGAGCTTGGCAAGCCCGAGAGCCTGATCACTCACGTCACCGACCGCAAGGGACACGATATGCGCTACGCCATTGATCCCACTAAGATACACAACGAGCTGGGCTGGCTGCCGGAGACGAAATTCGAGGACGGCATCAAGAAGACTATTCAGTGGTATCTTGACAACCGCGACTGGTGGGAAGATATCATATCCGGAGAGTATCAGAACTACTACGAGAAAATGTACGGAGACAGATAACTGCTTGAGGTAGAATTATGAGAGATTATAAGGGAATCAGAGTCCTGGTAGCTGACGGCTACGGACGTCAGATACCGAGTATTTTAAAACAGCTCCACGATCTCGGATGCATCATAACGACCATAAACTGCTCTAAGCTTGACGTGGGATATACCTCCCGTTATCCCCACAGAAGGGTGGTCGTCAACGGCATCCGCGAGGACGTAAAGCTGTATGAAAAAGCTATCCGCAGGGAACTGAGGCACATGAGATACGATGTGGTCTTTCCCATGCTGGAGCCCTCCACCGAGATACTCCACAAGCTCAAGCGTCTCGGCAGGCTCGGTGATACAAAGCTTATCGCAGCACCTTACGAGGCATTTTCCATGGCATATAACAAGCAGCTGACTATGGAGACCTGCATGGATAACGGCATCCCTTGTCCCGTGACGAAGCGGGATTCCGAGAGCCTTGAGGAGTTCCTTTCCAAGGTTTCCTTCCCCCTTGCCGCCAAGCCCCGGAAGGGCAGCGGCGGAGCCGGTTTCAAAAAGATCAGGGACCGCGCCGAGCTTGACAGATACATTTCCGAGGGCACGATCATACCGGAGGAATATGTTATCCAGGAGTACATCGAGCAGGATCAGTTCATGTGCAACTGCTATGTGATGATGGACGATTCGCACAAGCCCGTATACTCCGTTGCTATCCGCACATACAGGTGGTTCCCGGTGGACGGCGGCCCCGGCTGCTTCGGACGTACCATAACTCAGCCTCTTGTTACCGAAAACGCCGTGCGTTTGTTTGAAGCCCTGAAATGGAGCGGTTTCGGACAGGTAAGCTTTATGATGGATTCGAGAGACGGCATCCCAAAAGTCACCGAGATCAACGGCAGGATCTCTGCCGGAATCAAGATAGTCGATTATGCCGGCTGCACTCCGGTGAAATATATGCTGGACAGAGCTTACGGCAAGCATCTTACCCCGGTCAGAAAAGAGATAAAGGAAGGCCTGGGACTGAGGTATTTCCATACCGATATCCTGTGGCTGCTGAAATCCCCCAACAGGTTCAGGGCTAAGCCCAGCTGGTTCGATTTCAGGCACACCAAGGACTATATCTTCTCATGGTCTGACCCGATACCGTTTTTCAGCTACGGTATCGAACATATACTGACATTCAAAAAAGACATGAAGCGAAGGAAACACTGATAAATGAACAGAACTATCTGCTTTTTGGATAACGTAAAAAAGCTTTCCGAAGGACTTCCTTTTGACAGGCTCAAAAAAAGAACGGCGGAGTCGCTGCTGGACTACCTTGCCGTGACCGGTGCCGGAGCTAAGTTCCAGGAGGACAAGCTTGCAGGTTATTACGCCTTTGCCGAGCCCGAATCAGGCGGCTTCACCGCTGTGGGAACAGGCAAAAAGCTTGCACTGAAAGAGGCTGTTTTTCTAAACGGTCTCAATGGTCACGCCCTCGATTTCGACGACGGCACCAATGCGGGCATAATCCACCTCGGTTCGCCCATATTCTCGCTGCTGCTGCCCCTGGCGCAGAAGTATGATATCTCCGTCGAGGATATGCTCCGCGCAGCTGTCATAGGCTACGAGGTCTCCTTCACAATGGCTCTGTCAATTCAGCCCGGTCATAAGGCTCTTGGCTATCACGCCACCGGCACCTGCGGAGTACTCGGTGCAACAGTCGCCGCATCGTATATGCTGGGCTTTACCGATGAGGAAAGATACCGTGCCTTTGCAGCGGCCTGCGTTTCGGCCTCGGGTATGCTCATGGTGCTTGACGACGGCTCGGAACTGAAACCCTACAATGTGGCAAAAAGTGCGCTGCTGGCGCTGACTTCTTTGCAGCTGGGTAAAGCCGGCTTCAAGGGTCATCCCGATCCGCTTTTCCATTCGAGAGGCTATCTGAAAATGATGACAGGTCGGGAGGATATCGAGCTGAAACCCCTCATGTTCAACAACACCTATGCCGTCGAAAAGACTTATACAAAGCCCTACGCCTCCTGCCGCTATACTCATCCTTCTATCGAAGCGGCGGTGAACATCAGGAACAAATACGGCGTGACTGCCGAAACGGTTGACTCAGTGAAGATAAAGACCTACTCCCTCGCAGTAAGCGGTCACGATCACACTGATATCCCGACCACCTACTCCGCCAAAATGAGCATACCGTACAGCGTGGCTGTGGGTATCATTTTCGGGAAAGCAGGCATGCAGGAGTTCAGCGATGAGCTGATACAGAACAGTGACGTTCTTGCCCTGACAAAAAAAGTCGCCGTTGCGGCAGACGATGAACTGAGCGCGGCCTTCCCGAAAGAGCAGACCGCGATAGTCACGTTAAAAACCACAGATGGAAGAACCTTCACCGAGCGGGTGGATTTCCCAAAGGGCGAGCCTGAGAACCCCCTTACCGAGACCGAGTTCAAGGACAGATACGACGGCCTGTTTGCATATGCAGGCTATGACAAAGCGGCCTCGGATAAGATCTACGATCACGTTATGAATGGCGGAAACAGCGTCCGCGAACTGCTTGAAATGCTGTGAGGTATTGCTATGAATAAAATGAAACTCGTCCTCGGAACAATGACCTTCGGAGAATCGGTGTTTGCCCCCGATTCCGAAGAATTCATAAATGCCTTTCTTGCGGAAGGCTATGACGAACTGGATACCGCTTATGTATACAACGAGGGACAGAGCGAAAAACTTATCGGCGAGGCGCTGAAAAAGATCGGCAGAGATAAGGTGAAGATCGCTACCAAAGTCAATCCCCGCATCACGGGAAGGCTCGACGGCGAGGCCGCATATATGCAGCTGAATGAATCGCTTTCACGGATGCAGATCGACAGCGTTGATACCTTCTATCTCCATTTCCCCGATCCCGCAACGCCTGTTGAATCGGTGCTTTCAGCCTGCGCGGAGCTTCACTCCCAAGGGAAATTCAAGGAGCTTGGGCTTTCAAATTTCCCCGCCTGGATGGTGGCCGATGTGTGTCACCTCTGCGAGAAAAACGGCTGGGTCAAGCCTACTGTTTATGAGGGAATATACAATCCACTGACCCGCAAGGCGGAGACTGAGCTTAACGCCTGTCTGAACCGTTTCGGGATGAGATTCTATGTGTATAACCCTATGGCGGGCGGTCTGCTCACGGGGCGCTACGCCAAATTCGAGGACGCTCCCACCGACGGGCGCTTTACTCACCGCCCGAATTATCAGAACCGCTACTGGAAGAAATCATATTTTGAGGCTGTCGATCTGCTGAAAGCGGAGTGCGAAAAGTACGGCATCACCACGATAGAAGCCACCTACCGCTGGTTGGTGTATCATTCGATGCTCAGTGCTGAGCGAGGCGATGCTATTATCATCGGGGCTTCAAAGCTCAGTCATTTGAAGCAGAATATGAACGCCGTAAAAGCGGGGGCTATGCCCGAGGATATCGTTGCCGCCTTTGAAAAGGCCTGGAGCATCTGCAAGGCCGACAGCCCCGAGTATTTTACATTGTTCAAGGCAAAGAAATGAGGAGACACAATGTTAGACCAAAAACTTGTTTTTGAAACACTTGCAAAGAACGGTGTCACCTTTTTCGCGGGCGTTCCCGACTCATACCTCAACGGCTTCTGCAATTACGCACTGGCAAATCTGCCGGAGAGGACTGTGATCGCCGCCAACGAGGGAAACGCTGTGGGCATCGCGGCGGGGCACTATTTCGCTTCAAAAGAGATACCCCTTGTGTATATGCAGAATTCAGGCGAGGGCAACGCGGTAAACCCTCTGGCGTCCCTTGTGGATAAGGATGTTTACGCCGTACCCATGCTGCTGCTTATCGGCTGGCGCGGGCAGGGTGATACCGAGCCCAACCACCCTCAGCACAAGCTCCAGGGTGAGATAACTCCCAAGCTGCTTGATATTATGCACATCCCATACACCGTGCTCACCGACGATGACGCCGATTTTACTGCGGTCATCGAAAAGGCCGCCGCATACTGCAAAGCGAACCGCGCCCCCTACGGGCTTATCGCACCGAAAGGCGTTATGGCGGCATCGGAGAAAGCCAACAATGTTGACGCGGTCTACCCCATGAGCCGTGAGGAGGCTATCGAGGTCGTCCTCAATAATATGCCTGCGGATACGGTATACTCCGCCACCACGGGACGAGCTACAAGAGAGCTCTTCTTCCTGCGTGAGCGCAGGAACGAGACCAAGTCCCACGACTATCTGAACGTTGGCTCCATGGGTCACGCTTCATCGGTGGCCTTGGGTATGGCCCTTGAAAAGCCCGACCGCAAGGTGGTCTGCTTCGACGGCGACTCCGCAGCTATAATGCATATGGGCAGCTTCGCTATGGCAAGCACCAGACCCTGCCCTAATCTCATCCATATAGTGCTCAACAACGGCGCTCACGAAAGCGTGGGAGGACAGCCCTCGGCGGGGCACCTGATCGACTTCACAAAGATCGCCGAGGCCTGCGGATATGAGACCGTCGGCAAGCCTGTTACAACAAAGCAGGAGCTTATCGCCGCCCTTGAAAAGCTGAAAAATGCGTCAAAGACCGCATTCATAGATGTGCGTATCCACAAGGGACTCAGCAGAAAGCTGCCGCCCATCGTGTTTGACCACAGAGAGGCCATAGATCAGCTTATCGAAGATCTGAATAACAAGTAAAGAGGTATGAATATGAACAGTATGGATAAAACAAGAGAATTCTTACAGTCGATAGGCCTGCCCAAGGGCGATGCCTACGATCTTCCCACATCTGAAAAGCGTTTCGCCGACGGCGGACAGTATCGCTTTGAGGTGCCCGGAATCCAGGGCCCCAAGGTAATGAAGGCTCTGCTTGAAGCTATGGACGGCTATGGACTGTATCTTCACAGAGTTACCCAGACTCAAGGCATTATGCGCCTCA
Source organism: Ruminococcus sp. (assembly GCA_017529875.1). Taxonomy (GTDB): domain Bacteria; phylum Bacillota; class Clostridia; order Oscillospirales; family Ruminococcaceae; genus FB2012. The sequence goes on along the minus strand of JAFXNC010000007.1, from coordinate 13,873 downwards.
CCGATGACGAGATCGGCAGAATGGTTGAACTGGCTCACAAGTGGCAGACCGACCTTATCCTCGCCATAGGCCCCCGTGCAACTACCGATACTTCGGCCTCTGTTCACACCGAGGAGGGCGTGAGAATGGGCTACCGCCTCCGCGGTCAGGAGCAGGTGGTCAGAGCTATCGAGGACGTTAAGCGTGCCGCAAGGCTGGGATGCCGCGGATTCCTTGTTTACGACGAGGGCTGCCTGTGGGCGCTCAACGAGATGCGCAAGGCCGGCGAGATCCCAGCGGACTGCCACTTCAAGGTCTCCGCTCACGCGGGACACGGCAACCCCTGCTCCGCGAAAGTGCTTGAAATGCTGGGCGCAGACTCCATCAATCCCGTCCGCGACATACAGCTGCAGATGCTTGCCGCTATGAGGCAGGCTGTTGACTGTCCTATCGACATCCACACCGAGAACCCCAAGTCCACCGGCGGTTTCATCAGGCATTACGAAGTCCCCGAAATGATCCGCATAGCCGCGCCGATATACTTGAAAACAGGCGGCTCCGTGGCTGCCACCCATAGCTGGGACAGCACCGAGGACGATGCGAGAAAACGCGCCAAGCAGTGCAGTCTGGTCAAGAGAATGATCGACGAGTACTATCCCGAGGCAGTATGGTCTCCTAAGGGGAGCCTTGTATAAACCGAAAGAAGGAAATACAGTAAATGAGACATCATATGTATAACCCCGACTTCACCTTTGTTGTCGAGCCGGAGCATTTTGATAAATACACCGAACGGGATCTGCTGCAATACTGCCTGGGCGCAACTATGTATATGCCGGGATTCAAGGACTTCACTCCGAAGATCCTCTCTAATGCGATGCCCGGACTGACGAGCATGGTGCTTTGCTGCGAGGATGCCTGCCCGGAGGACAAGGTGCTCGAAGCTGAGGAAAACATCCACACCATGCTTGACAACGTGACCTCCGCAGTTGAGAACGGCACCCTCGACGCCGACAAGGTGCCCCTTATCTTTGTGCGTATCCGTGATCTGGCGCAGTTCAAGCATTTCGGTTCAAACCTTACCAAGCATCAGGTCAGGAGCCTCTGCGGTATCAATTTCCCGAAATTCAATGCGGAGAACGGCTATGAATATTTCGCCTATCTCCGTGATCTGAACGAGAAGTTCGGCGAGATAATCTACGGTATGCCGATCATCGAGGATAAAGAGGTAGCCTACAAGGAGACCCGTATGTACGAGCTCACAGGCATCAAGCGGATACTTGACAAATACAGAGAGCTTGTGCTCCAGGTGCGCGTGGGCGCTACTGATTTTTCCTCCGTATTCGGCGTGCGCCGGGGCGTGGGCTATTCGGTCTACGATATAATGACTGTCCGGGAGTGCCTGTGCGATATAGTTAATATGTTCGAGCGGAATAACGACTATGTGGTTTCGGGACCCGTATGGGAGTATTTCAGAGCCCCCAAGGAGCTGATGTTTGACGAGCTCCCTCACTACGGTATCGAGGACTATCTTGTGACCCGCAAAAGTCTTGTGAACGACGAGATAGACGGTCTGCTCAGAGAGGTTATACTTGACAAGGCAAACGGCTTTGTGGGTCGGACGGTCATCCACCCCACCCACGTTAAATTCGTCAACGCGATGATGGCTGTCACTAAGGAAGAATACGACGATGCCTGCCAGATACTCGGGACCGCCGGCGGTGTTGTAAAGGGCTCCGGGGGCAACAAGATGAACGAGATCAGACCCCATACCAACTGGGCGAAGAAGATCTACAACAGAGCAAGAGCCTACGGTGTGATCAGAGATGAAAGCGGTCACGTTAAGCTCTTTGCGGTGAATGAATGAGCTCCTTTTGGCGGCTGTGAAGGCTGCCGCTATCAAAGAACTCTGAGGTGTTACAAATGGCTGAAAGTCATTCAGGCAGAAATTACTGCCTTGATTATGTAAAAGGAATAGCTTGCATTTGCGTTGTGTTTGTTCATTGCAGGTTTCCGGGAACTATGGGTATCATAGTCAACTGTGTATCAAGATTCTGCGTTCCGTATTTCTTTATGGTGTCAGGTTATTTTTCGTATTACAAGGACGGAAGAAAGTTTCCCGCAGGACGAAAGATAAAGCATATTTCAATAATAGTAATTGCTGCTACTGTATTCTATATTTTAGTCGGCATTGCCAAAATACTGTTTTTACATTCTGTATTTTCCGTAGGGTTCAAGGATATTGTTGATTTTGTTTTATTCAATAAAATGTTCTTTATAAGCGATCATCTTTGGTTCTTGTATGCACTGCTTTATTTGTATATCCTGTATGCTGCTGTGGATAAGCTGAAACTGCAGAAGATCGCGTATTTCTCCATACCTGTTTTGGTAATTGCCGGAATAGTTCTTAATCGAGGTGATTATCTAATAGGCATAAGTGTACCCAGAACACTCTACCGCAATTTCCTGATCGAAGGCTTCCCGATGTTTATGCTGGGACACCTGATCCACAAGTATCAGGAAAAGATAGTTTCAAAGTTCACCAATATTCAGTTGATACTAATAATTTCGGTTTCAATTTTGCTGTGTCTTGCCGAAAGATTTGCTTTTGGCAGAGATTTCAGATATTGTATCAGCAGTTTTCCGCAGGCCGCTGCTATATTTGTATTTGCGCTCAAGAATGGGAGTATGGGAAGTACAAGAGCTCTTACCAAATTGGGAGTGAAGTATTCTCTGTTCGTGTATGTGCTCCATCCGTTTGTATGGCATACCCTTGAGCAAGGATATTCAAAAGTAGGAATTGCCAAAAACACGGCTGCTCTGTATCTGTTGCCGGTCCTGGTTGTGATCGTCACAATAATCCTGTCAATTATAATTGATAAGGTCATCAGTTTGATAAATAACAGAAGAAAAGGTGAAACAAATGGCTGAGACCCGTGCGGAGAGGAACTATTGCCTTGACTTTGTCAAAGGCATAGCCTGTATTTCTGTTGTTTTCATGCATTGCGAGTTTCCCGGCACCCTGGGTACTCTGGTGCAGTGTGTATCAAGGTTCTGCGTGCCCTATTTCTTTATGGTCTCGGGGTATTTCTCCTATTACGAGAACGGCCGCAGCTTTCCCGCCGCACGCAAGATAAAGCACATACTGATCATCATAGCTGCCTCCACTGTTTTTTATTTACTGTTCGCCGCCGCAAAATATCTGTTCCTCGGTGAAAGCATTTCCGTATCGGGCAAGAGCGTGATCTTCTTTCTTTTGTTCAATAAACCCTTTATCATAGCAGGTCAGCTCTGGTTCCTGTTTTCGCTATTGTATGTGTATATCCTGTATGCAATAACGGATAAGCTGAAAATGCAGAAAATAGCTTATTATCTGATACCTGTGCTGATACTTGTCTACATTTCCCTTGCTCAGGGTTGTCACATTATCGGCGTGAGCGTTGCGAATATGATCTACCGCAATTTCCTGATAGAGGGTCTCGCATTCTTTATGCTGGGGCATCTGATCCACAGGTATCGGGAGAGGATAACCGAAAAGCTGTCCAATGAGCTGCTTGTTACGGTCATAGTTTTGTCCACGCTTTTGTGTATCCCCGAGCGGTATGCTGTCGGAAGGGACTTCGGCGTGAATATCTGCACTTTCCCCCAGGTCACTGCGATCTTCATATTTGCGGTCAAGAACGGGAATATCGGACAGAATAACATCCTGACTAAATTCGGTAAGAAGTACTCCATGCTGGTATATGTTATCCACCCCTTTGTATGGCAATCGCTGAAGATCGCCTATTCAAAGCTTGGGATAGATGACAGCACCGCAGCTCAGTATCTGATGCCGATAATGGTATTGGCGCTAACAGTGATGCTCTCGTTAATAGTAGAAAAGCTCATAGCAGCTGTCTCAAATAAAAATCAAAAAGCAAGGGTCTGATAATAATGACAGAAATAACCACTCCCATAACCGACGAAGTGATAAACTCCCTCAACGTCGGGGACACGGTCTGCATCTCCGGCTATATCTTCTGCGGGCGCGACGCCGTTTTGCCCAAGGTGGTAAAGCTCGCCGAGGAGGGCCGGCTTAATGAGATCAACGTCGATCTGCAAGGCGGCGTGATCTTCCACACCGCGGTAAGCCCTGCGGGCGTAGGCCCCACATCCAGCAACAAGCTGGAGATCGAAAGCAGCATCGAGCCCCTCTCAAAGTACGGCATCAAGCTGCATCTCGGCAAGGGCGCCCTGCACAAGGAAACTGTGGACGCGCTTAACAGGTACAACTCGGTATATGCGGTTATCCCGCCGGTTACTGCTCTGCTGGGTGACAAGACCCTGGAGCAGAAGGTGGCGGCCTTCCCCGAGGAGGGCATGGAGGCGCTGCATATCCTTAAAGTCGATCGTTATCCCGCCATAATCGCGGCAGCCCACGGAAGGAGCATTTATGAGTAATTTTGACTTTGATAAGACCGTCGAGCTTGTGAGGAACACTCTCGTTTCGGCGGGTTCTACTTTCCGTGAGGACAAGAAAAACGCCTACCGCAGAGCCATAGACCGCGAGTCCAACGACAAGGCCAGGTGGGTGCTTGAAACGATCCTCGAAAACGCTGAGGCCGCCGAGAAGAACCGTTCTCCCCTCTGCGATGATACGGGTATACCTCATCTTGTGCTTGAAGTCGGCGAAAACCAGGCCGTGACAGGCAAGCTCCTTGATGCCATAAGAGAGGGCGTAAAGCAGGGGCTTCGCGCTCTGCCGGGGAGACCTATGGGCATCATGGGGGACGACAGCCACCGGATAGATCAGTCCGGCGGCCTTAACCCCGACAGCGCCGGCGTAGAGCCTGCGCCCATACTTCTCAGGCGCTGCGAGGACGATGTCCTCCGCCTGCATATCCTGATGTTCGGCGGCGGCCCTGCCATAAGGGGCAAGACCTACCGGGTCTTCCACAAGCACAACACTCAGGTCGTCCTCGACGAGATCGTGAACTGGGCAACGGAGGCGGTCGCGCAGCTTGGATGCTCGCCCTGCACTCTTGCAGTGGGTGTGGGACGTTCGCATTTCGAGGCCGCATCAATGATGCTCCAGGCTCAGGCAGACGGCTGCTACGACGTCCAGAGCGACATGGAAAAGGAGATCACCCGGCGGGTGAACGAAGCCAACATCGGAGCCCTCGGCCTCCACGGAGACGTGAGCGTGCTGGCGACCTTCATGAAGGTCGGCCCCCAGAGAGCGAGCGGCGTGCGCATAGTATGCCTGCGGCCCACCTGCTGCTTCGAGCCGAGGATCGCAACGGTGGAGTTATAACTGAATGATTTGGAGGAATGATATATGAAAGAAAAGCTGATCATTTTCGGGACCGGGCATCTTGTAAAAGAAATAATCGACTTTGTACATTTGTACGATCTCTATGATATAATCGGTTTCACAGTAAACCAGGAGTACATCAAAAATGATACATTCAACGGCCTTCCTGTTTATCCGGCTGAAACACTGGAAAACCATGTTGATCCCGCAGAGGTAAAGGCTTTCATTGCTGTTTCATGGTATCAGAAGCTTTGTAAGGTCAGGGAAGAAAAATTCAATTATCTGAAAAACAAAGGTTTTCATTTTGCCAACCTTATTGCGCCGGACGCTGTGATCAAAACGGATGATATCGGTGAAGGCAACTGGATCAATGAGCAGGTGTATATAGGGTATAATGCAAAGATAGGTTCAAATAACGTTTTCATCCATAGATCTTCAGTCGCACATTATGATTCGATCGGTGATCATAATTTTATCGGAGTGCAGGCAAACATATTAGGCCATGTTAAGATCGGTAACAGGTGCTTTATCGGCAGTTCATCGCTGATCTTTAACGGAACTGAGATCGGCAGCAAGTGCGTCATCGGCGCAGGCTCAGTTGTAAGAAAACCGCTGCCGGATCATTCTGTTACCATGGCACCGAAATGCGTTGAATTACACATGAACGAAGAAGCAGTAGAATCAATGATAGATGTCGGTAAGCATTGGAAACCCAAGAAATAAGATGAATGACTCTTGCTGATCTTGTCCGTCATTCCCGACATTAGTAATACTATATCCCGGCACAGCGAAGACTGCTGTGCCGGTTTTTAGTTCATAGACAGTTTTCACCAGTTTTGTCGCATATGCAGCACTTTGCGGTATATCTGTTGCATATACGACAGATCGAGCCAAGATTGTCGATTGAAAACAGCTCAGGTTTGTGGTATCATAAGATCACAGCAAGAAAAGGAGACGATCAGTATGAAAAAGAACGCAAGCAGAAAGAACAGAAGTATCAAGGTCATCATCGGCGCCGCTGTCTCGGTGATCATGATGAGTACCGCTGCGGTGCTTATCGCATCGGCTGACTCAGGTGCTATAAGGGACACCGCCGCAGCTCCGGTTCAGACTGAGGCTTGTGCGGAAACTGCTGCTCCCGCAGCTGCGATCCCCGAGGGCAGATACAGTGATGCCAACGGCTCGCTGGCGACCCTGACAGTCGTGAACAACGGAGATGACACGGCTTACTGCGAAGTACTCGGCGGCAGCGTAATGGGCAAAAGCTATGTGTGGACTTTCAGCGTCAAAAACGAAGGCTCAAAACTGGTCTACCGCGACGGAACTCTTGTTCTTAAAGTCTACGACGCAGAAGGGGAGTACACTGACTCCGAAGTGCTCAGCGAACATCACTTCGGCAGCATCACCGTCGGTGACAATGCCCTCGTATGGCGGGACAGCGACGGCACGGGCTTCAATTTCACCGCTGAAAACTGAAATGCATTTGACAAAACGCATGAAATGATGTATAATATATGAATAAGGCGAAGCTGTATAACCAGTTTCGCCTGATCATACTAAGGAGGAACAAATATGAACAAAAAGATCACAGCGGGACTGCTGGCTCTTATTCTCTGCTTTTCGGGGATGACCGGGTGCGCGGGCTCGGACAGCTCGTCTGAGAAGGACACTTCTTCAAGCAAAGCGGAAAGCGCCGCCGAAAGCACTGCCGAGAGTACTCCCGAAAGCACCCCCGAGAGCACTGCCGACAGCGAGACCGCATCTCAGCCGGAGACTCCCTCACAGCGCCCCACCAATATCATCGACGGCGTTGATTATCTGGTGCTGGCATCCTACGGCAACAAGCTCCCCGACGATTGGGCTGACAAGATAACGATAGAGAGCTTCACCAACTCCCAGAAATATGACGTCTTCGTTGAAAAGCGTGCTATGGCTGCCTACAAGGAGCTGAAAGCCGCTCTCGAAAAGGAAGACGTGCATATCGACATCGACACCGGCTACCGCAGCGTTGCGGAGCAGGAGGAGATCATGCAGCGCTACCGGGACAGATACGGCCTTGAATACGTCAAGCAGTACGTTGCCGTCCCCGGCTACTCCGAGCATCAGTCGGCGCTGGCAATAGACCTCTATCTCACCGTTGACGGCAAGGACATCATCTACAACGAAGACCTGGTGCAGTACCCGGAGCTCTGGGAGAAGATCCATGCAAAGCTGGCTGACTACGGCTTCATTCTCCGCTACACCAAGGAGAAGGAGGACGTCACCAAGTTCAGCTATGAGCCCTGGCATATCCGCTATGTGGGCAGCCCGGAGATCGCCCACGAGATCACCGACAAGGGGCTTGCCCTGGAGGAATATCTTGGCGTGACCATAGAGAAAAAGCCCGATGCAGTGGATGAAAAGCTTGTTCCGGTGAACACCGAGACCATTTATCAGGTGGCGCTGCTGCAATCCCTGGTGCAGGGCTATTACAACGGCATCATCTCCGTGGCGGCACTTAAAGAGCGGGGCGATACGGGTATCGGAACATTCGACGGCGTGAACGGCGAGCTCATCATGCTGGATGGCGTAGTCTACCGCGCAGCCGCCGACGGCACCGTTGAGGTAGTCCCCGACGATGAGATGATACCCTTCTCCAACGTGACCTTCTTCGATGTGGACGGCGAGTTTGACGTTAAGGATGTCAAGGACTTCGAGGCCATGAAGACCGAGCTTGACAAGATCGTCAAGGAAAACGGCAAGAACCTGTTCTACATGGTAAGGGTAGACGGCACCTTCAAGAGCCTTAAAGTAAGGAGCGAGCCCAAGCAGGAGGAGCCCTACAAGCCTCTTGACGAAGTGCTGGCGGCAGAGCAGGCCGAGTTCGATCTGGAGAACGTTGAGGGAACTGTTGTGGCGCTTTACTGCCCGGATTATATGAACGGACTCAACACTCCCGGCTGGCATCTGCACTTTATCAGCACCGACAAGACCAAGGGCGGTCATGTGCTGGGTATCAATGTGGATGAGGCCAAGGTCAAGTACGACGCCACCCCCGGCTTCAAGATGTACCTCTCCGGCACAGACGAGTTCCAGAGCATGGATCTCGCCAAGAACGTAGACCAGGCGATCCACGACGCCGAAACAAAGACCAACGACTGACAATATAAGCCGGTGCAGCATGAACTTCTGCACCGGCTGTTTTATGCCTTCAAACAGCCGTTCTATGCTTTGCGTCGGGAATGTATACCTTGACATTTTACGGGTTTTGTGTTACAATTATCATGTATAACTGTAACAAAAATTCTATATATCGGCAACAAACTATCAATGCTCCGGTGCATACCGGAACACTGAAAAAAGCTCACGAAAGGGACATTTCAATGAACGGTAAGATAAAAGGCTGCATCCTTCAGGTCAGGGATCTTCATAAGACCTACGGCACAGGCGACAATCAGGTCAGGGCTCTTGACGGAGTTGATCTGGATATATACGAGGGGGAGCTGTTTGTCATTCTCGGCAGCAGCGGCTCCGGGAAATCCACGCTGCTCAACATGATCGGCGGCATGGACGCCCCCACCGGCGGGAGCATCCTGTTTCGCGGAAAAGAGATCGGCAGATTCAGGGACAGAGAGCTCACCGATTACAGAAAGAAGTGCATCGGTTTTGTTTTCCAGTCCTTCAATCTTATCGGCGAGCTGAATGTCCGGGAAAATGTGGAGCTCACCGCCAACACAAAGAACGATCCGCATATCGTTGACAATATGATCGAGCTCATGGGGCTCACGGAGAAAAAGAAAAGCTATCCCTCACAGCTTTCCGGCGGACAGCAGCAGCGTGTCGCCATTGCGCGGGCGCTGGCGGGAGACGCCGATCTCCTGCTCTGCGACGAGCCTACCGGGGCTCTTGATTTCGAGACCGGAAAGCAGATACTCAGGCAGCTTGAAAGGCTGTCAAGAGAGCACGGCAAAACGGTAGTGATAGTTACGCATACAAGGGAGATCGCCCAGATGGGAGACCGTGTGATAACGATGAAGGACGGCAGGGTAGTTGATTCGTATGAAAACGATGAACCTGTCCCGGCAGAAAGGATAGACTGGTAATTCTGTGAAGAAAAGTATATTTCGAGCGATCATAAAAAAATATACAAGGCTTCTTATTGCGATGATCCTGGTCTCGTCTTTGGGCTGCGGTCTGTTGTCGGGACTGGCTAACGGCTATCTGTCGTTGCAAAACACTCTTGATGATTACATCGAGGATATGCGTTATCCCGATGCCTTCATCGAGACCGAGGTCATGACCCGGGACGTTACGGAAAAGCTGTCAGAGCTGCCGGGAGTGGAGGCGGCTGATGCCCGGCTGGTGGGTAATCTGACCATGGTGGGCAAAGGCGGAGTGTTCTATTCGATGCAGGCTATGTCCTACTCCGAAACTGAGTTCCAGGGAACATACTACTGGGAAAAGAGCGATAAAGAGGCTGAGTTTCCCATACTCATAGAGTATAGGTTTTCAAAGCTCAACGATATCCACGCCGGGGACGAGGTGGAGCTCCGTGCTGATAACAGGTCCTGGAAATGTATGGTCAGGGCAGTCATAGGCAGACCCGAAATGATCGCTTTTCACAAGCTCGGGGCTATGACTGTGGTGAGTACGGATATCGGGTACGTTTATATCCCCGACGAGCTGCTGAGCAAAGTTAATGACCCGCAGTACGAAGATGCAAAGTCACAATGGGAAAAGAACAGCGAAGAATATCAGCGGCAGAAAAAAGAGGCCGAAGACCAGCGCGATAACGCCCTCGACCAGCTGGACGAGGCAGAAAAAACACTTGAAGAAAAAAGAGCCGAGCTTGCAGAAAAGCTCAGTGAAGCCGAAGCCAAAAAACAGGAGCTGCTGACCAAGCTCGACGAGGTCGATGCCGGCCTTGCGGAGCTGGAGAAAAAAGAAAAGGAGCTTGCGGAAAAGAAAGCAGAGCTTGACAAGTCCGCCGAGGATCTGCGGCAGGGGAGAGCAAAACTGGATGCAGGCCGCGAGGAACTGCGCCAGAAGAAGGCTCTGCTCGATTCGACGAAAGCTGCTCTGACATCCAGCAAAACGCAATTGCTGGATCAGCTCAACGAGCTGAAAACAAAGGAGCAGGAGCTGGCGAAGAAAAAGGCTGAACTTAAAGCCGCACGGCAGGAGATCGCCAAAAAGCTCCGGGAGCTGGAGGACAGCGAGAGCCAGCTCCTTGAAACGAAAGCTGAGCTGCTTGAAAAGCGGCGGCAGCTCGGAACTCTCCGGGAGACCGTTGACACCGTCAGAGGATATGCCGATGCGGTGACTGAGATCATAAGTATGTCCGAGGATGCCCCGGACCCCTATGAGCTGGTGCAGAAAGCCTATTACGAGATCAGTGCAATGCTTTCCGATACGGACAGGATGGGCAGTATTTACTCTGTCCTCAGCGACGAGACCGTCGCAGAGGAGCTCCTCGCATCGGTAGGTATTACCAAGAGCAAGCTTGAAGCCGTAATTAAGGAGTACTATTCCTATACAGACAAGATGCAGGCCTGCGCCGTAAAGCTCTCCGACCTCATGAACAGCGACCCCGATCCCGATGCAGTCCGGCAGCTGGTAAACGAGATCATCCGTGAGAGCCGCAGTTCGTGGGAGAGAATCTCTGACAATTTTGAGATGCCGAAGGTAGACCTTGACAAGATCATCGGCAAGCTTGATGACAGCATTAACGAGATAGACAACGGACTCGGTCAGATCGAGGACGGCTCAAAGCAGATCGCGGAGGGACGTCAGCAGATCGCTGAAAAGCAGCGTGAAGCAGACGACGGCGCCGCTCAGATCGCCGAGGGCGAAAAACAGCTTGACGAAGCCGGTGCCGCTCTGTCAGAGGGGCTTGCAAAGATCGCCGACGGCCTCAGTCAGGTGGATGCGGGTTATTCCGAGTACGAAAAATACGAACGTGAGCTGCTTTCCGAGGAAAAGAAACTCAAAGACGGCCAGGCTGAGTATGACGAATACTACGCTCAGTACCTTGAAGGTCAGAAGACCCTGACCGAAACAAGGGAAGACCTGCTCAAAGCCAAAGACGAGATCGAAGCCGGACTCCGGGAGATCGAGAAAGCCGCAGCCGAGGGCAAGGCCAGCCTTCAGGACGGAGAGGATGAGCTTCAGAACAACCGCGATGAAGCCGACAGCTCCTGGCTCGATGTCCTCAGAAGATTCAACGACGTGGAAGACGAGCTGAGAAAAGCCCGTGAACAGCTTGACGAGTGGAAGGGCTATGACCAGTTCTGCAATCAGTTACTGCTGCGCGTCAAGCCCGGCGCCGACCCTTACAGCGTACTCACCGACGCCGAAAGCATCATCGGCAGGGATAAGATCAAGAAAAGCTACACCTACGACGATTCGTCGGCAAAGCACAGCAGGGACGTCAACGTTGAGCCCCTGGAGATAATGTCTCTCTATGTGCCGGCGGTGTTCTTTGTAGTCTCGCTTATCGCGGAGTTTCTGTTCATGTCCTTCATGATACGCCAGTGCCGCCGTGAGATAGGCATACTGAGAGCCCTCGGCTACTCGAAAAACCAGATCGTTGGTCTGTTTTGCTGCATCAATATCCTGGTCTCCGCAGGTGCAGTCCTGTTGGGGCAGTGCATAGGTTTCGGCGTAACACGTTTCATCGGTACATTCTTCCGGGACTTTTTCTACCTGCACTATTTCAATTATTCGATCCACTGGGTGCGGGTACTTATCTCGATCCTGCTCACAGTGGTCGTCGGTCAGATCGCCACTGTATTCTCTACGGGCTATGTCAGCCGCATACACCCCTCCGAGGCCATGTCAAGGCCCTCCCCCGCAGCATCCTCCCACGAAGGCCGGCTGCTGTCCAGGCTGAGGATCCCGCCCTTTATGAAGTACTGCATCTCATCTCTGCTGAGAAACAAGAAAAGGCTTGTGTTCTCCATAGTCTGCCTTTCTTCCTCGGTAGTGCTGATATTTGCATCATTTTCCTTCGACCTCTCCAAGAATCTGATCTTATCCGACCGGTTCGAGGACCGTATACATTACGACTGCGAGATATACTTAGACTCCGTGCCCGACAGCAGCCTCCTTGACAGGCTGACCGCATCAGGCCTTGTTGGGGACAAGGAAGTAATATACTACTATTCAAAGACCATAACCGGTAACGGCGCGTCAAGAGAACAGATCATCAAGGCGGTCCCCGGGGACTTGCAGCTCATCAGCATCTTCGATGAAAACAGGGACAGACTGTCTCCCCCGGAGCAGGGCATACTCCTCGAAAAGCACACCGCCGACCCCCTCAACGTGTCAGCAGGGGACACTGTCCTGATAGAGGGCAAGCAGATACCGGTAGCCGGCATCACCGAGGAATACGAGAGCCGCAGCCAGTATATCTCCCTCAGTTCGGCGCAGGCGCTTGGCAAGCCGGATATGTGCTCCGTCATCTGCAAGGTGGATAAGGAAAACGAAGTCGCCCTCATGGAGCTGCTTTCAAAGGAGGACAGCTTCATCTACGCCTCCTTTACAGCCAAGAGCTACGCCGGTATCGAGAGTGCATTCCGCGCCTTCGGTATCTGTGCGCTGATCGCTCTGGCCTTTGCGGTGACTATCGGTATGGTGATCGTCGTCAACACTATCTGCACCAACCTCCAGGAGCAGAAAAAGGAGCTGTGCGTACTGAGGACGCTCGGTTTCCAGTATTCCGGCCTGTCCTTACGCCTGATGACCCAGGCAGGGGTGTACTATCTGTTTGCCTGCATCATCGGCATCCCGGCAGGCACCGTTGTGACGAAGTTCATCCTGAACAAGCTGGAGGTAGAAGACCGTTCCTATCCCTTTGTGAACGACTTCCGGGCATATCTGTTCACCCTGCTGCTGGTGCTGTTGTATGTGTTCGTGAGCCATATGATCTCCATGCGAATGGTCAAGAAATGGGATATCGTCGAGACGGTAAAGGATAAAGAATGAATCGCCGTTCTGCGTTATATTCAGGCTGTGACTGCGATATGGCATTTATACTACACTGTATCGTAAGTGTGTAGTATATGCCACAAGACCGGGTAAACCTGATTATTGACAAGTATGCAGATGAATGGTATAATATATTTGGAAGTTAAAAATAACGCAGATGCGATCATTATATTAAGGAGGTCATATTATGACGCAAGTTAAAACTCTGACACGAAAACTTACGAGTTTTACCCTGTCTGCGGCTGTGGCACTTGGCGCAGCTGCGGGAGCAGTTCTGAACGCACCCGCCGGGACAGTATATGCCGACGAACAGACCGAGCCCAACCCCATACAGGAGTCCTACGTTATCGACGGCGTCACCTATTATAACGCCCACTCCACCAACTTCAACAGCAACAAGCTCTATTATCTTGATCTTATCGATGCCCCCTGCGACGATTTCAGAGGCTTTTCCCTCGCCGAGGAATGGTTGCTGGCATCTTTAGGCATAAAGTTCCCTTTAGTGCCTCAGTATCTTGAAGAAGCTGATCTTGTAGCAAAGATGGCTTTGTTTAGTGGACAGATGGGAGTGGACAGACCCATTTCGATCAACGGTTACAATATTCAGCTCAGCAAAACGAAATGGTCAGACAACAG